>CABZCZ010000001.1 GCA_902524385.1 uncultured Alphaproteobacteria bacterium
AATATGATTAAGCAAAAAAGCTTTAATTATAAATTCAATGATAACAATGACAATGAACATAATTTTTTTGTAAATAATACAAATTTTTATGCATTCAATGCTCTAATTAATAACGAATCAAAGTTTTCTTTTTTATACGGACCGAAAAAGTCAGGAAAATCATATCTTTCTAAAATTTGGTTAAAAAAAAATAATGCAATTGAATATAAAAATAATTTTGAAGTACTTCTTAACCTACATAATAACATATTAATAGATAATTTAATATTATATGATCAAGAAAAAATTTTTCATATAGTAAATAATTGTATTTTAAATAATTCAAAAATTTTAATTACTTCAGATATTAAAATTAATTCAATTGATTTTAAATTTAATGACTTATCCTCACGTCTTAAAACATTTTTAAATTTAGAAATTAATCAACCTAATGATGAAATGCTTTTAGCCATATTAACAAAATTACTTATTGATAAACAATTTATAATAAATTCTAATGAAATTTTTGAATATATTCTTAGAAGGGTAGATAGAAGTTATCAAGCTATAAATGAAATAGTAAAAAAATTAGATATATTATCACTAGAAAAAAAAAGACAATTAACAATACCATTAATAAAAGAAATAATGTAGATGGGTCAAAAAATTATGTATAATTATAGATCTCATTTATGTTCTAGTTTATCAATTAAAAATTTAGGTGCAAAAGTAACTTTATCTGGTTGGGCTGATACAATCAGAGATCATGGAAACCTATTATTTATTGATTTAAGAGATAATTATGGAATAACACAGTGTGTAATTGATGGAACTCATTCTCTATTTGAAGAAATAAGTAAACTAAGTAATGAAAGTGTTTTAACAATTATTGGTGAAGTTGTTAAAAGATCTGAAGAAACAATAAATAAAAATCTTCAAACAGGAGAGATTGAAATACAAATTGAAGATTATAAAATTTTATCTAAATCTGAAATTCTTCCTTTACCTGTTAATTCTGATATCGAATATGGAGAAGAAATAAGATTAAAATATAGATTTTTAGATTTAAGAAGAAATAAACTACACAAAAATATTATATTAAGAAGTAAAATAATATCAGACATTAGAAAGAAAATGATAGATAGAAACTTTGTTGAATTTCAAACTCCCATCCTTACTTCATCATCTCCAGAAGGAGCTAGAGATTATTTAGTTCCATCTAGGATACATCAAGGAAAATTTTATGCTCTTCCTCAAGCACCTCAGCAATTTAAACAACTATTAATGATTGCCGGTTTTGATAAATACTTTCAAATTGCACCATGTTTCAGAGATGAAGATAGTAGAGCAGATCGCTCTCCAGGTGAATTTTATCAACTAGATTTTGAAATGAGTTTTGTAACTCAAGAAGATGTGTTTGACGCTATTGAGCCAGTTTTATTTGAAATATTTAATGAAAATAAGAAAAATAATGAAATTAAGGTAAGTCGCTATCCATTTAAGAGAATACCTTACAAGGAGTCGATGGAAGTTTACGGTTCTGATAAGCCTGATTTACGAAACCCACTTATTATAGATGATTATACAAAAGTATTTAAAGGTTCAAATTTTAAAATATTTAGTGATCAAATAGAAAAAGGATCGGTTGTTAAGGGAATAATTGTAAAAAATACCGGCGACCAACCTAGAAGTTTCTATGATAAATTAAACAATTGGGCAAGAGAAGAGGGTGCAGCTGGATTAGGCTATATTTCATTTATAAAAAATAGTTTCAAAGGTCCTATTGCAAAAAATTTAAATAAAGATCAATTATTATTATTAAAACTTGAAGAAAATGACTCAATATTTTTCACTTGTGATAAATTAAAAGAGGCTCAATTATTTTCTGGTAAAGTAAGAGAAAAAATTTGCAATGATTTAAATTTACTTAATAAAAATTCTTTTGAATTTTGTTGGATAGTTGATTTTCCGATGTATGAAATTGATGAAAAAACAAATAAAATACAATTTAGTCATAATCCCTTTTCAATGCCTCAAGGTGAGATGGAAGCTTTAGAAAAAAAAGATCCTCTTGATATAAAAGCATATCAATATGATATTGTATGTAATGGTATAGAGTTATCTTCTGGCGCAATTAGAAATCATAAACCAGAAATTATGTATAAAGCTTTTGAAATTGCTGGATATTCCAAAGAAGATTTAGAAGAAAAATTTTCAGGAATGCTTAATGCTCTTAAGTTTGGAGCACCCCCTCATGGAGGCAGTGCACCAGGTATTGATAGAATTGTTATGTTACTAGCTGATGAACCAAACATAAGAGAAGTAATAGCATTTCCAATGAATCAACAAGCTATGGATTTAATGATGGATGCTCCAGCAACTATTAATAAAGAAAGATTAGAAGAATTAGGTATTAAATTAATAGATAAAAATTAATCCTGTCCCAATAATAGCAATAATTGTACCAATCCATGCAGCAAATGAGGGTATTTTTTTTGTTAATATCCACAAAAGAAATAATATCATTATTGGACTAGTGGATGATAAAGTTGCAACTATTCCTGCATCAGCTTTTTGTAATGCGATTAACAGTAAACTCATACCTAATGCCATTCCTAAAAAACCACTTAGAATTGATTGATAAATAATTTTTGGTGTAAGATTTACTTTTGTATTAAAAACTTCATAATTTAAAAAAAAAGTAAAAGATAAAAAAATACATGAAATAGTGGTTCTAATTGCTGCTGAAGCTATTGGATCTGCACCATCTGATAATATAGGTTTCATCAAAACTAATCCAATTGCTTGGCAAAACGCAGCTCCAATGGATAAAATAATTCCTATATACAGTGAACCCTCTACTGTTTCCCATCTATGTTCAAATCTTTTTTTGTCTCCATAGGAAATTGTGAAAACAACGCCAAAAAAAACAACAAAACATCCAATAATACTTATTGTTGAAGCAAGTTCATTTAGAAAAAAAATATTAATTACTACAGTAAAAGGAGCAGCTAATGAAAATAAAATATTATTTCTTCTCGGCCCAATTTTTTGTAAAGCAATAAACAATAAAGTATCACCTAAGAATATCCCTACAATTCCTGAAATTATTATAATAGTTAAGTAATCAGCACTAATTGTATTCCAAGTATTGATATAAAATGTGTAAGAAATTAACATTATAGATACAAAAAATAATCTAAGACGATTAAAAGCCAAACCTCCAATAGTTCTTGTAACATCTGCTGATACTAAAGATGCCACTGCCCAACAGAGTGCAGCAACCATTGCAATAAAGTAATAATAGATCATATTATTTACTAAAATAAACTTAAAATAAATTTAATAGGTATTGATAAATACTCACCTAAAAGATGTTCTTGTAATGCAAATCTTTTAATTAATCCTGTAGCTCTTAATATTGCATATATTACTAAAGCCCATAAATAAATTCCAAAAATAAAATTTATGTATGATATTATTTTTTTAAATTTGTTATAATAATTCATATGAAGCCTAAATATTGGAATAAAGGTAAAATTTACCTATCAAATAAAGATAAAGTTTTGAAGAAATTAATTCAAACTTATAGGAATGAATGTTTAAATCTGAATTCTAATTATTTTCATTCATTAATTAATTCAATAATTGGTCAACAAATATCAGTATCAGCAGCTGATTCGATGAAAACTAAATTTTTTAAACTTAAAAAAAATATAACACCACAAACTGTATCTAAATTACGTACTACAGATTTAAGAAAATGCGGTCTATCAAGACAAAAAATTTTGTATATAAGAAATATTTCTAAATTTTTTTTACAAAACAAGAAATTCATAAAAAATATTAACAAATCTTCTGAAGAGGAAATTTATAATAATTTAATTGAAATAAAAGGAGTAGGGAATTGGACTATTCACATGTTTTTGATGTTTAGTTATGGAAGCTCAAATATTTTTCCAACAGGTGATTTAGGTTTTTTAAAAGCTATTGCAAAACTTTATAAAGTTCAACTTCCCATAAGTGAAAAAAAACTTAAATTGCTCTATAAAAAATGGAGTCCATATAGTTCACAAGCCACATGGTATTTATGGAGATCATTAGATCCCATTCCAGTTAATTATTAATATTTGCTCCTTGTTCTATCCAAACTCTAAGAATCTCTCTTTCATTTTTCGTAATACCAGTAAGATTATTTGGAGGCATAATTTCAGCATCAATAGCTTGAGCTTTGATTAATTTAATATTATTTACAATCTCTTGAGCAGTATCATATACAACTCCTTTTGGCGCTGCTTCAATGCCTTCAAAAGTCGGATATTTGGCATGACAAGTTCCACATCTGTATTTAATTATATTTTGTACTTCATTGAAACTCACTAATTCTAAAGAAAGAGATGCATTTGCATCTTTTTTTTCAAATATTGAAAGACTACTTAAAGTCATTAAAAAAAACATGATTAAACCAGCTGATGGTAAAATCCAAAATTTATATTGTTTTTTATTTCTTAAATTAAAGTAATGGCGAGTTAAAATGCCAGCTATCGATATAACAGCTAAAATTAACCAATTATTTACTGCCCCATACGTAAATGAAAAATGTGAACTAATCATAATAAATAAAACAGGTAGTGTAAAATAATTATTATGTATTGATCTGTTTTTGGCTTCTAATGAAAGATTTAAATTTGGCTTTTGATTGTTTTCAGCTGATGAAACAAGATTTCTTTGTGCAGGAATAATTACTCTAAATACATTAGCAGCCATAATGGTGCCAATAATTGCTCCAACATGTATGTATGCAGCTCTTGATCCATAAATTTGAGTCAAAAAATAACTTAATAATACAAATAATAAAACACCAGTTGCAATCAAAGTTTGTTCATTATCTTTTAAAACATTTTTACAAAGATAATCATATAGAAGCCAAGATCCTATAAGTAAGAATATAGATATTAATATTGCTTGAAAGGGTGTTAATATAATACCGCTTGCTCCCAACATCATAGAGCTTGCATTTAAATAATAAACTAAAATAAGTAGCACAAAACCACTTATCCAAGTTGCATACGCCTCCCATTTAAACCAATGAAGAACTTTTGGAAGTTTTTTAGGAGGTCCTTTTAATTTTTCAATTCTATAAAACCCACCTGAATGAACAGACCATAAATAACCATCTAAGTGTTTAAAATCTGGATCATCTCTTTCCAGTCTACTATCTAGCCAATTAAAATAAAATGATGTTCCAATCCATGCTACACCAACAATTATATGAACCCATCTAACAATTAAATGCAACCACTCAGAATATACCGCAAATAAAGTTTCCGTTGGAACTCCTAAATTATAAAAAGCTGCAGTAAAAGCTATAACTATTGTAGTTGCAATGACAATATAGAGCCTTTGTTCTTTAGATTTTAAACCTGAAAATGCCCCAAGGATAAAAAATAATAATAATCCTAATAATGCTGATGCTGGTAGTGACAAAAGTAAATTATGAAAAAAGGTTTGAAAGTCATAAGATTGAACTGGTGCAACAATTTTAAGAAACAATTCCATATTAATATCTTATTTTATTTTCTTCTTTTTCCCAAATATTAAATGCTTTAATTGCTTTGTCACGTGATAATTGACTGATTGGAATTTTTCTATCTTTCATTTCTAGTGATAGTTCATCATAAATGAACTTGTCATCAAATTTAATTTTTGCAGCATCTTCTCTTGAATTACCATAATATACTTTGTCTATATGTGACCAATATATAGCACTCAAGCACATAGGACATGGTTCGCAACTGGAATATAATTCACAACCTTCTAAGTTAAAGGTATTTAATTTTTGACAAGCATTTCTAATAGCAACAACTTCAGCATGAGCAGTAGGATCATTGTTTAATGTTACTCTATTTACTCCTTCTGCAATAATTTTATTTTCTTTTACAATAACACATCCAAAAGGACCTCCATTATTTTTAATATTATCAATTGATAGTGAAATAGCTCTTTTCATAAAATCAATGTTTGTCATATAACTTTTTTAATTTTATTATTTGATAAATGTTTTAAGCTATTTTTTATTGATATTATTCTTGCAATTATTGAGAAAGCTATTTCATTTGGATCTTTTGAATTACCAATATCAATTCCAATCGGACACTCAATTTTCTCAACTATTGATTTATTGTGCCCATTGTCGATTAATCTTTTATAAAACCTTTTTTTCTTTGTAAGAGATCCAATTAAACCAACAAAAGTATTATTTTTTTTCAAAATTTCATTTAATATTTTTAAGTCATAATCGTGACTGTGAGTTAAGACTATAAAATAAGAATTATCTTCTAGTTTTGATACAATCTCCCAAGGTTTTTTCGAAAGTAAATAATTTATATCTTTGATATTTGTCATTTTTAAATAATCTTCTCTTGAATCAATTATAAAAGTATTAAAATTAATATTTTCTAATTTAGAAATTAACGCTTGACCAATATGTCCTGATCCAAAGACATATAAGTTAGATTTAACATCATTAACAAAATTTTCATTTTTTAATGCATCTTTGGAATTATTATGTAAGCTTAAATTAACTTGTACGTATCCACCACAACATTGTCCAATTCCTGGACCAAGTGGTATATTCATTACTTTATTTACTATATTATTATTAACTATTAATTTTCTTGCTTCATCTATAACTAAATATTCTAAGTTTCCGCCACCAATAGTTCCAAAGACAGTATCTGTTGAGATTAATATAAAATCATTTAAATTATTAGGTGATGATCCTTTAGCTTCAGTAATTTTGGCTTTTACTATTTTATTGTTACATTTTAAATTTTTACTTAATTTTTTAAGATACATTTTAATTCAAACTTTTTAATATATTTTCAGCAGTTGCAGGTGCAATTAAATTTTCAGAATTTTTATCATTACTAGCATTATAGACTGCATCTTTTAATGCGACAAAACTTGAAATTGCTAACATAAATGGAGGTTCTCCAACAGCTTTAGAGCGATTAATAACCTTTTCTGTATTGTAACCACGATCATATATTTCGACATTAAATTTAAATGGTGTTTCACCGGCAGTAGGTATTTTGTATGTAGATGGACTATGAGTTGTAAGAATTCCATTAGATTTCCATGACACTTCTTCAGTAGTGAGCCAACCTAATCCCTGAATATAACCACCCTCAATTTGACCTTTATCAATTCTTTTATTAATAGAATTACCTACATCATGAATGATATCAACTTGCAAAATTTTATTTTCACCGGTTAATTTATCAATGATTACTTCTGTTACCGCTGCTCCATAAGTAAAATATAAGAACGGTCTGCCTTGAAGAGTCTTAGTATTAACATTAATTTTATCAGTTTTGTAGAAACCTGAAGATGATAATGGAATTCTATTTAAGTAAGCAGTATTTATCAGTTCTTTAAAAGATATTTTTCTTTTATCAAAATAAACGAAATTATCTTCATATTTTATTTTGCTATTTGTTTTAAAAAAATCATATATAAATTCATTTAAACCAGATTTTATATTATTTATTGCATTTACAATTGCTGCTCCATTTATATCCGTTGTTGCTGATGCTGCACTTGCTGACGTATTAGGTACTTTTTCTGTATCCGTTGAAGAGATTTTTATATTTTCGTAATTAAGACCAAATTCATTTGAAGCCACTAAAGCAAGTTTCGTCATTAATCCTTGACCCATTTCAATTCCTCCATGATTTAAATGAATGGATCCATCAGTGTAGATATGAACTAAGGCACCACCTTGGTTTAAATGAGTAGTAGTAAATGATATGCCAAATTTTACAGGCGTTATTGCTATTCCTTTTTTTAGAACTTTATTTTTTTTATTAAAATTATCAATTTCTACTTTTCTTTTTTTGTAATTAGATTTTTTAATTAGTTTATTAAAAATATCTTCAATAACATTATCAGTAATTTTCATCCCATAATGAGTGGTATTTTTAATTTTATCTTTATAAAAATTAATTTTTCTTATTTCACTTGCTTCTCGTTTTAATTTTTGAGCAATATTTTCAATTATATTTTCAATACAAAACATTCCTTGAGGCCCACCAAATCCACGAAAGGCAGTATTAGAAACGGTATTTGTTTTACATCTATACGAATTAATTTCTAAATTTGGTATATAGTATGCATTATCGATATGATAGATGGCTCTATCATTTATAGCTCCTGATAAATCTGGAGAGATACCACACCTTGATGCCATCATTAACTTTAGAGCAAGTATTTCTCCATTACTATTAAAGCCTATTTCATAATCAAATAAGAAATCATGCCTTTTTCCAGTCATGATCATATCATCATCTCTATCAACTCTAAGTTTTACTGGTTTAGATAATTTTTTAGCTGCGATACTTGTAATGGCTGCAAATAAAAAAGATTGTGTTTCTTTTCCACCAAAGCCACCACCAATTCTTCTTACTATTACATGGATACTATTATAATTTTGTTTTAGTACTTTACTGATAATTTGCTGTGTTTCTGATGGATGCTGTGTTGAGGAATAAACTAGAAAATTATTATCTTCTTGAGGAATGGTCATTGCAATTTGACCCTCTAAATAAAAATGATCTTGGCCACCTGAATACAACTTACCTTGAAGAAAGTTTTCAGATTTTTTAAATCCTTCTTTAATATTTCCTCTAGTTAGATACTTCGGTTTTAAAACAAATGACTTTTTCTTTAATGCCTCCTCAATTGAAACTATAGGTTTAGATATTTTTAAATCGATTTTTACTTTTAGTGCAGCTTTTTTTGCTAAATTATTCGTTTTGGCTATAACAGCAAAAATTGGCTGACCATAATACTCTATCTTTTTTGAAGTAAATATTTTATCACCTTTAAATATTGGTCCAACATCATTTATACCTTCAATATCTTTCTCAGTTATAATATCTACTACACCTTCTGATGATAATACATCTTTATAATCAATTTTTTTTATTACTCCTTTACTACAACTGCTGTATCCAATTACTGCGTGAAGTAAATTTTTAGGTTCTGATATATCATCAGTGTAAATTGCTTTTCCAGTTACATGTTTTAAAGCACTTTCATGTTCAATATTTTTAGTAAATATTTTATTCATTAATATAATGTTGATTTAATTTTATTATTTTCATTTAAAAACCTTTCTAAAAGGTTTTGACTAATTTTTGTTCTATAATTTTTTGATGCTCTCATGTCATCTATTGGGTCAAATTCTTTTTTAATAATTTTCTTTGCTTTATTAATATTTTCTTCATTAAATATTTTATTCAATAAAAAATTTTGTGCTTTTTCAGCTATTTTTGGAGTTTCAGCTAAACCTCCGCAAACTATTTTTATTTCTTTAATAATTTTTTTTTCAATTCTAGCATTTATAGCCATGAAAACAGAACTTATGTCATCATCTATTCTTTTTGAAATTTTGTAGCATTTAAGAATATTTTTTTTGTTAATCGGTATTATTATTTCCTTAATTATTTCATTAGATTTTAATTTTGTTTTTCGATAACTAATAAAATAATTATTTAACAATAATGTTTTTTTCACTTTACCATGGATAACAATCTTACTATTGAGTGCAATTAAAACAGGCAAACTATCACCTATTGGAGATGCGCTTCCAATATTACCTCCAAGTGATGCAGTATTTCTTATCTGTTCAGAACCGTATCTTTCAAACATTTTAGCAAATGTTGGATATATATTTTCTAAAATTGGTAAAATATCGTTAATAGGAGTTGCTGAACCAATGTGTAGATTATTCTTTTTATTTTTAATATAATTTAAATCTTTATTTGACCCTAAATAAAAAATATTTTTTAGATCTTTTCTTTTTTTTGTTACTTCAAGAGCTAGATCCGTACCCCCGACTAGTAAATGTGAATGAGTATTTTTTTTGTAGTCGTTTAATAGGGATTTTAAATTATAATGGATAAAAAACTTGGAGTCATTTTTTTTAATAACAATATCAGTCTTCTTAATCGATTTTAATAATTTAAAAACTTTTCTATTTGATAACTTGTTACTTTCATAACTATACATATTTTTAATTGCATTTTTAATTGGAAGATAGCCTGTACATCTACATAAGTTTCCAGAAAGATATTTATCTATATTTTCTTCTGTTGGTTTTATTCTATTTTCATACATATTGTACATTGACATGATAATACCAGGTGTACAAAAACCACATTGAGATCCATCACTATCAATCATAGATTGTTGAACAGGATGTAATTTATTTTTTTGTATATGCTCAACTGTTATTAATTGTTTTCCATGAAGAGAATACAAAAAAGTGATACAAGCATTAATACTTTTATAAAAAATTTTATTCTCTTTTAATTCTCCTACTACTGCAGTACATGCTCCGCAATCACCAGACGCACAACCTTCTTTTGTTCCTGTTAATTCTTGATTATTTCTAATATAATTTAATACAGTTGTATTTGTGTCTAAATCTTTGATAGATATTTTTTCTTCATTAAGAAGAAAATCAATATGAGCTCTAGACACTAGCTTCCTCTATATGTTGAATAACTCCACGGGGTAATAAGAAGAGGAACATGATAGTGCTCTTCTTTGTTTATTCCAAATCTAATTATCACGTCGTCAAGAAAGAATGGCTCATCTAGATTTGTAAATTCCTTAAAATAACTCCCGCAAAGAAATAATAACTCATATTTTCCAAGAATAAAATTCTCTTTACTTAAGATAGGTTCATCACATCTACCATCTTCATTGAGAATGAAATTTGAAATTTTAACTTTATTTTCACCATCAATTTTGAAAAGAGACCCTTTTATGCCAGAACCAGGCTTACCATTATAGGTATCTAAAATATGAGTAGTTAAATATCCTTTAGACATAATAATTATTCGTTTATACAGTATTTGGCTAAATATCAAATCAAGCATTTTTATGAAAGATAAAAGAAATTACATAGGTTATGGAAATAATGACTCTAAGTTTTATTGGCCTAACAAATCGAAACTCGCTCTGCAATTTGTTCTAAATTATGAGGAAGGTGCCGAAAATTCAATAATGAATGGTGATGAAGGATCAGAAACCTTTTTATCCGAAATAATTAATGCCAAGCAAATAATAGGTGAAAGAAATATGAATATGGAGTCGATCTATGAGTATGGCTCAAGAAGAGGTTTTTGGAGGATACATAATGAGTTTGAAAAAAGAAAATTACCTTTAACAATATTTGGTGTTGGTATGGCTTTAGAAAAAAATCCCGAAGTTTGTGAACAAATAATTAAATCAAAGTATGAAGTAGCTAGTCATGGTTATAGATGGATAGATTATCAAAATGTAACTGATAAGGTTGAAAAAGAACATACTATAAAATGTAACAACATTATTAAAGATATTTTTGGATATTTTCCTTCTGGTTGGTATACTGGTAGAACAAGTCCAAATACAAGAAATATAATTTTAGATAATACAAATATTATTTACGATAGTGATTCCTATTCTGATGATTTACCCTACTGGATAAAAGTAAAAAATAAAAAGCATCTAATTATTCCATACACTTTAGATAATAATGATATGAGATTCTCTACCTTACAAGGTTTTAACACAGGTGAGGATTTTTATAATTACTTAAAAAATTCATTCGATACATTATACAGAGAAGCAAATGAGTTTAATAAACCTAAAATGATGAGTGTAGGTTTACATTGTAGATTAATAGCTAGACCCGGAAGATTTATGTCTTTGGTAAAATTTTTGAATTATATTTCTGGATACAATGATATTTGGATATGTAAAAGAGAGGAAATTGCCAATCATTGGTATGAAAATTTTAGTAATGAAAATTAAAGATATAAATAATTATAACTCTAAAAAGTTTATTAATTCTTTTAAAAATATTTATGAAGAATCTAAATTTATAACAGAACAGGCTGATAAAAAGCGACCATTTAAAAATAAAAAAGAAATGATATTAGTATTTTTAGAATTGTTTGACAATTTAGATGAAGAAACTAAAATAAACATAATTAAAAAACATCCTGATCTAGCAGATAAAATAAAAATAAATAAAGTTTTGTCTAAACTATCTGATGAAGAACAAACTAGATCTGGTTTAAAAGATTGTTCAGAACAAGAGTTTAACTTATTTAATGATTTAAATTCAAGATTTAAAAATAAATTTAATATTCCATTTATTTTTGCGGTTAGAAATAAAAATAAAAATGAAATTTTAACAGAGTTCAAAAGTAGATTAGATAATAACGATTTAAACTTAGAAATAAAAACTTCAATATCGCAAGTAAAAGAAATTGCTAAATTAAGATTAACAGAATTGATTAATGAATAAGAAATACATTCAAAAAAATTATATAAACTTATGTAGTAAGGTTCTAGGTACAAAAATTCATAGTTTCTCTGATCAGTTTTTTGGGTCAGCATACAGATTGCTTAAAGAGGAACAGCCAATTTTTAAAGAAGGAGTATATGATAATAATGGGAAGTGGATGGATGGATGGGAAACAAGAAGAAAAAGAAATAAAGGAAATGATTATGTTACTATTAAATTAGGCCTACCAGGTAAAATTAATTTTGCTGAAATAGACACAAGCCATTTTAATGGTAATCAACCCGAATGCGCCAGTATTGATGCTTGTTATTTTGAAAAAAATAAATTTAATTGGGTAAACATTTTATCAAAAAAAAAACTTAAACCAAATTATCTTCATGTTTTTAAAACTAAACAGAATAATAAAGTTTTTAATTATATAAGATTGAATATTTATCCAGACGGAGGTGTTGCAAGATTAAAACTACTAGGAAATTTAGATATATCAAAATTAAAATTTCCAAATAAAAAATTTGATTTACTTAGCGTCCTTAACGGATCAAAAATTGTTGCATGTAGCGATGAACATTTCGGCAGGGTAGAAAATTTGTTACTTCCATTTAAATCTAAAAATATGGGTAATGGCTGGGAAACTAAAAGAAGAAGAGGAGCAGGATATGATTGGGTTATAATTAAACTTGGAAAACCTGGTTTAATTGAAAAGTTTAATATTGAAACTCATTATTTTAAAGGGAATTATCCGTCTCATTGTTCAGTACAATATCTTTATTCAATAAAAAATATAAATCTAAGCAAATTAATAAATGAAAGCAAAAATTGGGAATATTTAATCAAAAATAAAACTTTAAAACCTAATTCATCATTAAAAATCAATTCAATTAAACACATTAAAAAAATAAATTATTTGAAGTTAAATATTTATCCTGACGGCGGCATTTCGCGGATCAGGGCGATAGGAAAGTTTTTGTGAAATATAAGATAAAGAATATTAGTAAAGAAAATTTTAAAAATTACGGTGATCTTATTACAATATCGAATAAAAATTATGAAAGTATCAATAAAAATACAACTGATAGTTTTTTTGATTTAGCAAATATTCAAATAATTGGTGATGACAAAAGATCTAGATTAAATATTTTTCAAGCAAAGAAAAGGAACTTTCCATTAAAAATTAACATGTTAGAAAATCATCCCTTCAGCTCTCAAGTATTTCTTCCATTTAATGCTACGGGATTTTTAGTTTTAGTTGCACCATTAGGCGATAAACCTAAAATTGATTTAATCGAAATATTCAAAGTAAGTGGTGGTGATGGTATAAATTTTAATCCCAAAGTATGGCATTTTCCTCTAATATCTCTTGAGAATGAAAAATATATTACCATTGATAAAAAAGATGCAGATAATAATATTGAGATTTATAATTTTACTCAATCTGAAATATTTGAATTAAAATATGAGTGATACAATTTTAAACATAGAAAATATTACAAAATCTTTTCCAAGAGTAATTGCAAACAAAAAGGTTACCTTTGATATTAAAAAAAATGCAGTTCATGCAATTTTAGGAGAAAATGGAGCAGGGAAATCTACTTTGGTAAAAATTCTGTATGGTCTCTTAGAGCCAGATGAAGGAAATATTAAATTAAATAATAAGAATTTTAAAGTTAATTCACCAGCTGAAGCAAGAAAGCAAGGAATAGGAATGGTATTTCAGCATTTTTCTTTATTTGATTCTTTATCAGTAAAAGAAAATTTAATTTTAGGCATTGATGAAAAGATGTCTTATTCAGATTTAGAAAATAAGCTAGAAAATATAAGCTCAAGATATAATCTTCCCTTAAATTTAGATGCTCCAATTACTGCTTTATCAGCTGGAGAAAAGCAGCGTGTAGAAATTGTAAGAATTTTATTACAAGACCCTCAGATACTTATTATGGATGAACCAACTTCAGTCTTAACACCGCAAGAAGTTGAAAGTTTGTTTGTAACCTTAAATGCACTAGTAAAAGAAAGTCGTACGATATTATATATTACTCATAAACTTGAAGAAGTAATATCAATATGTGACACAGTAACAATAATGAGAAATGGTGAAATTATAGACACTTCAAGTACTTCCAATCAAACTGCAAAAACACTTGCAACAAAAATGCTAGGGCAAAAATTAGATGATTTAAAAACTAATTATGGGCAAATAAAAGATGAAGTTAACTTTGAAGTTAAAAATATTTCATGTGATTTTAATGATCCATTTTTAACAGACCTTAAAAATATTTCTTTTCAAGTTAGAGTGGGTGAAATTTATGGTATTGCTGGTGTTGCTGGTAATGGACAATCAGAATTAATGGATATTTTAACAGGAGAAAATATAAATATTAAATCTGGATCTATTACTTTTGATAATAAAAAAATTGAAAAGTATGGACCGCAAAAAAGAAGAGATTTATCTATTTCGTTTGTTCCAGAGAATAGATTGGGTCATAGTGCAGTACCTGAATTAAGTTTGTCTGAAAATATTCTTTTGAGTCAATTTCCAAAAAATAATTTTATTAAAAATGGTATAATATTGAAAAATAACGTTGATGATTTTGCCAATAATGTAATTAATGAATATAAAGTTATTACCCCTGGGAATGATGCTAAAGCATCAAGTTTATCTGGAGGAAATTTACAAAAATACGTCATAGGTAGAGAAATATCATCAAAACCAAAAATATTAATTATTTCGCATCCAACTTGGGGCATAGATGCTGGTGCAGAGCATTCTATAAGAGAGTCTTTGATAGAATTATCTCAAAATGGAACATCTATAATTGTCATTTCTCAAGATTTAGATGAATTGATTGAAATTACTCATAAAATTTCTGTTATTTATGATGGTAATTTATCCAAACCTTTTAATACTAGTGAAGTAGAAATAGAAAAATTAGGATTATTAATGGGTGGAAAAAATGAATAGTTTACTTCCATCTATAGTTTCTCGTTCACAGAGTTCGGGTATAATGAATTTTTTTGTTCCCATAATATCTATTGTTTTAACTTTAATTACAGGTTCGATTATTTTTGTTCTTCTTGGTTTTGATCCAGTTTATGCATTGTATACGTTTTTTATCTCACCCATTTCTTCAACCTACGGTATTTCTGAATTATTTGTAAAAGCAACTCCCTTAGCCTTAATTGCAATTGGTCTCTCATATTGTTTTAAGAATAATATTTATAATATTGGAGCTGAAGGACAACTTACCATGGGTGCAATTTTCGGTGGAGGTATTGGAATATTATTTCATGATACAAATGCTTTCTGGTTGTTACCATTAATGATTTTTGCTGGAGCAATTGGAGGAGCATTGTGGGGTTTAATTCCAGCTATTTTAAAAACAAAATTTAATACAAATGAAATTTTAACAAGTCTAATGTTAGTTTATGTTGCTTTATTTATTTTAGATTATTTAGTAGTGGGGCCTTGGAAAGATCCATTTGGCTATAGTTTCCCTAAATCAAGACCATTTAGTGAATCTGGAAGAATGCCTATATTATTTGATGGTTTAAGGGTGCACTTTGGATTAATTATAACTCTATTTTTAATTTTTGTATCTTGGTTTATTTTTTCAAAAACTATTTTAGGCTTTCAATTAAAAGTATCCGGTTACAGTCCTAAAGCTGCGAAATATGCTGGTTTTAATCAAACAACTTTAGTTTTTTTTGCTTTTGCAATTTGTGGTGCTTTTGCAGGTATTGCAGGTTTAGCTGAAGTATCTGGCCCAATTGGATTATTATACAGAGATATTTCACCTAATTATGGATTTACTGCAATTATTGTTGCTTTCTTAGGTAGACTTCACCCAATTGGTATTATTTTTGCTTCTTTAGTTATCGCTCTTACTTATCTTGGTGCTGAAGATGCGCAATTGTTTTTACAAATACCTTCAGCAGTAGGTTTTATATTCCAAGGCTTAGTTTTATTCTATTTATTAGGTGCTGAATTACTAATTAACTATAAATTAACTTACAAAAAATTATTATGAATTTAGATTTAATACTTGGAATATTACAAATTGTTTTAATTGCAACAACACCTCTTGTTTTTGCTGGTATAGGTGAGTTAGTTACAGAAAAATCTGGAGTATTAAATTTAGGTGTAGAAGGAATGATGTTGGTAGGGGCAGTGTCAGCTTTTATTATCTTAGTAATTACTGGAAGTTATTTTTTAGCTTTTTTTGTATCTATATTATCTGGGATCATAATGTCTGGTTTATTTGCTTTTTTAGTTCTATTTTTAATGTCAAATCAAATCGCTACCGGATTAGCATTAACTATTTTTGGTATTGGTCTAAGTTCGATGCTTGGTAAACAATATATTGGAACCCCAATTGATGGTCTGTCACCATGGTTTTTTGTTATATTTTCCTTCTTAATTGTTTTTTTGGTTAGTTATTTTTTTTACAAAACTAAAGCTGGTTTGGTTTTAAGAGCAGTAGGGGAATCTCATAATTCTGCGCATGCCTTAGGATATAGCGTTATTAAAATTAGATTTTTATCAATTTTATTTGGAGGTTCTATGTGTGCTCTTGCAGGATCATATATTTCAATTTGTTATGCTCCAATGTGGCAAGAAGGTATGACAGCTGGACGTGGATGGATAGCATTAGCTTTAGTTGTATTTGCAACTTGGAAACCAGAAAGAGTTCTTATTGGAGCTTATATTTTTGGGGGCGTTACAATTCTTCAAATGAATCTTCAAGCTCTAGGTTTAAGATTTCCTGGTCAATTTTTTAGTATGGC
Source organism: uncultured Alphaproteobacteria bacterium (assembly GCA_902524385.1). Taxonomy (GTDB): domain Bacteria; phylum Pseudomonadota; class Alphaproteobacteria; order HIMB59; genus CACPNW01. The sequence goes on from CABZCZ010000001.1 coordinate 17,126, forward strand.
ACCTTATGTGGCAACAATTATTGTTTTAGTATTAATATCTAGTAATAAATTAAGAATAAAACTTAGTGCACCAGCATCTTTAACATTACCTTTCTACAAAGGAAGATAAATATCCACTCTTTTTTATTTATTCTCTTATACAATTATTGATCTGATCTGTTTCTATATTACAAATGTAATTGAGTAATCGTTATATTAGCAGGTGAGGTTAAAATGATTAGAATTATAACTTTTTTATCTACTTTTTTAGTTTTTACATTCGGTTCTGCTTACGCAGACCCTAAAAAAGTTGGATTTATTTATATAGGTCCTCCAGGAGATCACGGTTGGACATATATGCACGATGTAGGAAGAAAATATATGGAGAGTCAACTAGGTGACTCCATAACAACTACTTATCTTGAAAATATTCCGGAAAATGCTGATGCTGTTAGAGCTATCAGAAAACTGGCTGATTCAGGACATGATTTAATATTTACAACTTCTTTCAACTACATGGATCAAACACATGAAGTTGCAAAAGATTTTCCTGATATAAAATTTGAGCATGCTACTGGATACATTCAAGCTGATAATGTAGCTACATATTCAGCAAGATTTTATGAAGGAAGAATGATTGAGGGTCATATTGCAGGTCATATGACTGAAACTAATACTATTGGCTATATAGCTTCATTCCCTATTCCTGAAGTTGTACGTGGGATTAATGCATTTTATTTAGCAGCGGCCAAAGTCAATCCAGATATTAAAATGAAAATAATTTGGGTGTTTACTTGGTATGATCCAGGTAAAGAGGCTGATGCAGCTAATACATTAATTAATCAAGGAGCTGACATAATTGTTCAGCATACAGATACATATGCGCCTTGCCAAGCCGCTCAAAAAGCAGGTGTGTATGCGTTTGGTCAAGCTTCAAACCAAGAAGAATTCTGTCCCGATGCACATTTAACTTCAATTGAAGATATTTGGGGTCCTTATTATGCTGCAAGAGCAAAAGCAGTTGTAGATGGCACTTGGTCTTCAGGTGATACTTGGGATGGCATGGATAAAGGTATGGTTGTAATGTCACCATATAATAATAAACTAATGCCAGCAAGTTTGATTCAAGAAGCTGTAAATATGGAAGTTGGAATTAAAGATGGAACTATTCATCCTTTCACTGGTCCAATTTACAATCAAGCTGGTGAGCTTGTAGTTCCTGAAGGTGAAGTAGCACCAGATGGAATGTTACTTGGAATGAACTTTTATGTTCAAGGTATTGACGGCGAAGTACCACAATAATTAAAATTCTTATAACCCTCTCTCTTTAAAAGGGAGAGGTTTAACTTAATTTCAAAGGAATATTTATGTCTGATTTACACATTAGTTGGGACGAATATAGAAGTAAAACAGAAGACTTAGCAAAACAAATTCATAAGGATGGATGGCAGTTTAATCAGGTTGTATGCATCGCAAAAGGAGGCATGAGAGTAGGGGATGTAATGGCAAGAATATTTGATGTTCCTTTAGCAATTCTTTCTGTTGAATCATATAAAGGTGAGGGAGTAAAAAATAAAAGAGGTGCAATCACATTTTCAAGAGATTTAGCAAAAACAAGTCCTAACATTGGGTCAAAAGTTTTAATAGTAGATGATTTAGCAGACTCAGGAATTACACTAAAAAAAAGTATTGATTGGTTAAATCACACTTATGGTTTTTATATAGATGAACCAATAAGAACAGGGGTTTTATTTTATAAGTCAGTATCATCATTTAAACCAAATTATTATGTTGATTACTTAGAAGATTCTCCTTGGATACATATGCCTTATGAGGTTTATGAAACTATGAAACCAGAGGAACTTGGTTAAAAAAATTGAAGTAATTTCCTCAAACTTTTTCTTTTGTTTTGCAAACTTTGGAACTGTTGCATCTTTATCTGGTCTTCCTACAATAAGTAAAACAAATGGTTTTTCATTGCTTGGTCTCTTCAAAATTTTGTTAAGAAATGTCATTGGACTTGGCGTGTGTGTTAACATTGCTAAGCCAGAAAAAATGTAAACAAGTAATTAATATACCAGTAGCTATACCAACAGACTCTTTTACATAATAATTTTTTATTTTTTTATTTTTTGAAACTGAAAATTTTTTTTCAAATATAGCTATTAAATAAGGTGCATTTTCAATAAATTTTTTATTTTCATCAGTTCCTAAAGGAGTTAACGCATCTAACCACTCTTGAGGAGCTTTGTACCTATAAAATTTTTCTTCTTCTTTTTCTGCTTTTATTCTAATTTTCTTTTTAACGGATTTATTTTTTATTACTACAAAATGCCAAGGTTGAAGATTTGCTCCACTTGGTGCTGTTCCTGCAGATAAGATAGCTTTTTTTATAACATTTATATCAATTTTATCTTTTGAAAATTCACGTATGCTTCTTCTCATTTTAATATTATTATAAAAATATTTTGATTTAATCTTCATTTCTTTGATTGTTTGATTTGAAAATTTTAAATCTTCAGCTATGTATTTTTTAACTTTATGCATTGGTTAGTTATCATAATTGGAATACTATTAATTTCTCTATCAATTAGTAACCCTCTATATAAACTAATAATTAAAAAACGAATAAGATTTAATCTTTTTATTGAAATATTGTTTAGGATAATACTATTCTTAATTAGCGTAATTATTATTTTTTTAGGCTTGTACTTAGAAAGTGTTTCTTAATATCTTCTTATATTTCTGTCAATTAATGCAGCCCATGCATCTATTCCACCAAGCACATTTACACAATGATTATAACCTTGTGCTTTAAGCCATTTACATACAGCTTGGCTTCTTGTGCCGGTATGACACATTACAAAAATATTTTTTTTCTTGTCTAATTCAGTGTATCTTTTAGCAATTTCTGAAAGTTTCATGTGTATTGTACCTTTAACATGGGCATGATCTCTTTCAGTATCCTCTCTTACATCTATAATTTGAATTTTTTTATCGTCTTGTTTAAGTTCATTTAATTGATGAACTGTTATTTCACTACTACTATAAAGATCCATAAGATTATATTATTATAAATACTACTAGATTTCTACTATTTTAAATAAAATAAATTTTAAAAATTAAATTTGTTATTTCTAAGTTTTTCATGTAAGAGCACTTATCATTATGTCGAAAAAAATAACCTTTTCAGCTTTTGGTAGAGATTCATATTACCACAGAGATTGGTTTAAAAAAAATGGTTTTAAATTTGATAGAAGTTCTAGAAAATGGACCGTAGAGAATTTACCAATAGATAATGCAGAAGAATTTGCTAGTTATTGTAGAAAATACGGTTTAACATTTGAACGATCAGATAGAATGATTACAGAATTTGATTATGCAGACTATCTTTGGGATGGAAGAAGAGATGAATTCATGAAACCGTCTGAAAAAATTGATATTCCGCAACCAAAAAATAAAATTTAATCTTTGATAAATAAATTATTATCAAATAATTTATTTCTACTAATTATTTTAGCAGCTATTTGGGGATCTTCTTTTTTTATTATTAAAATTTGCTTATCTAGTTTTACACCCACAAGTATTGCATCCCTAAGATTAATTATTGCATCAATATTTTTAATAATTATATACTATTCGTATAATTATCATCCTAAATTAAATTTTGAATTAGTTATTATTCTCTCTTTTATAGGAATAACTGGAAATTTTTTACCTTTCTATCTTATTAGTTGGGCTGAACAATACATTCCTTCTTCTACAGCTGGTTTATTAATGTCAGTCGGCCCCTTAATTACATTGCTTATGTCTCATGTATTAACTTCAGATGATAAGTTTACTCTTATTAAATTTATATCAATTATTATAGGTTTTGTGGGTATTGTTTTTATTTTAGATATAAGTAAATTTAATTTTCAAGATGAAAACTACATTAGCACTGTAGCAAAAATATTTGTGATCATAGCTGCATTTGGTTATATGATTTCAAATATTGCAGCTTATAATAAATTAAAAAAATTAAGCCCTATTTCAATTACAACTTTTGCTACATTATTTGGAGCAATAATATCATTACCTTTCTTAATCTATGATATTATTTATTATGAAACTAATATTAATAAAGTTTCTATAATTTCTATTATTTATTTAGGTGTTTTTCCAACAGCAATTGCATTTCATATGCGATACCATATAGTTAAACACTCAGGTCCAGTCTTCTTATCTTATGTTGCTTATTTAATTCCTGTTTTTGCTTTAATATGGGGATTCATATTCCTTGCCGAACAAATAGTATTGAGTTCTGCAGTTGGAATTATTTTAGTTTTTATTGGACTGTTTGTGGGTCAAAAAAAATCAATGAGTAAAATATCCGTAAAAAACATATAATACTAATAACAAAGCAATAAAAATAGACACATTTTTGAAGTTAAAGTATTTCATTTATGGTTGAAATTTAATATTTTATAGTCCAATATACTTTTATTATGAGTGACTCAATTAAATACTTACTTGAAGAAAATAAAGCACCAAAGTTTTGGTATAATATTAATTCAGACTTACCAAGTCCACCACCACCACCATTACACCCTGGAACTAAACAACCAGCCGGTCCTGATGACTTTGCTCCTTTATTTCCAATGGGTCTAATAATGCAGGAGGTTTCTACTGAAAGAGAAATAGAAATACCTGAACCAGTAAGAGAAGTTTATAAACAATGGAGACCCTCTCCATTATTTCGAGCCAGAAGATTAGAAAAATTTTTAGATACACCAGCTAAAATTTATTACAAATATGAAGGTGTTAGTCCTACTGGAAGTCACAAACCAAATACTGCGGTCCCACAAGCATTTTTTAATAAAGAAGAGGGAATAAGTAAAATTTTTACTGAGACAGGTGCAGGCCAGTGGGGTAGTTCACTAGCTTATGCTGGTCAAATTTTTGGAATAGATATTGAGGTTTTCATGGTTAGGGTAAGCTTTGATCATAAACCATATAGAAAATTAATGATGCAAACTTTTGGGGCTAACTGTCATGCTAGTCCATCAAATTTAACTGATTTTGGTAACAAACTATTATCAGAAAATCCTGATAACCCAGGTAGCTTAGGTATTGCAATATCTGAAGCAATAGAAGCAACTGTTAAAAGTGGAGGTAAAGCAAAATACTCACTTGGAAGTGTTTTAGGTCATGTTTTAATGCATCAAACTATAAATGGTAATGAAGCTATTATGCAAATGGAGATGGCTGGAGATTATCCTGATATAATTGTTGGCTGTACAGGTGGCGGAAGTAATCTTTCTGGATTAATGTTTCCATTTTTAGGACAACAATTAAGAGGTGGTCAAAAAATTGATATAATTGGTTGTGAACCTGCATCATGTCCTTCATTTACGAAGGGTAAGTATGCTTACGATCATGGTGATATGGCAAAAATGACTCCATTAATTAAAATGCATACTCTTGGATCTGATTTCTTACCGCCGGCTAATCACTCTGGTGGATTAAGATACCATGGTATGTCTTATCATTTAAGTCATTTATATCAATTAGGTTTGATGAGAGCAAAGGCTTACGGTCAAAAAGATTGTTTTGAAGCTGGTTTAACTTTTGCAAAACAAGAAGGAATTATTCCTGCTCCAGAAGGAAACCATGCAATCAAGGGCGCTATTGATGCAGCTATAGAATGTAAAGAAAAGGGCGCGTCAAAAACTATTCTCTTTAATTTATGTGGTCACGGATATTTTGATATGTCAGCCTATGATGATTATCTAAATGGATCAATGGATGATGATGTTATTGATGATGATGGAATAGGTAAATCTATTGCCCAAATACCAGAAGTAGCGTAATTTAAGTTTAAATTTTTTTTTATTTAATTAATGGTGTTTTTTTATTATGGTTGAAATTAAACCTTTTAAAGGAACACGTCCTTACAACGAAGATGCAAAAAATTTAATTGCTCCTTCAACTGATCATTTAAGTATTGAAAATATAGAAATATTTAAAAAAAATAATTATTGGAATTATTTAAAAATTTTGAATCCTGTTGGACAATTAAAAGAAGCAGATTCTCTTTTAGAGGCAAAATCACATTTTAATGAAATGAAGGAAAATGATGTAATTAAAAAAGATAAAGAATTGTTTTATTACATATATCAAATTGAATCTAAAGGTCATACACAACTAGGATTTTTATCTCTTTCTAAAATCTCAGATTTTGTAGATGAAAAAATTAAAGCACATGAAAAAATATATGAGACAAGAATGAGAGAAAGAGCAGAACAAATGTTAAATATAAAAACACAAATTGGTCCTATCTATGTAGTATATAAAAAAAATAATAAGATAAAGGATTTGTTATCTTCTATAAAATCAAATACTCCAGATTATGATTTTGAAAGTTTTGATAAATCTATTCATAAACTTTGGTGTATTTCTGATAAATCATTTATCGAAAAGTTATCTTCTGTTTTTAAAAATGAAGTAGATAATTTTTATATTGCAGATGGGCATCATAGAATGGGTGCAATGAAAATTATTAGAAAATTAAATAATAATAAAAATATTTTACAGGAAGATTTTATGATAGCGGCGTTTCCAAGTGATGAAGCCAAAATATTTGATTATAATAGAGTTGTTAAAGATTTAAATGGTTTGAGTAAAGAAAAGTTTTTAGAAATTCTTTCTGAAAACTTCGAAATAAAAAATGAAAAAGATCCATTTAAACCTCAATCAAATAAACAATTTGGAATGTATCATGAAAAAAAGTGGTATTCATTGCAATTTAAAACTGGATTAAAAACTGATAATTTTGTTGATACACTAGATATTAATATTTTAAACAATTTCATTTTCAAAAAATTTTTAAATATTTCTGATGTTAATAATGATGAAAGAATAAGATTTATTGCTGGATGTCATGGTTTGGAAGCTTTAGAAAAAAAAGTTGATGAAAATAATGATAGTGTGGCGTTTTCTATCTTTCCATCTTCAATAAGTGATGTTATTAAAGTAGCTAATAAAAATTTGACTATGCCTCCTAAATCAACATGGTTTGATCCAAAACCTTTAGACGGCTTAGTAGTTTACGAGTTTGATAAAAGTATATGAACAAACCTAATACTAAACCTAACAACCCAAACTTTTCAAGTGGCCCAACCTCAAAAAGACCAGGATGGGATATTTCTGCTTTGAGTAATGCTTTAATTGGTAGATCTCATAGATCTGTTGAATGTAAAGCAAGACTAAAAGAGGCAATAGATAAATCAAAAAATATTCTGAAATTACCTGATGATTATTTATTGGGTATAATGCCTGGATCAAATACTGGTGCATTAGAAGCAGCTATGTGGTGCCTATTAGGTAAAACTGGAGTCGATATTCTTGCATGGGAAAATTTTGGTAAAGATTGGGTAATAGATGCAATAAGTGAATTAAAATTAGATAATTTAAATATTCATGAAGAAGATTATGGCAAACTGCCTGACCTTAGCAAAGTAAATTTTGATAATGATGTTATTTTTACCTGGAATGGAACAACATCTGGTGTCAAAGTTCCTAATGGAGATTGGATACCCGATGACAGAAAAGGCCTAACCATTTGTGATGCTACTTCTGCAATCTTTGGCATGCCTATAGATTATATTAAATGTGACGTTATAACTTGGTCTTGGCAAAAAATACTTGGAGGAGAGGCCGCTCATGGAATGATTGCAATTTCTCCACGCGTCGTTGAAAGATTAGAAAGTTTTACACCTAATTGGCCAGTACCAAAATTATTTAGATTAGCTGAAAATAAGAAATTGATAAAAGGTATATTCGAAGGAAACACAATAAATACACCGTCAATGATATGTGTTGAGGATATCATTGATTCATTAAATTGGGTCTCTTCTCAAGGAGGGTTAGATTCATTAATTTCCAAATCTCAGAATTCTTTGCAAAAAATTAGAGAATGGATCAATGATAGAGATTGGGTCACTTTTTTATCTGAAATTAAAGATGATAATTATATCTCAAACACTGGAATAACTTTTAAAATTATTGAAGACTGGTTTACTAATAAAGATGAAAGCAGTCAAAGAGCTGTAATGGCTGATATATGTAAATTACTCTCTGAAAATAATGTTGGATTTGATTGTAACGGATATCCCAAAGCACCACCTTCTTTTAGAATTTGGGCTGGAGGCACGGTTCAAACTTCAGATGTAGAATTAGTTTTACCTTGGATTGATTGGGCTTATTCAGAAATTAAATCTAAACATGCCTAAAGTACTAATATCAGATTCACTAGATAACATTGCATCTGAAATTTTAATAAAGAATAACATTTCAGTTGATACAAAAACAAACTTATCTCCTGAAGAATTAAAAAAAATAATTGATAACTATGATGGTTTAATTATTCGTTCTGCAACCAAAGTGCGAAAAGATTTAATTGATTCTCTTTCAAATTTAAAAATTATAGGTAGGGCAGGAGCAGGAGTAGATAATGTTGATGTGGAAGCTGCTAAAAATAAAAATATTATTATAATGAATACTCCAGGAGGAAATACAAATGCTACAGCAGAACACACAATTGCTTTAATTTTTGCATTGCAAAGAAAAATTACTGTTGCCAATGAGACAACTCATAAGGGTCTTTGGGAAAAAAAGAAATTAAAAGGAAACGAAATTAAAGGTATGAAAATTGGTATCGTAGGTTTTGGTAATGTAGGTAAAAGAGTTGCAGAAATATCTAATGTATTGGGAATGCACGTTTCAATATTTTCTTCATACTTTGAAATAATTAAGGATAGCTTTCCTGAATATAATTCTTGTTCTATCGATGAGATTATTAAAGATTCAGATATAATTTCTTTTCACTGCAAACCTAATAAAGATGGCAACCCGATTATGAATAAAAATCATCTATCACTAATGAAAAAAAATTGTATAATTATCAATACCGCTAGAGGTAACTTAATTGATGAAGATGATCTTAAAAATTCTCTAGAAAAAAAAGAAATTAAAGGTGCCGCACTAGATGTTTTTAAAAATGAACCTTTAGGAGAAAGTGGGTTTTATAATTTAGATAATATAATTTTAACCCCACATATTGCCGCTTCCACTGATGAAGCACAAATAGTTGTAGCAGAAATGGTTGCTAATCAATTTGTTGAATTTTTTAATAATAATAAAATTATAAATTCAGTTACTTAATAAAAATTTCGGTTAAATTTTCTAAGTAAGCAGATGGATTTGAGAGAATGTTACCATCTAAAATATTAGCTTGATCTAAAATTAAATTTGAAGCTTTTTTATGGTTAATTTTTGTTAAATTTTGAGATAAATTTACAATCATCGGATGGTTTGGATTAATTTCAAGTATCTTTTTTGAAACTGGAGTTTTTTGATTATGCATTTTCATCAGTTTTTCCATATTTATATCCATCCCAGCTTCTTCAGCAACAAGCAGAATTGGGCTTTTGGTTAATCTCTCAGATACAACAACATCAGATATAGTCTCTTTTAACTCTGTTTTAAGTATGTTAATTAAATCATTGATTTTACTATCTATTTCTTTTTTATTTTCATTTTTCTTATTTGATTTTTCACCAACTTTTGAAACATCAACCTTACCTTTGGTTATTGACTTAAATTCTAAATCTTTAAATTTATTTACATTTTGTATCCAAAACTCATCTACTGCATCAACCATAAACAATACTGGTATCTTTTTATCAGAGAAAACTTCTAATTGAGGGGAGTTTTTAATATGATCTTTATCAGTATTAGCAAAATAATAAATTTCTTTTTGATCTTTAGCCATTAATTTAGTGTACTCTTCAAGTGATATTCTTTTATCATTTAAAGAATTTTCAAATCTTAATAGAGGTAGGATTTTTTCATGATGATCATTATGTTCGTATAACCCCTCTTTTAGAACTGGACCAAAATTTTTCCAAAATGTCTCAAATTTACCCTTTTCTTTCTTAGCCAAATTATCAATTTCACTTAAAATTTTGTTTGTAATACCTTTTTTAATTTTCGTAATAATCGGATTATTTTGTAGCATTTCTCTACTTATATTAAGAGAAATATCTTGTGAGTCTACTACTCCCGGAATGAAACGAAGCCAATTTGGAATTATGTCTTCACAATCATCAGTGATAAAAACTTTTTGAACATATAATTTTATTTTATTTTTCTTATCTGTATTGAATAAATCCATAGGTTGATTTGTAGGAAAATAAAGTAAAGCCTTATAACTAATAACACCCTCAGCGTTATAATGGATAGTTTTTAAGGGATCATCAAAATTAAATGAAATATTATTATAAAATTGTTTATAGTCTTCTTCTTTTATATCTTTTTTATCTTTTAGCCATAATGGACTACCTTCATTTATTTTTTCTTCTTTTTCTTTATCGTCAAGGTCCTTAAGATAAATTGGAAAAGGAATATAATTTGAGTATTTTGTTATGATTGATCTTAAACGAAATGAATCTAAAAATTCATCAGCATCTTTTTTTATATTTAGAGTTATACAAGTGCCTCTCTTATCTTTTTTAGCCTCTTCTATGGTATAATTTTCTTTTCCATTAGAAGACCAAAGATTTATTTCGTCATTTTCAGCATCTTTAGAAAGCACTTCAACATTATCCGCAACCATATATGAAGAATAAAAACCAACACCAAACTGTCCAATTGCTGAAATATCATTACTCTTTTTATTTTTCATTGCTTCAATAAATTTACTAGTTCCTGATCTTGCTATAGTTCCTAAATTATCAATAAGTTCATTTTTAGACATTCCAATTCCATTATCTTCAATTTCAATAATTTTTTTCTTTTTTGAAACTCTGATATTTATTTTTAAATCCTTTTCATCTTTAAGAAGATTTTTTTTGGAGAGTGATTGATATCTTAGTTTTTCGCAGGCATCTGCAGAATTAGATATTAATTCTCTTAAAAAAATTTCTCTTTCGCTATAAAGAGAATTAGCAACGAGATCTAAAAGCTTACTGACTTCAGCTTGAAATGTTAAATTTTCTTTAGTTTTTTCTGCCATTTTTGAAATTTAATCATTCATATCTATAATTCAATAGTAAGCAATAATTTTTTGCCACATTTCAGACTATATAAGTAAATGTTATGGTATTTAGATTTATAATGAAATTTGATAATTTTTTAAAATTTTTATGCATTACATTGTTATTTTTATATGCTTGTACTTCAAATCAGTTAACGAATACTGCTGATAGTTGCATAATTTTTGATGAAAAGAAAAGCTGGTATAAAGCAACTAAAAATTCTTATGATAAATGGAATACCCCAATTGCATTTCAATTAGCAGTTATAAAACAAGAATCATCTTTTACTCAATTTGCAAAACCAAAAAGAAAAAAAATCTTAGGTTTAATACCAACCTCTAGACCATCAACTGCTTTTGGTTATGCACAAATAACAAATCCTACTTGGGATTGGTATAAGAATAAAACTGGAAATCAAAATGCATCAAGGGTAAATTTTAAAGATGTAACTGATTTTATTGGCTGGTACACAACGCAGACCGAAAATATGATTGGAATTTCAAAAAATGATTACTATAATCAATATTTAGCATACCATGAAGGTCAAAACGGATGGTCGAAAGAGACATTTAAAAGTAAAGATTGGTTGATTGATGTTGCTAAAAATGTAGAAAGAAATACTAAGATGTTTAATAAACAATTAAAACAATGTGAGGAAAAACTAAATAAAAAAGGTTTTTTCGGAATACTATAATGCCAATTTTAAACAGCATAAATCAAATGCAATGTCAGATGACAGAATGGCGTCAGGATTTACATAAAATTCCTGAGATAGGCCTTCAAGAATTTGAAACATCAAAATATATCAAAAATAAGTTAAGTGAATTTAATATTAAATTCAAAGATGGTTACGCTAACACTGGTGTTGTTGCTTGGGTAGATGGTAATGAAGTTACTAATGATAAGACAATTGGTTTAAGAGCAGATTTTGACGCTCTTCCTATGCCAGAACAAAACGAATTTAATCATAAATCTCAAAATAAAGGTATGATGCATGGTTGTGGCCATGATGGTCATACCACAATGCTTCTTGGAGCAGCGAAATATCTAAGTGAAAATAATAATTTTAATGGAAGAGTATATTTTATTTTTCAACCAGGAGAAGAAGGTTTTGCTGGAGGAGAAAAAATGATTCAAGATGGTATGTTTAATGATTTTAAAATTGACGAAGTTTATGCACTTCACAATTGGCCTGAGTTACCTTTAGGTACGTTTGGTGTAAATAGTGGGCCGATGATGGCAGCAGTTGATGAATTTGATATTACTGTAAAAGGAAAGGGTGGTCATGCAGCATCACCTCATCTAGCAATTGATCCTGTAGTAATTTCTGCACAAGTTATTTCTGCTGTTCAAACAATTATAAGTAGATCCACAGATCCTGTTGATAAAGCTCTCATAAGTATTACAAAAATAAATGCTGGTACAGCTTATAATGTAATTGACGATCAAGTTAAAATGGGTGGGACCATTAGAACTTTTCGAAGAGAAACACGAGCATATATTGAGAAAAGATTAAATGAATTATGTAATGGTATAGCCAATGCACATGGTGCAGAAATAAAAATTGATTTTGATTTAGTTAATAAATATCCACCTACTATAAATTCTAAAGAAGAAACAAAATTTGCTGCAAATGTAGCTAAAGATTTAGTTGGTGATGATAAAGTTATTACTGATATTGATCCATCAATGGGAGGAGAAGATTTTTCATATTTATTAGAAAAAAAACCTGGTTCTTATCTTTATCTTGGTCAAGGAGATGAAGAACATAGCTCTCATCTACATACAACAAAGTATGATTTTAATGATAATTTATTACCTATTGGTGTAAATTTTTGGGTCGACCTTGTGCAAAAATATTTTTCTAAGTAATCTTAATTGATGTTAAATTATAGTGCGATTTATTCAATAATCGCATTTAGAATAAAAGAATTTCTACAAGAGTATCATTATTCTTTGTTAGCCCCTCTAACTACAAATCTTTTATTTATATTAGTTTTTATAACAGTAGAAAATTACTACTCACTTTCTATGGATTCTGGTTCTTTCGTTGAATTTATTGCTCCTGGATTAATCATTATGATCGTTGCTCAGGAAAGTTACGATAATTCATCTGCTACTTTAATTCACATGAAACAAATTGGTTCTTTAGATGATTGGTTAATGGCACCTATTTATAGGATTGAAATATTAATATCATTAATATTCACATCTCTTATTATTGGAATTGTTTTGGCACTGTTTAATTTTTTAATATTTACTTTTTTAATAGATATTGAAATTTATAATTTTTTTTATTTTTTTTACTACCTATTTTTAGTTATAATATTTTTCTCATGTCTAGGATGTTTCGTAGGTATAATTTTTAATTCTTGGGATTCACAAAGTACATTCTCAAGTTTTTTTGTTGCACCTATTAATTTTTTATCAGGAACTTTTTTTTCAATTAATTATCTTCCTGATAATTTTAAGGCTATACTTTTGTATAATCCTTACTATTATGTTGTAAGTTTTTTTAGAAACTCATTTAATGATCAATTTTCATTCAATTTTATTCAAAATTTCTTTATACTGATATTTATTTTAGTAACTTTGATGATTACATCATTTGTATTTTTCAAAGGTTTCAAAATTATTAAATGATAGATTTTATTTTTAATTTTTTATTTCAGTTTGATTTATTAATTAAAAATAATTTAGAACTATCTTTAATTTTATATTTTTTTTTCTCATTGTTGTTTTTTACCTTTTCTCTACCTGGTAGTTTAATCATTATACTTGCATCTGGTTTTTTTTTTGGATTTATTATAGGTTTTATAATTAATATAATCACTATTGTTTTAGGGAGTTTATTTTTTTTTCTTTTTTTTAAAAATATATTTAAAAAATATTTTAATAAACAAATTGAAAAATTTAGTAATAAACTAAGTAAAATTATTAAAAAATCATCATTTGAATACTTAGTATTATTACGATTGATATTTGGAGTACCATTATTTGTTCAAAATTTATTTTTATCAACATTAAAAATCTCTAAAACTAAATTTATAATTTCTTCATTTATAGGTTTCTCTCCCTATTTTCTTCTTTTTTCATTTTTAGGTAATCAATTTTCAAATCTTATTGAAATTAAAGAGTTTCAATTTAGTAGTATCTTATCTTTTGAATTAATATTAATTTTCTTAATACTTATTATTTTTTTACTATTTAGAATATTTTTAAAATTTAAATAAAAAATTCTTTGAATTTTATTGAAATGAATAATAAATAGATAGTAACAATAATTGCAGCATAAATAGTTATATCGATAATTATTAAATTATTAGCAGAAAATTCATTTGATAATCTTGAATATATTAAAGCTGAAGTCTGAATTATAGATGTAACAATAATAACATTGAGTAATTTTATTGAACCTTTTGTATTTAAATAAATCATAAAAAGACCAACAAATAAAAGTCCTGTTATAGCTCCACCCAGATTTCTTAGCCATGCTATATTGGTTGTTTCAGCAACAGTTAAATTTACAAAACTATATGGAAAAAATAAAAAATATATTCCATAAAATAGAGAAAATATTGAAATAAATAATATGCTCAGTTTGATCATTTAATAAAACTATCTATTAAGATATAATTAGTATTGCAAATTAATTTTTTACTAAATATAGAAAATATATGTTCCAGTTGTTAATAGTTTTAATCGTTATAGTGTTTATTTTATTTATTTTGAGATCAAGATCCAAATCTCAATATAATAATTATGGTAATTTTTATAGAAATTTAATTTTAATAGTCATAATTGGAGGCATAATATTTTTCTTTGCCACTGCAGGCAGGTTTTTTATACCTCAGCTATTGAATCTTATTAAAGTTGGATTGCCATTCTTAACAAAATTAATTGGAATGTAATGGAATATTTTTCAATAAATGATTTACCATTAAATGATGAAATGATTAACTTTTGGAATAATAACGGATATTTAGTTATTGAAAATTTCAACACTGACAAAGAATGCGATGAATTAATGGAACGATCATCATATTTAATAGAGCATAATAATTTTAATAATCAAAAATCTATATTTGATACTGTCAATCAAGCTCATAATGATGATAATTATTTTTTAGAATCAGGAGATAAAATTCGTTTTTTCTTTGAAGAAAAAGCAAATTTAAACGATGATAACATAGAAGAAAATAAACATTTTATTGTAAATAAAATTGGTCATGCTTTGCACGACTTAGATAAAGTTTTTTATAACTTTTCTCATAAACAAAAACTTCAAGATATTGCTTTATCACTTGGTTTCTCAAAACCAAAATTACTCCAGTCAATGTATATTTTTAAGCAGCCTAAAATAGGTGGTGAAGTAGTTTGTCATCAAGATTCCACTTTTTTATTTACTGAGCCTGAAAGTACTATTGGTTTCTGGTTTGCATTAGAAGACGCAAATAAAACCAACGGTTGCTTACAAGTTGCAAGTGGAGGTCATAAAGGTCCATTAAGAAAAATTTTTAAAAAAGTAGACGGCAAAATGCAAATGATAAATTTAAATAATGATCCTTTTCCTGAAACTGATACTTTTGTAGAAGTAAAAAAGGGGTCACTTGTTTTATTACATGGCAGACTCCCACATTATTCATGTGAGAACACAAGTTTAAAATCAAGACATGCTTACACAATTCATGTAATTGACAATAATAACGAATATCCTGAATGGAATTGGTTACAAAGATCTTCATTGCCTCTTAAAAGTTTTATTAATGACTAAAAAAATAATTTTAGATTGTGATCCAGGTCACGATGATGCTGTAGCAATAATGTTAGCTGCTTCTTCTAAAGAGATTGACATACTGGGTATCACCTGTGTTGGTGGAAATACTGAATTAAATAATACAGTGACTAATGCTTTAAAAGTTTGCACGTTAATTGGAAGAACAGACATTAAGGTCTACTCTGGTGCAAATAAACCACTTTATTATGAATTATTTACAGCTGAATATGTACATGGAAAAACAGGATTAGATAGAAAAGGTGATCCAATAATAATAGATACGATTTATAAACCTCAGGAAAAACATGCAGTTGATTTCATAGTAGAAACTTGCAAATCATCAACGGAGCAGATTCATTTATGTCCAACAGGACCTCTTACAAATATTGCCTTAAGTTTAGAAAAAGATCCATCTATAAAAAAAAATATAAAAGAAATAGTTTTTATGGGCGGGGCTGCTATGTGTTTAGGGAATACTACACCATCAGCTGAATTTAATATTTATGTGGATCCACATGCGGCTAATATTGTTTTAGATTCAGGCATTCCTTTAACAATGATGGGTTTAGATGTTACTCATCAAGTAAACGTAAATTCAAAAATAATTAAATCGATGAATGAAAATAAAAATAAAAGTTCTAAGTTTTTTGGAGAACTAATGGAATTTTATACAATATTTCATAAAGAATTGTACGAAACTGAAGAAACGCCTCTTCATGACCCTTGTGTTATTGCATATTTATTAGATCCATCTATTTTTAGTGGAAAAAAAGTTAATGTCACAGTTGAAGAAAATTCTATATTAACAAGGGGTGAGACCGTTGTTGATTGGCTTGGTGTTACAAAAAGACCAGCAAATTGTTTTGTGATGAATGAGGCTAATGATGAAAAATTTTTTCAATTACTTAAAGATCAATTATCCCTATTACCTTAACTATAAAAATTCTTTGCAATCTTTCCAGCTAAATTTGCATTATTAATTATTAAAGATGTATTGGCATTTACAGTTTCATTTTTTGATTGTTCGTTAATTTCTTTAATAAGGAATGGAGTTAATTCCTTTCCACTAATATTATTTCTATCAGCTTTAATTGTTGCTTTACTAATCCATTTTTCAACATCATTTTTATTAAGTGCTTTTTGTAATGGAACTTTGTTAAATATGAGAATTGATTTTTTATTTTCAATATTCTCATTGAGTTTTAAAAAAGAAGAAATTTCAAGAATACTATCAAATTTATTATCAACTTTATTTTCTGTTTCTTCGTACCAAAAACCAGGCATATAATTTGTTTGATAACCAATTCTTGTAATTCCTAAAGTTTCAAGAAGCTCATTTGTTTTACTTAAATCTAAAATAGATTTAGCACCACTACATATTACAAAATTTGAATTTTCAGAAAGGGCATATAGATCTGCCGATACATCATTTGTATTTTCAGCATTTAAATGTACACCACCAATTCCACCTGTGGCAAAGAATTTTATTTGAAATTTAGAAGCTATTGAAATCGTACTTGCTACAGTTGTAGCCGCATTTTCTTTATTAAATATTGATAAATTTATATTGTGGTTCGATACTTTTTGTACATTTTTATCTTTTGCTAATAATTCAATATCTTCATGTGATAATCCAATTTTAACCTTACCTTTGATTATTCCTATTGTTGCCGCAACCGCACCATTATCTTCAACAGCCTTGATAGATTCATTTGCAACATGAATATTTTCAGGATAGGGCAATCCATGACTAATCAATGTACTTTCTAAAGCTACAATTGGTTTTTTTAAAGTTATTGCTTCATGAACTTTTCTACTTACTTCAAAGATATTTTTCATATTTTTTGTATTTTTACTTCCCTAGAAAGATTTTTAATTTTTAAATAATCACTCTTTGTTGTTAGAGAATTACCACTAGCATAATAAGAACCACATGATACAGAAGTTTTTAAAATATCATCTATTTTTTTTTCTTTACTGAGTAAATACAACATCATAGCTGCTAGTGCGTCTCCAGCTCCATTCTCGTTTACTACTTTGATTGACGGCGGTTTTATTTTTTTTATAAATTCACTACTACCAAAGATTACACTATTTTTTGAATTGGTTACAACTATCTTTATATTATTGTTTTGTTTTAATATTTTTTTTACACCAATTATTATATCTGAAGAATTTGTAACTTTAAATAATTCCGCTTTATTTAAGAATATAAAATCAATATTATTTATAATCCTTTTAATTTTAATAACTTTATGTACTGATGTTGCGCAGATTATAATTTTATTTTTTTTTGATAATTTATTTATTGATTTTTCTAAATAAGTTCTAGAAAAATTTAGATCAAATATTATATTCTTATTCTTTATGTTTGGTATTTTTAAGGATTTATTATTTTCATATTCATCTGTATTAGCTAAGCCTAATAAAAATTTATTATTGTTATCTGATAAGGCTAAATAGTATCTATCTGTATATTTTTTATTCACTTGATGAAAATATATTTTTTTTGAGATTTTTTTTCTAATCTCTTCGTTGATAGCTAGACTATAAAAATTTACATCAACAAAATTCGAGAGCAATTCAGCAATATTATACGCCACACCTCCAATTCTACTTTTTTGTGTAATTTGATTAGATCTGAATTTAATAATATTTTTTTTAAGATTTAATAAATAATCGTGATGAATTGCCCCAATACAAACAAAAATGTTTTTAGATTTCAGCATTATGAATTATACACCTTCTATGTCAGTTTTTGATGTTGATCCACCTATTATTGATAATAAGCATTTAATTAAATGGTTAAAGATCAATTTTTCTTTTTTAAGAAATAAATTACTCAAAATTAAACAACTTGATAGTGAAAGGGATAAAAATTTTATTATATTCATAAATAATAAAAAAAAATATGTATTAAAAATTTCAAACCCTTCAGAAAAGATAAATATTTTAAAATATCAAGATAGATTAATTAATTATTTACGAAGTGATATTAGTCTTAAATCTTTTATACCAAAAATACACCATACAAAGATTGTAAAATATTTAGATAAACAAAATAGAGAATGTTTTGTTAGGATTTTATCTTATATTGAAGGAAGAATGTATGGAGATACAAAAAGTAACATTAAGATTGAAAATTCTTTAGGTAAGTTACTTGGAAAAATATCAATTAAGTTGCAAGCATTTAACGATTTAGATGCTCACAGAAATTTCATTTGGGACCCATCAAATATAAAATGGATTAAAAAAGATATTAATATTTTTACTGGTTCAAAAAAATTAATTCTATTAAAATGTTTTTCAGAATATGAACAATATGTAAAAAATAATTTAGATAAATTAAGATATTCAATAACTCATTCAGACCCAAATAATTATAATATTGTTATTAAGGAAAACAATGTTTGTGGTTTACTAGATTATGGAGATTCTATTTATTCTCCAACAATAAATGATTTAGCTATATGTCTTTCATATGCTTTAATGAATAATAATAATATTTATCTTACACTTAAAAATGTAGTTACAGAGTATAACAAACAGTTTTCTATTAATGAGGATGAAATTAATTCATTAATCTCACTTTGTAAGTCAAGACTTATGATTACTGTTGTAATGGCAAAAAAACAAAGAATGAAATATCCATCAAATCAATACTTAAGTATTAGTGAGAAAGATGCATGGTCTTTATTAGAAAAATTAGACAAAATTCCTATTAATTTTTTAATATATATTGTTCGCGATATATGTGGCTTTGATATTATTGACAATTATAATGAAATTATAAATTATATAAATAAGTTCAACTTCGGGAATATTTTTAAATTTAACTTACTTGATAAAAATAAATCTATCTTAAAATTAAGTTTTGATTCACCTTTATTAAAAGGTAATCCAGATAATAGTTTGCTTAAAAAAAGAGTCAATAAAATATTTAAAGAAGATAATTCTTTTATAGGAATAGGTTTATACAATGAAAAAAGAAAAGTTTATAAGGGTCCAAATTTTATTTCTGAATTTAATTCGAACGAAAGACGTAATATTCATTTAGGCGTAGATATCTTTATTGATCAAGGAACAGATTTATTTGCACCATTAGATGGTAAAATTATAATTTTAAAAAATAATAATTTTAAATATGACTATGGCCCCACTCTAGTCTTAGAACATAGTTTTAATAAATATAAATTTTATACTCTATATGGTCATTTATCCAAAATAATGTTTCAAAAACTAAAAAATGGAAAAAAACTTAAGAAAGGTGATTGGATTGGTAAAGTTGGTAATTCTAATGAAAATGGAAAATGGTTACCACATTTGCATTTTCAAATAATTTTAGACTTATTAGGACATAATGAAAATTTTCCAGGAGTAGGTGAAGAATTTTTATTCAATATTTGGAATAAAATTTCGCCTGATCCAAATTTGATACTACGAATTCCAAAATCTTTTTATTCTAATAATAATAATTTTAGAGATACTTTAAACAAAAGAAGAAAAAATATTTCTGATAATTTATCAATTTCCTACAAGAAGCCTATTCATATGCTGGAAGCTAAAGATCAGTATTTTTTTGATAGATATGGTAGAAGATATTTAGATTGTGTAAATAATATTTCTCATGTTGGGCATTCAAATTCCTATGTCCATAATGCAATGACTCAACAAAATTTAAAACTTAATACTAATACAAGATATTTATACGATACAATTAACGATTATAGTGAATTACTTTTAAGTAAGTTTCCAAAGAAATTAAATAAGATATTTTTTGTATGTACAGGATCTGAAGCTAATGATTTAGCGTATAGAATAGCTCAAACTTATACTAATGCAAAAGATGTCTTTGTGATGGATAATGCTTATCATGGGCACACCAATGCTTTAATTGATTTAAGTCCATATAAATTTAATAGTAAGGGTGGTTTAGGTAAAAAAGATTATGTTCACGTATTAGATATGCCTGATCCTTTAAGAGGCAAGTGGAGATATAAAAATTCAAATTGGATTCAAAAATATATAGATGAAGCTAAAACAACAATTAGAAATAAAATCAAAGAAAAAAAAATTGCATGTTTTTTTGCAGAAAGTATACTTGGTTGTGGTGGTCAGGTAATTCTTCCAAAAAATTATTTAAAAGAAATATTTTTAGAAATTAGAAGAAATAATGCTTTATGCATTGTTGATGAGGTACAAACTGGTTTCGGACGCGTTGGGAGAAATTTTTGGTCATTTGAAGAACATGATGTCGTTCCTGATATAGTAACCTTGGGAAAACCTATGGGTAATGGTCACCCTATAGCAGCTGTTATAACTACAGAAAAAATCGCTTCAACTTTTAATAATGGGATGGAATATTTTAATTCATTCGGAGGTAACCCAGTCTCCTGCGCTATCGGTAAAGCAGTATTAGAGACCATTGATAATAATAAATTACAAAAAAATGCTTTGTTAGTTGGAAATTATTTTTTAAAAGAATTAAAAAAAATCCAACTAAAATATAAAAAATATATTAGTGAAGTTAGGGGCAGAGGGCTTTTTTTAGGTATAGATATTATTCAAAATAGTAATGTGTCTAAACCAAATAAAAAATTAGCTAACCTGCTTATTAATTATATGAGAAATCAAGGCATTTTGTTGAGTACTGATGGTCCTTATGACAATGTTATTAAAATAAAGCCACCTCTTGTATTTACAAAATTTAATGTTGATCATGTATGTAAAAACTTAGCAACTTTCTTTAAAAAATTATAAAATATATTCCATAACTAATCATTAGCAGGCCAATGGTTAGATCAATCCAAAACCAAGTTTTATTTGAATAAATATATTTTGATAAAAAATTTGACATATATCCCAAAGAAAAGAAAAATAAAAAACTAGCTGAAATTGCTCCAATACCAAATGATAATTGATTATTAAAATTTGTTGATAATGATCCCAGTAAAAAAATTGTATCTAGATAAACATGAGGATTTGCGTATGTAATAAGTAATAATGTAATTAATACTTTTGTGTATTCATTAATTATATTTAATTCTTTATTTATATCTTTAATTTGATTTAATTTTCTAACTTTATTGAAACCATAAAATATTAGCCAAATTCCACCTAATACCTTTATTATTCCTATAATACTTTGGTCAATTTGAACAATATAATTAGATAGATATATTCCGGTTACAATTAGTAAACTATCTGACAGACTGCAAAATAAAGTAACTGTAAAAACATAAGATTTTTTAAGCCCTTGTTGAATTACAAATAAATTTTGAGGTCCTATAGCTATAATTAATGTTCCTCCAATTATTAACCCTTGGATAAAATCATAAATATACATATTGCCTTAGCTTATAATTACACTATTTTAAAATTATGCACAAAATTATATTGTTTAGTTTTTTTATTTTATTATCAAAAAATGTTTATGGAGAAATGATAAAACCAGACCCTTCAATTGGCCCTAAAGAAGTTATTTCAATTCAATTAAAAGCACTACAAAAAAATAATTTACCTTTTGACGATGCCGGTATTGAACAAACTTGGGAATTTGCACATCCAAACAATAGAATGTACACAGGCCCTCTAGACAATTTTATAAGGATGATTAAAAATCCATCCTATGCAATGATGATTGATCACTTAGAACACAATATAATTCCTGTTAAGGAACAAGAAAAAAGTTCATATTACTTTGTAGAACTTACAGATAGTAATGGGAAAAAATTTGGTTTTGAATGGACAGTAGAAAAAGTAGAGCAAAACGGAGAGTTTAAAGATTGTTGGATGACCGTCGGTGTTTCTAGACCAATGCCTTTATCACAAGCATCATAGTGTGTGGAAGATTTGTAAGTACTGAAGACAAAGAAAAAATCATAAAATTATTTCCTAACTCTGAAGTTTTAAATTACATACATAAGTCTTATAATATTTCACCTTCTAATTTTGTTAATATCATTTATGAAAATAACCATAACCTTTTAATAAATACTTTCAGTTGGAGTTATAGTTTTTTTAGTAAACAAAATAATGTTACTCAATTTGTTATTAATGCAAGAATTGAAACGATTAATAATAAATATTTATTCAAAGAATCATTTATTAAAAGAAAATGTCTTATAATTGCAAATGGATACTATGAGTGGAAAAATATAAATAATCAAAAACAACCTTATTTAATATCAATTCCAAAAAATGAATTATTATTTTTTGGTGGTATTTGGAGGGAAGAAATCAGAGA
Source organism: uncultured Alphaproteobacteria bacterium (assembly GCA_902524385.1). Taxonomy (GTDB): domain Bacteria; phylum Pseudomonadota; class Alphaproteobacteria; order HIMB59; genus CACPNW01. The sequence goes on from CABZCZ010000001.1 coordinate 40,206, forward strand.
TAATAAGAAAACAAATGTTGCTTGTATAATTACTAAGGAAGCAAATGAAAAGCTTTACTATATACATAATAGAATGCCTCTTATTATGTCTCATAATGAGGGTCTTGATTTTCTTCATGATAATGAAAATGAATTTCTACATAACAACAAAAGTATTATTGAGGATGATTTAGACTTTTATCCAGTATCAAAAATTGTAAATAATCCAAAAAATAATGATGAAAATTGCCTTAAAGAAATTTCTTTATAATATTTAAATTTTCTTATCGCTTTTATAATATTAATCAAATATATATTTTTTTTTAAATGAGCCATTTATTTTATAAACCTACTAAATCTAGATTACACAGAAGTGAATTGGCAGTTCCAGGCTCTAATCCAAAAATGTTTGAAAAAGCATTAAAATCAAATGCTGATTATATTTTTTTAGATTTAGAAGATGCAGTATCTCCAAATGATAAAATTGATGCAAGAAGAAATATTATTAATGCAATAAAAGAATATAATTGGAGAGAAGAAGGTAAAACAATCTCTATAAGAATTAACGGCTTGGATACACACTATATGTATCGTGATGTGATTGAAATTATAGAAGAGGTCGGTGACAGTATTGATACATTATTAATTCCAAAAGTAGGCACATCATCTGACGTATATATGGTTGATTGTATGCTTAATCAAATTGAACAAAATAAAAAATTTGAAAATAGAATAGGTTTAGAATGTTTAATTGAAACAGCACTAGGAATGTCAAATATTCAATCAATTGCAACATCAAGTTCAAGATTAGAAGCATTACACTTTGGAGTTGCAGATTATGCAGCAAGTATGCGAGCAAGAACTGTTGTCATAGGAGGTTTAAATCCTGATTACCCTGGAGATCAATGGCATCATGGCTTATCAACTTTAGTAATGACCTGTAGATCATATGGCTTAAGAGCAATAGACGGACCTTTTGGAGATTTTAATAACAAAGAAGGATATCTTGATGCAGCAAAAAGAGCTGCAGCAATTGGTTTTGAGGGTAAATGGGCAATACATCCATCGCAAATAGATTTAGCTAATGAAGTTTTTTCTCCACCTAAAGAAGAAATAGATAAAGCAAAAAGAATTTTATTAGAATTAGAAAAAGCAGCTGCTGAAGGAAAAGGCGCTGCTCAGTATGATGGAAGAATGATCGATGCTGCATCTGCAAGAATGGCTGAAAATATTGTAAATATAAATAAATTAATTGAGAGCAAGTAATGGATATACACGAATATCAAGCAAAAAAAATATTGTCTGATTTTGGTGTTAAAATTCCGACAGGTGGTATTGTTTATAGTCCAGAAAACGCAGAAAACAAAGCGAGAGAAATTGGTGGTTCAAAATGGGTTGTAAAAGCCCAAGTTCACTCTGGTGCTAGAGGTAAAGCGGGTGGAATTATAATATGTAATTCTCCGTTAGAAGTTGCTGATGCAACTGACAAATTGTTAGGTAAAAAATTAATTACAAACCAAACTGGTCCAGAGGGTAAGATAATAAATAGAATTTATATTGAAGAAGCAACTGATATCAAACATGAATTATATTTAGGATTAGTGTTTGATAGATCTTCAGAAAGTATAATGGTTGTAGCATCAACAGAAGGTGGAATGAGTGTCGAAGAAATTTCAAAAGAAAAACCTGAAACAATTATACGATCTAAAATAGAAGTTGCAGTTGGTATTCAACAATTTCAAGCAAGAGAAATAGCTTTTGGTTTAGGAATTGAATCCAAATTGATCTCAAGAGCAGCAAATACAATTATTGGTTGTTATAAAGCTTTTAGTGAGCTTGACGCAACAATGGTTGAAGTCAACCCATTAGTTGTATCACAACAAGATGAAGTATTAGCATTAGATTGTAAAATGAGTTTTGATAATAATGCAATGTTTAGAAGAGATGAAATTGCGGAACTGAGAGATAAAACACAAGAAAATTCAAATGAAGTTTATGCTTCTGACAGAGGAATGAATTATGTAAGCTTAGATGGGAATATTGGTAATATTATTAATGGTGCAGGCTTAGCAATGGCTTCAATGGATATGATAAAACTTGCTGGTGGTGAACCTGCAAATTTTTTAGATGTTGGCGGAGGTGCAACACCTGAAAAAATAGTTAAAGCTTTTAAATTAATCTCTATGGACTCAAAAGTTAAGGTAATATTAGTTAATATCTTCGCGGGGATTAACAGATGTGATTGGGTTGCAGAAGGAATTGTTCAAGCTTTATCAAAAATTGAAATTAAACATCCTTTAGTTATACGTTTAGCTGGAACTAACGTCGAAAAGGGAAATGAAATACTTAAAAAAAGCAATATTAATTACATTGAAGCATCAACTTTAGAAGATGCAGCAAATAAAGCTGTAAAGGCTCTAGGATAATCATGTCTATAATCATTCACAAAAATACAAAGATTTTAGTCCAAGGTTTCACTGGAAAAATTGGAAGTTTTCATGCTGAAGAAATGATTAAGTATGGGTCTAATATTGTTGGTGGGGTAACACCTGGTAAGGGCGGTACGACTCATTTAGATCTTCCTGTTTTTAATACTGTTAAAGAAGCTGTAGATCAAACAGGAGCATCAAATTCAATTTTATTTGTCCCACCAGCCTTTGCAGCAGACTCAGCAATGGAAGCTGCTGATGCAGGAATTAAAACGTGTGTGGCTATTACTGACGGTATTCCTTCTCATGATATGGTTAAAATAAAAAGATATATGAGAAGATATCCAAAAGATAAAAAAATGGGATTAGTAGGACCGAATTGTGCAGGAATAATTAGCCCTGGTAAATCTATGTTAGGTATTATGCCTGGTCACATTTACAAAGAAGGTAAAATAGGAATAGTTAGTAGATCTGGCACTTTGGGATATGAAGCTGCACAACAACTTAAAGATTTGGAAATTGGTGTTTCAACAAGTGTAGGTATAGGAGGCGATCCAATAAATGGAAGTTCTTTTAGAGATATAATTGAAAAGTTTGAAAATGATGATGAAACTATAGCAGTTTTAATGATAGGTGAAATAGGTGGCCCACAAGAAGTTGAAGCTGGACAATTTGCTAAAGAAAATATGAGTAAGCCAGTAATTGCGTATATAGCAGGACTTACTGCACCTAAAGGTCGTGTGATGGGGCATGCTGGCGCAATTGTTTCTGCTTATGGTGAAAGCGCTATAGAAAAAGTAAAACTTCTTAAAGAGTGTGGAGTTACAATTTCCAAAAACCCTTCTGTAATGGGTGAAACTGTAAAAAAAGTATTAGTAGAAAATAATTTGAATTAATATAATTAAAAAATAATGAAATTTTTATATAAAAATGAATTCTGGATGTTAATATTTTCTCTAGGTGTTCTTTATTGGTTATTTAATCCATCAGTTTTAACAACCTTAGTTATGATTGTGCCACTGCTATTAGCCGTTTCTTCCCGTAAATAAAGTTAAGTTTTATACTTACCGTTATATGAACGTTTATCGTATTTATAGTTAAAAAATGAAATTATATCTTATTAGACACGCAGAGTCAGAAGCTAATGCAGCTTCAGATTTAGATAATCCAACTTATTATTATGATGCAAGAATTACTCAAAGAGGAGTTGAGCAAGCAAAAAAATTAAATAATAGAATTAAGAATCTAAAATTTGATAATTATTTTTGTTCCCCCTTAACAAGAACATTGGAAACATTCTCTATTGTTTTTCCATCTAATAAACCTGTAATTGAACCATTAATAAGAGAACATTTGTACCACTCATGTGATGTAGGAAGCCAACCAAAAAAATTAAAAAAAGAATTTAATGATTTTGATTTTAATAATTTAAATGATTTTTGGTGGAACAATAACAAGCCTATTAATGAAAAAAAAATTATACAAGAGTCTCACAATGATATTAAAAAGAGATTAAGGTCTTTTCTGCTGTCTATCAAATACCTTAATTTACAAAAAATTGTATTAGTTAGTCATGGCACATTTTTAAGCCAGATAACTGAATATATGCTGGATAACTGTGAAGTATATGACTGTGAATACAATGATGTTTACGAAAAGTTTTTTTAATTTAATTTTTTTAAAAATAAAAATCTAAAACATCTCATTTATTATTTTATTTAATTCTTGTGTTACTCTATCAATTATTTTTTTTCCTATCTGTGCATTGGATTTTCTAGGATCTCCAATAATTCCACTTTTACTTAATTCCTTAGTTATCCAAGCTTTCTTAATATTTTTCTCATAAGAGATGGTTTTAGATGATAAATAATCTGGAGATAATTTATGTTTAGAAATTTTAGATTTACCAACTAGGTTTGGAAATAAATATAACATAATAGATGTTTCAAATTCTCCACCATGATAACCAAAGTCTTTTTCTTTACTTGATATAATTCCTTTAAATTGATCAAATAAAAAATATGTACCTTTTACTATGTTTATCTTAAATTCTGATTTCAATTCTTTAGCAATAATATCTATATGGCTAATTTGCCCACCATGACTATTTAAAAGTAATATATTTTTAAACTTCAATTTACATACATTTTCTATAATTGATAAAGAGTGTGATATAAATTCCAATGAATCAATACTTATAGTTCCATCAAAATCTGTATGTTCAGCAGCTGAACCAAAATATATTTCAGGCATAATTAAATATTTATTTGAATTATATTTTTTATTGAATTCTAATAATATTCCTTCAAGAATTTTTTTATCAGTATTTAATGGAAGATGTGGACCATGTTGTTCTATTGATGAAAATGGGAAAATTAAAACTGTTTTTCTATTTATTTTTTTAATTTCATTTGTTGTTAATTCTTCCCAAAAGTTTGTTAGCATTTTTTTATTATACATTTATAAGTAAATTATGAAATCTTATTCTTTATGGATTAATAAAAAAAAACAAGCTAAAATTTATCAAAAAAAACTTGTTTACAATAAAAATAACAAAACTGTTTTAGTTAAAACTATATACTCAGGTATTAGCAAAGGGACTGAAAAATTAGTTTCATCTAAAAGTGTAGGTCAGGATCAATTTGAATTAATGAAAGCGCCTTTTCAAGAGGGTTCTTTTAATTTACCTATAAAATACGGTTATATAAATGTTGGGAATATTATTGATGGTCCAAAGAAATATATAAATAAAAAAATATTTAGTCTTTATCCTCATCAAGATCTATATGAAATTTCTATTCAAAATTTTATTTTTCTACCAAAAGGAAATTTGAGAAAATATATTCTGACAGCAAATATGGAAACAGCAATTAATATCTTTTGGGACGCTCAATCTAAAAGTAATAACAAAATTCTAATTGTAGGGCTTGGCTCTGTAGGATTATTAACTGCATTTTTTTTTAAAATTAATGGATATAAAAATGTTTATGTTTTTGATAATAATAAAAATAAAAGAAAAATTGCCAATTATTTAGGATTAAATTTTATTGATATAAGAAAGATTGAGATAATAGATATAGCAATAAATACTACAGCTAATTATAAAGTTTTAAATTCTTTAATGGAAAAATTATCTATCGAAGGAAAAATAGTAGAAGCTAGTTGGTATGGTAAAAATAAAGGAGAAGTAGCCTTAGGCGGGTATTTTCATTCTAAAAGATTAAAAATTATTAGCTCACAGGTATCTAAAATACCAAAATACATGAAAAATAAATATGATTTTGAGAGGAGATTAAAATTAGCAATTAAATCTTTAAAAAATTCAAAATTAGAAAAATTAATTACTAGTGAAAGTAATTTTTTTGATTTAGAAAAAGATTACTATAAAATCCTTCAAAATAAGGATACAATAATGCATCTAGTTAAATATTAATTATGTATTCGATAAAAGTAAGAGAAAATATTCTAATAGCTCATTCTTTACCTGGAGAAGTATTTGGACCAGCCCAAAATATGCATGGAGCAACATATTTAGTAGATGCTGAATTTTTCACTGATAAACTTAATAAATACAATATAATTATGGATTTAGGAATAGTGTCCACGACTTTAAAAGATATTCTTAAAATATATAATTATCAAAATTTAGATGAAATTGATGAATTTAAGGGAAAAATTACTTCAACAGAGTTTTTAGCAGAGGATATTTGCAATAAGATCTTGAATAGACTAAGAAATGAATTCTCTGAAGATTACAAATCTTTAAAAAAAATTAAAATAACCTTGCAAGAATCAAATGTTGCATGGGCATCATATGAAAAAGAGGTTATCTAAAAATAAATCTGATATCTATTTTGTTTATCCAGGAAATATTAATGCAAAAACTGGAGGATATATTTATGAAAAAAATATCCTAGAATATGCAAAGATAAGAGATATAAATATTAGACCAATCGCTCTAAGTGAAAATTATCCTTTTCCTAAAATCAGCGATATAAGATATTTTCTAAAAATTTTAGATAAAATTGATCCTTACTCTAAAATTATAATCGATGGATTAGCTTTAGAAGGAATGTATTCCATTTTTAAAAAAATACTTACTTATAATGTTATCGCGCTAATACATCATCCTCTATATCTTGAATTTAAAGGTCAAAGATCAAAAAAATTCTTAAGATTAGAAAAAGAAAATTTCAAAAAAATAAATAAATTTATTGTGACATCTAAAAATACAAAAAATTTATTAATAAATGAGTTTAAGGTAGTAAATAATAAAATTTCTGTAGTTGAACCTGGCATAGAAAGACTTGCAAAATATAATTTTAAAAATAATAGTAAAATTCATTTTTTAACATGTGGAAGTATAATAAATAGAAAAAATTATCTTTTTTTATTAAAAGTTTTAAAGCCTTTAGATAATTTTATTTTAGAAATTGTTGGTGATACTACAAGAGATATAGGATATTACAAAAAACTAAAAAAATTTATTTCTAAAAATTCAATGAACAGAAAAATAATATTCCATGGTACTATTTCAGATACAAAATTAGCTAAATTATACTCTAAAACAGATTGTTACATTTCGGTAAGTAAATATGAAGGTTTTGGAATGTCTTTAGCAAATGCATTAATAATTAAAAAGCCAATTATAACCTTTTTTACTCATACTATCTTAAATACACTTGGTAAAAAGGGTGTTATTTATTTTAAAAAATTTGAAGTAAATGATCTTAGAAACATAATTATTAAAAATATATTAAATAAAAAAAATTTTAAAAAACTAAATATTAATACTCATAATAATAAAAGATATTTTCTTACTCCTCTTGAGTCAGCTAAGAAATTTGTTAAATTAATTTAATATGCATGAATTTCAAAATAAATGGTTAAATCTGAGAGAAACTGTCGATAGAAATTCACGAAACAAAAAAATATTATATTTAATTAATAAATTTTATAAAAATAAAAAAAATATTAGAATAGTTGACTTAGGTTCAGGCGCTGGATCTAATTATAGATTTCTTAAATCAAGGTTATTAAATAACCAAAATTGGTATTTTATAGATATATCACATCAATCAACAAATTATTTTAAAAAAAATATAAAATTATCGTCTAAAATACAAAAAACTAATTTTAAAATTGTTGATGTAATTAATAATCTAGAAAAAATAAATTTTAATGATTATAATTTAGTTACAGGATCTGCTTTTTTAGATATTCTTCCAAAAGCATGGTTTAAAAATTTTCATAAATTAAATGTTGATACGGAAATTGTCTACTTTGCCTTAAATTATAATGGTAATTTTAAATTTTTTCCAAAACACAAGGATGATAAAAAAATTCTTAATATTTTTAATAAAGATCAAAAATCTGACAAAGGAATAGGGGAAGTGGCCGTTGGACCAGATTGTACTGAACTAATAAATAAAGTATTTAAAAGGACTCACAAAACATATGTTTTAGACTCCACATGGGATGTTAGTAAAAATTATGAATTTCAAATTTATTTCTTAAATTTTTGTAGAGAAATTATTCAAAAAAATAAACTTAATTTTGATAATTGGTTAAAATTTCGTTTAAAAAGTATTAATGAAAAAAATTCTAGATTTATTTTAAATAATACAGATTTTTTAGCTATTAAGAAATAAATTAACAATTATTTCATTTTCTAATTCATTAAAATTACTTTTTGGTCTGATAGCTTTATTGAGATTTGAAATTTCATTTAAATTTAATGAATTAATTCCAGAGCCTATTAATATTGGGGCAATCATAAATTGAAGAATATCAATATACTTATTATTTATTAATTCTGAAATAGTTTTTGACCCTCCTTCTACTAAAATATTTTTATATTTAAGTTTTTTTATTTGTGTAATAAAGTTTTTAGTAAAATTTTTTTCTTTTAATCTTATTATTGTTGAATTATTCAATCTAATATTTTTATTACTTTTTGTAAAAATTATATTTTCATTACCGTCATTAAATATTTTATATTTGTTATTTAGCGAAAGACTGCCATCGATAATAATTCTTTTTGGATTTGTGCCCTTTATTTTTCTTGTTGTTAATAGGGGATCGTCTTTTTTAATAGTATTTGACCCTACAATAATTGCATCACTGATACTTCGTAAACAATGTAGATAAATAATACTCTTGGGATTATTTATGTAATGTGAATTACCATTATTTAACGCAATTCTACCATCAATACTTTGTCCTATCTGAGCTATAACTAATTTTTTGTTTTTTCTTAATATTGGGAGAAGGATATTTAAAATTGATTGATAAAATTTACTTATATTAAATTTAGTTTCCAGATTATTATTTTTTATGTAAAAATTACTTCTTCTTTTTGGTGATAAAGAAATACTATTTTTTTTAACCAATAAATATAAATCACTATTCTTTTTAGAATTTTTTATACAATCTAGTAAAATTCCTATATTTTTTGATGTAATCATTTGTTTTTATTTCAATTATATCTATATAAAGTTTTAATGAGTTTCAAATCTAATACAGGAACTATAATAGATAGGGCAATTAACGAACTCAGGACCGGAAGACCCTTAATAATTCAGAATAACAAGGAATATTGGTTGTTCTTAAATATAGAGCATTCCCAAAGTAAAATTTTTAATCAATTCAACAAGCACTTAATTGATGAAAAATATCTACTTATTACTAAACAAAAAGCTCAATCAATTTTTAATAAGAATATTAAAAGTAATATTTATTTTGAGATAAATCCTAAAACAGATGTAAATCAAATAATAAATTTATTTGTCAATCCTCTTAGCAATAATAAAGTAATTAAATTTACTAATATTAAAAAATTCAAAGCTAAAAATTTTCATAATGTTTGTATTGATCTTTCCAAAAATGCTAAAATGATACCATCGCTAGTTTTTAAAAAAATTAATAAAAAATATTACAAAAATATAAATGAATTTGGATTTAAAAATGGAATTTTAATATTCGATTACAAAGATTTATTGAAGCAAAATGAATTAATTTGTGAAAGTATTAAATTAGTTTCTAGTGCAAAAGTTCCATTACCAAAAAATGAAAATTCTAATTTTAAAATATTTAAATCATATATTGGATCTGATAAACATGTAGCGATAGTTGTTAATCCAAAAAAAATAAATAAAAAATCTGTTAATTTAAGAATACATTCAGCTTGTTTTACAGGTGATATTTTTCATTCTTTAAAATGTGATTGTGGCGAACAATTAAATCAATCAATCAATTACATGGTTAGAAATAATGGTGGAATTATATTATATTTAGAACAAGAAGGTAGGGGAATAGGATTAGCTAATAAAATGAGAGCCTATTCTCTTCAAGCAAGGGGTATGGATACAATAGACGCCGATCATAATATTGGTTTTTTAGATGATGAAAGAGATTTTAATATTGCAGCTAGAATACTTAAATTATTAAAAATAAATAAAGTAAACCTTATTACAAATAATAAAAATAAAATTAATTCTATTAAGAAAGCTGGAATTAAAGTCGAAAATCAAATAAATACAAAGCCTACCTTGAATAAATTTAATAAAAATTATTTTAAAACTAGAGTTAAAAAAGCTGGGTACGGTCTTAAACTAGTAGTATAATTATGAAAAAAATTCCTAAGATAAAACTTCAATTAACAAACGACAATGAGTTTGATTCATCTAAACTAAAAAATAAAACAGTTTTATTCTTTTACCCCAAGGCATTAACTGGTGGATGCTCAGTAGAAGTTGCAGATTTTCAGAAATATTTAACAAAATTTAATAAAATTGGTTTTGACGTAATAGGAGCTTCTAAAGATCCTGTTGATCGAAATAAAAAATTTTCAGATAAGTATAAATTGAAATACCCACTTGGTTCGGATGAAGGAAAAAATTGTGATAAACTTGGTATTTGGATAGAAAAATCTATGTACGGTAGGAAATATTTTGGGATAGATAGATCTACATTTGTAATGGATAAAAATGGAAAAATTCTAAATTCTTGGAATAAAGTCAAAGTTAAAGGTCATGTTGAAGAAGTTTATAATTTTTGTAAAGATCAGTAAATTTATTTAATTTTACCTATTTCTTTTTCTCTTTTGATTACAAATAAACCACTTAATGTAATAATTATTGCACCTATTATCATATTGTAAGTTGGAGTTTCACCTAGTATTAAATACCCAAAAATCATACCAAATATAATTACACTGTATCTTGCAGAGGCCGTTAATGAGAGTGGAGCATAAAAAACTGTTAATACTGAAAATAAATATCCGAATAAAACAAATATACTAGAAGCAAAAATATAATTTACATCTTCACCGCTTACTTGATAACCAAAAATAATTGAACCCAAACCTGCAAACCCAGTAATTAAAAATGCTGTCACAAATGTAATTTCAACACTATTTGATTTAGTTGCTAAACTTTTTGTAGCAATATCTCTAATAGTTAAAAAAATAGCAGCTAAAATTGGTAACACTAAAAGATAATTAAATTGAAAATTTTGTGGATTTACAACAACTAGTACACCTAAGAAGCCAATTATAACTGCGCACCATCTTCTTATTCCGACTTTCTCTCCCAAAAAAAGAAAAGCAAAAATTGTTACAAAAAAAGGATTAGTCATTAAAAGTGTATAAACCTCAGATATTGGAAGTAATATTAATCCAACCAAAAAAAATAATGCCGTTAAAACTTCATACAAACCTCTTATATGAAAACTTTTGATTGATAGTATTTTAAATAAATTCTTTTTTTCGAAAAAAATTAAATATAAACCTAATAGACTTGATGTAACTAAACCTCTTAAAAAAATTACAGAATATAATGAATTGTCATCACCTATATTTTTTACAACAAGTTTGACATAACTATCATTTATAGAAAATGATAATTGGCCAGCCATCATAAAAAGTACACCTATCGCCCCAACTGAAAATAAAATCTTGCTTTTCATAATAAAAAAAAATATTTAACTGATATGTTACAAAGAAATACTTCCAGCCATTTATATGGATTTACTGACTTGAAGTCATTAAATGAAAGAGGTCCTTTAGTTATTTCTTATGGAAAAGGAATATATGTTTTCGATACTAAAGGTAATAAATATCTAGATGGGAATTCTGGCCTTTGGAATCAATGTGCTGGTTTTGACCATCCCGGATTAATTGAAGTTGCAAAAAAACAATATGAAAAATTTGCTGGCTATCATTCTTTATTTGGAAGATTATCTGAAGAAACGTTGCAACTATCTGAAAAAATTATTGAAGTATCACCTTTTGATCAAGGTCGTGTATTCTTTTGTAATTCAGGATCTGAAGCAAATGACACCTTGGTCAAAATGTTATGGATGTTAAATGCAAGAATTGGAAAGCCAAATAGACGAAAAATTATAACAAGAATTAATGGATATCACGGAGTTACTTTAGGAGCTTCTTCAATGACAGCTAAACCATACAATAAAGAGTTTGGATTACCATCAAAAGAATTTATTCATATTGAATGTCCTCACTATTGGAAATATGGATTAGAGAATGAAACGGAAGAAGAATTTTCCTTTAGGATGGCCAAAAACTTAGAAGAAAAAATCATTAAAGAAGATCCAGAAACTATCGCAGGTTTTGTTGCAGAACCTGTTCAAGGTGCAGGTGGCTGTATACCTCCTTCAAAATCGTATTTTGATTTAGTTCAGCCTATATTAAAAAAATATAATATTCCTTTTATCGCAGATGAAGTAATTTGTGGATTTGGTAGAACTGGAAATTTATGGGGCTGTGATACATACAATATCAAACCAGATATAATTATTTCATCTAAATGTTTAACAGCTGGATACTTTCCTATGGGAGCAGTAATAGTAAATAAAGAATTTTCAGATAAATTTGTTGAAGTATCAGAAGAAGCAGAAGAATTTCCACATGGTTTTACAGCTGGTGGTCATCCTGTTGGATGTGCCATCGCATTGAAAGCAATAGATGTAATTATGAATGAAGGTTTATTAGATAATGTAAAATTGATGGAACCCTATTTTTTTGAAAGATTAAATGCATTTAATGATTATGAACACATTGGAGAAACTAGAGGAATAGGTCTTATGGCTGCATTAGAGATGGTAAAAAATAAAGATACAAAAGAACCATTTGAAGGTCATCTTAACATGGGAGACAAAGTTGCTAATTTATCAATTGATAATGGATTAATTTGCAGACCTTTAGGTCCAGCAATTGTTTTGTGTCCTCAATTCATAATTACTAAAAATCAAATTGATGAAATTTTTGATTCTCTTCATAAAACTATAAAGCAAGTTTTTAATTAAGTTTCGTATTTAACTATAAAACCTGAATACTTAACATTACTAATAATACTATTTGGAATAACTCCTTCAACTAGAGCTAGTGATGGCCCATCTTTAGCTTTTTCAGTAATAGATAGAATACTTTGCATATCTCCTTGGATTATGGCCTCTACCTCATCTTTACTTTCTTTATTTTGAATATATCCATTTAATCCCAAAGATATTGCTAAATCACTAAACCAATGTCTAAAGCCCACTCCCTGAACTTTTCCTTTAATAATAAGTCGATAAGTTTTTATTTCATTTGTATTCATTGAATTATCAATATAATTACTTTTTTTTATCATACAATCCTTCAATTCATTATATGAAAAAAAGTATAATTTATTCTTCAATTCTTTTATTTTTTGCTGGAATTTTTTTTGTAACAAATGATGCAATAATAAAATACTTATCCCAAACAGATGTAAAATTTTATCATTTCATCTTTTACGGAATACCCATTTTTTTATGTTTCCCACTATATTTTTTATTTAATGGAACTTTAAAAAAAAATATAAAATGCACTAATTATTTTCCACCTATCTTCAGAGGTTTTTTAAATATTCCTTTGCCTTTTATTACCTTTATAACACTTGAACAAATTAAACTTCCAGAATTCACAACATTAAATATGACTGCCCCATTGATGGGAACAATATTTGCTATTTTTTTCCTAAATGAAAAATTAAATTTTTTAACATACATATCCTTGTTCATTGGTTTTTTAGGTGTGTTATTTGTTATACAGCCGGGATTTGAAAGCTTTAATATTTATTACCTAATTGTGCTTATAGGGGTATTATTAATTACAACTACAACATTTATTGTAAATAAATATAATCATGTAACTACAAATATTGGGTATTTTCTTTATGGTGGTTTCTTTGTTCACTTTATTTCAATACCTTTATTCTTAATGTATCCATTAAAAGTAACCCTTTTTCAATTTATTTTAATTTCAACTGCTGCATTATTTATTAATTCAGCAATGTTTTTTGCAACTACAGCTTTTAAGATTGCACAAAAACATTATGCATCGGTATTTACTTTAGTTTACCTCCAGGTTTTATGGTCATCATTAGTTGGAATATTTATATTTAATGAATATATGAATTTATATGCTTATATTGGAGCAATATTTATCGTTTTAAGTGGAATTGTTTCACTACCTTCACAAATAAAACAATTAAAAGAAGCTGAATAATGATCAAAATTTTATTATTTTTATTTATTTGTATTTTTAGTTTCAAATCTTATTCTAATGAAGTTCAAATCGTAAACGAAATCATAGGAAATGGTTTAGAGGTAAAAAATCACTCAAAAGTATCTGTTCATTACATTGGTAAATTAGAAGATAATACTGTTTTTGATAGTTCCTATGATAGAGGACAATTGTTTGATTTTCAAATAGGTGTAAGACAAGTAATCTTAGGTTGGGAAACTGGGTTACTTGGAATGAAAGAAGGAGGCAAAAGAAGAATTTTTATTCCGTATGAGTTAGCATATGGTGAAAGTGGTGCAGGCAGTTTGATTCCACCAAAATCAAATCTTATTTTTGATATCGAAGTATTAAAAGTAATTCCACCTGGGTATAAAGAAATAGACGGTCATCAATTAAAATTAGCAATGACTGACGATTTTAAAATTATAGACATTAGGAATGAGGATCAAATAACTAATTTCAATAAAATACCTGGTGCTATTCAAATTACAGCATTTGATAAAAATGGAAATTTTTCCCCTGATTTTTTTGAAAAGTATAAAGAAAATGTTAAAATAGGTGAGAAAGTTATTTTTATAAGCCAAAATGGTGACATATCTTCAATTTTAGCTAATGGATTTGTTGAACAACTAAATCAATTAAATATTTATCATTTAAAAGACGGTGTATCAGGTTTAGAAAAAATAAATTTTGATTTTGAGTAAATTAAAAATCTATTTTTTTATTATTTTCAGCTGCATAATTAATAATAAATTGCCATGCTGATCTACCAGTTCTATTACCTCTTTGTAAACTCCATTTAATTGCTTCTTTTTCAGTTTTTTCATTAAAAGGAAGTTTAAATTTTTCACAATACTTAAAAATTATATTAACAAAATCATTTTGAGAAATATTATGAAAGCCAATCCATAGACCAAAACGATCACTTAAACTTATTTTTTCTTCAACACTTTCATCTGTATGAATAGCAGAGGACCTTTCATTTTCTATCATATCTCTTGGCATTAAATGTCTTCTATTAGATGTTACATAAAGAACAATATTTTTAGGCTGATTTTGTATACTTCCATCTAAAGTAGATTTAATTATTTTGTAATCGCTATCTATTTTTTCAAATGATAAATCATCAATAAAAATTATAAAATTATAATTTTTTAAATTTCCATATTTTTCATAAATAATTTCAATATCAAAAATATTATTTTTATTTAATTGTATTAATTTTAAATTATTATTTTTTTTATTTATTTCATTAAAAACTGATTTAATTAGTGAGCTTTTACCATTACCTCTTGATCCCCATAACAAGGCATTATTTGTAAAATTCCCTTCAGCAAAATTTATAGTATTATCATAAATAGTTTTCTTTTGTCTTTCTATTCCAATTAAAAGATCAAGATCTATAAATCTAAAATGAGTGATTATTTTGAGGTTTTTTATTTTACTATCCCAAATAAATGCATTTCCTCTTGAGAGTGTAAGATTTGATAAAAAATTGCTTAAAAACATTATAAATACTTTATTTGATTTTTCTTATTACACAGTATAATAAATCTCTCAAATTAAATCATTATAGGTACTATTATGGAAGCATTTGGAACATTTTTACCACTTATATTAATATTTGTAGTTTTTTATTTTTTATTAATTAGACCACAACAAAGAAAAGTTAAACAGCACAAAGAAATGCTATCCAATCTCAAAAGAGGTGATAAAATAGTAACTTCAGGTGGAATTATTGGAACTATAAATAAGGTAGCTGATAATAGGGAATTAACCTTAGAAGTTGCTGAAGATGTTGAAATAAAAATTGCATCCGGAATGGTTGCAGATTTATATGCAATGCCAGAAGTTCAAAAAAAAGAACCACCAAAAGAAGAGAATAAAAGTAAATCTGGCTTCTCTTTATTTTCTAGAAAAAAATAAATTTTTTTGTTAATGAAAAATTATCCCATCTGGAAATCATTTACAGTAGTATCATTAGTCTTATTAGGAATAATTTTTGCAATTCCCTCAATTATTTATGATGAAAATTCAGAAAATTGGTTTTTAAAAAATAAGATTAATTTAGGTTTAGACTTACAAGGTGGATCATATTTACTATTAGAAGTTCAACTAGATGTTTTATATAAAGAAGAATTAGATAATTTTGTCGATAGTGTTCGTTTGATTTCTAGAGATCAAGCTGTAAAAATTGAAAAAATTGATATTCAAGAAAATGAGGTAGTTGTTTTTTTTGGTAATAAAGAGAAGATGAAAGATATTAGAGATAGTTTTTTTCAAATGTACAGAGGAGTTACTTTACAAATTAATAATAATAAACTCAGTATAAAGTTAAATGATGAATATAGAAAAATTATTCAAGACTCAGCAATTAAGCAATCACTTGAAATTGTAAGAAAAAGAATTGATGAATCTGGAACTAAAGAACCTTTAATCCAAAGATCCGGTAAAAAGAGAATACTTTTACAATTACCAGGAGTAAAAGACCCAGAAAGAATTAAAGATTTACTTGGTAAAACAGCCAAACTAACTTTTCACATCGTTGATAATGATAATGTATCTGCTCTTCAAAACAACTTAGCTCCTTTTGGAAAAATTATTGTTCCGGACATGTATGATGAAAATACAAATTATTTATTAGATAAAAGAGCAGTTGTAGGTGGAGAAAATTTAGTTGATGCCAAAGGTTCATTTGATCAAACAGAGGGTCATGCAGTGTCATTCCGTTTTGATACAGAAGGTGCGCAAAAATTTGGTAAAGTTACAACAAACAACATTGGTAAAAATCTCGCTGTTGTATTAGATGGTGTTGTCATCACAGCTCCAAGAATTAGCAGTGCTATTACAGGAGGCTCAGGGATCATAACTGGAAATTTTAATGCTCAGGAAGCATCTGATTTAGCTGTTTTATTAAGAGCTGGTGCTTTGCCAGCGCCTTTAGAAATAGTTGAAGAAAGATCAGTAGGAGCTGGTTTAGGAGCAGACTCTATAGCTGCTGGTCAAATAGCTGCTATTATTGGTATGGTTTTAGTATGTATATTTATGATACTCATATATGGAACTTTTGGCGCTCTAGCTAATGTTTCATTAATTGTAAATTTATTTATAATTATTTCATTATTAGGAACAATTGGCGCAACATTAACATTGCCTGGTATAGCTGGAATTGTATTGACAATAGGAATGGCAGTAGACGCAAATGTTCTAATTTTTGAAAGAATTAAAGAAGAGAGTTTAAAACAAACAAAAGTTTTTCAGATTGTAAAAAATGGTTTCGATAGAGCGATGTCAACTATACTTGATGCCAATATTACTACTTTAATTGCTGCTGTTTTACTATTTGCATTTGGATCTGGACCAATAAGAGGTTTTTCCATTACACTTTCTTTGGGTGTGATGGCGTCAATGTTCACAGCTTTAATGCTTACAAATTTTTTAGTATATATGTACTTATCATTTGCAAATAAAAAGGAATTAAAACTATAATGTTTGGTTTAAACAAAATTATTCCTGTTGAGCCTAATATAAATTTTTTAGGTTTAAGAAGAAATTTTTTAATTTTTTCAATTTTAGCAATATTAATTTCAATTGGTCTGTTAAGTATAAAAGGTTTAAATCTGGGTATTGATTTTAAAGGAGGTACTTTAATTGAGGTAAGTACAAAAAATACTTCAATTGGTGAACTAAGAGAAATTTTATCTTCTTCTTATAGTGATGTATCTTTACAGGAATTTGGTAATGAGAATATTATTTTAATAAGACTTCAAAATAAAAGTAATCAAGAAAGTATTGAAACGGTTAATTCTGTCAAAAATTTAATTCAAGACAAGGTTGTTGAGTTTAGAAGGTCTGAATTTGTTGGTCCTACAATTAGTTCTGAACTTCTGTTTAGAGGATTTCAAGCTGTTTCTTTTGCACTAATTGCCATTTTAATTTACATTTGGTTGCGTTTTGAATGGCAATTTGGTTTCGGCGCAGTTGTTGCATTAACTCATGATGTATTGTTTACTCTTGGATTGCTATCTATACTTAATGTAGAATTTTCTCTTGCAACAATAGCGGCAATACTTACAATTGCAGGATATTCTATTAATGATACAGTAGTGATATTTGATAGAGTTCGTGAAAATTTAAGAAAATATAAAAAACTCGAATTAGTAGATTTATTTAACTTATCAGTTAATAACACTTTATCGAGAACTATAATGACAAGTTTAACAACGCTTCTTGCATTAGTTTCTTTATTTATATTTGGAGGAGAGGTTATTAGACCTTTCGCTTTAACAATGATTATAGGTGTAATAATTGGTACTTATTCATCTGTTTTTATTGCGGTCCCAACTTTATTAATTTTTAAGTTCAGACCGCAAGAAGAAGATGATTAAGCGTTATTTAAGTTTTCTGTAACTTTTTCCCAATTAACTAAATTATCGATAAAAGCTTTTAAATAATCAGGTCTTCTATTTCTATAATCAACATAATATGAGTGTTCCCAAACATCACATCCAAGTAGAGGAGTGTGACCATGAACGATTGGGTTTTCTCCATTTGGTGTTTTAGTAATTTCTAATTTTCCATTATTTAAAACTAACCAACACCAACCTGATCCAAATTGCCCAATGCCTGCATTTATAAAATCTTCTTTCATTTTTTCAACTGAACCAATATCTGAAACTATCTTATTTTCTAGCTCAGAGGGAATTTTTCCATCTGGATTATTTTTCATTACTTCCCAAAAATGAACATGATTTATATGTTGTGCCACATTATTAAATACTGGAGCATTTTTTTGATAAGAGTTGATAACTATATCATTAACATTATCGTCTGCTATATTGTGTTCTTTAATAAACTTATTTCCATTAGTAATGTAAGCCATGTGATGCTTATCATGATGCAACTCTAAAGTTTCAGCCGACATATACGGCATTAGAGCATCTTTACTGTAGGGTAGATCTGGTAACTCTAGATTTATCATTTTATTTCCTTTGATTTATAAAATTTTATTTAAAAATTCACCTGTATAGCTTTTTTTATTATTTGCAATATCTTCGGGGGTACCAGTTCCAACAATTTGACCACCATTTACACCTCCTAAAGGACCAAGATCAATTATATGATCAGCTGTTTTAATAACATCAAGATTATGCTCGATAACAATTACAGTATTACCTTCATCAACGAGTGTATGAAGAATTTTAAGTAATTTTTTAACATCATCAAAATGAAGACCGGTTGTTGGCTCATCTAGGATATATAGTGTTTTTCCTGTTGATCTTTTTGATAATTCTTTTGACAATTTTATTCTTTGCGCTTCACCACCTGACAAAGTAGTAGCTGATTGACCTATTTTTATATAATCTAACCCAACATCCATAAGAGTTTGTAGTTTTTGTTTTATTGCAGGAATTTTATCAAAAAATTTATAACCTTCTTCAACAGTCATTTCTAAAACATCTGAAATAGATTTATCTTTATATTTTACTTCTAAAGTTTCTCTATTATACCTTTTACCTTTACAAATATCACACTCGACATAAACATCGGCTAAAAAATGCATTTCTATTTTTTTTACTCCATCACCTTCGCATGATTCACATCTACCGCCCTTAACGTTAAATGAAAAACGACCTGGTTTGTAGCCTCTAGCACTTGACTCATTTAAATTAGCAAACCAATCTCTAATTGGAGTAAAGCATCCTGTGTATGTTGCAGGATTTGATCTGGGTGTTCTTCCAATGGGGGATTGATCTATATCAATCACTTTATCGATATGATTAATACCTTTAAAGTTAAAACGACTTTCATCTTTATTTAGAGATTTATTGAAATATTCATCTAACCTTTGATACAATGTATCAATAATTAATGAAGATTTACCACTTCCAGATACACCTGTAACAGTAATAAAGTTTCCTAGTGGTAATGTAATATTAAGATTATCCAAATTATTTGTTTTAATTTTATTAAGTTTGAAAACTTTATTTTTATTAAATTTTCTTCTACTTTTTGGTACTTCTATTTCTAAAGATTTATTTAAGTATTTTGCTGTCAAACTTTTATTATTTTTTAATATTTTTTTAAGTTCTCCCTCTGCAATTATGTGCCCTCCATTAACTCCTGCTTTAACACCAATATCAATTATATGATCAGATTGCCTAATTGCATCCTCATCATGTTCAACAACAATTACAGTATTTCCTAAATCTCTTAATCTAAATAAAGTTTCAATTAATTGCTGATTATCTTTTTGATGTAATCCAATAGATGGTTCATCCAAAACATATAAAACTCCTGTTAAACCTGAGCCAATTTGACTTGCCAATCTAATTCTTTGACTTTCACCTCCAGACAAAGTTTTACTAGCTCTTGCTAATGATAAATAATCTAAACCAACTCTATTTAAAAAAACTAATCTATCTTTTATTTCTTTAATAACTCCTTCAGCAATTTTTTTATTATTTTTATCAAGTTTACTTTCAAGTGATGAAAACCAGTGTAAACATTCGCTAATTGATTTTTTAGTAATATTTCCAATATGATTTTCATCAATTCTTACGGCTAAAGCTTTATCGTTAAGACGGAAACCATTGCAAACTTCACAGTCTCTTTCAGATAAATATTTTTCTAATTCATACTGAAGCCACCATCTCTCAGTTTCCTCATATTTTCGATCAATAAAGTTAATGATTCCCTCAAAATCATATAAAAAATTTAGTTCACTATTCTCATCTCCATAAAGAATTATATTTTTTACTTTTTTTGGAATTTCACTCCATGGAACATTTTTCTTAACTTTGAATTGTTTTAAAATTTTATCTATTGTTTCAACAAAATATTTTTTTTGATAACCAAATACTTTTGTTTCCCATGGTTTAATAGCTCCATCAGATATTGATCTTGTTTCATCAGGCACAATTTTGTTTTCATCAAAATATTTTTCAACTCCTAATCCATCACACTCAGAACATGCACCTTGTGGAGCATTAAAACTAAATAATCTAGGTTCAATCTCTTCAATACTAAATCCAGACACTGGACATGCAAATTTTGATGAAAATATTGATATTTTATTAGTATCTAAATTTTCTAAATATAATAAACCATCAGATAGTGTTAACGCAACTTCTATACTTTCACTCAGTCTTTGTTGGATATTTTTTTTTACAACAAGTCGATCAATTACAACATCAATATTATGTTTAAAATTCTTTTTAAGTGAAGGCACTTCATCAATATCATAGACAACATTATCTACTTTAAGTCGTTGATAACCTCTTTTTTTTAAATCTTCGATTTCTTTTCGATATTCACCTTTTCGATCTCTAACAATTGGAGATAAAATATAAATTCTTTTATCAATATTATTTTTAATTATAAGATCAGTCATTTCACTAACTGATTGCGATTTAATTGGTTTACCTGTTGCTGGAGAGTAGGGAACGCCAACTCTAGCATATAGCACTCTTAGGTAATCGTAGATTTCTGTGACTGTACCTACGGTACTTCTTGGATTTTTTTGTGTAGTTTTTTGTTCTATAGAAATAGCTGGTGATAGACCATCAATACTATCCACATCAGGCTTATTCATCATTTGAAGAAATTGCCTTGCATATGCTGATAGACTCTCAACATATTTTCTTTGTCCTTCAGAATAAATTGTATCAAATGCTAAAGTTGATTTTCCTGATCCACTTACACCTGTAATCACAACAAGTTTATTTTTTGGTATTTCTAAGTTGATATTTTTAAGATTGTGCTCTCTTGCACCTTTTATAACAATTTTATCTAAATTCATGAATATTAGTGTTATCTAATAACGTTAATATGTTATATGGATATATATAGAATTCTTATGGTTGGTAGTGTTAATAAAACAATTTTATTAGGAAACTTAGGAAGAGATCCTGAAATTAGGTCTATGCAGTCTGGAGCTAAAATGGCTTCATTTTCAATTGCAACTTCAAAAAGATGGAAAGATAGAAATACTCAAGAACAAAAAGAAAAAACATCTTGGCATAACATTGTTGTTTTTGGAGACGGCTTAGTTGATATAGTAGAAAAATATGTAAAAAAAGGATCTAAAATTTATGTTGAAGGAGAGCTTCAAACAAGGAAATGGCAAGATAAAGATGGAAATGATAGATACACTACAGAGGTCATTTTACAGGGATATAATTGTAATTTAACCCTATTAGACAGCAGAAATAGTAACTCTCAAGTATCAGATAATTCACAAGAAATGGATCAATCTAAGCCAATTGAAGACAATTCTTTTGGAAATCAATCAAGTGATTCTGATGATTTAGATGAAGATATACCTTTTTAAATATTTATATTAGATATTATTATTTAATTACTGAAAAATATAGTTTTTTTAATATAATTTAATCATTTATTTATATTGGTTTAAATTGTGCTTTTTGATATAAAAAATTCTTTATTTTTCATAGAAAACTTGGATTTTTTTAGTGCCTGACGAAATAGATACATCAAATAACGATAATCAAGAATCTAATAATATACCTTCGGTAAACTTAGAGCAAGAAATGCAAAAATCCTATCTGGATTACGCAATGTCTGTAATAGTTAGTAGGGCACTTCCAGACTGTAGAGATGGCTTAAAGCCAGTTCACAGAAGAATATTGTATTCTATGAGTGAGTCAGGATACAATTTTAATAAACCATACAAAAAATCTGCAAGAATAGTCGGTGATGTAATGGGTAAATATCATCCTCATGGAGACTCAGCTATTTACAATTCTATGGTTAGAATGGCACAAAATTTTTCTATGCGATTAGAGTTAGTTGATGGTCAAGGAAATTTTGGATCCTTAGATGGAGATCCTCCTGCAGCAATGAGATACACTGAGGCACGACTTGCTAAAGTATCTGAGAGGCTTGTTGAAGATATTGATAAAAATACCGTTTCCTTTCAACCTAATTATGATGACACAACAAAAGAACCCTCAGTTTTGCCATCCCAATTTCCAAATCTTTTAGTTAATGGGGCATCAGGAATAGCTGTTGGAATGGCGACTAATATTGCCCCACATAACTTAGGAGAAGTCATAGACGCATCTTTATATCTTATTAAAAATCCAGAATGTAATATCTCAGATCTTCAAAAATATATTTTTGGTCCTGATTTTCCAACAGGGGGTCAAATAATTGGTAAAAAGGGCATAACAGAAGCATTTGAAACTGGAAAAGGTGGGTGTGTAGTTAGGTCAAAGACTAGCATTGAAAATTTTAAAAAGGATCGAGAGGCAATTGTACTCCACGAAATACCTTACCAGGTTAATAAATCAAAATTATTAGAAAGGATTGCAGAAATTGTAAAAAATGGAATTGTTGAAGGAATTTCGGATTTAAGAGATGAGTCAGATAGAAACGGTGTTAGGGTTGTGATAGAATTAAAAAAAGATGTAGACTCAAATATTATTCTCAATCAATTATATAAACATACTTTAATTCAAACGACATTCAATTCTAATATGCTTGCTTTAAATAAAGGTAAGCCGGAACAAATGAATTTAAAAGAAATTTTATCTTCATTTTTAGATTTCAGAGAAGAAGTAATAATAAAAAGAACATTATTTGACCTTAATAAAGCTAGAGAAAAAGCTCATATTTTAGTTGGATTGGTTGTTACTAATGAAGATATTGATGAAATTATAGAATTAATAAAAAGTTCAAAAGATACAAAAGAAGCAAAAGAAAAATTAATTAAAAAGAAATGGAAACTATCTAAACAAAATCTTAATTTTATTAAATCAGTTGAGGATGATACTGTAGAGTTAAAAAACAACACTTTCAATTTTTCTGATGCACAGGCCAAAGCTATTTTAGAATTAAGATTACAAAAATTAACTGCTTTAGAAAGAGAAGATATACAAAAAGATTTAGAAAGTTTAATTTTAGAAATTAAAAATTACCTATCTATACTTAATTCTAGGGATATTCTTCTAAAGGAAATAGAAAATGAATTAGCTGAAATTAAAAAAGAATTTGCAACTGAAAGACGTAGTGAGATTATTGATCAAGAATATGAGCAAGTAGATGATTTAAGATATATTCAACAAGAAGATATAGTTTTAACTATTTCTAATAATGGATACATTAAAAGATCACTATTATCTAATTATCGTTCTCAAAATAGAGGAGGTAAAGGTAAAACTGGTATGTCAACAAGGGAAGAAGATTTTGTTAAAGAAATTCACTTTGCAGATACTCATACTAAACTTTTAGTTTTTTCTTCATTAGGAAAGGTTTATTCTCTAAAATCTCATGATGTTCCTGAAGCTAGTTTAAAGGCAAGAGGAAAGCCTATAGTAAATTTATTGCCATTTAAAAATTCTGAAAAAATATCAACTTTTCTACCATTACCCTTAGATGAAAATCAGTGGGAAAAATTTTATGTTATTTTTACAACTAAAAATGGAATGGTTAGAAAAAATAAATTAATTGATGTTGCTAAGAGTGGAAAAAGAGAATTAAGGGACTCTGGCAAAGTATCTATTAGGCTTGATGAAAAAGATGAATTAATTGGTGTTAAGCTTTGTACTGTGGATGATGATATTTTACTTTCTTCATCAAATGGAAAATGTTTACGTTTTCCAGTTGAAAAATTAAGATTATTTTCTGGTTTAAATTCTTCAGGTGTAAGGGGTATAAAATTAGATAAGGGCAATACAATCATTTCTTTAGCAATTTTAAAACATTCAGTGATTGATATGAGCATTCGTCAAGAATACTTAAGGGCAGCATCTGAAAGTAGAAAAGAAACCTCATCATTCAAAAATGGATTTGAAGAATTAAATAAAAATGAAGAATTCCTATTAGCTATAACATCAAAGGGTTTTGGAAAAAGATCATCTGCTTATGAATATAGAATTTCAAATAGAGGAGGAAAAGGCATAACTGGCATAATAACATCTAAAAAAAATGGTGAAGTTGTTGATTGTTTTGTTGTTAAGGATAACGATGAAATTATTCTTGTTAGTGACAAGGGTCAAATAATTAGAGTTAATGTAAACCAAATTAGAATAGCTGGAAGATCAACAAAAGGTGTATGTATTTTTAAGATTCCAGAAAGTGATAGAATTGTTTCTGTTTCTAGAATACAAGAATTCGAAAATGATGAATAAAATTGGAATATACCCGGGTACTTTTGATCCTATGACTGCAGGTCATATGGACATAATTAAAAGATCATTAAGAATAGTAGATAATTTAGTAATAGCTGTCGCAAATAATATTAACAAAGATTCATTGTTTAGTGTTCAAGAAAGAATTAATATTATTAAAAGTGATATCACCTCTGTAAATGAATTAAATTCAAAAATTAATGTTACTGAATTATCAGGACTACTTACAACTTTTGCTAAAGATCAAAATGCCACATGTATAATTCGTGGTTTAAGAGCAGTATCTGATTTTGAGTATGAATTTCAAATGACAGGCATGAACTACCAACTTAACCCCAATATCGAGACAATATTTCTTATGACTTCTGAAAAAAACTCATTCATTTCATCTAATTTTGTTAAAGAAGTCCATAAACTAGGTGGAGATGTTTCAAATTTTGTTTCTAAAAATACTTTAGAACAACTTAATAAAAAAAACTCGTAGTTAATCACTTGCGCTTACAATATTTGAACTATATAGAATACAAATTCGATGGGCCCTTAGCTCAGTTGGTAGAGCAATTCCCTTTTAAGGAATGGGTCGCAGGTTCGAATCCTGCAGGGCTCACCATCCAAAATGAAAAAAGCAAAAATTAAAAATATTGCATCTGGTATTGAAAAAAATTGTGATATTTTAAGAAAAAATGATAGCATTCTTGAAGTAGTTCTTGAGGGAACAACAATAAAGATATTACTAAAAAAAAAGACTAATAAATATATCGGGTATTTTAAAGAAATGGAATTTGAGTCTGATGGTTAATTTTTATTCCTAATATTTAATTCGTTTTCAAGATCAATTTGTACTTGCTTTAAAATTTCTTTCTTTGTTTTTATTTTACCTTTCCCTACACCGGGGCAATTTTTAGCAATATCGTTATTCCATGTTTTTGTATTCATATTTTCAGGCCAAAAAGGCCATGTTCTACATTGTATAGGTCTCAACTTATAAACTGTACATTTGTTATCTTTCAAAAATATGCAATTTCCATTATTTTTTTTTAGTTCCTTTAAGTGAATGAAGCCATCAGTTTTTTGACAATAGTTTTTTACAAAGTTTTGTTCTGTTGTTTTAAATCCAATTGACAATTTTTTAATATCTTTCTTACTTAAATAAACAAAACCATAGGTACCTCTTGAAACACAACAATTTCCAGAACCCTGGCATTCAAATCTTATACCTTTTTCTATATCCATAACTATTATCCAGCTGTAAGTGTTAATATTGCTGCATCCCTTTCTTGAATATACAATAAGTTTCGAAGATTTTCTCCTTCTATGTTTTCCAATTTTGGATTATTGGATAATATATCTTCTACCATAATTTTAGCATCTTCTAATAGATCGTAATCAAAACTAAGATCGGCTACATAAAAAGATGGACTACCAGATTGTTTTTTTCCTAAAATTTCTCCTGGACCTCTTATTTTTAGATCCTCTTCAGCAATCGTAAAACCATCATTTGTTTGCTTCATTATTTCAATTCTTTTTTTAGAAATTTCTCCAATATTTTCTTTATGTAAAAGTATACAATATGACTGAATATCATTTCTACCAACACGACCTCTCAATTGATGAAGTTGAGCTAAACCAAATCTTTCTGCATGCTCAATTACAATTGTTGTTGCAGAAGGAATATCTACACCAACTTCAATAACAGTTGTTGAAACCAAAATTTTATAATCCTCATTTTTAAACTTTGTCATTATTTCTTCTTTTTCTATTTCACTTAAACGTCCATGCATTAAAAGAACTTTATTTTTGAAATATTTTTTTAAAATTTTGTATCTTTCCTCTGCAGCTTTTAGATCTAACTCTTCAGATTCTTCTATTAAAGGGCATACCCAGTAAAATTTAGACGATGAATTTTTAATTTTTTCTTTTATTCTATCAATAAGTTGATTTTCTTTTTTTAATGACAAAGAGCTAGTTATAATTGGTTTACGACCTAAAGGTTTTTCAATTAATTTACTCTCTTTCATATCTCCATATGCTGCTAAAGTTAATGTTCTTGGAATAGGAGTCGCACTCATTACTAAAATATTTGGTTTATGATTTTTATGGTTAAATACCATTCTTTGATAAACTCCAAATCTATGCTGTTCATCAATAACTGCTAAACCTAAATTATTAAATTTTACAGTATCTTGTATTAAAGCATGTGTCCCAATTATAATATCTGCTTTTCCCTTTGCAATTTCATCTAATTTTTCTTTCCTTTCCTTACCCTTATCCTTTCCTGTAAGAACAAGCACATTTATTTTTGAATCTTTTAATAAATTTAGAATATTTTCATAATGCTGAAATGCGAGAATTGTAGTAGGTACCATTAAAGCAGATTGAAAATTACTTTCAAATACTTTTATCATTGATATTAAAGCTACAATAGTTTTTCCAGACCCAACATCTCCTTGCAACAATCTGATCATTTGATTAGAACTTCCTAGGTCCTGAAGTATTTCTTTGATTACATTATTTTGTGAATTTGTGAGTTGAAAATCTAAATTACTATAAAATTTATTTAATGATTTATTTTCACTAGTAATTTTAAGACCTTTTTTCTTTTGATTAAAATTTCTCATAATGCCTATAGCTAATTGATGAGATAATAATTCATCAAATGCGAGTCTTCTTCTAAGCAAATTTTTATTTTTTATATTATTATCACTTGGATTATGAAGATTTTTAACTACTTCATTCCATTGTTTAAATTTATATTTATTTAATATTGAAGTTTCTATCCATTCATTAAAATTTGGTAAATTATTTAATATTTGATCGGTTAATTTACTCATTATTTTTTGATTGAGGCCTCTAGTTAAACTGTAAACTGCCTCTTTACTTTTAATTATTTTATTATTGTTTAAAGCACTTACATGACTAGGGTGCGTTATTTGAAATGTGTTTCTAAAATATTCTAATTTTCCAGATATTAATCTATTTTCATTTGTTGGGAGCATTTGTCTCAACATAGGATGTCTTGCATTAAAATATACTAAATCAATATTTGTATCTCCACAAATACATTTAATTTTGTAGGGTTGTCTTTTAAACCTTGAAGGCTCATGTTTAATAATTTTTAAATTTAATGTTACTAAAGAATTAATCTCAGCATCATGAATATTTTCATAGAATTTTCTTTCAAGAATGTTATTTGGTATATTCCAAACAAAATGAATATTCTTATATATACCTAATTTATTAATAATTTGTTCTAACTTTGGACCAACTCCTTTTAGAGAAGATATTGAAGATAATATGTAATTTAATTTTTCTGGTCTCATAGATTTTTATAAAATTATAAACTATATTCTATATTCAATTTTTATGTCATTCAATTCACTTAAAAAAACTATAAAATATAGGGTTTCTTACTCTGGTACAAAAGAGACAGATATTTTGTATAAAAGATATTTTATAAATCAGTTAGATAAATTTAGTGAAAAAGATCTTGAGGATATTAAATCGATATTTAATCAATTCTCCGATAATGAGATTTATGATTTTCTCACTTCTAAGGTAACTATTCCATTAGAATTTAAGGGAATATTTAATAAAATACTTAATGAAGAATAAAAATACAATAGGTCCATCAATTTACAATGTTGAACCCTTTTTCATTTCGCAGTTCTATCAAAATTCTAATAAATCAATTTTATACATTGGAAAAGATGAGAGAGAAATATCATCGATGGAACAAAAAATTAAATGGTTATTACCAGATGCTGAGATTTTATTATTTAAATCTTGGGATCAAATACCCTACGATAATGTCTCACCTTCAAAAGAAGTTCAAATAGAAAGATTAAAAACACTTAAAATTTTATCAAATACCAAAGCAAAAAGAATAATACTCACTACAATTAATTCAATAATACAAAAAATAATCCCTAGATCAATTATTAATTCACAATTTTTTAAAATTTCAAAAAAACAAAAATTTAAATTTGAAGATCTTATAAATAACCTAGTACTTTTAGGCTTCCAAAGAACTTCTCTAGTGCGTGATAAATCAGAATTTTCTGTAAGAGGATCAATTTTAGATATTTTTCCCAATGATAGATCTAAGCCAATAAGAATAGATTTTTTTGATGAAGAAATAGAAACGATTTTTGAATTTGATCCAATTACTCAAAAAAGATTAAAAGAAATAAATAGTGATTTAGAGTTTAACATTATTAATGAATTAATACTTAATGAACATAATTTAAATCTATTTAGAAAAAATTTTAGGGAAATATTTTCAGACTATAGGAATAGTCAAGTTTATAACCTTTTTTCTGATAAAATTATTCCATCTGGTGGTGAACAATTTTTGCCTTTATTTTACGATAATCTTGAAACATTGTTTGATTATGTTGATGAATACACAATATTATTAAATGATGATCTTAAAAATTTATTTGAAAATAGATTAGAAAATATAAATGATTTTTATTTAGCAAGAAAAAATAATAAAGAAAGTTTTTTTCTATCACCTGAATATTTTTACCTTAATAGAGAAAATTTTAAAAAATATTTAGATAATAATGAACATTTTTACTTTAATACATTTGATAAAAATAATCATATTAATATAGATGTAAATATTATTCATAATTTATCATCTATTAAAAAAGAAATAGATTTTAGTTTTATAAATCAATTTTTTACAACAAATTCTAAAGAGAATATAATTTATATATGTTGTCGTAGTAAAGGAAGTTTAGAGAGAGTATCCAAAATATTACAGAATAATTTAAACTTAAATTTAAATAATGTAACAAACTTTAATCATTTACTTTCAGATAATATTTTTTTAACAATTCTTGATATTGAGGACTCACTAAAATTTAATAAATATATTTTTATTAATGAAAAATCTTTATTTGGTTATTTTTTTAATACACAAATATCTAAACCACGTAAACAAACTATTTTTTTTGAAGAATTAAATAAGTTATCAATTGATTCTATTCTGGTTCATTCTGAGTATGGTCTTTGTAAGTTTAATAATATAACAAAAATTGAATTAAATGACTCAATTCATGAGTGTTTAGAACTAGAATTTTTTGAAAATCAAAAACTTTTCTTACCAGTTGAAAATTTAAGTTATGTATCAAAATACAGTGATGATACTGATGTAAATATTATTTTAGATAAACTCGGTGCTTCGCATTGGCAAAAAAGAAAAGCAGATGCAAAAAAGAAAATTAGGGATGCTGCAAAAAAACTCATCTCAATAGCTTCTAAGAGACTTCAATCTCAATCTTATGAAATTAATACAAATAGCCCTGAATACGATAAATTTGTTAGTACTTTCCCATATGTTGAAACTGATGATCAATTGAATGCAATTCAAGATGTGATAAATGATTTTTCTAAAACTATACCATCTGATAGATTAATTGTAGGTGATGTTGCATTTGGTAAGACAGAAGTAATTTTGAGAGCAATTTTTCTTGCTGCAAAATCGAATTTACAATCTGTTGTTTTAGTTCCTACTACAATTTTAGCTAGACAGCATTTTATTAATTTCAAAAAAAGATTATCTATTTTTGGTATTAACATTGCAGAAATTTCTAGATTAGTATCTTTAAAAGATAAAAAAGAGATTTTTGAAAAATGCAATAATGGTAATATAGATGTGTTAGTTGGTACTCATGCTTTATTAAATGATAAGTTAAAATTTAGTAGACTTGGTCTTATTGTTTACGATGAAGAGCAAAAACTAGGAACTATTCAAAAAGAAAAATTTAAAGAAATAGCTCCAAAAGCGCATTGTATCTCACTTAGTGCAACACCTATTCCAAGAACTTTAAGTATGTCTCTGTCAGGGATAAGAGATCTTAGTCTAATACTTACAGCACCATTTGAAAGAATGGCAGTTAGGACTTATGTATCACCATTTGATTCTTTGACTATTACAGAAGCTATAAAAAGAGAGATATATGGAAGAAAAAATGGTGTTTACTTTGTTGTGCCAAGAAAAAAAGATTTACCTTTTGTCGAACAATTTTTAAATGATAATTTACCAAAAATAAAATTTGTAATCACTCACGGTCAACTTAGTCCTAAATTATTAGAAAGTAGAATATCAAAATTCTATAATCAAGAGGTCCCTTTAATGCTAAGCACAAATATTATTGAAAATGGTTTGGATTTACCTCATGTAAATACAATTATAGTTTACCGATCCAACATTTTCTCTTTAGCAGCTTTATATCAATTGAAAGGAAGGGTAGGAAGATCTTCTAAACGTGGATATGCTTATATTACATACAAAGAAAATGAATTAAAAGATAATGGTAGAAAAAGATTATCTATAATTAATTCTTCCGATCATCTTGGAGCGGGTTTTAATATAGCATCTCAAGATTTAGATCTTCGAGGTGGTGGTTCTATTATTGGAGAAGAACAGAGTGGTTTCATAAAAGAAATTGGAACAGAGCTTTATCATCAGATGCTTGAAGAAGAGATAAATATACAAAAAAGTAAAATTAATTCTAATTTTGTAAAAAAAGATAATTTTCAACCAATTATTAAAATTCCTGTTGAAATTTATATACCTGAAGATTTTATTAACGATATTGATCTAAGGCTATCTATTTATAAAAGAATCTCAAATATAAATAATAATAAAGAAATTGAAGATATAAAAATAGAATTAATAGATAGATTTGGCAAGTTACCTATTCAATTAATTAATTTATTAAAATTAGTAGAAATTAAAATCATTTGTTTAAAAATTAATATTGAAAAATTTGAGTTTAGCAGAAAAGGCATATTAATCAGTTATTTTCAAAATAAACCAAAAAATCCAGAAAAATTATTAAAACTTTCATTATCAAATAATAATTCTTTAGTATTAAGACCTGATCAAAAAATTTTTTATGATTTTGGTGGTAATTTAATTGATGACAGATTTGAATTATCTAAAAATGTCATTAATTTAATTAAATAATGGTTAAAATTGTAATCATATTTAATTTTTTTATTTTTTTATTATTTAATAAAAATGTTTTATCTTTAGACAACAAATATAAGCTTGAAATTTTAAAATCAAACTTAAGTTCACCTTGGAGTATAACATTTATAAATAATAATCAGATTTTAATTAGTGAAAAAACAGGTAAAATTAAATTATTTGATACCATAAGGAATAAAATTACTGAAATAGATCATAATTTAAATGTCATTAGAGACAAAAATTCGCAAGGAGGTCTTTTAGACATTTACTTTTATAATAATCAAATTTTTATTTCTTACTCTGAGAAGATTGAAGATCAATTATTTAGTCCCTCAACTACATCTATTGCAAAGGCAGATTTAGATTTAAATTTCTTAGATTTTGAAAACATTTTTAGAGCTAATCCACCAATTAGATCGCCTTATCACTTTGGTTCGAGGATAGCTATTAAAGATGATTATTTATATGCATCTGTTGGTGAAAGAGGAAAAGGAATGATAGCTCAGGATGTTAAACAACATCCTGGAAGTATAATTCGAATTAAATTAGATGGTACACCTCCTAAAGATAATCCTCATTACAATTCAAAAAAAGCATGGTTACCAGAAATATTTCAAATAGGGGTAAGAAATCCTCAAGGTATGTACATTTCACCTTTTGATAATAAAATTTATATTAGTAATCATGGAGCAAAAGGTGGTGATTGGTTTGGTGAAGTAAAAAAGGGTGAAAATTATGGTTGGAAAATATTAGGCTGGGGTGGAACTAATTATGATAATTCTAAAATTGGACCTCAATGGTTACCAGGTTATACAAAACCAATACATTATTGGGTGCCATCAATTGCTGTTAGTGCAATCACAATATACGATGGAGAAGAATTTCCAGAATTTAAAGGACTAGCACTTGTAACATCTTTAAAAGATCAATCTTTACGTTCATTAGATTTTTCAAATTTAGATAATGTACAAGAAGATATTATTTTTAAGAATGAAATAGGAAGAATAAGAGATATTAAAATTCATCCAGAAAGTGGTATAATTTACTTTTTAGCCCAAGATAAATTATGGAAATTTGAAAAAAAATAACATCTTCATGTATTTGAGAAATATTCTTTTTGATTTATAGTAATTATATGTTTGAATTTTTAGCTTTTTTAGTTGGCGTTATGATTATGGGGCCAATTGTATATATTTATTTTTTAGTTCAAGATTTAAAAAAAAGAGTAGATAAACTTGAAGATAAAAATTAATTTTTATTACTTTTAAGATTTTAAAGGAAAGTTGGCGGAGAGAGTGAGATTCGAACTCACGAACGAGTTGCCCCGTTGCCGGTTTTCAAGACCGGTGCTTTCAACCGCTCAGCCATCTCTCCATATAAATGCTTACTATAGTTTCAACATAAAAAAGTCAAAATATTAAGTATATATCGTTTCCTAATTAACGATAGTTTTGGTAATTTTATATAATGATTTTTAGATTTGTATTAATATTTTTATTTATTTCATTTAATGCATACTCAACTGATTGTGAGAAACCAAAAATGCCAACTGAATATGAGTGGAGTAGCTGGCTTTCAACTATTAAAAAAGAAGCTTTAGATAAAGGTATAAGTCAAAATACTATCTTAAAGCATTTAAATACTATTAAACCACAAAGTAAAATTATTATGCGCGATCGATGCCAGCCGGCATCAACAATGACTTTAGATGAATATTTATTTTATACCATTACAAAAGATAAAATATTTGCTGGAAAAAATTTTTTAAAAAAACATAATGATATATTAAAAGAAATTGGAGAGTATTTTAAAATACAACCCAGATTTATTGTAGCTGTATTGGGTATGGAGAGTTATTACGGAAGAAATCAAGGAAAAATAAATTCCATACTTGCGATAACAACTCTTGCATTTGATAGAAGAAGAAGTGATTTTTATAAAAAGCAACTATTTGCAGCTCTTGAAATCTTAGATAAAAATCTTGTCCCCAATGGAGAGCTAAAAGGTAGTTGGGGTGGTGCAGTTGGCATGACTCAGATGATACCCACAACTTTTTTAGAAACAGCATACGACTGGGATGGTGATGGAATAGATATATGGAATAGTTATGCAGATGCTTTAGCAAGTACGGCAAATTATCTAACTTCATTAGATAAAAATCCATGGTCTAATAATAGCACCTGGGGAAGAGAAATACTCCCTCCAAAAAATATTTCTTCATCATTTTTTGATTCTATAAAACAAATTAACCCGAAAGGTTGTGGAGCAGTAAAACGAAGATCAATTCCAAAAACTCTATCTGAATGGTCAAGATTAGGATTTACAAAAATTAATGGAGATCCTTTGCCTATAAGAGATGATTTAGAAGCTAGATTAATAATGCCAGATGGGATAGATGGAAGAATGTTCATAGTATATCCTAATTACAAAAATATTCTTTATTATAATTGTTCATCATACTATGCTGTATCAGTGGGTCTTCTAAGTGATAAAATATCTAATTAGTTTAATTTTTTTTTTATTTATATTTTCTTGCAATGAATTAAATCTTAACAATGTTTCTGATGTTGTGGAAAATAGCACAAATAAAATAGAAGAAATAATTGATAATAAAAAAGAAGATAAAAAAGAAAAAAAACAATCAAACAATAAACAAACAAAAGATAATATTTTTTATTATGTAGGTGAACCCTATTTTATTGAAGGAGTTAGATATAGTCCCGAGGAAGATTATAATTATTCAGAAATTGGACTTTCCTCTTTTTATGGTAAGGAATTACACAATATTAAAACTGTAAATAATGAATTAAATAAAGTTACAGAATTACTTGGTAGACATAAAACTCTTCCTATTCCAAGTATGGTCAAGGTCACTAACTTGGATAATGGACTTTCTATAAATGTAAAAATAATAGATAGACATGATGATAATGCAGTTATTATTCAGGTTTCAAGAAAAGTTGCACAACTTCTTGGATTTTATAAATCTAAAATTGCCACTGTTAAAGTAGAAATACTTTCTGATGCTAGCAAGCAATGGAAAAGTGTTGCAAATTCTTTAAATGAAGAAAATTTTGATGAAACTATCTCATCTGCACCAACAGATATTGTATCTATAGAAGAAATTGATGAAATTATAGAAACCAATGACGAAACGAATTATTTTGTTGAGGAGCCAATTGAGCTAAATTCAGAAAAAATAACTGATTTCAAATTATATTTAAAAGTTAAAGGAATTGAAAATTATGAGAGTATTGGATCCATATTGGATAACTATGATAATAATTTAAAATATACTTCTGAAAAAAATGATTCTAAATATGACGTAATTATTGGTCCTCTTGAAAATATAGAAGCAAATAATTTGGTTTCATACTTTATCTCAAAAGGTTATAAGGAGACTGAAATTCTTATTGAATAACAAATAAAGGTCATAATTAAGAATTATTAATATTTATGGTAAAAATTTTTAGCTTTTTTTTATTTTTTATTATTTCTTTAAAACTTTTCGCCATTGATACAAAGGCAGAGCAAGCAGTTGTTATTGATTTTGATACAAATGAAGTTCTTTTTGAAAAAAATTCTAATGCAAAGGTTATCCCCGCTTCG
This sequence comes from uncultured Alphaproteobacteria bacterium, assembly GCA_902524385.1. GTDB lineage: Bacteria > Pseudomonadota > Alphaproteobacteria > HIMB59 > CACPNW01. The sequence goes on from CABZCZ010000001.1 coordinate 75,930, forward strand.
ATGACTAAAATTATGACTGTTTACGTTGCATTTGATAGAATAAAGAATACTAATTTTGCAATTTCTAATGAATGTAGAGTTTCTCCTAAGGCTTATAAAAAGGGAGGTTCCAGAACATTTTTAGAAATAGATGATAATGTAACAGTTGATGATTTATTAAAAGGTATAATCGTTCAATCTGGTAATGATGCTTCTATAGCTTTAGCGGAATGTTTAGGAGGCACTGAAGAAGACTTTGCTAAACTCATGAATGTTTATTCAGAACGCTTAGGAATGACAAATACAAATTTTATTAATTCATCTGGTTGGCCTGATGACAATCATTATTCCACTGTCTATGATCTCGGAATACTTTCAAATGCAATAATTAGAGATTTTCCAAATCTTTATACATATTTCAAAATGGAAGAATTTACTTATAATGATATTACTCAACCAAATAGAAATAAACTTTTATATCAAGTTCAAGGAGCTGACGGTTTAAAAACAGGTTTTACAAAAGAATCTGGGTGGGGAATAGCTGCTACAGCGATAAGGAATGATAGAAGGATTACAGTTGTTATAAATGGTACAAATAGCTCAAGATCAAGGTTAAATGAGTCATCTAATTTAATAAATTGGGCATTTAATCAAACTTCTCAACAAATATTAGTTGAAAAAGATCAATTTATTAAAGAAGTAGATGTATGGCTGGGTAGTGAGAGTAGTATAAATTTAATTAGTGCTAAAAAATTAGTTTCAACATTGTCATTTGATCAAATTCAGCTAATGAATTCTTCTATCACATATACAAAACCTATTTCAGCTCCGATTAAAAAAGATGATGAATTAGGAAAATTAATAATAAATATAGATGGAAAGCCAAAAATAGAAATACCCCTTATTGCTGAAAAAGATGTAGCTGAAGTTAATCCTTTATTTAAAATTTTTGCTGCAGCAAAATACTTAATCTTTGGTAGAAGTTTAGATGAAATTAAATAAAGGTTTGTTCATTAGTTTTGAAGGACCTGAAGCAAGTGGAAAATCATCTCAAATATCCCTTTTATCAAAATATTTAAAAAAAAATAAAATTCCTTTTATTGTATCTAGAGAACCAGGAGGGACTGATTTTGCTGAAAAATTAAGAAAATTAATTTTAGATAATAAATCTACAATTAATAATTTAGAAGAATTGCTTCTTCTTATGGCAGCTAGGTCAAACCATATCAATGAGGTAATTATCCCTAATCTTCAAAAAGGTAAGATTGTCATTTTAGATCGATATGCAGATTCCTCATTTGTTTATCAAGGATATGTAAATAAATTTAGTATTAAAAGAGCTCAAAAGCTTCATAAAGAACTTCTAAATAATTTCTTTCCTGACTATACTTTTATTTTTAAAATCAATCCAAAAGAAATAATCAAAAGATTAAAACAGAGGAAAGTTAAAAACAAATATGATAAATCTAACTTATTATTTCATCAAAAAGTAATTCAAGGATATAAAAAAATAGCAAATCCAAAAAGATATATAACGGTAGATGCCTCTTTATCTAAAGATATAATTCATAAAAATATTATTAAAAAATTAAAGTTATAATTCATGATTGAATTAATAGGTTTTGAAAAAGAGTATAATAATCTTCTTAACAGATACAAATCAAATAATCTTCCAAATTCAATTTTAATTCATGGATTGAGCGGAATAGGTAAAAGAACTTTTCTCAACAAATTAGTTAAAAATATTTTAAATATAGAATTTAAAGATAATAATACTGATCATCATTTAAATTTATTTAAAAATAATACACATCCAAATATAAAAATAATTGAAAAAGAAATTGATAGCAAAACTGGAAAAATTAAAACTAATATAACTATTGATCAAATTAGAAGATTAAAATCATTTTTAAATTCAACATCAATAATTCAAAATTCTTCTAAAATAGTTATTGTTGATTCTGCTGATTATTTAAACATTAGTTCTGCAAATAGCATGCTAAAGATCTTAGAAGAACCAAAAGAAAGTACCTATATTTTTTTAATATCAAACCAGATTTCATTACTTTTGCCAACAATCAGATCAAGATGTTTAAAAATTAAATTTATTACTCATAATTTAACTAACTTTACTAATATTATTAAAGATAAAATTGATGAAATATCTAATGAAGAAATAAATTTTTACTATAAATTAACGTATGGATCACCAGGAACCACTATTCTTTATTACAATGATGATTTCTTGGATATTTTCCAATTATCAATTAAATGTCTTTTATCAAATGATCTAGATCATGATAAAATAAACTTATCAAATATATTATCGAAACTTACTATTGACGCATTTAATAATTATTTATCAATGCTTAAATTTATCCTAATTGTTGCTAATAAGCTGAAAGTGAACAGATATGATAAAAGCTTGGTTAATATGCCAAATTATCTAGAGTTAGAGTCTTTATCTGCAAATCTTACCCAAAAAAATCTTATTGATAGATTTGATTATTTAACTAATAACCAAAAAGAATTATTTAGTTTAAATCTTGATAAGAAAATATTTATATTAAATTTTTTAACTCAATAAAATGAATTTTTATATAACTACACCAATTTACTACACTAATGATATTCCTCATATAGGTCATGCTTATACAAGTATAGCTTGTGATATTATTGCGCGATATAATAAATTATTAGGAAACAATGTATTCTTTTTAACAGGTACAGACGAGCATGGACAAAAAGTAGAAAAAGCTGCTATTAATTCAAACTTAAAACCTAAAGAATTTGTCGATAAACTTTCAATAAATTTTATTAATTTAATACCTTTTTTAGGATGTGAAATTGATGATTTTATAAGAACTACTGAAGAAAGACATATTAAAGCTTCACAAGAACTTTGGAAACAATTAGAAAAAAATAATCAAATATATCTTTCCAACTACGAAGGTTGGTACTCAGTTAGAGATGAAGCATTTTATTTAGAAAATGAATTAAAAAAGATTGATGGTAAATTTTTTACCGATAATGGATCACCTGTAGAGTGGGTTAAGGAAGAGAGTTATTTTTTTAAACTTTCAGAATGGCAAGATAAACTAATCAATTTTTATGAAAAAAATCCATTATCAATCTTACCAAAAACGAGATATAATGAAGTAATAAGTTTTATTAAAGGTGGATTAAAAGATCTGTCTATTTCAAGAACAACTTTTAACTGGGGAGTACCAGTTCCAAATAATTCTGAGCATGTAATGTATGTTTGGATTGATGCATTATGTAATTACTTAACTGCAATTGGTTATCCAGATACAAATAATAAAAATTATAAGAAATTTTGGCCCGCAACACACATTGTAGGAAAAGATATATTAAGATTTCATGCAGTGTATTGGCCAGCTTTTTTAATGGCCGCTGGTGTGGAGCCTCCTAAAAGAATATTTGCACATGGTTGGTGGACAAATGAAGGGCAAAAAATTTCTAAATCACTTGGAAATGTTATTGATCCATACGAAATAATTAATGAATATGGTTTGGATCAAATAAGGTTTTTTTTATTTAGAGAAGTACCATTTGGAAATGATGGAGATTTTTCTAAAAAAGCAATCGCAAATAGAATTAATGCAGATTTATCGAATAATTTTGGTAATTTAGTGCAAAGAATTTCATCATTTGCAGTTAAAAATAATGATTCTTTAATAAAGTCAGTAGAAAATTTTACTAATGATGATCAGGACTTAATAAAAATTCTTCAAAACAAATTTGATGAATATTGTAACTTTATGAATAATCAACAAATTGATAGAGCAATTAAGTCTGTATTAGAATTAATATCTGCTGGTAACGCATATGTTGATACTCAAGCACCATGGACACTGAAAAAAACAAATAGAATTAGAATGGAGGAAGTTTTATATATTATTTCAAATATAATTATTAAATCTGCTATAATGCTCTATCCAATTATACCAACTAGTTCAAAAAAAATACTTAATATCTTTAATTATAATATGGACAATAAATTTGAGAATTTCACTAAATTAATAAATCAAAATATAAAAATAAATAATCCAGAACCAATATTTCCAAGAATATTGAATGATTGACTCACATTGTCATTTAAATTTTGAAAAATTATCAGAAAATTTTGAGAATATAATCAATAATTCCAAAAAAAATAATATTAGTTCAATATTATCAATCAATACTAAACCTGAAGACTTTCAGGATCATTTAAATTTAATAAAAAATTATAATTCTATTTATCTCTCATATGGACTTCACCCAAGTGATGTTCAATCAATGAATCAAATTGAAATACAAAACTTTGATCAATACTGTAATAATGAAAAAGTAATAGGAATAGGTGAAACAGGCATTGACTTGCATCATAATGATCAATTTCTCAAAGAACAAACACAAGTATTTGAAACCCATATTGAAGCTTCAATCAAGCATTCATTGCCAATTATCATTCATCAAAGAAATTCTGAAAAAGAAATAGTAGATATTTTAAAAAATTATAAATCAAATAATTTAAAAGTAATATTTCACTGTTTTACCGGTTCAAATCAACTATTAAATTTTTGTCTAGAGAACAATTACTTTATTTCAATTTCTGGAATAATAACATTTAAAAATGCTTCAAATTTAAGAGATATAATTAAGAATGCACCTTTGAATTCTATACTTATAGAAACTGATAGCCCATTTTTAGCCCCCGAACCAATGAGAGGTAAAGTTAATGAGCCATCATTTGTAAAATATACGGCTGAATATTTGGCAAAATTTTTTAAATTATCCCTAGAAGAGTTTGAAAAAATTACTGATAATAATTTTTTTAATTTGTTTACAAAAGCTAAAAGAGATAATTATCTGTAATGAAAATCACAATTTTAGGATGTGGAGGATCTTTTGGGTCACCTTTAGCATGGAATAGGTATGGTAATATTAATCTTAATAATAAAAGAAATTTTAGAACACGATCATCAGTACTTATTGAATATGAAAATACAAATATTCTAATTGATACAAGTCCGGATCTTAGACAACAACTTTATAATGCTAAATGTACTAATATTGATGCAGTACTCTATACTCATATTCATTCTGATCATACATCAGGAGTTCCAGATATGAGATCTATGTCTTTAATAAATAAAAAAATTATACCTGCATATATGCCAAAAGAAATGATTCCTGAAATGGAAACAAGTTATAAATATATTTTTAAAGGAGAAAAAAATTATTTACCATTTATGGAAATTAGAGAATTAGATTCTATTATAAATTTTAAGAATGTAAATATTGAAACATTTAAACATAATCATGGGTCAATTGATGTTCAAACATACAAGATTGGAAATTTTGCTTATTCTACAGATTTAAAAAAATTTTATAATCGAGATATTGATAAACTAAAAAATCTAGATTTATGGATAGTTGGTTTATTAAGAGAAGATACTCATCCCGCTCATGCTGGATTTGATCAAATAATGGATCTTATCTCTTATATTAAACCAAAACAAACTATTTTTACTCATATGACAGCTTTACTAGATGAAAAAGAATTAATAACAAAGTGCCCACCAAATGTTAAACCTGGATATGATGGTATGATTATTGATTTATGAAACTAGTATCTATTGGTTTCATAGGAATTGGAAATGTTGGATCAAATCTTGCAAATAATTTATTAAAATCAAATAATAATGTATTTGTGTATGATAAAAATAATCAATCTTATGTAAGATTAAATAATTTAAAAAACAACCCTTGTAAAACCTTAAAAGAATTAACTGAAAAAAGTGATATTATAATAACGTGTCTACCTTCACCAAAAGCTGTAAGCAATGTTTTAAAGACCATATTAAAATATTTAACTAAAAAACATATCTGGATTGAGATGAGTACGACAGATAAAAATGATATGATTAGCTTATCCAAAAAAGTAATTTCTAAAGGTGGAAGAGTATTAGAATGTCCTATTACAGGAGGAGAGCATAGAGCTAAATCAGGAAATATATCTATTTTAGCTGCAGGAAAAAAATTAACTTTTAAAAAATGTTTCCCAATTTTATCATTGCTTGGTCATGAAATTTTATACTGTGGAAAAATTGGAAATGCCTCAATATTAAAAGTAATTACAAATTATTTAGCATCATTACATTTAGTAGGTATTGGTGAAGCTCTTAGTGTAGCAAAAAAAAATAAAATTAACTTAGGTTTAACTTATAAAGCTATAAAAATAAGCTCTGGCAATAGTTTTGTTAATGAAACTGAAACAAAGGTCATACTTGGAGGCAGTTATGATGTTGGATTTACAATGGATCTAGTCAATAAAGATATAAATCTTTTTACTAAACTCGGAAAAAATATAAAATTAGAACTAGGAAATTATCTAAATAAAAAATTTAAACTTGGTATGAAAATTTTAGGTAAAAGGTCATTTAGTACTAGTATTATTAAATTAATTGAAAAAGATGCAAAATTTAAATTAAGAGCAAAAAATTTCCCAAAACAATTAATTGATAAACAAAAAAAACAAAAAGGTGTAGAAGTATAATATGTCAGATAAAAAATTATTACCTGCTGAGTTAGATCCAAGAAATCCAAGTTTTGCTTATAAAAATAAATATAATGAACATGTAGAAAATACTGATCAATACAATAATTATTTAAAGTCTACTGAAGTTAAAAAAGTTTTTTCCGGAATGTTATGGGGAGAAGGACCAGCTTATATTCCTCATTTAGATACATTAGTTTGGAGTGATATACCAAATAACAGGATGTTAAAGTTAATAAATGGTTCAGTTGCTGAATATAAAAATCCCTCAAACTATTGTAATGGAAATACTATTGATAAAGAAGAGAATATAATTTCTTGTTCACATGGAGGAAGATGTATTTATAAAACTAACGATAATTTAGAAGTGGAAATTTTAGTTGATAGTTATAACGGTAAGAAACTTAACTCTCCAAATGACCTATTTGTTAAATCAGATGATACAATTTGGTTTACAGATCCACCTTACGGTATTTTATCGGATTATGAGGGATATCCTGGCGAACAAGAATATGGTGGCTGTAATGTGTTTTCTTTTGACCCAAAATCAAACACTTTAAAAGTTATAATTGATGACCTTGATAGACCTAATGGTATTGCGATATCTCCCAACGAAAAAAAATTATATGTTGCAGATACTGGAGAAAATATCAAACATTTGTATGTTTATGATATGATTGATGGAATGCCTATGAATAGAAAATTAGTTTATGATTTTAAACCCTTTTTTTCTGATGGTTTTAGGTGTGATAAAGATGGAAATGTTTGGACTAGTGCAGGAAAAGCAATTAAATGTTTTAATCCTCAAAATGAATTAATTGGGCAACTTATAGTTCCAGAACTAGTATCAAATTTAGAATTTGGGGGATTGGAAGGAAATATTTTATATATAACTGCCACAACTAGTTTATATTCTATTGAATTAAATCAACAAGGTGCCAGATTTTATGAATAAAACTCTATCTTCAGGAAAGTGTGAGCCATGTAATGGGAACACCACTAAATTAGATTTTCAAGAAATTAGTAAATTTTTATCTGAACTTAATGATTGGTCAGTTAATGATAATCAAGAAATGATTTTCAAAAAATTTGAATTTAGCAATTTTAAAAAAGCTATATCATTTGCAAATAATGTTGGAGAAATTGCAGAAACAGAAGGTCATCACCCTGATATATCTATTGGTTGGGGATATTGTTTAGTAATGGTTCATACACATGCTATAAATGGATTATCAATAAATGATTTTATTTTAGCATCAAAAATAGACAATATTAAAAATAATGAAACATAGAGAGCAATTTAATAATTACAGTAAGTCCATTTTTAATTTGCTTTCAAATACTGATGACAAATTAATTAAAAAAGCAATTAATTTGATTAAAAAAACACAAAAGCAAAAAGGAAAAGTTTATATAGTCGGTAATGGAGGCAGTTCTTCAATAGCCAGTCATGTTAGCGTAGACTTTGCAAAAGTAGCTAGAGTTAATTCATCTACTTTTAATAACGCAAATTTAATAACATGTTTTGCAAATGACTATGGTTATGAAAATTGGGTAGTAGAAGCAATAAAGACTTACCTAAATAAAAATGATATGATGATCTTAATTAGTAGTAGTGGAACTTCAAAAAATATTATTAATGCTGCTAAATATTGTAAAAAAAATTCAATTCAATTGATTACTTTAAGTGGTTTCAAAAAAAATAATCCACTATCAAAATGTGGAAATGTTAATTTTCATATAAATTCTGATCAATATAATTTTATTGAAATGTCTCATCATATTATTTTAGTTTATCTTGTCGATATATTTGCAAAAAACAAACTTAGTTCTTAATTTTAATTAGTGGATAAAAAAAAGATTTTCATTTGTGGGATAAGCACTGAATGTTGTTCTTACTCCACTTTAATACAAGATGAATACGATTTTGAAATTTTGAGGGGTAATAAACTTTTAAAATATATAAATTTTAATTTTTCAAAATATAAGAATATTACTTTTATACCTAGTAAATTTTATCGTAGTTTACCAGGTGGACCAGTAGATAAAAATTTTTTTTTAAAAACCATTGAAAATATTTCAAATGATTTAAAAAAACATACATTAATAGACGGTATTATATTTTTAATGCATGGAGCAATGTATGTTAAAGGAATAAACGATCCTGAAGGTTTTTTTATAAAAAAAATTCGTTCTAAGGTTTCTAAAAGATGTAAATTATCATTATCTTATGATCTTCACGGTCAAATGACTGATTCTATTATAAAAAATATTAATTATTTTGCAGCTTATAAAACTGCGCCCCATATTGATGTTAAGCAAACTTATTCTAGAGCAATTAAAATGTTAATAGATGGAATATTAAATAATAAAAAAAATCATATTATTTGGGAAAAAATACCAGTTTTAGTTTCAGGTGAAATGTCATCAACAATAGTTAAGCCATGTAAAAAAATTTATAAAAATCTTAATATTTTCAATAAGTTGAAAGGAATTAATGATTGTAATTTACTAATTGGATATGTTTGGGCTGATACTAAAAGAGCAACAGCTTCAGCAATAGTAAATTGTACTGATGCTAATATTGGTAAAAGAATTTGTAAGAAAATAGCACTAAGTTATTGGAATAATAGGTTCAAGTTAGTTTATGATATGCAATCATATAAGTTAAATAAAATTTTTCATGTAGTTAATAAAAATAAATTTACAATTTTAGCCGACAGTGGAGACAATCCTACAGCTGGAGGAGTAGGAAGCAGAATTGATGTATTAGAGCACGTATTCAAAAAAAAGATTGAGAATACACTATTTGCAGGAATTTTTAATGAAGAAATTTTTAGAGAGTTAAAAAATAAAAAAAACAAAGTTGTCATAAAAGATATTATCTCAAAAAAGAAAATTACTATTGTGATTGATAAATTTTATCTAAAAAATGATAATGCAATTGTAAGCTCAAATAATAATACAATAATCTTTACAAAATATAGAAAACCTTTTCATTATTTAAGTGATTTTAAGGAATTAAATATAAATATAAAAAAATATAAAATATTAGTTGTAAAATCAGGATATCTTTCACCAGAACTTAAAAAACTTAAAGCTGATAATTTTATGATTTTAACAGATGGATTTGTTACCCAAGATTTTAAAAGAATTAAAAATTTATTTAGGGAAAAGCCTATTTATCCTTTCCAAAAAAACTTTAGATACAATATAGCTATTTAATTAAGTGCCACAAAATGTTTCAAAAACTTTTTCACTCTCTAGAGGAGGGGTAATATATTTTCTATTTTCTATTTTCCCGTAAGGATTTTTTATTATTTTTTCGAATTCATATAATTGACTGTAATTGCTACTATATACTTCATTAATTATTTGATTAATAATATGATTTCTAGGAATAATTGTAGGATTTACATTTTTAAATTTTATTAATTTATTTTTTATATATTTTTCTTTCCAATTTTTAAAAATATTTTTATCAAGAGTATTATTTTCTAAATCTAAAAATGTATTTGTGTAATCAAGTTTATACATATGCATCAAATCTAAAAATTCTTTAATAATTTCTTCATTATTATAATTTGTATCTAAATTTAATTTCATAGACATCATTTTTAACCAAGATTGGTCAAAGATTTTTTTATATTTATTTAATATATCTTCAATTTTTTTAATTGCTGTTCTTTCATTTGTATCAATTAAATGAAGAAAAGTTTCGGCAAATCTTGCTAAATTCCATAACGTTATTTTCGATTGATTTTCAAATGAATATCTCCCCATTTTATCAATTGAACTGAATACTTTTCTTGGATTATATTCATCCAGATATGCTGCTGGACCATAATCTATAGTTTCACCTGATAAAGACATGTTATCAGTATTCATAACACCATGAATAAAACCAACCCTCATCCAACTTATGACCAACTTAATTTGCAAATCACAAATTGTTTTATAAAATTTTAAGTATTTATCATTATTATTATCTATTTCAGGATACAACCTTGATATTGTATAAGATATAAAATTTTGAAATTCTTTTCTATTTTTTAAAAGACTTCCAAACTGAAAAGTACCAACTCTAATGTGTGATTTCGCTACTCTAATTAAAATTGCACCTGGCTCTAATCTATCACGCAATACATTTTCACCTGTAGTAATAACCGCAAGTGCTCTGGTTGATGATATACCAAGATTATGCATTGCTTCACTCAATATATATTCCCTTATCATCGGTCCTAAAGTAGCTTTTCCATCTCCATTTCTAGAGTAGGGTGTTTGACCTGAGCCTTTTAACTGTATATCTACTCTTTGTTTATTATTAGTAATATGTTCACCAATAATTACAGCTCTACCATCGCCTAAAATTGTAAAAGTTCCAAATTGATGTCCAGCATAAGCTTGAGAAAAGTAATTTTTATCTAATTTGTATTTCCCCAAAAGAATATTACACTTTTCATCGTCATCATATTTACTAAAATCTAAATTTAACTCTCTCGCAAGATCATTATTAAATAAAACTAATTTTTTATTAATAAAATTTTCAGGATTAACTTTACTGTAAAAAATACTAGGTAATTTCGTATAACTATCTTGAAAATTCCAAACCATTTTGAATAAATATATATAAATTTTTTAAATTTAACATCTTCAACTTTAGTATATAAGTATTAAGTCAGCAATGAATACTATAATTGATATAGTTAATCAGTCAAAACATCCAATAGAAAGCGATGAATATATTCAATATTGCAACGATGAAATTAAAAAAAATTCTATACTAATATTAAATGATTTTTTAACAAATGAATGCTTAAGTGAATTAATTACTGAAGCACATGGATTACAAGATCAAGCTTTCTATTGTTCTCAAAATCATACTATCTTACTTAACAAACAAGATAAATTAAGTGACTTGAATGATCCTTTAAATAGAGAGGTCGTAAGTGATAAAGGTTGTGTTCCTCATGATTTGTTAAATCAGCAATCAAAATTAAATATTTTATATCAATCAAACATTTTTAAAAATTTTTTAAAAGGTGTCTTTAATTTAAAAGATATTTACCAATACAGTGATAGCTTATCTTCCATAAATTATAATTATTATCAAAAATCACAACAGCTAGGATGGCATTTTGATAATGCATCATTTGCTATTACTTTAATGATACAATCATCTGATAAAGGTGGTGAATTTGAATATATTAGTAAAGGAAGAAATTTTTCAGAAAACTATATCGATAAATCATATATTAAAAAAATTTTAGATAGAAAAATTTTACCTCAAAAAGCAGATGTTGATGCCGGTACTCTTATATTGTTTTATGGCAGAAACTATTTGCATCGTGTAACACCAGTAGAGTCAAAAAAACCAAGAATATTAGTAACATTAAATTATAATGAAGAAGAGGGCACTAAGCTTTCAGAAAACGCAAGGCTAATATTTTTTGGACGAATAAATTAATTGTGATTGTAAAAAAATATTTGTTTTCCATTTACTTGATAATTATTTATTAATTTTTTTGCTTCATCGGATGTAATCCAATCAATATATTTTTTAGCTGTTTTAATATTTAAATCATTATTAATCTTATTACTTACTAAAATAATTCCATATTGATTAAATAATGGAGGTAAATTTTCACAAACAATTTTTAGATTTTCTTTTTTATTGAAAGCTATCCATGTGCTGCGATCACTAAGAGTGTAAGCTTTTTTTTGGTTAGCTATTAATAAGGTTGACCCCATTCCCTGACCAACACTGAGATACCAATTTTCTTTTAAAGGTATATTTGTATTTGATACCTCCCAAAGTTCTTTTTCTTTTTTATGTGTTCCACTTTCATCACCTCTAGATATAAATAATGATTTTGATTCTTTTATTTGAATCATTTTATTTTCAATCGATGAGCATTTTTTTTTATCATTTTTTGGTCCAATCAAGACAAAATCATTGTACATCAAATCATGTCTTAAGATTCCATATCCATTACTCATAAACTCTAACTCTGACTTTTTATGATGTACTAATAAAATTTCAACATTTCCATCCATTGCAACTTTAATTGCCTGCCCTGTTCCAAGAGATAAAGCTCTAACTTTTATCTTATATTTATTTTCAAATTCTTTATTTATATATTCTAATAAACCTGTATCATGTGTAGAAGTTGTGCTTGCTATGGTTATATATTTATTATCAGCCAGAGCACTATTAATTATAAATGTTAAAATAATTACGAATAAAACTCTAATCATAAAACTTGATACATCATATAATACTTACTAAATATATTTATATATATTGAAAGGATAGTTATGAAAATAATTAAAGTTTTAGAAAAAACTGATTTAGTAATAGTCGATTTAGAAGTAAATTTAGGTAAAGAAAAAAGGACTGGTTTAACTTTATGCGTTAAATATAATGATGAATATTATCCATTAAGCACAGCACATGATGGAAGGCCAATATTAATGAATAAAGAAAATGTAATTAAAAAACTAAATTAAAATACTTAATTAATTTTATAAATATGACGTAAGTTAAACTTGTACTTAGAACAGACACTAGGATAGAAAAACTAAAATTATATTTAAATTTTAACATTATCGGCAAAACTATAAAAAAAACAATAGAAGGTATAGTCATTACAATAGTGTTTAATGACAAATTAACCACCTTCTGTATATCTCTTGTATCATAAAATAACCAAATTAATGCGAGTAAAGAGGTTAGTGGCACAGATAAAATTATAGCTGCAACTAATGTATATTTTTTAGCTATTTCGGATACTAAAACAATAATTAAAGCGCTTAATACAGTTTTGACTACTAAATACATATCAATGAAATAATAATAAAAAAAGAATTTTAAAGTATTGCAAATACTTTTTTTTAAATATTAAAAATTAAAATTAGTTAAAAATAAGATTTTGTATAATTTTATACACTGAGTATAAATATGTATATTGCTTACATAATAAATCTTATTTATCGATATTATATTTACGCCTAAAGTAATAAATAAAGTAAAATTATTATAAAAATGGACCATTAAATTTTTATTATTACTACTATTAATACTTGAAAAATACTTATTATTTATGATACGATATTTGATATGTATAAAATTATCCATTGTAAAAGAGCTATATTTGGTGATGGAAAAGAATCAAAAGGAGAATACTCAGTTTTAATTAAAAATAATAAAATTGAAGAACTTGGTGATAGAGGAAGTATAGAATTACCTCCAGATACTGAAGTATTAGATCTTAAAGATTATTATTTATTACCAGGTCTAGTTGATGCTCATATGCATTTTTTTGGAGTCCCTAGTGATCAACTTCACTTACTTGCAACAGAAGATGAATCATACAGAGTATTAAGAGCTGCAGGTGAAGCAAAAAAAATGCTCGATTGTGGAATAACAGCAGCAAGTTGTAAAGGCTCAAGTGTAACTCCAAATTTACGCAGAGCGATAAATGAAGGTCATGTTCCAGGACCAAGATTAGTTGCTGCTGGTGAATTTATATGTTCAACAGGAGGCACATGGGACCATATGACATTTCCATTAGATTGGGCAAAAGATACAGGCATGCTTGCAGATGGTATTGAAGGTGTGAGAGAAGCAGTAAGAAAAAGAGTTAGATCTGGGTCAAATATTATTAAAGTTGGAATGTCAAAAGGTGGTGTAGAAGATAAATATCATCCTTGGGGTGATAATCCTTGGAATGAAGTTTCATCTTATAGCTTAGAAGAAATAAAAGCACTTGTTCATGAAGCACATTTAAATAAATTAAAAGTTAGTGGTCATTGTATTGGAGATGAAGCTGTTAGATATGCTTTAGACGGAGGCATTGATGTAATTGAACATGGTTATGCTATAAGTGAAGCAACACGACAAAGACTTGTTGATGAAAATGCTATGGTAGTTACTACTATTTCACAATTACATTTTCATAATGAGGCTGCTGAACCATATCATTATCATGATTACATGAAAGATATTTTCCATACACATATTCAACAAATGAAAATTGATTTTGAAAAGAGTTTAAAACTTGGTGTTAGATACGCTTTAGGTACTGATTTAGTCGGATATCCAACCCATCCACCTGATGCAGCAGCAAAAGAATTTGAAATGGTTGTAGATTGGGGGATGACAAATACTGAAGCTATAGTCGCAGGAACAAAAATTAGTGCAGAAGCATTAAGCTTAGAAAAAGAAATCGGAACATTAGAAAAAGGTAAATTAGCAGATATTATTGCTGTCAAGGATGATCCATTAAACAATATTAAAACATTGCAAGATGTTAAGTTTGTTTTGTTCGATGGTGATGTTGTTATTGATAAGATTAATCAATAAACAATGAAAGACTCAATAATTGAAATCAAGAATTTAAATATTGAATTTTCTTCTGAAAATCAAAAAGTAGTTGCTCTAGAAAAAATTAATTTAGATATTAATAAAAATGAATTTATCTGTATTATGGGTGTATCAGGTTGTGGAAAAACTACTTTATTAAATGCTCTCGCAGGTTTTATTCAACCAACAAATGGTAAAATTTTGCTTAAAGATAATGAAATTCAAGGCCCAGGTCCAGATAGAGCTGTAGTTTTCCAAGATGATGCAGTTTTTCCCTGGTTAAGTGTTGAAGATAATATTGCATACAGTCATAAAATTAAATCTAAGTACGGTGATAAAGAGAAAGAATTAGTAAATAATTATATTAATTTAGTTGGTTTGGAAGATTTTAAAAAAGCTTGGCCAAGACAACTTTCTGGTGGAATGAGAAAAAGGGTTGATCTTGCAAGAGCTTTCTCTGCTGAACCTGAGCTATTATTAATGGACGAACCTTTTGGCGCTCTTGATATTATGACTAAAGAAAAACTTCAGGAAGAACTAAGAAAATTTTGGGTAGAAAGACCTAGAACAATTGTTTTCATAACACACGATGTTGAAGAGGCAGTTTTTTTAGGAGATAAAGTTATAGTCATGACACCAAGACCAGGAAAAATAGATTTAATTATAGAACCAAATCTTTCAAAAAATAGAGACATGTCTATTAAGTCTGATTCAGTATTTTTTGATAATGTAAAAAAAATAAGACAAAGAATTAAGGATCATTAAGTGAAGTTCAACCATAAATATTTGAGTCTTTTAACAATTATAATTATCTTTTCTATATGGTTTGGTATTACCGGTGATGGTTTTGCACTTGTTAGAAAATTTATTTTTCCTTCACCAAGGCAGGTGTTTGAAGCTATTTTAAGAATTAGTGATATAATACCTCTAGATATACTTTATACATTATCAAGATTAATAGTTGGTTTTTTTCTTGGTTCAGTTTTAGGTGTTACATTAGGTTTGTTAATGTCATATAGTAAAATTATTAACTCTATTTTTGATCCTATTGTTGAGAGTATTAGACCTGTTCCAGTAATAGCTATGATACCTTTTTTAATTATGTGGTTTGGTATTGGTGAAATTGGAAAATTAGTTTTAATTACTTTAGGAGTTTTTGCTATAATTGTAGTGAGTACATTAGAAGCAGTTAAAAATGTACCAAAAATATATGTTAGAGCAGCAAAAACTCTTGGTGCTAATGACAATCAAATTTTTAGATCAATAATAATACCAGGTATGATTCCTGGTATAGTTGGTCCTTTAAGAGTAGCGACTGCTCTTTCCTTTACTTTGGTAGTAGCTGCAGAATTTATGGGGGCGCAACAAGGTGTTGGATATAGAATAATGGAAGCTAGAAGATTATTTGTTACGGATGTAATACTTTTAAATGTTATTATTATTACCATTTTAGCTGGAATTGCTGATAGATTAGTAAGATATATAACTGATTACTTAACAAGATGGTCAGAAAGAAAGTGAGATAAAGATGAAAAAAATTTTATTAGTTGGTGAATCTTGGGTTTCTAATTCAACTCATTTTAAGGGATTTGATTCATTTCAAACAACATTTTATGAATTAGGAGCAAATAATTTTGTAAAAGCATTAAAGGATAATTTCGAAATAAATTACATGCCATCTCATGTTGCATCAACTGATTTTCCCTCTGATCTAAAAAGTTTAAAAGAATACGACTGTGTTATTTTAAGTGATATTGGTGCAAATACACTACTTTTACATCCTGATGTATTTGTTAAAGGTCAAAAATTTCCTAATAGACTTAATTTAATTGAAGATTATGTGTTAGATGGTGGAAATTTTGCTATGTTTGGAGGTTATTTTAGTTTTCAAGGTATTAATGGTGCTGCTAGATTTAAAAATACTCCAGTTGAAAGAATATTACCAATAAATATTTACCCTTATGATGACAGATTAGAGGCTCCAGAAGGTTCGTTTCCTTCAGTTATAAATGATCATGAAATTCTAAATGGTATAACAAATGATTGGCCATATTTGCTTGGATGTAATGAGGTTATTTTAAAAAATAATGATAATATAACCCCAATACTAAACATTAAAATAGATAAAAAAGATTATCCATTATTAGTATTATCAACAGAATTTAAAGGAAAGACAGCTGTATGGACTTCTGATGTAGGACCGCATTGGTTACCAAATGACTTTGTAAATTGGAAAGGTTACAAAATATTATGGAACAACCTATTTAATTGGTTGACAAATTAATTAACTTATTACGAAATAAAATATAGGAATAATTATGAGTCTATTATTTATTTTATTATCTCTAATATTAATACCTTCTAAATGAATTTTGATTTTAAAAAACTTTTTTCAAATTTCAAAATTATTGATTTAAGCCACACGCTAGAGGAGGGTATACCAAGTTTCCCAACTCATACAAAGTATTATCATCTTGACGCTAATCAAATAAATGATCCTGCGCACATGAGTCAAATATTGATGCATGAACACAATGGTACACATGTAGATGCACCAGCTCATTATATTAAAACTGGTCCTAAAAATAAACATTTTGTTGAATATGTGAACCCTATTCACCTTATTGGAAGTGCAGTTCATATTAATTTGAATAAATACAAAAAAAAATTAGTTACTTTACCTATAATAAAGGAATGGGAAAAAAAGAACTTTTTTATCAAAAAGAATGATATTGTGATCTTCAATTTTGGATGGCATAAAAAATGGAAAATTGGCTCGAAAGGTAAAGAATACATTAAAAATTGGCCAGGACTTGATAAATTATCTTCAGAATATTTATTAAAAAAAAAAATTATTGCTGTTGGTACAGATACTTTAGGGTTAGATTGTAGCGGAAGTATCAATATACCTGCACATACAACCTTCTTGATTAATAACATTTTGATTATGGAAAATTTAAATAATTTAGATGTTTTACCATCAAGATTCAATTTTATCGCTATACCACTTAAAATTAAAAAAGGAACAGCTTCACCAATAAGAGCTTTAGCCTTTATTGATAAATAAATGAAAAATTTACCAACAATCCCAAAAGAAGAATTTAAAAAAAGAAGAGATAATTTAAGAGTTTTAATGATCTCAAATCAAATCGATATTATCATTGCATATTCTGATGATAGAGCTACATTTGGACAACAATTTTCTAGATATTACTTTAATTATCAACCACATTTTGAGCCAGCATGTTTAGTAATACAAGCAAACGAAGATTCGTACATTATAACTGGTCCTGAGTCAGAAGAATTTGTATTGAATAATTCTTATTGTACAAAAGTTTTAATTGCTGATGTATTTACTCATCCAGATGAAGAATATCCGTATCATAATATAAAAAAAATATCTGATTTAATTAAATCATCTATAAAAAAAACATCAAAAATTGTTGTTGGCATTGCAGGTCAAGAAATGATACCTTATGATATTTTAAATGCAGTAAAAAATATTGATAAAGTTGAAACAATAAATGTTAATCAAATAATTTTGGAACAGAGATCTATTAAAACAAAAAGTGAAATAGATGTAATAAAACATTGTTATTTAATTGCTGAAAAGGGAATTAAAAGAGGAATAGAAGTTATTGAAAAAGGAATTAATGAAAGAGAAATAGCTGCTGAAATCGAATATGTAATGAGAAAGAGTGGATCGGAAGGAATGGGAATTGATACAATTATTGGTTCTGGTCAAAAAAATACTCGGCCAATAATAACTAGAACTACTTTTAGAGAAATATTAAACGGTGATCATGTGTTATTAACAATTGCACCTAGATATGAAGGTTATCATGGAGCCATAGGAAGAGTTGTAGGTATTGGCGAAATAGACAAAAACATTACTTATGCATATAAAATTGCAACACAAGCTCAGGAATTAGTTATTAATAATATGAAGCCAGGAAAGACTGGAAAACAATTAGATGAAATAGCAAGATCTTTTTGTGAGAAAAATAATTTTAAAGAAAATTTTGCTTATTCAGGTATTCATAGCGTTGGAGTATGCGAATTTGAATATCCTATCATGACATCTTGGTATGAAAAAGAAATTAGAGAAAATATGATTTTATCAATTGATATTCCAATCTTTTTTAACAGTTGGGGAGGTCTTAGAATTGAAGATGGTTTTAGAATTACTGAAGACGCAAATGAAAAACTTCAAAAAATAAGTAAAGATATGATAATTAAATAATCTATTTAAATTCAACAATATGATCAAAATTTAATAAAAAAGGCGAAATAACAGCCGGTATATTGCTTAATGGCATAACTTCTGGTTTAAGATCTATTCCTAGTTTATTTATCATAAATTCTCGTCTTTTTATTATTCTATCCATTGCTTCTGGATATTGTTTACTAAATAATGACCTATCACTTTCATCTAGTAAAAATATACCATCTTCAAGATTAGAGCTAAAGTATTCGCTATTAGTTGCAGGGATTATATCCATTTGTATAGCTTGCCTGCTTTTAAATTTTATATTACTTTTATGAAAAATTGGTGAACTTAACCACTCATCTTTATGAATGAAATGTCCAGGGTTCAATTCTACTCCATAAAATGGATCTCCCAATATATCCATTACCTTTTCATAAATTTCTCCACCATAAACATCTATACCTATATTTTCGTACCATCTTTTTACAGCATGACAATATGGTTTTACTAGTTTACCAAAATAATCCCTCACATTAATGGGAAGATCGTTTTCATTTTCGGCTACCCATCCAACTCTACAAT
The DNA here is from genome assembly GCA_902524385.1 of uncultured Alphaproteobacteria bacterium. GTDB lineage: Bacteria > Pseudomonadota > Alphaproteobacteria > HIMB59 > CACPNW01. The sequence continues at coordinate 95,631 of CABZCZ010000001.1, forward strand.
TTAATGATCCCCATACACCGTAAGCGGCTGCAAATGGCTCTCCTTTTTTTATAATTTTAGATGAAGGACTTGATAGTCCATATTTAACTCTCTCACCACTTGATAACATTAAATGACAGCTTAGAGGGATCCCAATTGGTTTAAAATTAGTTGCGGCTTCAAATTCAGAAACTCCAACTTTTAAATTTTTAATAACATTTTTCAGAGAATTAGATGTATGACAAGATGAATATTCCATTAACGCTAATTCATCTAATTCATTTTGAATTCTAAATCCATTAGATGGATTATTAAACCAATGAGTAATATTATTAATAAGGTTAATATCCTTAACAATATTTTGAATACTTTGTAAAATATAATGTGGTATATCAAATTGTTTATCAGGTTGTTTAAATTCATCATTTGTAAAATATTTCCATCCTACAATTCCAATTTTTTTATTCTTTATTTTAATTGAATCATTAAATAATTCTTCAATATTAATTTTGGCAGATCTATCCTGACTTAATAAGCCAAAAGTAGGATAATTTATTTTTTTTATATTAATTTTACTGACTGCAGAATATCCTTGATTTTCTGGACCAGTAATTAAAATCGCTTCATCTTCTTCGAGATTAATAATTAAAACTGCTTCCTCAAATCTTGGATCAAAATTTGATATATAGTGCATATTGGCAAAATGCTCTCTATCAGCATAAATAATTGCACAACCATAATTCTCTTTTAATAGTTTTTCTTTTAAATTGAGTAATCTTTCATTGAATATTTTTTCTTCAATTATTGGTTGCGAATGAGAAATACCAAATTCTGGGACTTCTATTGATGTTAATTTCATTATTGATTTAGTACCACGGTAAATTAATTACCGTGGTATTTTTATGTTCTAGTTATCCATTCTAGTCTTGAAACCTTCACTTTCAAGAGCATTAACTATTTTCAATCCATAAGTTAAATCTTCTAGTGGAACATTATAAGGAGAAGGAACTTTATCTTCTTTTTGAAGGCTAGAAATAACTCCTTCAAATCTATCTTTCCAATAGAAAGTTCCATCACTGGCAACTACTTTCGAATTATACCAGTCAACTCCGTTAACAAAGTGTTCCATACTATCCCAAACACCATATAGCCATTCTGATTCATATGGTGTTCCTTGCTTTCTTAAATTTTCAGCAATTATTGGAAACGAATAATCTGGATTTCTTTTAATAAAAGATAATGTTTTCAGTATTACTCTTTCAATAGCTTTAGCTGTTTCAAAATTTTCATCAACCCAACTTCTTTTTGCACCAAAGCCAGCATGTGCTACTGTTTCAGGAACTGCTGTTTGATCCATAAGAGTTTTCATACCTTCTTTTAAAACTGCTAATCTTTGAGGTATTCCAGATATTTGTATATCTATTGAACCACTTAACAAAGCAGGAGGCATATCTTCTTGAGCTAAATCTATTATCTCATAATCAGCAGGATCTAAATTACCTCTTTCAAGCATAAGAATAAAAGCTGAATATTCAGCTCCACCAGAACTTACACCTACTTTAGCACCTTTAGCTTGCTCAAGAGTAGCTTTGATTGCCTCATCAACATCACCCCCATGAATTTCCATATTTTCATCGTATGAAACCCAATCTGGATGAACATTTGGATCAAACATTAAACCACCACCAGCAAAATAAAATAATGGAAATGCTAATGTTGAATCAACACCTGCAGCGTTATGCAATACTACATCCGCATCACTCGTTGTCCAAATATCGACCTGGTCAGCAACTCCAAGTTCATTAGCACCTGGCCAGTCTGTGTAAACTATTTCAAGTTCTATACCTTCTTCAGCCCAAAATCCTCTGTCTAAACCAACAAATGTAGAGTGGACATCCTGGAAAGCACTTAATCCCATTTTTACTTTAACAGCATGTGCATTAAAACTTACAAAAAAAATTGTAATAATAGCTGTTATATAACTTAAATATTTTTTCATTTTATTACCCTCCAAAAAAATACTTTAATTGTTTAAAGTATCACAAAAAGACTTAAATTATCAAGGTTGATATTTAATAATTTATAAATTAATATAATAACCTTACAATTACTAATATGAAATTGTTATTTTAAATACCAAAAATACAAATAAATAACAAAATAATGTCAAATTTAATAAGACATGCAATTATCTAATAAATATATTATTTTCTTGTAGCTATGTATACCCCAAATGTGCAAACAACTAATCCTAAAATATCAATTAAAAATAAATTTTCTCCGAGTGTAAAATAAGCCATAATCCCTGTTGTAGGAGGTATTAAAAAAAATAAGTTTGATGTTTTACTTGCTGTTCCAGTTTTAATTAAATACATTAGAATTGCATACGCTCCGAAAGATACCATAATTATTTGCCATCCCATTGATAAAATAAATCTTTTATCAAAATTTATAAATGGAATTTCAAATGCAAAAGTGAGAATAAATAAGAAAAGTGCTGCAGCAATTGCTTGATAAAAATTATTTACTGATAATGTAATTTCACTCGTGAATTTCTTTTGCCAAATTGTTGCAGTTGTTGCACCAAGAAGAGCCACTATTGAAGCAATTACTCCTAAAACTGGAATGGTTTTACCAATATCATAACCGATTACTAAAACTGTTCCAATAAATCCAAGTATTATTCCAATCCACTGAACTAGGGTCACTCTTTCTTTCAATATTGGTCCACTTAAAATATTTGTTAGAATAGGTTGTAAACCAACTATCAGGGCAGATAATGTAGCTGATAAACCGATTGAATATGAGTAAAAAACACCACCGAGATAAAAACCATGAAAAAGGATACCTGTTATTGATGCCTGTAAAATTAATTTAAAATTAACTATAATTTTTTCTCTAAAGTAAAAAGAAAATACTAAAAAAAAAAATGAAACAATTAAAAATCTAAATGATAATGCAGCAAAAGGACTTGCTGATTGTACTATAAACTGTCCACTGATAAATGCTGAACTCCAAAAAAAAACAAAAATATATGGAAAATATAAATTCATAACAAAAGTATATAATTACACATTTATAAGTGTTATGGAAATTTCTCTATAGTTTTTTATGCAAAAAGAAATAAATTTTAATTGCCCAAACTGTAATTCAAATAAATATAAAGCTAAAACAACAATGGGGAAAAAATATAATGAAGGACCATATAAAGATGTTGTTTCAGAAATTCAATGCTCTAATTGTTTTATGGATATTCCATCAAATTTATCTGAAAATATTAATATAAAAAATTTAGATAAATTTCATAAATTATGGATTGATATTTATAAACCAGCTCATAAATTAGATGCTCCAAAATGTTCAAGATGTTATCGTTTTTACTGGGAAATTGAAAAATATTTATACGAAAAAAATATTCAATCAAAAGGTATTTTTTATCAAAAATATAATCCTCAAAAAGGCGTGGGTAATTTAGTTTGCAAAATTTGTGATCCCGATGCATTTAAGTTAAATTAATGCAAGCTTATGTTTTAAATATATCTGGTTGGCTTTTATTACCGTTTATGGATGGTATTGCTAAATATCTATCTTCAGAAATGCATTTTATACAAATTATTTGGGGCAGATATTTTTTTATGATTTTAGTATGTTTTCCTTTAGCTTTAATTTTTTTTAGAAAAGAAATTAAATTTCCTAAAAATATTTTAGTTCAATTATTTAGGGGATTTTTTTTATTCCTTTCTACAGTATTTTTCTTTTATGCAATTTCAATTATATCTTTGGCCCAAGCTTTAACTCTTGCTTTTGTCTCTCCAATAATAGTAACAATATTATCAATATTTTATTTAAAAGAAAAAGTTGGTATTCATAGATGGTCTGCTGTCGTAATAGGTTTTATAGGAGTAATAATTATTATTAGGCCTGGATTTTTAGAAATCAATTCTGCTTCTATTTCAGCTATAGCTGCCGGTGCAGCTTATGCATTCTATATAATTTATACTCGTAAGTTATCTTTTGTTGATAGCCCTATAGTTACCTTATTTTTTACAGGTGTGGTAGGATGTATATTAATATCTCTAATATTACCATTTTTTTGGATAAATTTAGATGTGAGACAATTATTATTATTAATTTTGTTAGCTTCAATTGGAGCTCTAGCGCATTTTTTAATTATTTTATCTTTAAGACTTGGTGAAGCCTCTAAATTAGCACCTTTGGGTTATTTTGAAATATCTACAAATATACTAGTTGGTTATATGTTTTTTGGTGACCTACCAGATATTTGGATTTATTTAGGCTTATCTTTGATTGTATTAAGTGGAATTTATATTTTCATTAGAGAGAATAAAAAAACTTAAATTAATTTTCACTTTTTAGTTGTTTGGTAAATAAATATACTAACTGATCCTAGTAACACAATACCACCAATTATTGTATTCATTGGAGGAACTTCTTTAATAACAAACCATACCCAAGTAGTGCCTAAAACACTTTCTAGTAAAAAAATTAAAGCTACTTCATGTGCTGGAGCAAATTTAGGTGAAACTGTCATAATCATAAATGGTATTGGCAATATTATTATGCACATAATAAAAATCAAAATAAATTGACCATTATTTAAATCAAAATTGATACCAAATGGAAGAGCATAAAGTGCTGAAATTAAACACCCAAATAAACATGCTGGTACCAAATCTTTATTTTTAAAAAATCTAACAAGCACCATACTAAAACCCATTCCTATTGCTACAATTAAAGCCATAATATCTCCATATAATCCTGTACTTGTAAAGCTGCCTATTCCAATAATTATCATTGCAAACATTGCAATAAATATTACTATCCACGTAAAAAGACTTGGTATTTCTTTGAGTATAAAAACTGAAAACAATGCAGCAAAAATGGGAGCTGATGCAATCAGAACCAATGTATTAGCCACAGCAGTATTTTGAATTGAATATACAAAACAAATATGAGTAATAGCATAGAGAATAGCATATATTAACCCTGGTACACCAATTAGATAAAATGATTTAAGAAAAGATTTTTGGTAAGTATAAATAAGATAAATTAATATTGTAACAATTGGTAAAGCGCTCCTATAAAATATTAAACTAAAATCATCTAAATTTACTAATCTAATAAATAAACTATCAGGGCTAAGAATTAATACCCCAACAAAAGATAGTATAAGCCCCTTATTTCTTGTTTTCATAAATATTTGAAAATAAATAGATTACTAATATATCTATCAGTATCAATCTTTAAATCACACTTATTTTTATGAAAAAATTACTTTTTATATGTTTAATTTTTGTATCGCTAAATTCTAATGCTATAGATTCAAATAAATTAATAAATCTTAAAGATTTAAATATTCTTTTTGACTTTAAAAAAAATGATTGGAATGAAAATGTTCTTTTTCTGATAAAAAAGAATTCATTTTCTACAGTAGATAATGACTCAGATACGTTATATTTAAAAATAATATTTAATGATGGACAAATAATTATAATGCCAATGTTTTCTAATAATATTGTTGAAAAAATTAAATTTGAATATTTTTTTTTTGATTATAATAATGAAAACTTAAAAATTATAAATGATCATTTTAGTTTATTTAAGAATTTCTGTTTTGAATATTTCCAAAATGATAAGTCTATACAAGTAGACATTTCTAAATGTTATTAATTAAAAACCATTGATGTAGCTTTAAAAATTAAACTATGTCTTTTAGCTAATTCTAATCTGTCATTAGAATAGCCACCACCTATTACTGTCGCAATAGGAATTGATTTTTTTTTAAAAAATTCTAATACTGTAATATCTCTTTTTAATATTCCTTCAGTTGTTATTTTTAAATTTCCTAATTTATCATTCTTATGAATATCAACTCCCGTATCAAAAATTACTAAATCAGGAACAAAATTTTTTAGACAACTATTAAGAGTTTGATTTAATATTTTCAAATACTCATCATCTTCTAAATTATCATCTAATTCAACATCCAAGTCACTTATTGATTTTCTAAAAGGAAAGTTATTTTTACAATGAATAGAACATGTAAATATTTTATTATTGTTCTTAAGGATTGAAGCTGTACCATCTCCTTGATGCACATCTGTGTCAAAAATTAATATTTTTTTTACTTGATGTGTTCTTGTTAAATATAGTGAAGCATAAGCCATATCGTTAAAAACACAATATCCTGAACCAAAATCTCTATGACTATGGTGTGTGCCGCCAGCTAAATGATTTGCTACTCCATTCTTAATTGCTTCTTTGCATGTTAATAGAGTACCATTAACTGCTAAAAAGGAACGGTTAGAAAGAGTTTCTGACCATTTAAAACCCAATCTTCTTATTTCTTTATCAGATAAACTACCATTTTTAATTTTTAATACGTAATCCAAATCATGGCATATAGAAACCTCATCAATACTTGCTTTTTGAGGACTTAGAATGTTTGCACGGTGATAAAAATCTAAAATTTTTAATTCGTTATACAAATCTGAAAACTTACTGGCGGTAAATTTATGATTTTTAGGCAGAGAAATATCATAATCTTTATGTGTTACCCAACTGATTTTTTTCATAAATTTGCCTCTTTTTAACTCAATTTATGCCTAAATTAATATGTACATAGATTATGTGGCACTAATCTAACAATATATATTTAGTGAGTAAATGTATTCTATCCATAAAGAATTAGTGTCACAACCATTATGGAATTTATTTTAATATTTGATTTATTAATTATTTGTTTAATTGGTTTTTTTATTCTAAATTTTTATTGAATAAATAATCAATTTTAATAATATTTTAATAATGAAAGAATTTTATGATCAAAATGGTTATTTTTCTCCATTAAAAATTTACAATGCAAAAGAAGCAAATTTTTTTAGAAATAAATTAGAAGACTCAGAAAAAAAATTAGGAAAACTTCATTATATTGTGAAAACTTATACAATAATGAAATGGGTGTATGAAATAGCAACTAATAAAACATTGCTTGATTTTGTTGAAGAAATAATTGGTAAAAATATATTATTATATAATGCAACTTTTATAATCAAAGAACCAAATACAAAAACACATGTAAGTTGGCATCAAGATCTTACCTATTGGGGATTTGATAATAATGAAAATCAAGTTAGTGCATGGCTTGCTTTATCAAAAGCTAATGATCAAAGTGGGTGTATGCAAATGATACCAGGTTCTCATAAAAATGGTTTTTTTGAACATCATTCAACTGAAGATAAAAATAATGTTTTATCAAGAGGTCAAACTGTAAAAGATATTGATATAAATAATGCAGTATCATGTCCACTAGAACCTGGTGAAGTTTCTTTTCATCATGGTCTAACATTACACGCATCTCAACCCAATTATAGTAATGACAGAAGAATAGGTTTAAATTTTCAATTTATTTCTACTGATATGAAACAATTAAAAAGCAAAAATGATAGTGCTATTTGTGTAAAGGGAAAAGATACGTACAATAATTTTAAAACAGATAAAGTAGCAAAAGATGACTTTGACTATAAAGCTTATCAACATCTGATTGAACTGAATAAAAATTATAATGATACAATAAGAAAAAATTAATATTTATTAAAAACTGAAATAAGAGATCTAAAAAATTAACTTCTATTTAAGCAAATCATATAGCCGCTGTATTTATCCTAGTAATTTTAGCATTTGTTAGGATTAATTCTCATTCAATAGTTTTTTTTAATTGGATCTCTCTTAGCTCTTTTCTCTTTAATCGATTCATTTTTTATACCTAATAGTTTATTAAAGATTTTTTTAAATCAAAGTAATTTAAATAAAGTAAGGGTATAATTCACTGACCTATATAACTTAGAATTAATTTTCTTTTGTATTTACTGTACCTGTGTTCAATTAGATATATCCCTTGCCATGTACCTAATTGTATTTTTCTATTATTTATAGGAATTGATAATGAAGTTTGAGTAAGCATAGATTTTATATGAGCTGGCATATCGTCATTTCCTTCATAAGCGTGTTTATATATTGAAGAATCTTCAGGAACAATTTTTTGAAAAAAAGAATTAATATCTTCCAAAACATCAGGGCTAGCATTTTCCATAATTGTTAATGAAGCAGAGGTGTGTTGTATAAATAAAATTAGCTGACCTTTAATAATATTATTTTTTATAACCCAATCATAAACATTATTTGTAATTTCATACATTCCTTGCCCATTGTTTAAAATTACTAATTCATCTTGTAAATTTATCATTTTCTAACTTTAAAATGAAGTTGTGGCACCTACAAGGAGAATTATAATGAAAATTAATGTTATGAAAAAAAGAACTATTCTATAGATAAGTGCCACATCTTTTAAATACAGTTAAAATATGTTTTAATAGAGATATAAATAAGGAAAAACTATGATACATTATTTTATAATAAATAATTAGGATGTCTTTGATTAACAATTATTTTCATTATTGGATTGACAGTAAGAAAGATGAAGAAATTAAGAAATTTCAAGAATGTATTGATTCATATATTTATTTTAAAAAAGATACAATGCTTATAACTAATAAATTAATACGAGATAATAGAAATTTTAATGCTCCAAAATTACTGAAAACTTTTTTGTTACTTTTTTCAAGAGATATAAATAAATTAACACTTGCTAAAGACACCTTAAAATCTATTACAGTTGATAATATCAATAATCATTTTCATAAATATTTAGAAGCTGCAAAACTTTGGATTAATAATGATTTAAAAAATTTATTAAATAAATTAGAATTAATTATAGAAGAAAATCCCAAAGATATTTTTGCTATCAGATTATTTCATTTTAATAATATTTTCTTAGGCATTGATGCTAAATTTTTAGATAAACACGAAGAAATACTTAGTAAGTGGTCAGAAAATGATCAACATTACAATTTACTATTAGGGATGACTAGTTATGCTTATGAAGAAAATAATTTAATTGATAAAGCTAAGTTTCTAGCCGTAAATTCATTAAAACAATCATCCAATGATTTATGGAGTTGGCATGCTCTTTTGCATGTACATGATAATGAAAATAACGACTCAATTAACAAAAATGATAATTTCAATAAAATTAATTGGTCAATTTATGGACCGATAAAAAGACATATATGGTGGCATCAATCATTAATATTATTCTATAATCAAGAATATGAGAAAAGCTTAAAACTATTTGATAATTATTTCTCTTCTTCAGAAATTTTTTATTTAGATTTTTGTAATGCTTGTTCTTTTTTATTAAGACTTCATTACAAGGGAGTAGATGTTAAAGATAGAATGGATAAATTAAAAGATTATGCTGAATATTTTAAAAATCAACACATACTTCCTTTCATAGATTATCATCTTATTTTTTATTACTCTTATTATAATGATCAATATTATTTTCAGCAACTAGAAAAGAAAATGGAAGAAAATTATTTAGAAAATTCTTTTAAAGAAAATTATATTAATTTCTTAAAACCAATTATTAAAAATATGAAAACAAATGAATTATTAAATGAAAATATAATTAAATCACAATTTAAATACCTTGGGGGTAGTTTTGCTCAACGAGAACTTATTTTTTTAAGTTTAATCCAAAATACAAAATATGAAAAAAATAAATCAAATTTAATATCAGAATATAATAATTATAAATTTGTATCAAAATTATATGTATAACTCTAAATTATTGGAAGAAAATTTTATTAAAAACTCAAATAAAAATTTTAACATACTAAAAGATAATCTTTTTTTTCGAAATATAACTTTTCAAAATTTTCAAATTTTAAAAATGATATCATTCTTAGTAAGAGATAAAAATTGGAATAATTATGATCCTAAAATTTTAAATTTTGAAGAAAACTTTGATTCGTCTTTAGAATATATATTTGATTTAGAATATGGTGTATCTGAAATTCTTAAAATAAGAAATACTATATTATTTTCTGAAAATTCTATAACCTTATCTTCTGAAGGAAAATTCTTAACTGATTTTTGGACCAATAGAATAGGTTTTAATTTATTAATTCCCTTACAAAATCATGTTGGTTCAAATATTATTGTAACAAAAGAGGATGAGGTAAAAGAGGAAAAAAAATTTCCTGAATTTATAATGCCTGATCAACCATTTTTTAAATTTAAAAAGCTAACTTACACCTTAGAAGATAGCTTGCTAGTTAATATAAATTTTGAAGGTATGTTATTTGAAATGGAGGATCAAAGAAACTGGGGTGATGCTTCTTACAAAATATATAGCGGCTCTTTATTAGATCCTTTTCCATACTTGGAAAAAGAGGGGTCTGATTTTTCTCAAACTGTTCAAATCGATTTATCAAATAAAAAACAAAGATCATTTCCTTCTAAAAATATCATAAAAATTGATGATACTGCTTCTTATAAATTTCCTAAAATTGGTATAAAAATTGATTCTCCAATTCTTCCTGATGATAACTTGATAAGTAACTTTGATTATTATTACTATCTTATTGATTTTACTGAAGATTTTAAAAGTATAACTTCAAGATCTCAAAACAAGGTATTTCTTGTAGCCTTGGTTGATCATATAAATGATCCTGAAAAAGAGTTAACAAAAATTTATAATTTTATAACTGAAAATACTATTAATTTAGATAAAATTTTAATTTGTCCAAAAATATATTTGAATAGTTTTCAACCTGCTGGACAATGGCCTAAAGTTCCTGAATTAAATGAATATTATAAAATTGCAAAAAAAATTTTTTCTCATAGTGAAATTGTTTCTGGAATGGTAACTAACTTTACAGAATTAAATAGAAAGAGGCCAAAAATGTTTTATGATTTGGTTAGTTTTTCCTTCACTCCAATTGTTCATGATTCTAGTGATTTTGGTGTGTTAAATACACCTGAAACTATACCTTATATCCTCAAAACTTTGAAAAATTTTTCTAATAGTTGCGATGTTCATATTGGACCAATATCTATCGGTATGCATTTCAATCCCTATGCTAAAAGTCATGTAAATAATGAAAAGAAAATTAGATTAGAAATGGCTGATAGCGATCCAAGACATGATCAATTATTTTCACTAACTTGGACACTGGCAATTTTTATTCAATCAATAAATAAAGAGTCAAAATTTTTTACTTTTAATTCTGTTTATGGGCATCATGGAATATTAAATAAAGATAATACCAAAAGACCATTATATCATTTAAATAATTTTCTCATTTCATTATCAAACTCAGAAATTTTTAAAATTAATCCAATTAATGAAGTGTATGGATTAAAAATTGTATTAAATGATAAAAAGTATTATTTGTTTGTGAATTCTTCAACACAAAAAAAGGAAATTAATATTTCTGAATTAAATTTTAGTTATCAATATAAGCTTAATTTAAAAAATTATATTGATATTTTCAAGAATGATTTTTCTTTTTTTAACTTTAAAAAAGATACAAATCCATATGTGTTTGAGCCACTAGAAATAAAATTTATAGAAGATAAATGAAAAAATTAAAAGGGGCATTAATCGGTTGCGGTTTTTTTGCTGAAAATCATATTTTAGCTTGGAAAGAACTAAAAAATATAGAAATAATATGTGTTTGTGATTTAGATATACAAAAAGCTAATCAATTTAAATCTAAATTTAATGTTTTACATTCTTATTCATCTATAGAATTAATGTTAAAAAATCATAAAATTGACTTTGTTGATGTTGTAACAACAATGGAAACACATTTAAATATTGGTAAAATTTTATCTAAGTATAAAATTCCAACTTCTATTCAAAAGCCGTTTGCTGAAAATTTATCAAATGCGAAAAAAATTGTTTCTTTATATAAAAAAAACAAAACACCACTTATGGTTCATGAGAATTTTAGATGGCAAACTCCTCTATTAAAACTAAAAGATATTATAAATAAAGAGAAGTTGACTAAACCACATTATGCCAAGATATCTTTTAGACATGCAAATCCTGTTGGATACACCAATCAAATATATTTATATGATCTAAAAGAGTATTTAACCTTAGACGTAGGTATTCATTTATTTGATTTAAGCAGATTTTTTATGGGAGAAGCTAAAAGTATTTATACTTTAAATCAAAATACAAATAATAAATTTAAAGGTGAAACCGATTTTATATCACTTATAAGAAATAAAAATAAAAGTATTACCATTGTTGATGCTTCTATCTCTTCAATAAAAAAACCAGATAGATTTGCACAAACACTAGTTAATTTAGAATTCTCTAATGGTTCAATTGATTTGGACTATAATTACAAAATTACTTTACACAAAAATAATAAAAAGAAAATTTATCATGGAAAACCAAATAAATATAAATGGATTTCAAAGCCTTGGGATCAAATTCAAGAAAGTGTAATCAATACACACAAACATTTTATTGATTCACTAATAAATAAGATTGAACACGACACCAGTGGTGAAGATAACATAAAGAGTTTATCATTAGTCTTCAATTCATATAAATCTGATAAACTAAGAAAAGAAATTAAAATTTAAATTTATTTAAAGTTTAAATTATAAATTTTGATATTTCATCTCTTATTAGCTTGCTTAAAAGACTATATCCTAACACATTCAAATGTAGAGGATCTTCTGAATAAAACTTTTCAAATCCTGCATCTAACATAGGAGAACATAAATCAATATATCGCCATTGACTAAAATTCTCAATTTTTGTTTTTATCCTTTTATTTGCATCTAAAATTGTATTTAGATAATTCTTTCTAAATTCACTTGGTTTAATTGATACAAAAAAACACAATGTATGAGGCAATTTTTCATTAACTTCAGAAGCGAACAATAAAAATTCATTTTCTAAATCTACCGCACTCATTCCACTTCCTATATCATTGTCTCCAGCATAAAATATCATCTTATCGGGATTATTTGGTACTACTATCCTATTAAAATATGTGCGACATGATACTAATGTCGATCCACCAAATCCTAAATTTAATAAACTATCAAATGACAAATCAGTTTTTGCATTTTCCCAATCTTTAAATGTTGAACTTCCAAATAATACTATTTTATTATTTTTATATCGATCTGAATGTAATTTAATTTCCAATTCTCTCACGTCTGCTTCAAATTCTTCTTCAATAGGGCTAATTAAATTTAGGTTACTTACTATATCCTCATTTATAATTTTATTTTTTGACGCAGATTTTGCTAATTCAACGGCTTCTTTAACGTAAGATCTAAATGTTTTTCTATATTTAGATAAAAAATTTTCTAACTCTTTTTTATTTTTCATGTCATTTACATAATCTTTTATTTTGATTGGTTCTTTAATAACTGCAGAATAAATAGTATTAGAAATTGAATAATCAAAATTGGCTAATGCTATTGGAACAAGTAGTGGTTCAGGTTTTAATTGGTCTGCTAATAAAAATGCCCCTGGTTTTAATGGACCTGGGGAATTTGGAGTTAAATTATCTTCAGTTTCAGATGTTCCTTCTGGTGCAATAACTAAAGGTCTATTTTGATCAAAAATATTTTGAGTTTCGATAAATAATTTACTTTTTCTCTTGTTTTTTTGTTCTTGCGTTTCATTTAAATAATCTGACTCTGGTGTATGAACGAAAATATAATCTAAGTTCTCATAATAATTATATCTCCAAAATTCTGTGTTCCTAGAATATCGAGCAATTCTTTGACCACCATCACCGTATTTTGGAAATAAAATTTTTGCACTTATAAAATGACTATCTATACTAAATTGATGTCCATTAGCTAAACCATTTTCCTCAATGCTTGCTAAATGATTATAAAAAAATATATTTGTAGGCTCATCTGGTAAATTCTCCATACCTTTAATAACATAAGGAACTTGATCAAAAGCTTTTGTAAAATCTGAATTTGTTAATTTTTGTAATGCTTGTTTATTTATTGAATCATAGGAAGTTGCTACTCTGTTGTATATTTTATTTAGTTGTTTAAAAAATCTATTTTTTCTCTCTAAACCACTCAATGCATCTATCATTAAGCTAGCTATAGATTTTTCATCATCATTACCTGTAATAATTAAATCATAAATAGTATCAAATGCTAAAGAATGCGTTAAATGATTTTCTAACAAATGAGGAATTGTGTAAAGTTTTGAATTACTTGGTATTTTTGAAGAATTATCTTCTAGTAAATATTTAAAAAACTCTTTTTCATTTTTAGCAGGATATGTCGTCAAACCAGTTGAGCTTTGAATATAGCGACCTAATTGCCATAATTGTCTTTTAAAAAATTTTATAGCTAATTTTGGATTAGTTTTAATTAGATTATCGATAAATTCGTTTGAAAATTTTAAAATTGTTGTATCTCGTGTAGATTTCAAAGAGTATGGTGATTCTATATCATGCAATCCTGATGATAATGATAATGCTACTCCTGTTCTAGCTATTGATCGTGAATTATTTTCAAATTGATCATCTTTTCGATTTGTAAAAGAAGCTTCAACTTTCCCTTTTAATAAAATATTTATTCCGTCAGTTTTTGTACCCTCTAGAGTGACATATTCACCAGCAGAAAATAATCTAATATTTGCATAATTTATTAGTTCATCTAAATCATCATCATCTAGAAAAGCTAAAAATGCTGAATTCTTTATTCTTTTAGTGTTTATAATATCTCCACCAGTCTTAACACCACCCACTAAATTAATATTTTTTTGCTTTACAGGCTTTTCTAAGTTACGAGATGACCAGATTAAGTTAATTGATTCATATAATAAAAAGGAATAGAAAAAACTAGCATAGTCAGGATCCATCTCTTCTAACTCTTTTAATTTTTCTATTTTGATAGATATATATTCTGAATTACCTTTAATAAATATATCCGACATATATCTACCTGGTGCATTTAATCCTGAAATACCAAGAGGTGATCCGGTATTTTTTAATGTTGCTAACTTGTAAAAAACATTATTATGATATTTTACGTATTCAGCTTCACCTTTTAAAAGAATAAAAATTTGATCCGCAATTCCATGCTGTTCTGCAATTTTAATGTCTTCATTACTTTTATGAAATTCTGTGCCTGAATTGATTAAATCTTCTGTGTTTTTTTTCGGAGATAAAGAAAATCCTTTATCCACTAATATTAAAGATATTTTTTCACTTAAATTCATTAATTATCTAACTTAATAAATTTCCCTTTTTATTTAAAGAGAAAAATATTATCTTCTTATAATTGATTTAAAAATATTAATAAAAGATAACAGTATTATTTTTAATCTAAATATACTTACAATTGACTGAGCTAAATATGTCAATGCAGCAGCTCTCAAAACAGATTTACATTGATACATATTCTCTCTAGGAACGTATCTTTTGAGTATTGGTAAAGCTCTCTTAAAACTTGCATCAAATTCAACAGGAAGAGTAATTAAATGGATTAACACATTTGTAGATAAACATCCCATTATTATTACTGCAGAAATAAGAGTAATAAATGGACTTTTAGTGAAGGCAAATATTGATGGTAGTCCTATAATTAATAAAAATGAACCAATTCTCTGAAATATCATTGTTTTTTCAATTAATGATTGTCTAAGGATTAGTGGCTTATATTTTTCTTTATCTTGAATTGCATGACCAATTTCGTGAGCAACAACGGCAATGCTTGTTATACTTTTTTTATCGAGTTTATCTGTAGCGATATGTATTTTTTTTTCCTTAGGATTGTAATGATCTAATTGTTGAATAGGATTAATTGATACATTGGTGATTTCTTCTTCTTCAAGTATTTTTTTTCCAAGTTCTCTCCCGGTAAAGGGCATATCAGGTAAAATCTTATTATATTTTTTTAAAATGTAATTTACCCATAAACTTGGTAGAAAGAGCACAATAAAAGGTAAAAAATAGTAAAATAATTTAATCACAATGTAAAAATAGGAATAATATTATTAAAAATCAATTTTATTTAAACTAGTATTATTAACAATTATTAATTATTGCTTAAAAAGTGAAATCTAAATTTGAAAGAATTAATAGACTCCCTCCATATATATTTGGAGAGATAAATTCATTAAAAATGAAACTAAGATCAGAGGGTAGGGATATTATTGATTTTGGTATGGGCAACCCTGATATGCCAACACCTCTTCACATAAGACAGAAATTGAAAGATGTTATAGATCAGCCAGGTGTTGGACGTTATTCTGTTTCTAAAGGCATTAATGGATTAAGAAAAGCTCAAGCTAAATATTATAAAAAACGATTTAATGTTAATTTAAATCCATCAAGTGAAATTATAGTAACGATTGGTTCTAAAGAAGGTTTAGCTAATTTAGCACAAGCTATAACTTCAAGAGGTGATAGGATATTGTGCCCTGATCCGTCATATCCTGTTCATCCATATGGTTTTATGATTGCTGGAGCAAAATTAACACCTTTGCGAACATTATTTAATGGACAATTCGATAAAAATAAATTTTTATTAAATATAGATAATAATTTAAAAAAATATTCTTCAATAAAAGTTATTATCGTTTCCTTTCCCTCAAATCCAACAGCTCAAATAGTTGATTTAGATTTTTATAAAGAATTAGTAAAAATTGCAAAAAAATATCAAGTTTATATTCTATCCGATTTAGCTTATTCTGAAATTTACTTTGGAAATAATCCGCCTCCATCAATATTAGAAGTTAATGGAGCCAAGAACATAGCAGTTGAATTTACGACCTTATCCAAAACTTATGCAATGGCAGGATGGAGAATTGGTTTTGCTGTTGGAAACAAAACTTTAATTGAAGCATTATCAAAAATTAAATCATATGTAGACTATGGTGCCTTTACACCTGTTCAAGTAGCAGCCACTGCTGCTCTAAATGGATCTCAAAAATGTGTAGAAGAAATTAGGGAGACTTATAAAAAAAGAAGAGATGTTTTAATAGAATCTTTTGAAAGGGC
Source organism: uncultured Alphaproteobacteria bacterium (assembly GCA_902524385.1). GTDB lineage: Bacteria > Pseudomonadota > Alphaproteobacteria > HIMB59 > CACPNW01. Next base: position 112,547 of record CABZCZ010000001.1, read on the forward strand.
TGGTTGGGATAAAATTCCAGAGCCTGAGGCATCAATGTTTGTATGGGCTCCTTTACCAAAAAAATATAAAAAAATGGGTTCTATGAAGTTTGCAAAAAATTTAATGATAAATGCCGACGTTGCAGTAGCTCCTGGTTTAGCTTTTGGAAAAGGAGGGGAAGGTTTTGTTCGTATTGGTCTAGTAGAAAATACTCAAAGAATAAGACAAGCAGCTAAAAATATTAAAAGATTTTTTAATACTTAAAATCAAACTGATAAAATCTTAATATAATGTGATAATTTTTCACCTGCATTCCAGGCATCACTTAGACTTTTTCCTAAAACCCAGTCTCCACTTAAAAATATTTTATTATCCTTTGAATTAATCCAATTTTTTTTTGAGATAGTATTATAACTCACTTTTGTTTGCGCATATAACCACCTGTGTGATTTAATAAAACTTATTTTATTTTTTATATCAAATGTTTTTTCAAATATTGATTGAGCATATTTTTCTAACGTAGTCTTATCTATATCAATATTATTCTTTGTATATTCAGAACTCATATTTAATACCCAACAATCATTAGTTAATTCATTAAATTTGATATTTTGATTCATAAAGAAACTAATATCTTCATGAAGATTCAACCCGGCTCTAATATTAATGTTGTTAGTATCTTTATAACTTAGCATTACAGTATGTATGGGATCATAAGATGGCTCGCTTACAATCTTAGTAAAGTCAATCAAATCTTTTGAAAGTTCTTTTGATTGTAAATAGGGTATACAAATTAATACAAAATCAAAATTTTTAAATTCTTCTTTTTCAGAAAAAAGTGAAAAGATGCCATTACTATTTTTTGAAATTTTTATTATCTTTGAATTAAAATAACTTCTTAATTTTAAATTATCAAAAATAGATTTTGGAATAAAATTCATTCCATTTCGACCAATAATTATTTTTTTTCTAGTCTTTTTATTTTTTAAATAATCTGTTGCGAAATCAATTTCTATTAATTGTCCTAAGTTATATCTAATTATTACTTCATTTAATTGATTAACAGAATGATTTGTCGATAAATAATGTGCGCCATGATCGAAAAGATCATTCTCATTCTTTCTAGTAGATACTCTTCCTCCTGGTCTCCATGATTTATCAAAAATAGTAATATTATTTTCTTGAAGATTATAAGCAAGAGACAAGCCAGTCATCCCAGCTCCAATTATTGCAATATTTTTCACTTAATTAATATTAATTATTAGAAAACTTTTCTTAACTGAAGATTTAATTTTTTTTAAACCAAACTCACTGCATAAATTTTTGTATCTCTGTTTTGTAGGTAAGTTAATTGTTTTAAAATGTATGTTATCGTGACCAAACATTATTTTCTGACCATTAATTTCATATAATTTCTTATAAATACTAGATTTTCTTCTGATAACCATAATTTAATAGAAAAAATATATAGTTAAATTTAAAGCGGCAAAAATAAACACTATCGCAATAGCTGCGTATAAATTTCTTTTGTTCATATCTATTTATAATTAAAATTACACTTAAAAGTCAAGATACTAAATTAATTTAGCATTAATGACTTTAGGAAATCTAAGTTTTCAATTAATCGCCTTAATTCTTCTGGATCCAGTCCTTTTAAGTTTTCTTTAAATAAATTTTGATAATCTAAAGTATCAATACGATCAGTATATATTTCTTTTAATGAAATTGTATTTGAATTATCATAATCATAATTCCCAATTAATATTTTTGATAATGCAGGAAATATTAGTGATGTGGTTGTGTAAGTTGCAAATCCTATGTCTCTGTCTTCGTCTTGTCTTTTATCAATAAAGGTAAAATAAATAACTATTCTCGCTGCACGTGTTAATTCTGCTACAGATAATTCATCATCTTGTGATACATCTAAAAATGCAAAAGTTTCATTAATACAATTTGCTGGATTGCTATCATTATTACATGTTTCAATTAATTGAGAATTCATTAAATTAATAATTTCACCATAAATAATTTGAAAGTCACTAGGGATTGATTCACATTTTTCATAAACAGAATAATCTAATGAATTTAAAAAGGAATAATCTATACCATCCCAATCATCAGGGGCGGTAACTTCAAGTAAATTATCACCATCTTTCTTTAAAAAATAATAATAACTTTCATCTAATTCTGCCCATTTATATGCTGACCAATCTTGTACCTTTGAGGTTTTTGATACATTAAAGCCAACATATGTCTCATCAATCCACATACTTGTGTTATTTGATATTATGAATACTTGATATTCTGCATCACAATCATCACTCCAAATACCTTGCATGTTTTTTGGAAAATTATCTTCAAAAATTAATTCTGCATTTAGATTAAACGGTATTAAAAATACAGTACAAAAAATAAATTTAACTAAACTATTTTTCATAAGGCATAACTCTTATTACGTCTCCGTAAATAATTACAACTCTTTGACCATTTTGAAGTGCATTATCATCTCCTTGCACAAAAGCTTTTTCTTGATCATTTTGGCAATTAGAAATGTCATTACCGCATTCATCAATATTGATTATATATTGGAAACCATCATGATTACCAATTTTAGCTTGTATTACTGAGCCCATAGCAGCTCCTCCAATAGTTCCATATACTATAGCAATATCTTGGCATTTAGTTCCTAATATTTCTTCTTCTCCACATATTTGAGATGCTAAAAGACCACCTATCATTGCTCCTGCAGTTGCACCAATCCAATCACTTTCACCTTCTATTTTTACTGGAAGAGAAGTTTTGATTGTTCCATATTCTATGTTAGTTACTTTTTGAGCATCAGACTTTTTTACTTTGTTTGGAGAAGTGGTATTGCAGGAAATAAGTATGAGGCTAATTAAAGACGGAATTACTAATAATTTTATTAATCTCATCATTATTTATGAATTACTATAATTAAAAATTGTCTAAAATAAGTAATTAAATTTAATAAATCATATAAATTTTCTAATAACTTACTATTTACAACTTAATGAAAAAATTATTTTTAATCCTAGGAAATCAATTATTCCCTCAAAAACATCTAATTAAACATAAAGACTCAACTTTTTTTATGTGTGAAAGTTTTGATCTTTGTACTTTTCAAAAACATCATAAATTAAAACTCATACTCTTTCTGTCCTCAATGAGATCTTATGCTGATCAATTAAAAAAAAATAAATATAAAGTCAATTATATTGATTTAAATAAAGATTTTAAAATATCATACGAAAAAAAATTAGAGAATTTTATAAAAACAAATAAATATAAAGAATTAATTTCATTTGAAATTGAAGATAAATTTTTTGAAAAAAAAATTAATAGTTTATGTAAAAAAAATAATATTAAATTAACTTTTATTCAATCACCTATGTTTTTGAATTCAAGAGATGAATTTAAAAATTATTTAAGTAAAACAAACAAACCTTTTATGGCAAATTTTTATAAAATTGCTCGTGCAAAAACAGATATTTTGATGGAAAATAATAAACCCAAAGGTGGAAAATGGAGTTTTGATGAAGATAATAGAAAAAAACTCCCTAAAGATATTAAAATACCAGAAATGATTACTGCAAATGAAACAAAGCATACAAAAATTTTAAAACAACAAATAAATAAAATTTTTAAAAATCATCCAGGTGAAGTTTATAATTTTTGGCTACCTACAACATATGATGATGCTGTTAAATGGTTAGATTTTTTTATTATCAAAAAATTTAATTTATTTGGTGATTACGAAGATGCAGTTGATACTAATAATAACTTTTTATTCCATAGTGCACTAAGCCCGATGATTAATTTAGGTTTATTAACTCCAGAACTTATAATTGAAAGAGTTAGAAAAGTTGAAAATAAAATTAAAATTAATTCTTATGAAGGTTATATCAGACAAATTATTGGATGGAGAGAATTTATAAGGGGGATTTACCAAAATTACGATCAACAATTAGAAGAAAATAATTTCTTTCAACATAAAAATTCTCTTACTAAAAAATGGTATGACGGCACAACCGGATTAGATCCTTTAGATCACTCAATTAAAAATGCTCTAAAATATGGATACACGCATCATATTGAGAGACTAATGGTTTTATGTAATATAATGAATTTATGTGAAATTAAACCCTATGAAGTTTATAATTGGTTCATGGAAATGTTTGTAGATAGCTCTGATTGGGTAATGTCACCTAATGTTTACGGTATGGGATTGTTTAGTGATGGAGGAATATTTAGCACCAAACCTTATATTTGTGGTTCAAGTTATTTTATGAAAATGATGAATTTTAAAAGAGGTAATTGGAACGATATTATGGATGGATTGTATTGGCGTTTTATTAATAAAAATAGAAAATTTTTTCAATCTAATCCTCGTTTAAATATGATGGTTAATATTTATGATAAAATGAATTCTGAGAGAAAAAAACATATATTAAAAAAAGCAAATCAGTTTATTCGTGATAATACTAATTAATGGACAAATTTGATGTTGTTGCAGCAATAATATTGAAAAATGATAAATATTTTATTGCTCAAAGAAATCGAAATAAACATATGGCATTAAGCTGGGAATTTCCTGGAGGAAAAGTAGAAAAAGGGGAAACTTTTGATATAGCCTTAAAAAGAGAAATAAAAGAAGAGCTCAATATAGATATAACTATCAACAATAAATTAGGAGAAGAAAATTATAAAGATGAGAAAATAAATATAAAATTACATTATTTTTTATGTTCTCATATTAGTGGTGAAATTTATTTAAATGAACATGAAGATTCAGCTTGGATTACAAAAAATGAATTTAAAAATTATAATTTTGCTGAAGGTGATAGTGATATTATAAACTTATTATAAGACTAATTTTAAAAGCCTCTAAACCCTTAATTTTTCTACTCTTTTTTTCAAAAATTTTATTTTATTTTATTTTAATGATAAAGAACATTGGAATTTATGAAAGTTGATAAAGATCAAATATCCGCATGGGGTGTCCATGCTTTTACAGGATCAGGAGCTATACTTGGATTCCTTGCCTTAATATCAATATTAAATAATGATCAAACCGGTGCCTTTTTATGGTTAGGCTTAGCATTATTAGTTGATGGGATTGATGGTACATTAGCAAGAAGAATTGGGGTAGAGGAAAAAGCACCAAATTTAGATGGAATAATTTTAGATAGTATAGTCGATTATCTTAACTATGTAATTAACCCTGCTTTAATGATTTACTGGTTTCAATTAGTGCCAAATGGTTTTGAAATTATAATGCCAGCAATAATATTTGGAGTTTCGTTGTATACTTTTATTAATGTTAATATGAAAACTGATGATTATTATTTCAGAGGATTTCCTGCAATTTGGAATATTGTGGTACTTTATTTTTTCATATTAAATTCAAATGTTTGGATAAATCTTATTGTAATAATTATTTTATCAATATTAACTTTTATTCCTTTTAAATTTGTTCATCCATTAAGAGTAAAATCTTATCGAAACTTAACTATTTTTTTTACCGTAATATGGTCAGCAACAACATTGAGATTAGTTACTAAATCCGAATTAAATTTAATCATAAATGATACTATAGTGTTAATTATCTGGTTAATCTGTACAGGTTATTTTTCATATATTTGTTTAAATAAGTCACTAAAAGACTTCTCTTAGTAAGTAATTTAGCTATTTTTTTATATATGCAATTTTTGCATATCTAAATATTATCATAATCAATTTAAATATAAATAAATTTTATTATTAATTTTACATCGTTCATTTTGAATAATTCAAAACGGAAGTAGACGAAAGTTGAAGGAACGCATGCAAGTTATTAAATCGTTCAATCTGTTTTTAACAGATCGGAAGTAAGCTAAAGCTGAAGGAACGCGGATCTTTTTAAAATCCATAGCTAAGCATGAATTATAACAGATTGAAAGGACTGTTATTAAATATGATAGGTATTAAGTTTGGATTTATAAATACTTCATTAATTCCATTGTACTAATTATGTTTAATGAAATGTATCAATCTGAGAGTCTAATCAGAAATCACTATAATAATATAAATGAATGGTTAGAAAAAATGTCTGCTAAAGTGATTAACGAAAAAAATGCTGAGGCAGAGACTCATTTTAGAAATATAGGAATAACATTCTCAACTAATAGTGAAACAGCAAGAGAGAGAATAATACCGTTTGATTTAATTCCAAGAATTTTTACTTTTAGTGAATGGTCTAAATTAGAAAAAGGAGTAATTCAAAGAGCGAAAGCTTTAAATGCTTTTTTGGCAGATATTTATAATCAAGGAGAAATAATAAAAGCTAATATTATACCTAAAGAATTAATCTTTAAAAAAAAATCTTATGAAGTTTCAATGTTTGGTTTTAAACCTCCTAGATCAATTTATAGTCCAATAATAGGTATAGATTTAGTCAGAACAAATCACAATGAGTATTTTGTATTAGAAGATAATTGCAGAACACCTAGTGGAGTATCATACATGTTAGAAAATAGAGAAATAATGATGAGAATGTTTCCAGATTTATTTCATACAAATCGAGTTACACCTATAGATGATTATCCAACAAGATTACTTCAAACTTTAATGAGTTTAGCCCCAATAAAATGCAACACATCTGAACCAGTATGTGTTCTTCTTACACCTGGTCCATTGAATAGTGCTTATTATGAGCATAGTTTTCTATCTGATCAAATGGGTATTGAAATGGTCGAGTCCACTGATTTGTTTGTTGAGGGAGAATTTCTTTACATGAAGACTGTAGATGGTCCTAAAAAAGTAGATGTTGTATATAGAAGAATTGATGATGATTTTTTAGATCCTCTTTGTTTCAACCCAAATTCAGTAATTGGAATACCTGGTATTATGGATGTTTATAGAACTGGAGGGGTAAATATTTGTTCGGCACCAGGCGCAGGTATTGCTGATGACAAAGCTATTTATATTTATGTTCCAGAAATGATAAAATTTTATTTAGGAGAACAACCTATACTACAAAATGTTCAAACATGGAGCTGTGACAAAGATGACGATCTTAATTATGTATTAGATAACTTATCCGATCTAGTCGTAAAAGAAGTTGATGGCTCTGGTGGATATGGTATGCTAATTGGTCCAAAGTCCTCTAAATCTTTAATTGAAGAATTCAGAAGAAAACTTTCTATAAATCCTAGAGGTTACATTGCTCAACCTCTTTTAGATCTATCATTTTCTCCAACTCTAATAAAAAATCAAGTTGAAGGAAGAAGAGTTGATTTGAGACCTTTCTGCTTAATGGGAGAACATGCACAATTAAGCTCTGGAGGATTAACAAGAGTTGCAATGAATGAGGGTTCTTTCGTTGTTAATTCAAGCCAAGGTGGAGGAGTCAAAGATACATGGGTTTTAGCAGAATGAGATACAATGTTAAGTAGAACAGCTGAGTATCTTTATTGGATCAGTAGATATATGGAAAGAGCTGAGACCAATGCAAGACTCTTAGACGTAGGTTACAGAATGTCATTATTTCCTAATCCAAATGGTTATAATAATGAGTGGGAGTCTGTTTTAGCTGCTGCAGGAGCAATACAAGGATATAAAAATAAATATAATATTATTGAACAAAAAAAAGTTGAAGATTATTTATTTTTTGATGAAGACAATCCATCATCTGTTTATAATTGTATTCTTAATGCTAGAAGTAATGCTTTAGTTGTAAGAACTTCATTTACTCCTGAATCTTGGTTAGCAATTAACAAAACTTATCAGGAAATTCAAAAATTAAAAAATAATAATTTTAACGCATCAGATCTTCCTAATTTAACTGAATGGACTATCGAACAAGTAAATTTATTTAGAGGTTCTTTGAGTTCTTTATTAAGAAATGATGGTTATAACTTTCTTTATTTAGGATTATTCGTTGAAAGGGCAGATAATTCTGCAAGGTTATTAGATGTTAAATATTTTGTTCTACTTCCTAAACCGCAATATATCGGAGGTAATATTGACAATATGCAATGGAGTATACTCCTTAGATCTTTATCATCTTTTAGAGCTTTTCGTTGGGCATATGATGGTGATGTTACTTCTACTAAGATAGCTGATTTCTTAGTTTTAAATAGTGATTGCCCAAGGTCACTTAGTTTCTGTATTCAAAACATTGTAAAGCACTTAAAAAATTTAACTTGTAGTCCTGAAAAGGTTAATAAGATTTATAATAACTTAAAAGATCTTAATATTAAAATTCAAGAAGAGAAAATCGAGTCAATAGTTGACTTTGGGCTACATGAATTTGTTACGCAATTTATTAATAAAATTTCAAGTGTAGATTCTGATATTCAAAGGGAGTTTTTTAATTAATGGAAATAATAATTGAGCATACAACTAAATATGAATATAAAAATCCTGTAGCTGGACTTATACAATCAACAAAACTTTATCCATCTGAATATAATGGGTTAAAAATTCTAGATTGGAATGTTCATCATGACTCTGCTAAAAAATCGGCAGTTTATAAAGACGGAGAAGCAAATAATATACAAAGTTTTACTAGCTTAAAAAAAGTAAAAAAAATTCAATTTACTGTCCTTGGTAAAGTAGAAACTTGCGATACCAAAGGGGTTTATTTTAACCCAGATGATAAATTAGATCCTTGTGTTTATTTAAGGAATTCAAATTTAACTATTCCAGATGTTGATATAAAAAATTTAGCTTTGGAAGCAAAAAATGGTTTTAGTGAAGATGAAAGATTACTAATTTCTCACAATTTAATGAATTTAGTTAGAGAAAAAGTTGAGTACAAACCTCTTTCAACAAATAATGAAACAACAGCTCAAGTAGCTTATAATCAAAAAAAGGGCGTCTGTCAGGATCAAGCACACATAATGGTTTCAGCTGCTAGAGCAATCAATATACCTGCTAGATATGTAAACGGTTACATGCATAATAATTCACATTCATCAGAATTTCAGTCAACTCATGCATGGGCAGAATTTTTTATAAATAATCTTGGTTGGGTAGGTTTTGATCCTACAAATGGTTGTAGCCCAGATGAAAGATATATAAGAGTATCATGCGGCCTTGATGCAAGTGAAGCTGCGCCTATAAAAGGAGTTTTCTACGGACATAATGGTCAAAATAATTTGATTGAAAACTTAGATATACACGTTCAAACTCTTGAAAATAATTCTCAACAATAAAAAATTTATTTTGCTTCTAAAATAAAGATGAAAATTATGTATCTAAACAAAAAACAACAACAATTTATATGAATCTTTAAAAATAAACTTTTAGATGTTGCAAAGCGAGTAGCTGAAGATTATGTAAATGGATTAATGAAACTCATATTAAAGTAAGAGAATAAGCTCTTTTAGTATTAAATTGGTCTTTAGGATCTGAATTTAACGAAGGAGCCGAGACAGGAAATATATATCTTATTTTAACAGAAAATTATGAAAACTAGGCTGCAATAGACAATCGTTTTATGATTGCTTAAAATCATGAAAGCTATTTTAGAGATGATTTAAATGAATCCTCAAAAAATTGTGAACAAAGAGTGATTATTCATTCTTTTGATGTCATTCAATCAATATAAATATTATTAATCATAAATTTACATTTGATTTTTAAAATCATTTCTACATTGTATTGAATAATTAGCTTTATTTTATTCATTTGCTAACCTATTTATGAAGTAATGGAAATTGAAAAAATTTTTAAAAATTTAATTTTAGCGGACTTTATTGTTATTATTTTAATGGTTATTTCATCTATGTATCAACCATCCGAAATCTCCGATCTTTATGAAAATTTAAATGATGGATTACTATCTAATTTTGAAAATTTTTCTCGAATAGTATCGATTAGTTTATTCTTTTTATATCTATTTACTTTAAATCTACTTTATCGATTTATTTCTTATAGCAAACCACTGTATTTATTTTTAGTAGTAGCTGGCATAATTCTAAATTATTTTAGTGGTTCTGTTATCTATACAGCGTTTAGTGGAATGCTTGATCAAATAGGCGGTCTGATTAGTGGTGCAATTTTGATACTTTTATATTTTTCTCCAATTAAAGATAATTTTAGGTAAGAAATAACTCAGTTTTCTGCAATCAACTTAAAATTTATATAATTTTTATTAAAATTTAGTTAAAGTATTAACATAGGTCGGTCAAAACCCTTGTAAAAAAAAGACCATAAATTTGATTATGGTAAAAATATTAGCTAAAATTATAATTGGTTTATTAAGTTTATGGGCATTAGCATTTATAATTGCAGAGATTATGGGTGTAACTATCTATTTTCCATTCATTATAGTTGAAAGACAAGAAATACCATATCATAGAATTACTTCAGTTAGATTATCTGTTTTTTTAACTTTTGCTTACTTTGGTTTTAGACATCTTTTTTTTCAATCGGAAAAACTTTATCCTATTCAGTTTTTAGAAATTTATATTAAATCATTTACAGTTTGTTGTTTATTTGTTTTTTACACCAGTCAAGTTGAATATAGAGAATACTATTTTGTTTTATTTTTATTTATAGTTTCATTAATCTTACATTTTGCCTCAAGAAATAGGATGAGAAGTTATTTTAATTAAATTAAGCGGCTTTTACACCGCTTATAATGACACTAATAAACTTCAACTAATTTCCTAATGATAATTAAGATTAACCCAATTAATGGAAACACTAGTCCTCTAATTGTAGGTTTAAATCCATAATTATTAACTAAATTAAAAAATCTCAGGAAACCATTTATGGTAGCCATAATAAATAATATGCCAAGAAAACTATACCAAAAATTATATTGGACTACATTTTCTTCATAGGTATTTCCAGTAACATCAAAAGTTAATAGAATTGACATTAATAATATAGCTAAAAAAACTACACCTAAAACTCCTCTAAATATTGTTTTTGGTTCTTCATTTGAAAAACCAAGTTCATCATAGAATTTATTATTTAAAAAAAATTGATAAATAACAAATGCATTAAAAAGCATGAATAAAACATGGAATGTAAATCCTAATGTCCCACCTGCTTCTAAAATATGTTGTGACATAAAAACTCCTTTAAAATTATAAATTATCAAATTAAATAAGATTCTTTAAAATTTAAGAAGTTTATTAGAAAAGAATTAATTACTACTTGATTTAGCCCAAAGATTTATTTTTTCTTCTTTTGCATATATGTCAATCTTTTTTAATTCTTTTTTTGTAAAATCTAAATTTTTTTGACTATCTAAACATTCATCAAGCTGTTTTACAGTTCTTGCACCAATAAGGGCTGAAGTCATTGTTGGGTGTCTTAATACCCATGATAAAGCCATTTGAGGTAATGATTGACCTCTTTTATTAGCAATTATTGTTAATTCCTTAATTTTGTATAAGTAACTTTTTGTAATCATTTTTTTTTCTAGAGAAGAATTATCTGAAATTCTAGAAATTTTTGGAATAGATTTTAAGTATTTTCCTGATAACATTCCTTGCGCAAGAGGAGAAAAAGCAATACACCCAATACCTAATTTTTTTAATGTAAATAATAAATCTTTTTCTATCCATCTATTGATCATTGAATAAGAAGGTTGATGAATTAGACAACTAACTCCTCTTTCTTTTAGAAGTTTATTCATTTTAATTGTTTGTTTTGAACTGTAAGAAGAAATACCAACATATAAAGCCTTACCACTTCTAATTGATTGAGTCAAAGCATCAGCCGTTTCTTCTAATGGAGTTAGTGGATCAAAGCGATGTGAGTAAAATATATCGACATATTCTAAATTCATTCTTTTCAAACTTTGATCAAGACTTGCAGTTAAATATTTTTTTGAACCCCATTCACCGTATGGCCCAGGCCACATATCGTACCCAGCTTTAGTAGATATAATTAATTCATCTCTGTATTTATTTAAATCTGAATTCATTACTTTACCAAAATTAGATTCAGCTGAACCATAAGGTGGTCCATAATTGTTAGCTAAATCAAAATGTGTAACGCCTCTGTCAAATGCTCTAAAAAGCATTTTTTTAGATTCATTAGCCATATATTTTTTTCCACCAAAATTATGCCAAAGTCCTAGTGTAATAGGGGGTAATAGCAATCCACTATTACCACATCTTCTGTAAATTAATTTTTGATATCTATTTGTATTAGCTTTGTAAGGCATTATTAAAAAAAATTATAATTTTTTATATAATAATATATAAATTAAATAAATGACTGAGTTACAATGGTATGCTTATCTTGGAGGATTTGTAGCCTTCGCAATTGGGTGCTATTTATATTATCTTTCTAGAAATAAAGAACTAAACGATCATCAGGTCAAAAACAGAAAAAGATTTATGAATTTTTTTTTAATTATTGCTTTAGTTTGTGTTGGTTACTCGTGGTTGTAAATAAAAGAGAAAATTTTTGAAATATTATATTGCTATTGATGCTGGGACTTCAGTTATTAAAACTGTAATATTCAGTACAAATTTTAAACAAATAAATTCTTATAGTATAAAAAATCCAGTAGTAACTGACAAATTTGGTAAATCTGAAATTGAAATGGAAAAATTTTGGTTACTAACAGCTAGGTGTATTAAACTGTTAATAAAGAATTCTAAAATTCAGTCACAATCAATTGTTGGTTTAGGCATAACTGGAAATATGGTTGGTTTATGGTCTATTAATAATAAAAATAAACCAGTAAGAAATGCAATTTTGTGGAATGACACAAGAAGTCAAAGAATTTTTAATAATAAAAAAATATTTGATCAAATTTATAAAACTACAGGCTCTATAGTGCAATACGGCTGTACCATACCTATTCTAAAGTGGATGACTAAATTTGAAAAAGAAAATTTGAAGAAAATTAAATACATTTTAACTTGTAAAGATTGGTTAAGATTTAAATTAACAGGCAAAATATATAATGATGAAACAGAAGTTTCGGTATATCCAGGGGATATAAAAAATAGAAAATTATCAAAAAAAATTTTCAAAATATTTAAATTAAGTACAAAATATTTTAAACTTTTCCCAGAAATAAAAAAATCAAATAAATTAGGTGGATACATTACTAAAAGTGCATCAAAATTAACAAGTTTAAAAGCTGGCACACCTGTTATTATAGGATGCGGAGACGTAATAGCTTCTACTTTGGGTGCTGGAGGAATTAATCATAATAAAAAAATAAGTATTATTGGAACTACATGTCATAATATTATAGTTAAAAATAATTCAAAAATTTCTAAAGATGGTTCAGGCTTATTTTTTGCTTCTTTAAATCATACATGGTTAGAGACTAAAATAAATGTTGCAGGAACAACTAATATTGATTGGGTCATTGATAATTTTTACAAAAATCCAAAAAAGTATTCAGATAAAATTAAAATAATTAATAATTTTGAAAAAAAATATTTAACTTTTGAATATCCAGAAAATTCATTGATATTTCTACCTTATATAAATTATGGAGGATCAATATCCCCATTTGTAAATTTAAATTCTAAAGCTGAAATTTTTGGAATTTTACCACATCATAAAAATTTTGATATTATGACTGCTTGTTATGAGGGTTTAGCATTATCTATTAAGGATTGTTATGCAAGTAAAATTAAAACTAAAGACAGTCTTTATCTTGCAGGAGGTGCATCAAAAAGTAAAGTTTTACCTCAATTAATTTCAAATGTTTTAAATACTAAAGTTAAAATTCTAAATAATTCCGAACTAGGTAGTTTAGGTATTTCGTTCTTAATTGAAAGTTATTTACATAAAAAAGATTTAAAAAAAATAATTAATGATCACCAAAATATTGGTCATATTTACACACCCCAAAGAAAACATTCCAAATATCTTAATAATAAATATCAAAAATACAAAAAATTAAGAGAGTCATTGAATAATATTTGGTGAAAGTATCAAATTTAGTTGGTAATATTAGTATATTGATATTAAAATATTAATCATAAATTAAGTGAGGAAAAATGAATAAAATATTACTATTTTTTATTACAATTCTATTTTCTTTGAATTCTTATGCTGTAACAAATGTTACTTTTTGGCATATGGAAGGTGTTCCGCATAGAGTAGATAGAATTCAAACATTAATAGATGAATTTAATTCTGCAAATCCAGATATTAATGTAACGCAAGAAGTTCAAAACTGGGGTGAAATTTATGCTAAAGCACCTGCATCAGTAGCTGCTGGAACCGCACCAGAGATATTAGTTGGTATTCCAGATTTTACTCCCATACTCGCCGATATGGGAGCAGCACAACCTGTTGAGGATTTTGTTGCAGAGTTAGATTCAAAATATGGTTTTTACCAAAAAGCACTGGATCAATATACTTATAATGGACATACCTATGCTGTACCACTTTGGAATATGGCACTCTCACTATGGTATAGAAAAAGTGATTTTGAAGCAGCAGGAATTGAACCCCCAAAAACTTGGTCTGATCTTAAAAAAGCAGCTAAAGCTCTAACTAAAGATGGTGTTTATGGAATAGGCCTTCCTGGGAACAAACAACTTTATACTGATCAAACTATTTATAGTTTTATGGTGAACTCAGGTGCTGAAGAAATTTATAATTCTGATGGAACTTTAAGATTTGATAATCCTCAAACTGTAGCAGCATATGATATCTACAAAGAATTATATCAATATTCAGCTCCTGATGCAGCAAACTGGACTTGGGGAGAAGCAGAAGCTTGTTTTGCAAGTAAAGGTTGTGCAATGATTTTACAATTTACAGTAATCAGCACATATGACTCTCAAGCTGGTGGTGATGCTAGTGACTTAGGAGTTATACAAATACCTTATGCAAACGGCAAAGCTCATAGAGCAGGAACTGTTTCTTATGTTAATTCTGCAATGATAATGACTGCTGATGAGGCAAAAATGGATGCTTCTAAGAAGTTTCTAAGTTTCCTAATGGAACCTGGTAACTATGGTAGATTTATAAATATGGAACCAGGATTATTTTTACCTATAACTGAAGCTGGAAGTAAAGATTCAACTTATTGGGATGATCCTGTTGTTGTAAAATATAAATCACAAGTAGAAACAATGTTAGATAACTCAACAAGAGGAAGTCTATTTGGTTTTACAAATGGTAATACTTTTACAAGTATATCTTCTATTTCAGCTCAGAATTTATTAGCTCAAACTCTTCAACTAACTTTAATTGATGACAAAAGTGCAAAAGATGCAGTTAGTGAAGGTATGGAAATAATGACTGAAGCTATTGAATAATTTAATTTTCTTTTCAGCATCTCTTTTTAAGAGATGCTGTTTATTCTGTGAAAAAAAATAATATTGAAGGTTGGTTGTTTGTCTCCCCGTTAGTTATTTGGATTTCCCTTATTATCTTAGTTCCAATTTATATAGCATTTGAATTAAGTTTATTTAATGTAAAGATTATTGGTACGTCAGGAAAATTTGTAGGAATAGATAACTATATAAAATTACTTGGTAAATCGAAATTTTTAAATGCTTCATTAAATAGTTTATATTGGATAATAGGTAACGCAATCTGCCAAACATTTTTTGCATTCACTATTGCCTTAACAATTAACTATAAATTCCCTGGTAAAAAAATTATGGCAAATTGGATTATATTGTCATTTATAATTCCAACAGTAGTAGTTGTGGTAATTTGGAAATTAATGTTAAGCAGTAGTAGTGGTGTCATAAATTCAGTTTTAATTGATATTGGATTATTAGATGAAGCTACAGGATTCTTTAGTTCACCTAATAAAGCTTTTATAAGTCTAGTTCTTATAAATTCGTGGAGATGGAGTCCTTTTTTAGCATTAATTATTCTTTCTGGACTAAATTCTATAAATAGAGAAATGTATGATGCATCTAAGGTTGATGGAGCAAATTTTATTCAACAATTTTTTTTCATCACATTTCCAAATCTTAAAAGTGTTCTATTTGTATTAGGATTAGTTGGTACATTACTATCATTCAATATATTTGACATTATATGGTTAATCACAAAAGGTGGACCATCAAGTGCTACTACAACATTACCATTATTAATTTATGAGACAGCTTTTACCAAATTTAGAATAAGTCAGGCTGCAACCTTGTCAATAATTACTAGTTTTTTGTTATTATTATTTTCAATAATCTTTATTCAATCAATGGCACCTAAAGAAGATGATTAAAGAAATTAATATAAAATTTATATTTTTAAGTTTATCTCTATTATTGATAATACTAATTTTTTTCTTTCCATTTTTCTGGATAATAACATCATCATTTAAAAGTCCTGAAGAAATAATTGCAACATCTACAACAATTATTCCAAGATCTTTTACTTTAGAACATTATAATAAAATATTATTTAACTCAGATTTTTTTATATATTTAAAAAATAGTTTGATTGTCTCATTCTCATCAATGATAATTTCAATTTTTTTATCAGTATCAGCTGCATATGGATTACATAAACTTAAATTTTATGGAAATAAATTTGTAGAATATTCACTTCTTGTTACTTATGCTTTTCCAGGAGTAATTTTATTAATTCCTATTTATTTATTGTTTGCAAAAGTAAATCTACTGAACAGTTATTTTGCTTTGATTATTGTTAATGTTTTATTTGCTACTCCATTTGCAGTTTGGATGTTAAAAGCTTTTTTTAAGTTAATTCCTAATGAGATAGAGGAGGCGGCATATATTGATGGAGCATCAAGATATGTTGTAATTTCTAGAATTATTGTCCCATTAGCTGCTCCAGGTATTGCAAGTATTGCAATTTTTTGTTTTATTATATCTTGGACTGAATATCTTTTTGCCTCTATATTGATAAGTGGTGATGATTTAAAAACCTTACCTGTTGGTTTAGCTGGAATTGTTGGTCAATACCAAATTGATTGGGGTTTTTTATTATCTGGAGCTGTTCTTGCAAGTTTGCCAGTGATATTATTATTTGTATTTATTGGAAAATATTTTGTATCTGGTCTAACTGAAGGAGCAGTTAAATAAATTATATAATTTTTGGAGGAAAAATGACTGTAGCAAGAATAACAACCATTAATTTTAAATCTAAAGAAGATGCCGATGAGTCTATTAAAGATTATTCAGAAAAAGCACCAAGTGAATTCCCAGAAGCAGAACAATTATTACAAATTCGTGCAAGTGATACAACTGTAATGGCGGTGTCTATATATGCTGATAATGATGCAATGGAACGAGCTTCAACTGCTAGAGCTAAAAGAATGAGTAATAATGAAAAAACATTTGATGTTGTAGATACAAAAACTGGTGAAGTAACATTGAATCATAAAAATTAAATTAGGAGTGCCCGTAGCTCAGTAGGATAGAGCACCAGATTCCTAATCTGGGTGCCGCATGTTCGAATCATGCCGGGCACGCCAGTATTTTAAAGATATTTTATACTTTTAATTTACAATACTTAATTCGTTTTTTAAAAATTCTTTATCTAATTGATCTTTAATACCTTCCTTAGTCACACTACCTCTTCGCATTATGAAAATATAATCAGATAACTTAAAAGCAAATTCAAAATATTGTTCAACAAGAAATATCGACATTTTTTTTTCATTTTTTAAATAAAGGATTATATCACCAATTAATTTTATTATATTTGGTTGAATTCCCTCAGTGGGTTCATCCATTAATAATACTTTAGGTTTTGTTATGAGAGCTCTTGCAATAGCTAATTGTTGTTGTTGCCCTCCAGATAAATCTCCACCTCTTCTGTCAATCATTTTTTTTAAAATTGGAAATAAATCAAATATTTCTTCTGGAATAAAATGATCTTGTGGCTTTAAACATCCAAACCCAATTTCTAGGTTTTCTCTAACTGATAACAAAGGGAATATAAACCTACCTTGAGGAACATAACCAATACCTTTTTTTGCAAGATTATGTGATTTCTCGTTATTCATATTTATATTTTGATAAAAATAATCTCCGGAAGAAGGATTATGAATTCCAGTTAACATTTTTAATAATGATGTTTTTCCTACACCGTTAGAGCCCATTAATGTTGTTATCTTACCTTCTTGAATTTCCATATTAACATTATGAAGAATTTGTGATGAACCATAATGTAAATTTATATTTTCTAATTTAATCATCTATCTTCCTAAATAAACTTCAATAACATTTTCATCATTTGAAACTTCATTAATTGTTCCTTCTGATAAAATTGAACCATCATGCAAGACTGTTACATTACATTCTAAATCTTTTATAAATTCCATATCATGCTCAACAACAATTATAGATTTTTTTAAGGAAAGATTTTTTAGAATCTTTACCGTTTGTTTTCTTTCTTCTGTAGTCATACCAGCTGCAGGTTCATCAACTAATAATAGTTTTGGTTCTTGAGTTAATAACATACCTATTTCTAACCATTGTTTTTGACCATGGCTCAATTCTCCGGAAATCTTAGATTTAATTTCAAATAAATTAATTTCATTTAAAATTTTATTTATTTTTTCTTCATCTAAAGAATTAAATGATTGAAAAATTACACTGAATGGATTTCTAATTTTTTTTTGCGAAATTATTAAATTTTGCAAAACAGTTTTATTTTCAAAAATTGTTGGTTTTTGAAATTTCCTACCGACTCCTAGTTGTGCAATTTCAGACTCTTTTAATAATAATAATGAGTACTGTTTATCTGTCCATAAAACATCTCCATTATCTGGTTTAGTTTGTCCTGTTATTATGTCCATGAAAGTTGTTTTACCTGCTCCGTTAGGCCCAATAACAGCTTTAATTTCGTTATATCCTATCTTGAAACTTAAATTATTGACTGCTTTGAAACCATCAAATGAAACAGAAATATTTTTTACCTCTAATAGATTATTCATACTTTTCTTATAAATATACTTTTTAAAAAACCAAAAATACCTTCTCTACTAATTAATGTTACAATAACAAAACCTAGTCCTAAAATTACTGTCCACCAATTTACCCATTCAATTTTATAAAATATCAACGATATGCTCGGTGCCTGACCACTTGTAAACCATGAAGATATTAATGAAACCGATGCAGCACCTATTATAGCCCCATATAAATTTCCTCTACCTCCTATTGCTACCCATACAGCTAAATATATTGATGCAATAGGTGCGATTTCAGCTGGATTTATTATACCAGCTTGAGGATAATATAATGCACCAGCTAAAGCTGAAATAATAGCAGTTAGTACAAAAACAAATAATTTATATGATTCAACATGATAGCCAAGAAATCTAATTCTAGTTTCATCATCTCTTATTGCAGTAATAATTGAGCCAAACTTACTATTAACTAAATAAAAAAAGAAGATGAATACTAATATTAAAAAAAATGCACTAGCCCAAAAAAAATAAATGGAAATAACAAATTGAGATGTATCATCATATCCTGGAATATTTTGAAGTCCTGATAGTCCATTATTTCCTCTCAAACCGCTATCATTTTGAAATAAATATAGAGATAAAGCTAGAGTCATTGCTTGAGTTAAAATAGATAAGTAAACTCCAGTAACTCTAGATCTAAATGCTAACCAGCCAAAAACAAAAGCAAGTAAACCAGGAATAAAAATAACCATTGCAAGCTGGAAATAAAAATTGTCTGCATACACCCATATTAAAGGTATTTCAGATCCACCAACAACTCCGAATATTTGATTCCCTATAGCATCAGATATTTCTTGTGGAGTTAAAGGTAATGACTCTGATATCGAAGCAGTAAGTACAATTATTTCAGTTCTTTTGTACATTAACCACATACCAATCATGTATCCACCAAGCCCAAAAAATGCAAAATGACCTAAAGATAAAATACCACAGTATCCCCAAACAACATCCATAGATAAAGCTATAACGCATAAACATAGGGTTTTACCCAATGTTTTAATAAAGCTAGTAGAAATAAAATTTACTGAAAATAGATCACTTAATAAAGTTATTATAAAACTAAATAAAATAATGGTGATACAAAAAAATAAAACCTGTCTATGATTTGTATCTTTTAATAAACTATTAAACATCTTTAACCCTCCCTTTTAATGCAAATATTCCACGAGGTCTAAATTGTATAAATAAAATAATAAAAATAATCATGTATGTTTGAGCTGCAAGAGTATTTGATGGATTGAACCATTCAATAATTTTTTGAAGAAAACCAATTAATGCTGCTCCGGCTAAAGTACCAAATATATTTCCTACCCCTCCAACTACAACAGTCATGAAGCTCTGAACAATATATTCAGTTCCCAATTCTGATGTAACTTTTGAAAATAGTCCAATTGCAACACCTGCAATTCCTGCAATTGCTGATCCAAAACCAAATGTTAACATATTAATTCTATCAGGATTAATTCCCATATTAGATGCCATTATTGGGTTTTGAGTAACTGCTCTAATTTCAAGACCTAACCTTGTCCTATTCATTATAAAAAGTAATAATAATAGAAACAATATACCCATTAAAATAATTGCTATTCGAATATAGCTAATTGATAAGTCATCGTTAATAGAGAGAGCTCCATCTAGCCATGAAGGTGCAGTCAAAGGACGTGCCTGAGTACCAAAAATATTTTTAGCCAATTGCTGTAAAGCTATACTTATTCCAAAAGTGGCCAATAAAGTATCAAGTGGATTTTTATATAAGTGCCGAATAACCAATCTTTCTAGTAATATTCCTGCGCCAAATGTAATTATAAATGCTAATGGCAGGGCAATCAGTATTGATATGGTGTGATTTGGTATATATTGCTGAACAACGTAACCAGTATAAGCGCCCATCATTATAAATTCACCGTGAGCCATATTTATAACCCTCATGACCCCAAAAGTAATTGCAAGTCCGATTGCTCCTAAAAAATAAATGGATGATAAACTAATACCATCTACAAAAAGATCGATATACCTATAAATATTTACTCTAAAATTAATATTTTTCAGAGTCTCTTTTGTCTTGTTTGTAACTTGTGATGAGATTTCATCATACTCAGTATAAAAAATAAATTTATCTACTGTGTTTTTGATTTCTTCTTTTGATTTAAAAGGAGGTACAGCATTAATAGAGGCTAAATAGTTGTAAGCCTCCAATCTATTTAAATCATTATTTAGTGAGCTAATATTAAAGCCTGCATTTTTTAGTATTTCGATATTTGAAACTAGACTTTCTTTTATTATTTTTTTTGTAATTCTTGGTAAAACTTTTTTATTATTACTTAATAAATCGTAAGCGTCATTATAAGTTAACTCAGGCTTATTACTAGAATACGAAGATAAAATATAATTAGATGTACCATCATTTTTCTTATATGTTTTGTTTGGAATAATTTTTCTTGCTATATTTCCAATAATTTTGTTGTTATTTGTAAAAAGAATATCTGATGTATTTAATAAATTATTTAAAGAAGCCCTAACTTCTAATGATGTATCATTTGAAAAAAAACTTAAAACATCTAACTTTTCCTTTTCTGATTTACTAAACTTCAAAATTGCAAAATTTAAGACTTTATATATTTCTTCTCTTAAAATATTATCAACCTCATTTTCATATGCTGTTCTTAAAATTTTGAGATGAGTTTTTTGAATATCTCTCTTTAAAGATTGAAGACTTTCTCTTCTAACATTTATATCTTCATCTAAAATTTGATATTCAACAAGAGCTGAGTCAATTTTAGACCTTACTCCACTATTAGGTTTTATACTTTTTAATTGTTTTTTTGTGAATTTACCAATTTCATTATTATTGAATATGTCATAAGCAATAATTTTATCTTCATTTTTTTCAGTATAAACTATAAGATTAGAATCTTTAATTATTGATAGTTCTTTTGATTTCCAAAGAATTAAAAATTTTTTAACATCATCCTGATTGTATTTTTTTATATCATTTAAAATAGGATCAACCGTTTTTGATGAGCTTTTTGCTATTAATTTGTGATTATTTTCAATAAATTTTTGAATAGTATCATTTGAATACGCATTTATTGAGATTAATAAAAAAAATAAAAATATAAAAAAATTTAAAACATGTCTCATTATAAAATTAGTCTAAATGCTATTGGTAGTTAATCAATAGCATTTAGTTTTTTATATTATTTAATAATTAGATTTAATTTGGACACAAGAATTGGTGTCAGTATTATACATACCGCAACCTAAATCTTTCCAATCTGATTTTAAAACAGCAGATTCAGCTAAATGATCAGTCCACGCATCGCCAGGTACTTCCTCTGTTTGACTTATAATATCAAATTGTCCATCTTCGAGAATCTCTCCAATAAGTACTGGTTTTGATAAATGATGATTTGGAAGCATTTCAGCCATACCACCTGTAAGATTGGGAACTTTTAATCCATACATTTGCTCTCTCACTGCATCCACATCAGTTGTACCTGCTGCTTCAACAGCTTTAACATACATATTAAAACCGATTACATGAGCTTCCATAGGGTCATTTGTAACTCTATCTTCACCCATTTTTTCTTTCCATTTAGCGACAAATTCTGCATTTATATCAGTGTCAGCTGATTGGAAATAATTCCAAGCTGCTAAATGACCAACTAAGTTAGATGTATCTAAACCTGAAAGTTCTTCTTCACCAACTGAAAATGCAACAACAGGAATATCATCCGCACTTACGTTTGCTGCTGCTAATTCTTTATAAAAGCCTATGTTAGCATCACCATTAATGGTTGATATTACTCCTACTTTTTTTCCGTCTGCACTCAATGCTACGACATCAGCTACTATTTTTGACCAATCATCATGACCAAATGGTGTATAATTTACAAAAATATCAGACTCTGGAATACCTTTATCAATTAAATACTGATTTAATATTCTGTTAGTAGTTCTTGGATAAACATAATCAGTTCCAAGTAAAGCAAATTTTTCTACTCCAAGTTCTTCTAAATAATAATCAGTAGCTGGTATTGCTTGTTGATTAGGTGCTGCTCCAGTATAGAAAACATTCTTCGAACTTTCTTCACCTTCATATTGAACTGGGTAGAATAGTAATCCATTTAATTCTTCAATTACTGGTAAAACTGATTTTCTTGAAACTGAAGTCCAACAACCAAATATTACATCTACTTCTTGAACAGTAAGCAGCTCTCTCGCTTTTTCAGCAAATAGTGGCCAATCTGATGCTGGATCAACAACGACAGCCTCTAATTGTTTTCCTAAAAGACCTCCTTTTTTATTTTGCTCATCAATCATGAAGAGCATTGTATCTTTTAAGGTGGTCTCCGAAATACCCAAAGAACCAGATAAAGAATGTAATACTCCGACTTTAATTGTATCTGCGTATACCTTTAAACTTAAAAAGCTTAAAAATAATAAAATGATAAATTTTTTCATATTATTTCCTCTCTAAAAAATCGTATCGAATTCATCTTAAAAACTTTGAGAAATTATAGAAATACTAACTTAACAATTCACTTATGCGTTTTTAACTTATTCAGAAATGCTAATATTTTTTGGTATTTAAATTTAAAATTAAAGTTTATAAATTATTTTAATACATATTAATACTAATGTTAAAAAAATTACAAAGATCTGAAGGTGAAATAGATTTAAAAATTTCTGATAATGAAATAAAAAAATTTTTTCAAAAAGGATCATCTAAAGTTTTAATTCCAAATAGTCATAATAAAATTAAAGAAATCGTTTTGATTAATACTAGTGGTGGAGCTACATGTAATGATATTATTAAAACAAATATTAAAATAGAAAATTCAAAAACCAGTATTACTACTCAAGCGGCTGAAAAAATATATGCAGGTATTGGAGATCCTGCACATATAAATGTGAACATTTCTATTAAAAATTCTAATATTAATTGGCTACCAAAAGAATTAATACTTTTTAATAATGCAAAATTAAAAAGAAATATAAATATTGATTTAGATAGAAGTTCTAATTTATTTCTTTGTGAAACTCTAATTTTTGGGAGAAAAGCCATGCAGGAAAAAATTAACAACTTATTTTTTTTAGATCATTGGAATATTAGTATAAATAATGAAATTAAACATTTTGAAGCAATAAACATCAATAAAAATATTGATCAAACATTCAATAATAAATTTTCAATTAACCAAAATTCAGCTTTTTCAACAGTTTTAATTTTTGGAGATATAGTTGATCAAATTAAAGATGATTTAAAAAAAATAATTAAAAAAATAACTAATGTTTCTTGTGAAATTTCTACTTGGAATAATAAAATTGCTATAAGGTGTTTAGCTAATGATAATTATAATTTAAAAAAAACACTAAATTATATTTTAGAAAATATTATTCATGATAAAGTTCCTAAAAGTTGGTATTTGTAAATGAAATTAACACCTAGAGAAAAAGATAAATTAATGGTCAGCATGGCAGCTGATGTTGCCAGAAAGCGTCTAGAAAGAGGGGTTAAACTTAATTATCCAGAAGCTATAGCGTTGATTACAGATTTTGTCATAGAAGGTGCAAGAGATGGAAAAATGGTATCAGAGTTAATGGAAACAGGTGCGCACGTAGTAAAAAAAGAAGATTGTATGGATGGGATTCAAGATATGATACCAGAGGTGCAGGTAGAAGCAACATTTCCTGATGGAACAAAATTAGTAACCGTTCATAAACCAATTAGATAATGAAACCAGGAGAAGTAATAGCAAAACAAAACAGTGATATTAATTTAAATGATGATCGAAATTCAATTAAATTAAAGGTTTCAAATAGTGGAGATCGACCAATACAAGTTGGAAGTCATTATCATTTTGCTGAAACTAATGAATATTTAAAATTTGATAGAGAAAAATCCAATGGTATGCGTTTAGACATTCCATCAGGCACAGCTGTTCGGTTTGAACCCGGACAATCAAAAGATATAGAATTAATTCCAATAAGTGGAGATAGAAAGATATTTGGTTTTAATAAGAAAGTAATGGGCCAATTGTAATGAAAAAAATAAAAAGAGAAGCTTATGCTGATATGTATGGTCCAACAACCGGTGATAAAGTTAGACTTGCTGACACAGAACTCTTTATTGAAGTGGAAAAAGATTTAACAACTTATGGTGAAGAAGTAAAATTTGGTGGAGGAAAAGTTATTCGAGATGGAATGGGCCAGTCTCAAGTATGTCGACAAGACGGTGCTGTCGATACAGTTATAACAAACGCTTTAATTGTTGATGTAAAAGGAATTTATAAAGCTGATATTGGTCTTAAAGATGGCTTAATTAATGAGATTGGTAAGGCTGGTAATCCAGATACACAACCAAATGTAAATATTATTATAGGACCTGGAACAGAAATTATTGCAGGTGAGGGAAAAATTATCACAGCAGGAGGTTTTGATAGTCATATTCATTTTATTTGTCCTCAACAAATTGATGATGCACTTCATTCCGGTATAACTACTATGTTGGGAGGAGGAACTGGTCCTGCACATGGTACTTTAGCTACTACAGTTACACCTGGACCATGGCATATAGAGAAAATGATACAATCAGCAGATGCTTTTTCTATGAATTTAGCTTTTGCAGGAAAAGGAAACAGTTCATTACCTAAAGCACTTGAAGAACAAGTGATTGCTGGTGCAAGTTCACTAAAATTACATGAAGATTGGGGCACAACTCCAGCAGCAATAGATAATTGCTTAAATGTTGCTGATGAACATGACATTCAAGTTATGATTCACACTGATACATTGAATGAAAGTGGATTTGTAGAGAGCACGATAAAAGCAATTAATGGAAGAACTATTCATGCGTTTCATACAGAAGGAGCAGGAGGAGGTCATGCGCCAGATATTATAAAAGTTTGTGGTGAAGAATATGTTATTCCATCATCTACAAATCCGACAAGACCGTATACAGTTAATACAGTTGAAGAACATTTAGATATGTTAATGGTTTGTCATCACTTGGATAAATCAATACCTGAAGATGTAGCATTTGCTGAAAGTCGAATTCGAAAAGAAACAATTGCCGCTGAAGATATACTCCATGATATGGGTGCATTTTCAATTATTGCATCTGATAGTCAAGCAATGGGTCGAGTTGGTGAAGTTATTATAAGAACATGGCAAACCGCTCATAAAATGAAAGTACAACGTGGGCAATTAAAGGAAGAGCAGGGTGATAATGATAACTTACGTGTTAAACGTTATATAGCTAAATACACAATTAATCCTGCCATTGCTCATGGTATTTCGGATCATATTGGCAGTATCGAAAAGAATAAACGCGCAGATATTGTCATTTGGGACACAGCTTTTTTTGGTGTTAAGCCTGAAATGGTTTTACAAGGTGGAAGTATTTCTTGTTCACAAATGGGTGATCCGAATGCATCTATACCAACACCACAACCAGTGTACTCCAGACCAATGTTTTCTTCTTTTGGAAAATCATTAGAAAAATCTACTGCAACTTTCGTAAGTAAAGCTTCTTTAGATAAAAATTCATTCAAAAATTCTGGAATTAGCAAATCTTTATTACCAGTTAAAAATATTAGAAAAATTTCTAAAAAAGATATGGTATTAAATGATTATTGTCCAAATATAGAAGTTAATCCAGAAACTTATGAAGTTAAGGCAGATGGAGAATTAATTACCTGTGAGCCTGCTAAAATACTACCTTTAGCTCAACGTTATTTCATGTATTAAAATTTATGCAAACAGCTTTTAAAATAACAGATCACAAAGATGCTAGTAAAAATATACAAGATGAAATTACTTTATCTTATGAAGAACGATTTATACGACGAAAAAAATTAACAACAGATAATGGTACAGAATTTTTAGTTAATCTAGAAGAAACAGTCAGTATGGATGAAGATCATTATTTCGAATTAGAAAATGGAAATTTAATTCAAGTAGTGTCAAAAGAAGAAAATTTGATTGAAATTACAGGTAATAATTTAAAACATATTATTTGGCATATTGGCAACAGGCATTTACCTTGTCAAATTGAAGAGAAAAGAATTCTTATTCAAGATGATGCTGTAATTTTAGATATGATTTTAAAATTACACGGGAATGTAAAAAAAGTTTTTGAAAAATTTAAACCTGAGGGTGGGGCTTACGGTATGGGGCGTACTCATAGTCATAAGCACTAAAATGAAAAAAATAAAAGATCCTTTTCAAATATTACAAATTTGGTTTTCCTCATCTTTTCCTGTTGGTTCTTATGCGTACTCTCATGGTTTAGAGGCATTAATAGATGATAATAAAATTAAAAATAAAGATGACGTTAGAGAATATTTAGAAGCATTATTATTTTATGGCAGTCTTAGAAATGATTATATTTTTTTAAAATCTGTATATATGGGTGAAGAAATTAATGACTTAATTTTAGCAAGTGCTTCTTCGAAAGAAAGACATATAGAAATGATTGATATGGGAAATTCTTTTCGAAAGATAATGAAAGATAGTTGGGGATTACAATTAGAAGACAATACTTCTTTTATTTACAGTATTGGTAAAGCAGCTATTCATTTTGAAATAAAATTTGATGACTTAATTAAATTTTATCTTCAGTCGTATATTTCAAACTTAATAAATGTATGTGTGAAGCATATTCCTATGTCACAAAAAGATGGTCAGATATTAAATGTTAATTTTATTGATCAAATACAAAAAATTTTTAGTACAATCAAAGGAATTAACTCTTAAAGATATTGGAACGAGTTTTTTTATTGGTGATATTTTTGCAATCAAACATGAAAATTTAGATTCAAGGATTTATTTGACATGAACAATATAAATGGTCCGTTAAAAGTTGGTATAGGTGGAGGAATAGGCACAGGAAAAACTAGCTTAACAGAAGCTTTATGCCGTCATTTATCAAACAGAATTTCAATGGCAGTAATATCAAATGATATTTATACAACTGAAGATGCAGAATATTTAATGAGAGCTCAAGTTCTTCCTATGGAAAGAATTAAAGGCGTTGAAACAGGTGGGTGTCCCCATACGGCTATCCGAGAAGATTGTTCAATTAATTTACTAGCTGTTGATGAAATGAAAAAAAAATTTCCTGATTTAGAATTAATACTTATTGAATCAGGCGGCGATAATTTGGCAGCTACTTTTAGTCCAGAGTTAGTCGATTTAACAATTTACATGATTGATATTGCGCAAGGTGCAGATATTCCAAGAAAAAAAGCTCCGGCAATAAAAAAGTCAGATTTGCTTGTAGTTAATAAAGTTGATTTAGCACCTCATGTCGATGTAAATATCGATCAAATGGAACAAGATGTAAAGAAAGCCAGAAATGGATTACCTTATGTTTTCGGTGAAATGAAAAATAGTAACGGAATCAAAAAAATTTCTGACTTCTTAATTTCTCAAGGTGGTATTTAATATTCTTGTTTCTCTAAAGCGTACACAGTGTCTGTACTATTAAATTTTGCATCAAATTCTTTTGATTTTGGATCTTCAAATAAAGCATAAAATTTATCTTGGTCAGTAACATTTGCCATACTAATAACATGACCATCTTTTACAAAAGCCATATCAAAGCCATCTGTATATTTAGCTATATCTTCTTTAAAGTAATTATATAATTCCATATAATCATCTTTTGTAAATGTTCCTTTTGTAACAACACATAAGTTCATATTTTTCTCCATTTATTCAAAAAAAAATCCTCACCATTTCTCTTAATGGGAGGATAATTTTATACGTATCTCATTTTAGCTGCTTGTGAACCGCAATAGAGTCAAATCGTTGTAATTTAGTTAATACATTTTTGTTACAATTCAATTAAATCCTATAATATTATTAAAATTAATTAGTTCTTATCGATAAAAGTTAATTTATTTGAACTTTTCATTACAAAACCTATATTTTATTTATGAAAATTTTAGACAATATATCTAATTTATTTAACCAAAGTTCAAAAAAATCAGATAAAGAAGAAGCTATTCCTGAAAATCTTCGGAGCAAGGAATTAGAATGGAAACTAGCTTTACTTGTTAGAAATATGGATGACGTAGAAGATATAGATCTAAAATTTGTTAGTGTTTCCAAAATTGATATGGGTACCAAAAAAGATTTATTTACATCCTATAGATTGGATTTCAATGGAAGAGAAAGATTAAATCAATTTAAGAAAAAATACAAAAATATACTTCTGTAAAAAATATTTAATAAAATAATTTATAAATCTTATTCGTATTTATCAGAATACAAATAAGGTATGCCAATTACTAAAATAATATAGAAGACCATAAAACCAGCTATTAGTGGAATAACTTCACCAGCAGGCACTGTACTAAATGGACCTAAAACAAATCCATAAATCACAAAAAGAATATTTAAACCTACTAAATAATAGCCACCACTTCTTTTCATGCTATACAACATATAAATTGTGTAAGCGATTGCTAACTGAAATACGATACTTACAATAAAATCTAAAGTTGAGAGCTGAACATTAAAATCTCCAACAGGGGGTTGTACACCTTGCCCTGAAAAATACCCATAAGTTATTCGGTAGGTAGTATCAATAAAATCTAATGAAATTAAAATTAACATAATCCAATGTAATGGCTTGAATAAAGTTTCTTTCATATTGTTTTAATACTATTTTAATACTGATTCTCTAATTATTATTTTTTTCATTGTCTTGTTGATGATTAACAACATCAACCAGTATTGCAATTACAAGATTTAAGATTGTTATTGAACAAATAGAGATAAAAGAAAAAAAATAAATCCAAGACCACCAATATATTGCTTGCATAGGCAGCATAACATTTTCCCAACTGGATAAGGTTAAAACCTGAAAAAGAGTAATAAGAGAAATACCTAGATCAGCCCATCTTTCTGGATCATCATCTCCAAAGAGAATAGATCCCATTGTTGCATAAATATATAGTATTATAAAAAGGAGCAAACTGACAAAAAAAACTCTTTTGATTGATGCAAGAATAGCTTCAATAATTTTTTTTAATTCAGGTATTACAGATATCAGTCGTAGAACTCTAAATATACGAAGTAGACGTAAAACTAAGAAACTAGAGTTGTTAGGAATTGGTATAAGAGAAATTGCAACAATTATTGTATCAAAAACATTCCAACCATTCTTTAAAAAATTTTTTTTCTCTTTTTCACCTATAAAACGGATAAGTATTTCAATTACAAAGAAAACAGTTATAGCATAGTCAAGTAGATGAATCGTATTTAGAAAGATTGGATCTAACTGATAAGTTGTAGCGCCTATAAGGATAGCATTTAATATTATTATAGTTACAACTGAGAATTGAAATATACGATTATCTTTTAATTTTGCAAAAAAATCTATCATTCTAGATTAATTAAAGCTATCGAAGCAGTATCTACTAAAATAAAATTTTACCATTCTCTACTTTAATCATATCTCTTATTCTTTCACCCATATTTACTCTTTATAAATTTTCAACATTATTCTCATTTTGTAAATCATAAAAATAAAGAGTTTAATATTTTCATTATTTAAATATTTCGGATACATATTTAAAGACCTGTTTTTATTACTACTTTACCATGTTTATCTCGTGGTTCTTTTAAATATTCCCACGCATTACGATATTCTTCCATTGGATATGTACGATCAATATTAGGCTTTAACTTTTCTTCTTTCAATGATTTATAAACAAAATCAGTTCCTCTATTTTTCATTTCAACATTTTCAACATAATTAAATAGTGAATATGGATGAAATGTAGCGTTTGCTTGAAACATATCCACTATTGGTAATTGTGGAAATACTCCATCTAAAGTTCCATAAAAATAAATAGTGGCATCACGTGCAAGAGCAGGACTATATTTTGATATCATGTCCTGGCCAACAGGATCAAAGGCAGCATCAATACCTCTACCGTTTGTCATTTCATTAATAGTAGATGCTAAATTATTTTTTTTAGGAACAATTACATACGAAGCGCCTGACTGAATTAAATAGTCAGTATTTTTTTCAAACCTTGTAGTTGTAATCATATTGGCTCCATATAATTTGCCAATATTTAATGCTGCATTTCCAGCTGTACTCGTTCCAGCTGTTACGAGAATATTTTTTTCTGGTGAAGCTTTGCAAAGTTCAACCATTGGGTAATAAGCAGTCATAAATTGCATCCATACCGAAGAACTTTCCACAGCACTTAATCCTTCTGGTGCACGAGTAATATATCTTGCATCTATCGTGATATAATCAGCACTCGCACCTTTATTATAATAAAAGTAGGGTAGAGTGCAGTATCGTTTACCAAGTTCTATATTATTTACACCTTCTCCAATTTGATCAACTATTCCAGCAGCTTCCATTCCTATTCGTGCAGGAAATTTTTCAAAACTAAAAGAATATCGATCCAGCATTAAATCCATATCACCCCAATTGAGAGCAAAAGCTTCAATTCTAAGACGTACTTCACCTGGACCTGCGTTTTGTATTTCACAATCCCGTAATGTTAAACCTTGATAACCTGAATATTCATAAATAACCCATTCACGTGCCATAATTTTTACTTACTTTTATTAATAAAATTGTAATACTAAATTGTCTTTAAATTATCAATTTTTCTATCCATGATAAAGAACCATAATGGAGGAATTAAAGCCATTACTAACATGACAGAATAATTAGCAGGCATTTCTATTGCTTTTTCTTCTTGAGATAGAAGAGGGTAAGGTTTTGATGCACTTTGATGATGCTCTGCATGAAGACCTAAATTAAATGTCGACCAATTAGCGGAAATATGACGACTATTCCAAGAATGGAGATCTGTGAATCTTTCATATCTTCCATTCTCTTTTTTTCTCTCTAATCCATAGTGTTGAATATAATTTACTATTTCCAATAAAATAATTGAAACAAAAGAATGAAAAATAACAAAAACTAAACCATTAATTCCAGCAACTAAGTAAGCTATTAACAAAAATATAAATTCCAGTACAAAATAATGTATCATTCTGTTCTGTAGATTTAAAGTTTTAATATTTTTTCTTTCAAGAATATTTTTTTCAATTTTCCATGAAGAAATTACACTATTAATTACACACCGAATAAAATAAAAATAAAAATTTTCTCCTCTTCTAGCTGTAGCAGGATCTTCTTTTGTAGCTACCTTTCGATGATGACCATAAATATGTTCAATACGAAAATGTCCATAACAACATAAAACAAGTAAGAATACACCAATACCTCGCATAAATTTATTTTGTCTATGAATAAGTTCGTGCGCTGTGGTAATACCTATTGAGCCACCAGACATACCTACAGCTGCCCCTAATGCTGTTGCCGCTAAAATTGTAATATTAGGATTTGAAACAATATATAAACCAAAGATTATCAAGAATAATATACAAGGAAGTACTATTAAAATTGAGAAATTGTGAAAGACATTTTCTTTTAACTCAAGATCATCCTTATTTAAATAAGGTAAGAGCAAATCAATAATTGGAACTAATACAAAAACCCAAATAAATGGGGATATCGACCAGGATGGATTAATTATTAATCCTAAGGAACTAGAAAGTATTAATATTAGTGGAGTTACTAAATAAAAAATCATTGTAATAATTATATATTATTTTTTTTTCTAAACTAATACCTAAATTAAAATAAGGAAAATTTAATGAATAATAATATAAAAGGCCTGATTTTAATTATTATCGGTATGTTATTTATGATTACGCAGGACGTTTTAATTAAATATATTATTCAAGATACTTCTCTCATGCAAATTCTTGTATTCAGAAGTGGGATAGGTTTTATATTGTTATGTATATATTTAATATATTCAAAACAGCCAATTTATTTTGGTACAGCACATCCTTATGTAGCTATTTTTAGAGCCTCAACATTCTTTTTTGGTTTTACGCTGTTCTTTATTTCGTTAAGTCAAATAACCTTAGCTGAAGCAACAAGTTTATTTTTTGTAAGTCCATTTTTTATAACAATTTATTCTTATTTTATTTTGAATATTAAAATTGGGTTAAATAGGATCTTCTCTATTTTTGTTGGCTTTTCTGGAACACTTTTAATTATCAAACCGGAATTTAATGAAATAAATATTTATATGCTATTTCCAATTATTGCAGCTGCTACATATGCATTATCAATGACCTTGGCAAAAAAAACTTCAGAAAACGATAATTTATTTCAGCAAACCTCTCATATTTACTTAGGTGCTTTTATTGGAGGAAGTGTGATTAGTATTTTATTACATAATTCAGATTTTAATTTATCAATATTTTCTATTCTCAGTAATCCATGGGTGCTGAATGATGTACAAAAAATTGGATTAATTTTATTTATCTCTACAACTGGTTGTATTGGAATATTTTGTTTAATTGCAGCCTACAGAGTTGGCTCACCTGTAGTAAACAGCTTAGCAGAGTATGTGCATCTTATCTTTGCTATAATAATTGGAATTATAATTTTTTCAGAAATACCTGATATAAATTCATTCATTGGGATTTTTCTTATAATTGCAAGCGGTATCTTTGTTGTATTTAGAGAAAATAAGCGTGAAAAATTAGTAGTTGCTGAAACTACGCTTAGAACTTAATATAAAAAAAAGTGGGGCAAAACTCCCTCAGTGGAGAGGGCTTTATACCCCAAAACAATATAGTGTATTATTTGTTTTTAATCTACTCGACTAAGAAAACTTATTTTGGCTGTCTAGATCGACACCTGCATCAGTTCTAAGTTTAGCTATTTTAGGATCTTGCATTACTTCTTGCATTTTTTCCAACGATTCAATTTCTAAAACTTGATAAATTTTACTTTCATCATTTCTAGGATGTCCGTAAGCTAAAACTTTAATTCCATATTTTTCTCTTTGTGCATCGACACTGAGAAATAGATCTTTCCATTTGAGTAACCTTAATTTATTTTAACATTCATAATAATTCTCATTATATCCTCTTATAGTTTTAATTAATTTTTAATACTTATCTACCATCACCATTTGCAGAAATCATTTTAATTGCTTTACCATTTTCAAATAAAACTGAAACGATTAGTCCTCTTTTAGTATTATCTATTGGGGCAGTAGATTGCAATGATGCAACTAGTATTTGATCAGTACTAAAAAAAATTTTCCAATCAGGGGGTGATTTAATTTGTGCAAGGGTGTTTAAAGTTTCTTCTTTATTTTCGTAAATTTTATCATTTATCCTTGCTTTAGTTACAGTTTCCCAAACAAAATCATCTGCTAATAGTGAGGAAAGTGTATCATCACTTGTTTTGTCAGTGTAATTAAAAAATACTTCAGCAAATTTTTCTCCTAAATTCATAATTATCTCCTTATAAAATTAAATTTATTTACATTTCAGTAGCACCAGTCTCTGTTTTCCATATTAATCCATCTTTTTTTAATGAAATCATCATTAAAGCCTCTTTATCTCCAGATGCATAGGTATTAAAACGGTGGGTAACTAAAATTTCATCATTTTCATAAATACAACGAACTTTATCTTCAGTAATATTATTAAACATTTCTAAAGTTTGCTCTTCACTTCCTTCACTTTTTTTAAAAACTTTATTTTGCTTATGACTAACAAATTCATGGTCTTGATGGAAAAGAGCCCTGTGAGTTTTAGCATCTTTTTCTTCAAATGCTTTTTGTAATTTTTCAAATAACATAAATATCCTTTTGTTTTTTTTAAAAACTAAAATTAAAATTTTATAATATTATGAATATTCTATTATTGAATAATAATTAAGTTAAGCAAAAATAATGTTATTAATAAAAAATAATAATAATTATTAACGAAAAGTTATTCAAAGCTTTTAGTTTAATTAGTAAAAAGTTAGTTGATCTTCATAAATTTTTAATGAAAAATCTAATATAATTATAAATTAAATTGCAAGGAGGTTATTAAATGTCAATTTTTGTATCACTTGGTATTTATTCTCAAAAAGGTGCAGATGGTATCATTAATGGAGACTCTAATCGAAAAGCAGCTATGGAAAAAATGGTGAGTAGTGTTGGAGGCAAATTAATTGATTATCATATAACAAGAGGGATGTATGATTTTGTCATGATAACTGAAGCAGAATCATTTGAAAGTATGGCTGCATGCGCTCTAAAAGCAAAAGCAGCAGGTACTCTTACTGAGGCAGTAACTTTAGAATCAGTTGATTTAAACAAAGTAAGAGAAATTGGAAATAAAGTAGATTTTTCTCCTCCCACTTCATAATTCAATAAGCACTCTGATTAGGGTGCTTTTTTTAGATTAATTTATGATTATTTAAATATTGTGTTTCAATTTGTTGCAACTTTGATACCATCAATTTAAGAAAATTATTTTAAATTTTATTGAAGAAAATTCAAAAGATGTTAATAAATATGTAGATTTTTTTACATATTTTTAAGTTTTTTTATGCCTAAACATGATCCTCTTTTTGAAAGTTTTTGTTTTGCTCAAGCAGCTTTTGAGAGCTCTAGGCATGTTTATCGAAGAGAGCATGCTGCAGGACAGGTGAGACGTTTTTTTAACATTAGTTTTACTGCCTTTGAACTAAGACGGTATATGATGGATTTCTATTTCTCAAAAGGTAGTTTTACTATCTCAGATCTTGTCAAAGTATCTGATTTTAGCCGCCCCACTGTGAGTTCAACGGTACATGAAGCTCTAAAATTAAAATATTTAGAAAAAATTGAGAAAGGTCACGATGGTAGAAGAAATGAATATCTTCCAACTAAACCTATGCTTGAAGCTTGGCAAAATTATTGTAATGCACTTCTTGTAAATCCAAAATTTGAACATGCTTTAAGACTTGCCCAAACTGTAATTCTGACACGTGAGTCAGTAAAATTAAAAAAAAAAAATAAGTAAAATTTTTTACTATATTTTTGTGATGTATCTCATGATAATTTCAATTATTTTTAGAACTATTAGTACTAAAATATAATTTGATACTTAATTAAATAGGTGATCTTTTATGCTAAAATTAACTACTCCGACTCTAAAACACATATCTTACAAGAATGGTAAAATTGCTTATAGAGAAATGGGAGAGGGACCAGTATTATTTCTTCTTCACGGCATGAATGGAAATAGCCAAAGCTGGGCAAATTTATTCTACTCTTTAAGTTCATTTTATAGAATTATTGCTTGGGATGCACCTAGTTTTGGAGCTTCAGATATGTTTGGAGATAGTATCGATGAATATAAAAATGCCGCTAAAGCTCTTTTAAAATCTTTAAATGTAAATAATGTAATTTTGATTGGTCATTCTATGGGTGGGTTAGTTGCTACACAACTCGCTGATGATAATGAAATTTCTTCTGATGGCTTAATACTTTCTTCAACCCATTTAGGTTTTGGTTTAAAAAAAGGGCAAGAATTAATTGAACGATATTCAAACCGTATAAAAGCATTTGAAGCAAGAACGTCAGAGTTGGATTATGCTATTAACAGAACAAGACGTAATACTTCTAAAGATACACCTGAAGAAGTAATTCAATTTCTTGCGAATATAGCAACAGATCTTCGTGTTGAAAGTATTCGTGATGGCGGTCGCATGAGTCAAGAGACTGATAACACTAACATTTGTAATAATCTCAATGTCCCAGTACTAATTTTATCTGGTGGCAAAGACAAAGTAATTTCGACTGATATGCACGCGGCTTTGGCCGCAGCCATTCCGGGAGCTAAAAAAGTCGTTTTCCCCAATGCGGGACATGCATCTTTTGCAGAATGTGCAGATCAATTTAATGATCATGTAAAAAATTTTGCAAAAAAAGTATGGGGGTAAGTTAACCGTTAAAAACATAAATTTAATTAAATTGTTTAATTAAATTAAAGGGAGGAATATGAAAAAATCTTTTTTAAAAACTTTGGCTTTAATTATAGCCATAACTTCAGGGCTTGGTTTTTCATCAAGCTCAGTTTTAGCAGATGACCTTAAAGTGGCTCTTGCTGCTGAACCAACATCTATGGATCCGCATTATCAGAATTTAACTATAAATAATTCATTTGCGACTCAAGTGTATAATGCGCTTGTCCTACAGGATGTAAATCAAAATTTATTACCTGGTCTAGCATCATCTTGGGAACCTGTTGATGATCTTACTTGGCAATTCAATTTAAGACCTGGCGTTAAGTTTCACAACGGTGCAGCATTCTCTGCTGAAGATGTAATTGCTTCAATGGAACGCGCTGCTAATGTTCCTAATAGTCCATCTAGTTTTGCAACTTTTACTAAAGGGAAAACTTTTGAAGTAGTAGATGATTTAACAATTAGAGTTTCAACCGAAAAATCTAATCCATTTATACCAAATGATATGTCTAGAATTGCTATTATAGACTCTGCTTTTATTAATGCCACTACCGAAGATTTTAATACAGGCGTTGCATCTTTTGGCACAGGTCCATTTATATTAAATAAGTGGTTACCAGGTGATTTAATTGAAATTTCTCGAAATGATAATTACTGGGGTGATGCGGCTGAGTGGGATAGTATAACTATCAAACCAATCAAAGATGGAACAACAAGAACAGCTGCTCTTATAGCGGGTGATGTTGATTTTATTGAACGTGTTGCACCTGCTGACTTACCAAACTTGGAAAAAAGAGATGGTATTTCTGTATTTAAATCAGTGTCTAATCGTTTGCTGTACTTAACTCTTCATATGACAGATGATCCGATCAAGCCATATGTTACTGATTTTAATGATAATCCTATAGCTTCACCTTTTCAGGATATTCGTATGCGTGAAGCAGTTTCTCTTGCTATTAATCGTCAAGCAATTGCAGATCGTGTAATGGATGGACTTTCTTCACCTGCTGGTCAATTTTCACCAGAGGGGTACATAGGATATTCACCTAACTTACAAGCAGATATCTATAATCCAGATCGTGCAAAAGAATTAATGGCCGAAGCAGGTTATGCTGATGGTTTTAAATTAACTATTCATGGTCCAGCTGGTCGATATACTAATGATGCTAGAATTCTTGAAGCAATCGCTCAGATGTTAACGAGTGTTGGTATTGAAACTACAATAGAGACAATGCCGGCTTCTGTTTTCTTTAAACGTTTTGCAAGTGGTGGGGTTGATAAAAAACCAGAATTTACTGCTGCGATGTCTGGATATGCTAATGGATCGGGTGAACCATCTCATCCACTTAGAATTTTCATTCATACTAAGCAAAAAGATCGTGGTTATGGTCCTGGAAACAGAAATGGCTATAGCAATAGTGAAGTTGACACCATGATTGAAGATGGTCGTGCGATGATGGATGTTTCAAAAGGAATGGAAATGTTCATTAAAGCAACTGAAATGGCGATGAATGAATACGCACTACTTCCATTACATCACGAAATTGCAACATGGGCAGCTCGTGACGGCATTACCTATGCAAACGGCGCTCTAGATAGCACGTTTTTACACTTCATTAGTAAGCAATAATAAATTAAGTTTGGCCTGCTTTAAATAGCAGGCCAAACAACAAAGGAGTTATTATTTTATTCTTCATTATTAGACGCGTTTTGCAGAGTATTGTTGTTTTGTTTATAATGTCATTAGTTGTATTTACGATGATCAATATTGTGGGTGACCCAGTAGATATGCTTGTGAACCCAGAGAGTCTACCTGATGAAATTGAACGTGTGCGAAGTGACTTTGGTCTAGATCAACCAGCACATATACAATATATTAAATTCTTACAGGGTGCATTATCAGGAGATTTAGGAAATTCTTTTATTTTTGGACGACCAGCACTCGCACTGATTGCAGAACGCTTTCCAGCAACATTAGAACTTGCAACGTGTGCACTAATTATTGCTATAGTATTTGGATTACCCTTAGGTATATATGCAGGTTTAAATCCAAAGAGTTTTGGGACAAGAATAATCATGGGTGGTTCAGTACTTGGTATATCAATTCCAACATTCTGGCTTGGTTTAATGATGATTATTATTTTTTCAGTTGTTCTTGGTTGGTTACCTGTATCAGGGCGCGGTGACATAGGGAGTTTCTTAGGTTTGGAGAGTAGTGCCTTTACACTTGATGGTTTGAGCCACCTCATAATGCCAGCTACTAATTTAGCACTTTTTAAAATAGCAATGGTTATACGTTTGGCGCGTGCTGGAACAGTAGAAGTCATGTCACTTGATTTTATTAAATTTGCTCGTGCTAGAGGATTACCTCCTGAAAGATTAGTTCGCTTTCATCTTTTACCAAATATTCTTATACCTATCATTACGGTCTTGGCAATTGAGTTTGGAACTCTAATTGCTTTTGCCACAGTCACTGAAACTATTTTTGCTTGGCCAGGTCTTGGTAAGCTTGTGATTGATGCCATAGTAAATCTTGATCGACCTATTGTAGTTGCATACCTCATGTTTGTAGTCACTTTATTTTTACTTCTGAATTTAATTGTCGATATAATTTATGCGGCACTTGATCCACGAGTACGTCTAAATGGAGATCAATAATGAAGGATGGTCAGTCTCTCATTGAAGATAAATTAAATTCAGCAAAATATAAAAAAATATTAAAAGCAAATTTTTTAAAACCTGCAACGTTGATTCCAATTTTATTACTCACATTTATCGCTGGTTGTGCCATCTTTGCCCCAATTCTTGCCCCAACTAATCCCTACGATCTAGCTATTGTAAGTATTTTGGACTCCAGACTTCCTCCTGGTGAAGTTATGTTTAATGGAACTGTTGCTTGGCTAGGAACAGATGGAGCTGGTCGAGATGTTTTGAGTGCAATAATTTATGGCTTGCGAACGAGTTTGATTGTAGCTTTAACAAGTGCTGCGATTGCATTAACAGTAGGACTTGTGGTGGGATTAATTGCTGCTTTTTATGGAGGAAGGATTGATGCATTTTTAATGCGTATTGTTGATATTCAATTATCTTTTCCTGCTATTCTTATTGCTCTCGTTTTATTAGCTCTATTAGGCAAAGGTGTTGATAAGGTAATAATTGCATTAGCAATTGTTCAATGGGCTTTATATGCGCGTACTGTTAGAGCTACTGCTATTGTGGAGCGCAGAAAAGAATATATTGAGGCTGCTTCCACATTGGGTCTAAATAATTTTAGAATTATTTTAAAACATCTTTTACCAAATAGTATTTCACCTCTAATTGTTTTAGCTACACTACAAACTGCACACTCAATTTCAATTGAAGCAACACTCAGTTTTCTTGGCGTTGGTGTTCCTATTACAGAGCCATCCTTAGGATCATTAATTTCAAATGGATTTGATTTTATTTTATCTGGAGCATATTGGATTACTTTTTTCCCTGGCGTAATGTTACTTGCAACTGTTGCCGCAATTAATATTTTTGGAGATCAACTGAGAACTATTTTAAACCCAAGGCACTCAAAATGAGCTATATAAATATTTTAATTCTCCAATGACTGACTTACTTAATATAAGGAAACTCAGTGTATCCTTTAAAATGGAATATGAAACAACTGATGCTGTTCGAAATGTTTCTATTACGCTTCGTCCTGGAGAAGTATTAGGTATTGTAGGAGAAAGTGGGGCAGGTAAATCTACAATTGGAAATGCTATTGTTAATCTTTTAGAACCACCGGGTGAAATTACAAGAGGGGAGGTTTTATTTAAGGGTCAGGATTTAAGAAATCTTGATGACAAACAAATGCGAGATGTCCGAGGGAAAAAAATAGGAATGATTTTTCAAGATCCTCAAACTTCTCTTAATCCACTAATGACAATTGGTGGGCAACTTATTGAAACAATAAATAAGACAATTAATCTTTATGGTTCTGAGGCAACTAATAAAGTTATAGAGTTACTAGAGTCAGTAGGTATTGATGAACCTGAAGCACGTCTAAATTTATACCCCCATCAATTCTCAGGTGGAATGCGCCAGCGCGTGGTGATAGCTTTAGCACTTGCTGGAGATCCTGATCTTATTATTGCCGATGAGCCAACAACAGCACTAGATGTTTCTATTCAAGCGCAAATTCTTGATCTAATCAAAAAACTCTGCCAAGAACGTCAAGTAGGGGTAATTATTATTACCCATGATATCGGTGTTATTGCAAATATATCAGACCGAGTAACGGTTATGTTTAATGGTCAAGCTGTTGAGAGCGGAGAAGTTAAACAAATACTAACAAATCCTAAACATGAATACACAAAAAGTTTAATCGCGGCTGTACCGCGTGGTGATAGAAAAGTAGAGCGTTTTAAATCTATTGATTATATTGAAGGAGGTGCACAAACACAGCGTCGAATTGATTTGGATCAACATTGGTTAGGAAAAAAATTCACCCAACATTACTCTGATACAGCAATTTCTATAAATGACTTGAATAAAAAATATTCTCTTAAAAAAGCTTTTTTAAAACGCAATCGCTCTTATGTGCACGCTGTTAAAGATGTGTCTCTATCAATTAAAACAGGTGAAAGTTTTGGACTAGTTGGTGAGTCTGGGTCTGGAAAAAGTACTATAGCTAAACTTGTTGCAGGACTTGTTAGTACGGATAAAGGAAGTATTAAACTTTTTGATCAAGAAGTGACAAATAAAAGTAAAGGTAAAGATGTCATAGCGGCGAGGCGTAATCTACAAATGATATTTCAAGATCCTTATTCATCGCTAAACGCAAGGATGAGAGTTCAAGATATAGTCTCTGAACCCATAAGTTATTATAAAACAGCTTCTACAAATATGGAAATGAGACAAATCGTTCGCGATCTCTTAGATCATGTAGGTCTTGGATCAAATGCAATGTTAAAGTATCCTCATGAATTCTCTGGTGGGCAACGACAAAGAATTTCTATTGCTAGAGCATTAGCATCAAGACCTAAAATTCTTATTTGCGATGAACCAACATCTGCCTTAGACGTATCGGTGCAAGCACATATTTTAAATTTACTTAAAGATCTTCAAGATGATCTAGGTTTAACAATTCTTTTTATATCACACGATCTTCCTGTTATTCGTCAAATGTGTGACCGTGTTGCTGTCATGCGGCATGGTTCTATTTGTGAAATTGCAACAACGGACAGTTTATTTGAAAAGCCTCAACATGAATACTCAAAACATCTTCTTGAGTTAATGCCAAAAACTGATTTTATATAAATTAAGTAAATTTTTCTTTTCTAATGTATCCAACTTCAGTTGTTTTAAAATGTCTAAAAGGAACGTTCAGATCATTAATCGCCTTAATAGTCTCATCAGTAATATTACCGTAAACTTCTATTTCAAATTTATCAGCTATTTCTTGATGTTTTTCTACATATGCTACAACAGGAGGGTTATTAATGTGGTGAACCATCGCTTCACTGGTACGATAAACTTCACTCCATGTAAATTCTAATGGATCAGTTGGATCTTGATCGAAGGTATGGATTAACATATCTGGTTCTGAAGCATTAACGGCTTCATCAGCTTCTTTTGCTATCTTGAGATACTCATCTATCATACCTTCTTTTACTCGTATTCTAGCTATTAAAATAAAAGGATTAGACATATTATAATATTAATTTCCACCTTCTAACATAATGAATGTTTGAGTTTCAAGATCTACTCCTGCTTCTGTTCTTAATTTTACCATTGAAGGCAAATTGAGCATTTCTTGCATTCGCTTCATAGACTCAATCTGAAGAACTGTATAAATCTCATCTTTATTATCTTTGGGATGTCCATAAGCTAATACAGTAACCCCATATTCTTGTCTTAAACTGTCGTTTTCATCAAACGCTTGTTTCCAAAGCTCATAACCTTTAGTTATCTTTGCGTGCGATATAATTTTCATAATTAAGTTCCTTTCATATAAATGAAATTAGTATTCTTTTAAATATGCATGAGGGGAGTTAATCCCCTCTAATGAAATTTTTATTAAATCTATTTTTTCATTGCATTAAACATACTTAAGGTGTCATCATAAGCGATAAATTTCGACAATTTATCATCTTTTACTTCCATGTAGTGTCCAAAAATTGTATCCATGCCTTCAGCAGTTGCTTTTGCATTTACAAAAACTTTATCACCTTCACTGATCATTGATTCAATCGTAACCTGAAAATTGGTCCAGAGTTCAGGAGTTTTCATTAATTGTTGTTGAAAACCTTCTTTATTATGAGTTCCAGAAAATGGATGTTTATCACCTGGATATACCCAAATAAAATCGTCATGTACTATATTCATAAAACCTTCCATGTCACCTTTTCCAAAGAGATCGTAACATTGTTCTACTAATGCTTTTGAGTCCATAATTTTTCCTTTCTTATGTAATAACTAAAATACTTTTTTGTTACACATTTTTTACTGTTAGATAAATGCTTTGGAAGCAATATAGACATGATATATTTATATAGCAGAGTCCATTAACAATCTTCTTAGTTGGTGTTAAGTTAATCGATAATAATTAAATTGAAAGGATACAAAATGTTATATCACTTAAAGTATGTTGTATATGAAGATAAGAAATTAGCTGCACAAGAGTTATTTAAAAATATGACTCAAGAGGAAAGAGATGTTGAATTTCCTGAGGGAGTAACTAAAATTGCTAGAGTTCATAATTCAGCAAGTGGCTATGGTTATGTAATCGTAGATCCAGAAAGCCATGAAAAACTTCACGGTTTCATGATGAGTTGGGCGCCAATGTGTACTTTTCCTCAAGTTGAAGCAATGATTGATGATGAGGATTTATTAAAAGTTCTGTAATGAAATTATTATGGAGTATGAAATTTTTATATCTAAATAAAAATTCATTAAACTATAAAAACAAAAGAGGAATAATATGAAAAATATATTTTTAGTAATCTTAACATTTTCCATTTTTTTAATATTTGGTTCAGCATTTGCTGGTGAAAAATATGAATTTACTGGAACTGCATATAATACAAGTGGTTTTGAAGCACCGATAGTAACAGCTAGTGAAGCTCAAATTTGGAATTGGAGCAATGATTCTTTTTGGATTTACGATGATGCTCCAGAAGGGTGGCCTAAAGAAGTTATGGCAGACTGTAAAGGTAAAGGTATTGCAAATAAGGACGGCATTCCTCTAG
Organism: uncultured Alphaproteobacteria bacterium; assembly: GCA_902524385.1. Taxonomy (GTDB): domain Bacteria; phylum Pseudomonadota; class Alphaproteobacteria; order HIMB59; genus CACPNW01. The sequence continues at coordinate 156,511 of CABZCZ010000001.1, forward strand.
CAGGATTTTTTATGTGTACAGTGCATGATACTGATGGTGATCTTTTTCTGACAAGTGGAAATTGGGAACCCTCTAAAGGTGGAGGAGATTGGACATTTATTTCGGGAACAGGTAAGTTTGAAGGAGTGACTGGTGGAGGTAGCTATTTAAATGGCGTTCAATTTATGGGTGGCGATACCTTAAACTTTGTTACGTCAATAGAAATGCCAAACTAAATTATTTAGAAAGGAGAAATATGGTTAGAATACAGTGGATTATGAAACCTTTTCCTGGTCAAAACGATCAGGCAATGGAAAATGTTAAAAAATTTGCAAAGTTATGGAAAGATCAAGGTGCTAACAAATGCACAATAGCAATTATGTCTGGAAATATGTGGGGTCATATTTCTTTTAATTGTAATTTTGATAATTTTGAACATTTAGGCAAAACCAGAGACTTAGTTAGAAGTCATTCAGATTTAAAACTTATGATTAATGATGGAAGTAAGCTAGGTGAAATAGTTCAAGAAAACACATATAGTATAGTTGAAAATTACTAAAACTTTAAATAAAAAATCATAAAGTAGGTGCAAAATGTCATTAATGGTTTGGATCAAAGTTCATATTAAAGAAGGAAAAATGGATGAATATATAAACTTACATAACTCACCAAATGGAAGGGCTTACACTTTATCTCAAGAAGGATGCAATAGTATTATTAGATCAATAGATACAGAAAATAAAAATGTTTTACATTTAACCGAGGAATGGAGCAGCATGGATGATTGGGATAAATATATAGCTAAAAGAGAAACTGGTGAAGAAGACGACAATTTTTTAAAGAAGATAGAAAATCTTCTTACCGATAAAGGTCACGAAATCACTTTTTCAGAAATAACTAAATAAATTGATTTATGTTTGCGACAAAAGAATTTGGCAATAATAAATAGTGGTTTAGCCCTTAAAAAAGGGCTAATTAATTATTGTGGTAATACTACTTTATTAATGACATGAATAACGCCATTTGTAGTTTCAATATCTGCAGTAATTACTTCTGCATCATTTACAAAAACTTTACCGTTTTCTGCTTTTACAATTAATTTTTGACCATTAACTGTTACTGCTTCGATGGTTCCAGATATGTCTCCTGACATTACTTTTCCTGAAAGAACATGGTATGTTAAAATTCCTGCTAGAGTACTTTTATTCTCTGGCTTAAGAAGATCATTCAAAGTTGCTTCGTCAATTAGAGCAAATGCATCGTCTGTTGGTGCAAATACTGTAAAAGGACCCATGCCTTTAAGTGTATCAACTAAGTCAGCTGCTTGTACTGCAGCAACCAATGTATTAAACGCGCCAGCTTTAACAGCAGTGTCAACAATATCATGTTTGTGTCCGTCTGCTTTTAAAACATTAGCAAAAAATACGAATGGAATAATTAATGTAATAAATATTTTTTTCATAATATTTCCTCTCTAATGATTTTGAAATAGTTAGAAAAAAAATAAAAAAATGTGACAACCTGTACAAAATTAAATTTTTTTAAAATTTTTTTTTAATTTATTTTTTTTATAAAATAAATTTTTATAAATTTGACTTTTATAAGTATCAATAGTGTGGCGTATGTGTCGTGAACACTTAAGACTAAGGAAAGATGAATGGTTGATTGGCTAAAGAGGCAGGATAATATAAAAAATAATATAAAATAAAATTTATTTTCAAATATTAATAATATTTAACAAGGTATTTACTATTTAAAATAAAGACCTATCTCATCTATATGCGACAATTTATAGTTGAATGTTGGGATAGTATTATGAACCATGACTTTAATCCATTAAAGCACATCCCTGACCTACAAGTAAGACACATGGTATTGCAAATATTAGCTTGGATGTGGTGTGTCGCATTCAGTCTTTATGTAGGATCCTGGTATGTAATGGGAGTAACTTTTGCAACACATTTTCTTCTAATCGCAGCCATTGCTATCACTATTGCTACTTTTAAAATATCTGAGAATGTTTATAAATTTAAAGAGGGTTACCATTCAGCGAATAGAGCACGAGGTAGCGTTATTTATAGAGATAAATATGGCAATCCTTATAAAGTTGCTTTGCCAAAAAATGATCCAGGTGGAGAACACGACTAATTCTTTTAAATAAGTACTAAGCTCTAACTTGATAGTTTCACAATTAAAATTAATTAATGATTATTCTTAAGAAAATTAATGATTATTAGATTTTATATAAAGATTATAGTTGGTTTACTGCTTGTTAAATTTGCATTTGCAGAAGTTATAGATGTCAATGATCAAGAAATGATAAAATTATCAAATGCTAATATTCCAATTGTAGATATAAGAAGAAATTCAGAGTGGGTTCAAACCGGCGTTATTCCAAATAGTATTTTACTAACTTTTTTTGATGAACAGGGGAATTATAATTTTGATGAATGGTACGTAAAATTACAACTAGAAATAAATGTAACTGATCCAATAATCTTACTTTGCAGATCAGGAAAAAGATCTAAGGTAGTCGCTAATATGATAGATGAGAAATTTAATACTATTATTTACAATGCACAAAGTGGAATCAACTCATGGATTAATAAAAAATTCATAACAGTTGAGCCTAAAGGTAATTAGAAAAAGGGTAACGATAGGCCTTACCACTCACCCAACTGACCTATAAGCAAATTATATCGCAGAATCCTTAATAATCTCCTCTCATGAACAAAAGAAAGTAGTAAGAGTGATAGAAAAAGGTCAATAACGTAGACAAATACAAAATAAATTTTAAGTTTTTACAAATGCATTAAAAGAAAAACATCTTCGCTCGCCATCTTTACGAAACGGATGAACATCATGCATTAAAAAAGCAGGAAATATATACATGTCACCGACACGAGGTTTAAAGGTAATACGATGCTTTACCAAAGGAGGGCTATTACGTGGCATGGAGACACGACCATCAAAAAAAGAGAGTCTTCCAGCAAAAGAGATCTCTTTGTTATATTTAATAGAATTTGGAACTTCAAGATAACACACTCCACTAACGTTACCTCTATGGATATGTGGGGGATTAAAATCACCAGCAAATTGTCTAACTATCCATGCTCGATCAATTCTAATGGAAGAGGGATTAACCTTAATAACGTTTTTGTAATAAGATTCAATAATGCGCTTAAGTTGTTTTTCTAAACCGCTAGTAAAAAGAAAATCTTTTGTTAAGCGAAATTGCTGCTGAACATTTCCCGCCAAACTATGTGAGTGATCCAATAATTTACTTTTGTGTTTATTTTCAATTATTTTGTTTACAAAAGAATTAACTTTACCAATCATTGTACGTGATAAATTATATTTACCTATTGTTGGTCCAAAAGGCTTAAAGTAAGTTTCTTTCATAGAATATATTTTTTATTAACGATATTTTAATTGCTAAATATGCTTTTTATCTTAAATGATTAATATAATAAGACTTTTTTTAAAATCCAAGAAATTCTATTTTACAAGAAACATATAGGAAACTAATTTTTGTTAAAAATTATTATTAATATTTAATTAATATTAATTTAATAAAATGTATTATTGTAAAATTATGATTAAATATTTTTTATCAACACTTTTATTATTATCTTTTAGCTGTAACGCTATAGAAATAACATCTCCAGCATTTAGTGATGGAGAAAGTATACCAAAAAAGTATGCATGTGAGAAAAGAGGTGGTGAGAATATATCTATTCCAATAAATATCTCTAATGTCCCTGAAAATGCTAAATCAATTGTATTAATAATGGATGATCCAGATGCAATGAGTCTTGCAGGTAAAATTTGGGTTCATTGGATATTATTTGATATCCCAACTGACGTAAACGAATTGCCAGAAATGAAAGATGGAAAAATTGGTATTGGTATGAGTGGCCAAAACAGTAATTATAAAGAAAATTATGATGGACCATGTCCTCCGCGCGGAATGCATGTATATAATATTAAAGCTTATGCTCTAGATAAAGAGATAAAAGAGAGCTTTGGAGCATTACCACAAATTGAATTTGAAAAAAAATATAACGATTCAATCCTCAGTTCTTCAGTTTTATCTGGAAAATATTCAATATTACATGTTTTGAAAAAATAGGTCCACACAAATTATATATTTTGAATGAGTACAAACAAATATTTTAATTAATTATTTCGAATTATTGGATAAACCTTAGGGCTTAAATTATTATATGTATCTAAAATTATTAATGCCATTGTAAATATACCAGTAGATAAATAAACTAGAATAATTGAAGATATATCAAGATGCCAATCAATATTAAAAATAAAGTTAACAACTAAGTAGGAAGCTACTCCGCTTATAAGTAATGTGAGAACTATCGTATTGAAAAATAAAATAGCAAATTCTAGTAAGCTAGTTTTGATAATTTCTATTTTCTTTAATCCTAAAATTTTAAATACTAAATTTTGATATATTTTATTTTTTCCTTGGACCAAAATGGCACTACTAATGACTAATAAACCAATAAAAATAATTATAACAGCAAGAGCGATGACAGCAATGTTAATTTGATTCAATAATTTATTTATTGTTTCAGCATAATTAGAAATTTTGATAGAAGATATGTTTGGAAATTTCTCTAAAAGCGCGTATTCTTGAAAGTTGTCTTGATCAGATAGTTTAATCGTTGCAATATATTGATGCGGAATAGTCTCGCCATAGTTTGTATTCAACAGCATCACAAAATTTAATGTAAAATCTGCATAATCAACATCACGAAAATTTTTAACGATACCAATAATATCACGTCCGTATAGACTTAAGGTAATGCTATCGTTTATTTTAATACCTAAATCCTGTGCAGCGTTATAATCAAAAGAAATATACATTTGATCAGTAGGGTTATCTGACCACCATTCACCCTCTACAATAGGATTGTTTTCTGGAGGTTCTTTCAACCAGGAAAATTGACGCTCGGATCTTATAACCCAATAAGAGGGATTACCTTGATCAATATATGTTGCAGGATCAATACCATTTACCTCTTTTATTCTCGCTGAAGCTGTAGGAGCAAAAATAAGTTCACTCATTGGATATTCATTAAGAATATACTCTTGAAAGTCACTTTTAATAGATTGATCAATACTAATAAAAAAGAAGTCAGGTGCTTTTGTGTCTACACTTCTTTTAATAATGTTTTGAAAAGAGCCTGCAATAATAAGAATTGTCAGTAAAAGCGAAATACCCATTCCTAGTGTTGTTAAAATCAACGGACCAATAGAACTAGGACTGATAAGATTACGCTTTGCTAAAAGTAAATTAAAGTTTGTAATATTCGTTACTTTTCTAAAGAACAGATTAAATAGTTTGAATAGACCATAAAAAAGTAAAATAGTAATTAAAAAACCAATTAAAAATATAAAATTATATATCCACAAATTACTACCTAGGGTGAAGATCGTAATCATTAGAAAAAAAAGAGTTAGTAACACTATAATTGTATTAAAAGAAAATTGTAAACTTACAAATTCATATGTATTACGAAAAAGACTGTTGGCAGAGAGTTGCTGTATAGAGTTTAATGCTGGAATTAAAAAAATGGTAATCGCAATTAGAGCAATAAATGTAATTTTAAAAAAAATAACAAGATCACTACTATTCTGAAGAGAAAAATTTAATTCTTTGGGGAGGAGGGAGTTTATAATTCCAGGACTAAAACTACTGAGTATAAAAGCAATAATACAAATAAAAGAAGAGATGATAAATATCTGATATGCAAGTATACATTGAATAATACGAGTGCTAAGTCCAAGTGATTTTTGAACAGCTATGGCATTATAGTTTTGATTGATGTAAGCAATAACCATATTTGAAATACCAATACCTGCAATAAGAATGGCCGCTAAAGATATTAAACTTAAAAAATTAGCAAAATTATCAAGAATACGTTGAATAAAACTTGTGGTGTTCTCTGGAAAGCGGATATTAATATTTGATGACTTTGGAAAAAGTTTTTTAAGTTTTTCTTTTCCTCGCTCTTCACTAACAGTATCAAAATATTTGACCCGGTACTCGTATTCAAAAAAATTCTCTGAGGAAGCAAGTTTTAAAGAGTTTAATCCTAGTTGAGAAATAATAACAAGATCACCAAATAAACCACTTGCTCCTAAATCAGGCATTTTCTCTATGATGGAGTGAACCATATAACGTTGATCGCGAATAATTAAATCATCCCCTTCTTGTAATTGTAAATTAACGGCTAAGTTTTCATTGATGATTACAAATTCACTACTTTTAAAAAAATCTGATCCCACAGTTCCTCCAGTGGTTATGAACTCGCCGTATAAAGGATATAAATCATCAATAACACGTAGCTGCACAAAGGATGTTTTAGGCGGATTTAATTTTTTATTCGCAACCATGGACGTGATTGTTGTATTTAAAGATAATTTTGCAAAGGTATTTATTTCCTTAATGATATCAGCATCCATTTTTGTATTTTGTAACTCTATTTCTGCATCACCCCCTAAGATCGTTTTGGTATTTGATTTGATTTCTTTTAGTAACGATTGATTTAAAGTGTTAATTAGAAATAAAATAAAAACACTGATAAAAATTGTAATAAAAATTGTAATTTTTTTTTGTAAGCTCCTTTTTAAATCGTTAAGAGCTTGTTTATGAATAAACAGCAGTTGATTAAACAACTGTGCCATTTTCAATTGTCATGATGCGATCACAGCGTTTTGCCAAATCAGCATCATGCGTGACTAAACAAAGACTTTTTTGATATTTTGTTGCAATGTTAAATATTAATTCAGTAATTACTTCTGTATTTTCATCATCTAGGTTGCCTGTTGGTTCATCAGCAAGGATTAATTCAGGTTTTTTAATTATGGCTCTTGCAATGGCGACGCGTTGTTGTTCACCACCAGATAATTGACTTGGAAAGTGTTGAAGACGATCTTCTAATCCTAAATCAACTAAAATTTCTTTTGCTTGGCTTAATGCATCTTTTTGAAAATTAATTTCTAATGGGAGTGCCACGTTCTCTAAAGCCGTATAATTGGGAATTAAATAAAACGATTGAAATACTATACCAATATTCTTTTTTCTATATTCGGTTAATTGATCTTCGCTGTAAGTCGTTATGTCCTGATCTTGGTAGGTAATGTTCCCTGACGTAGGCTTTTCTAAACCTGCCATCAACATCAGCAAGGATGTTTTACCAGATCCACTCTTACCAACAATTGCAAGTTTTTCATTTTGATAGATAGTAAAATCTATTCCTTTGATTACTTCAGTTAAGAGTGTTCCATTTTGATATTGTAAGTGTATATTGGAGAAGCGAAGTAGGGAATTCATGAAAAAAATCGTCTATATTTTAATTTTTCTTATAAGTCCATTATCATTGCAAGCACAAGACTATAAGATTATTCTTTTTGGTGATTCCTTGATGGCTGGTTACGGTTTAGACAGTGCGGATCATCTCAACCTATACTTAGAAAAAGATTTGCAATCGCTAAACATACAAAGCAGTATTACAAATGCTTCTGTATCAGGTGATACGACAAGTGGCGGATTAAATAGATTAAATTGGAGTCTGCAAGATGACTATGATTTGTTTGTACTCGGATTAGGTGCAAATGATATGCTTAGAGGTATTGCGCCAGAGATCACAAAAACTAATTTATCAAAAATTATTGATACAGTTTTAGATAAAGACATAAAACTCTTGCTAACTGGTATGCAGGCACCAAACTCATATGGATCTGATTATCAACAATCATTTAATGATATTTACCCAAATTTAGCAGAAGAATTTAAAATATCTTTATATCCTTTTCTTTTAGAAGGCGTGGCACTAATACCAGAATTAAATCAATCTGATGGAAAACATCCAAATAAAGAAGGCATACAAATAATTAGTAAGAATTTGGCGGATACAATAAAGAGTATAATAAATTAATATCATTGTTCACTTATTTCAAATCTTGTAGCGTGAGCTTTTTATTTGGTTGATAAAAACCTTTCTCAAAAAAATCTATAAATATATTTTGTTTGATAAACCGTAAATTAAGATTACTGAAATAATAAAAGCAGCAAAAGAAAATGTTAGATCTATGATACTATTTTTTGCGCCTATGTCTTTATCAATAAATTTAAAATAAAACATGAGATCATAAATTAGCTGAGCGGTTGCGACTAAAAAAAATAAATTATAAAAAACCCAAGTACCTTCTGGCCCATTGGGTCTAAAAAGAATATAAATACCCATAAAAACAAAGCCAAAAATAAAAGTTCCTACATAGCGCATTGGCAATATTCCACTTTGATCTACGTTATATTCTTTTACTATTCCTTGAGGAAAGAAAAAAATTCTAATTAAAAAAATACTTAGAAGACCTATTATGGCTAGATGTAAAACTAAAAAGAGTAGATTATTAAAATTTTCAATCATATTTTCTTTTATCAGACATTACTGAAATATCATATTCAAAAGTAGATCATATATAAATCAAAATTGATCAAAATTAGATAAAACCAATATCATTTTTTTATAATAATAGTTTTTAGTTATATTTTAAATAGATTTATCCAGTTCTATGATAAGCTTCTTCAAAAACCTCGACTTTTAATTATAGTTTAATTATCACTTAAGCTGGATCACCTTTAGCAGTAATTTGTTGAATCGCCTTATCATCTCTAAATTTAACAAACCACATAACTATACCTTTTCCAGTATCCCACTACTGTAATACGCTTATTACAAGTAAGTCATCTGATGAATGGTGAACTTCCGGTGTTAATTTTATTGATGTACCTATGCTACTTATTCTTTCTAGAATTACTTGTTTAGATTGAATAGTTTTTTGCGGACCTTTTGTAAGAGATCGCAACTCAAATTTATCATCCATCAAACTTGGTAAAGTTTCACGGTCTAAGTTGCTCATATAATCAAACCACGCTTTTTTATATTTCTCTCCTAAATTCATTTTTTTATGATAAATTTTTTATTTAAAATTGCTATAATAAAATTAGAAAATAATCTTAGTATGTTTAATTATAAAAATAAAACTTTAATTAACTTAATTTTATTATTTTTAGTATTTAATTTTATTTTTATTTCAACAACAGTTTTTGCGAAAAAAGACAAAATATTTATCTCAGATTTAGATAATCTTGGTAAATTTGAAGATGTTATAAATTTACCTGAAGAAATGTTTGAAGGATTCAATAATAACAGTTTTAAAGAAAAAGGAATGACTTCAGGAAAAAAAGTTGCTTATTATTTTATTACAAAAAAAAAGATACTAGAAAAATATCCTCATAACATGATGAAGGCTATGGCCTATTTTGAAATATATTTTTTACAAACATTAAAGGATAAGGAAAAAAATTTAGAAAGATTTAAAGAAGATAACTATAATTCTAACGACATACATTCTATCAACACCTTGCTATCATTAAATAAAGCAAGAGAAAGTATGAGAAAAGCTGTTGGCTTAACATTAGAAGATTCACCTGAAGAAGCTATAAAAAGATTTTGGCTAATGAATACTTATCTTTCAAAAGGAATAATAAAAACAAAAAAGATTGATTCAAAAATAAAAAAAAAGATAAGTATAACAACTGATCTTAAATCTGATCTAAAAGGCCTTAAAACATTGATTGAAAAAGAATTAGAAGATAGACTTTTAAAAAAAGATTTTAATAAAGAATTAAAAAATTATGTAAGAAATATTAAAAAGAAAATTGCAAAATTAAAAAAAATTGATCTTCAAAATATTGATTTTATAAATAATAAAAACCAGGAAAATATTATTTCCTCAAATCAATTGGAAGAAGTTATTAATATTATAGATAATAACGTTTTATCTCTTCTGTACAATGATATTGAAATTTACAGTAATCATGATGAATTACAAAAATCATTATCCTTACTAGATTTAGCTGATTACGCACTTTCAAAAACATTAGAATTTTATCCAAAAAAATATGTATCAGATTTAAGTGAAGTTGATATGAGTTACTTAAGCGAAGAAGAATTAGTAACTATTAATGAAATATCCTCACAGTCTAAAATTAATAATAAAATCAAAAATAAAGAATTACTCAAAACTTTATATACTTTAGAAAATATTGATTATGATACAGTAAGTTTTATTGAAAAAATTAATAATCTTGGAATAGCTACAAATGAAATTAGCATTAGTTATCAATCCTTAGAAAAAATGAAAACATGGAATGCAAAAGATTGGGCGTCATCGTATAAAAATGAAATACCAAAAGAAATTTATGATGAAAATGGAGATATTGTTGAGGTTTTATCAGATATTAATATTGAAGATATAAAAGCTCAAATAGCTATAGATGAGTTTAGAAAATTAAGTGATGAGTTTTCATCAATTGCAAATGATATTAAAAATGAGAATTTAAATATTTCAGAAATTTTAGAAAATACAGATTTTTCAATTGAGTTAGATAAATATGATAAATTTTTTATGATTTATGGATACAGTGATTTTAATGACTATGTAACCGCATGGAATAGTAGTTGGGATCGTGATTATTCTCGTGATGAATTAGTAGATTTAATAAATCAACCACAAAATACTGATATCGCAACTGCAATTAATGAAGTGGATACAGATGGACTAGGATTTGATGCAGGAGCTTTGGCATCTAGTGTTGGGATGGAATTAGCTGATGTAGCTTCCCAAGTAGCTAATGCAGTTGCAGCAGATGTATCTGTTGATTTAGAAGCTGTTTCAAAAGGGCTTGGGTATTCAAGTTTTTCAGATGCTGTATCAGCATATAATGAGAAATATGGCACTAATTATACTGATGCTGAAGCAAAAGAAGCATTAGGATTATAATTATTCATCAATATAAAATACCTCTTTGTAAAATTTATCTTTAGGTGCATTAAAATTTTTCTCATTCTTTCTTAGTTCAATAAGACAGTGATCAATGAGATCAATTTTAGCATTTAAAAATTTAATATTTTGCGGAATAGGAATGTGAATAGGGTATCCTTTGATAAACTCTACATGTAAGTCGTATCCACCCATATAAAATTCTTTTAAGATTTTACCTTTATTTAAGAGATAATTATTCGATGATTCATGAATAATGGCACTTGCTTTAGAATTATTTCTTTCAAGAGACTCAAATAAAGTATTATTTTTTATAATTTCCATTGTGTAGGGATAGAGTTCTAATTTTTTCATATCACTAAAGGATAATTCTTTATCAAAAGGCGTTAATTGTAATGTTTCTAACCGTACATAATTTATAATTTCTGGTGCATTGTCAAAAAGGGCTGCATAAAGGCTTACAACGATCCTCGTTCCAGTAAAATCAACTGTAGTAAGCTCATACCCACAAAGACTTACGTCATCTTGTTCATCAAAAACAACTAAAGGATCAAAATAAAATGTTCTTTTAGGATATTCTTGTGCTTCAGTAATAATGAGTTTGTCATTTCCCTGATCAAGGGGAAGTTCTTTTTTAATAAATTCTTTAGAACTTAGTAATTGATCACCCTTAGCAGCACCAGTTAGAAGGAGAACAATAATAAGGAGGGAGAAAAGAAAAATTATAATTCTTTTGATAACTGGTGCCACTAAAACTTCTATAAAAATAAATTTTGATAAAAATGAGAAATCATTAAGGTAATATTAAGAACAAATCTTAATCTAAACATATTTTAAACCCGAATTTGCCTAAATTAATAAATAGAAATATTTCTGTGGCACTGAGTCTAAAAAATATTCATTATAAAATTATAAAATTAATCATTTTAAAACTCCTCTTAAGTGCCACACCTTTATTAGCTCATTACGAACTACCAAGAGAGATTGACTTAATGATGATTGAACATGATTTAAATAAATGTTCCAAAGGTAAAATTGATAGTTATTTTTTTCACAAAGAAAAAGATCCAGATTATTGGCTAGGAATTTATACTAGTTCTAATCTTGATTTAGAATGTCTAAGGGAACAATTTCAAAATAAGATTACTAATTACCCAGTTAATTTTTTAAACAATCCTAGGATTAAAGTTTCACATGATTTGAGCTATTATAAATCTTACATTACAAATTTTAATAGAGTAGTTTGTGGTGAAAGATGTTACCTTGATGAAGATTCAATTTTATTTGTAGATGATAATTATTGGTACATCTATGATTTATATAATTCTTATGGACACAAAGCGAATTTTATAAAAACTTTAGATAATAAAATTCATATTCAATTATTAGAGTCAACTCATATTAAAAATATTGTATTTGATATTAATACTAAAGATTTTTTATATCTTTATGATGGAATTTTAGAATTTCATGATGATTATTATATTGCCACACATTCAAAAAGCTATTTTTATGGAGGAGGAGCCTTTTGGTATTCGGCTAAAAGAGATTATCAAAATAATATTTTAGAGTTAATTGATTTAAAAACCAACTTTTCAAATTGTGAAGATACAAAATTATATTCTTGGTCTGGTCAATTATATGATTTTATTTTGGAAACTAATAATTTACAAAATTGCAGGGAGCATTAATGGAATCTTTATCAAGGGTTATTTTATTTTTAACATCTTATTTTATCGTTTTAGCTTTATCTTTTAGCATCAATATAGAATTTGAATATCTACAAAGTGGATTATTCTTATTTATTTCTATAATTATTGCATCTTGGCTCTATTATTTACATTTTAAGAAAAAAGAATCTCCAGAATTTCAAAAAGAAGTTTTGTATGTCATGTTTTTTCTCTGTTTTGTAACATCTACATGGTCATTTAAATTAAATTATTTTCATTTGTATGATTAATAATTTCTGGTTTTATTTTTTCCTAACTCCAGTCTTAGTAGGGACAATTATTTTATCTATTCCATCCTTTTATTACTCATCAATTAATCCTCCAGTATTTGAGGATGCTGTATCAACATGTAAAGATATTAGTAATGAAGATGTTTACGCTACTCAATATGGAACGCTTCAAGATAAGTGCATTGCAAATTATATGGGAGAGCCAAGAGATTGGGAATACTTTTATATTTTAATTAGCTTTATTGGGATAAGTTTTATTATACCATTATTGATATTTATAACTTATAAATTAATAGTTTCATAAATCTTATTCATATCAAAACAATATATGACTTTTTTTATTATTCTATATCTTCAAAATATAGATATAATTTAAATGTGAAAAAAATTGAAATCGAAATTGATGAAAATATTGAAATTATAAAAAATACAATTTTGAGATTGAGCTACATATTTACAGATTATAATTTTTCCCATGAATATAACAAAATTATTATAGAAGGTAAAAATTTAATCTATGAAGAGATTAAAGAAAAGGTATTTTATTATATTTACAAAGAAAAGATTAATTTACAAAATGCTTCTATTCGAAAAAAAATTTATGAATCTTTCTAATGAATTTATTTCCATATCAATTTCATAATATCAATAATAAGAAACTTATTACAAATGATGCTGGAGAATTTTTTTTTACAAATGAAAAGCACTTAGATAAACTCATAAAAAGAGAGATAGACGGTAAATTTACAAAGTTTTTGTTAAATAAAGGTTTTATGTATGAGAAAGAAAATGACCTGTATTGGAATAATTTCAAATATAAATTAGTAAAAAGAAAAAAACTACCTGATCAACTTAGTTATTTTATGATCATTCCAACTCTAAGATGTAATTTAAATTGCAGTTATTGTCAGGTTTCAAGAGTTGATGAAAAAGCTAAGAACTATGATTGGAGTGCAGAGGATTTAAAATTATTTTTAAATTTTTTAGAAACTAATAATACCACAAGAGGAAAAATAGAATTTCAAGGTGGAGAACCAACATTGCGGTTAGATATTATCAATAAGATTCAGCATTGGATTAAAAATAATAACTTAAATTTTGATTTAATAATTTGTACTAATTTACAAAATTTATCCAATGATTTTAAAAAATTATTAGAAAATGAAAATGTATTCATAAGCACATCTATAGATGGGAAAAAATCAATTCATCAAAAACAAAGGACAAAAGATAAAGGTACAACAGATGAATTTTATAAAAATTTAGATTTCGTATTAAAAAATTATGGAAATGATAAAATTTCAGCCCTGCCTACTTTTACTGATTTTTCTAAAATAGATGAAACTGTTGAATATTATAAAGAGTTAGGTCTAAAATCTATATTTCTTAGACCTGTTAATTTTCAAGGATTTGCCAGAAAAAAATATCCATCATCTTTAAATCAAGTCGATTTGTGGACAGATGCTTATTTTAAATCTTTAGATAAGATATTTTTAAATAATCATAAAAGTAAGGATAGAATTTTAGAATTTGGATTTGAAAATATTTTAAAAAGAATTTTTAACGTTGGTTATAATGGTTATGTAGATTTACGTAGTCCAAATTTCTATGCAAAAGATAATGTAATTATTGATTACGATGGTAAATTTTACCCATCCGATGAAGCTAGAATGCTAACTAGAATTAAGTTAATGGATTTTTCAATTGGTAATTTGAGAGATGGCTTTGATAATGATAAGCTTTCAAAATTTAATTGGAATTCAATGAATGAAACAAATCCTGATTGTATTAATTGTGCATATCAACCTTATTGTGGAATTGATATTGTCGATGATATATCAAGATATAGTAGGGCTGATTTACCAAAATATTTAACTTCTTTTTGTCAAACTCATATGAAAAAATTTAATTATGTATTTGATAAAATTATATCAATGGATCCAGTTAATTTATTTAATATTAATGGTCATCTAACTAAAAATTTTAATTATCAACCACCATTTGGACAAATTTACTATGATACGACTCACTAGAACAATAGAACATGAATTAACGGTAAAAGAATCTTTTGTTGTAAAAATTGTTAATAAAAATTTTGAATTACTTGAAGAGAATGAAGCAATATCTAAAAATAATGGTAATTTCATAGAGGTTATTACAAAATATGGTAAATTTAAATTTGAAAATATAGATGAGCCATTATCAATAGATGAAGTTTTAATAATATTTACTGAGGTAAATAAATGTCAAAGATTCTTTAGACCATCAGCTACAATCAATACAATTTTATTAACGGAAGAATGTGATCAACTTTGTATTATGTGCTCTCAACCACCTAAAAATAAAAGATACGATCATTTTGATCTATTTTATGAGGCTGCTATGCTAATACCTTTTAATTCGACTTTAGGTATTTCTGGAGGAGAGCCAACTTTACTTAAAAAAAATTTATTTAAATTCCTTAATAGGGTTATTACTGTGAGAAATGATATTCGCTTTCATATTTTGAGTAATTGTCAGCATATTGAGAATGAAGATATTAAAATATTAGCTAAATTGTCAAAAAATATTTTATGGGGAATACCTGTATATTCTCATATTCCTCAAACACATGATACTATTGTCGGTAAAAAAGGCTCTTTTGTAAGAGTTATGGAAAGCTTCAACTATTTTATACAAACTGGTTCTAGAGTTGAATTAAGAACAGTCTTGCTTCAACAAAATTACGAAGATTTACCAAAATTATCAGAATTTATAACTACACATCTAAACTGGATTGAGTTTTGGGCAATAATGCAATTGGAAAATTTTGGATACGCTAAGATGAATTGGGATAGAATATTTTTCGATAATTCAAAAAGCTTTGAAAATTTAGGTTATGCAATTAACACTATTTCTGCAAAAAGAATGAATGTTTCACTTTATAACTTCCCTCTTTGTACAATACCAGATTTCTATAGAAAATATGCAGTTAGATCAATTTCTGATTGGAAACAAAAATATCTTGATGAGTGTACGGGCTGTGTTGAAAAAGATTATTGTGGTGGATTTTTTGAATGGTACAATAAAGAAAAAGGATATAATAAAATTGGATTGAGAAAGTCATGATTAAATTTTTAATATCTACACTAGCGGCCGCAGGTTTATTAGATTCTCCTGAAAATATTGACGGAAATAATAAAGGTGAAGAAAAAACTAAAACAATTGAAAATGCTTTTTTTAACTATTTTAATTATGACTTAGGTTATACTTTGGCTGCACATAGCTCTCATGGATCACATGGATCTCATGGATCACATGGATCTCATCAATCTCATTCTAATTCTGGACATAGTAGTCATCAAAGTCATGTAAGTCATCAATCTTCTAGCCAACCAAGTTCTCCTATAGTCCCTAAAGGTGGTAACAACGCTACACCACCAAAATCAATTCTTCCGGAAACTCCTCAAAAATTAAAAGGCTCAATGGGAGAATTTAAAATTAAAACACTACAAGTTCAGGCGGTTCTTTATGCTTATGGTTATTATAATGGATCACTTGATGGAATAATAGGACCAGATACTAAAATCGCGATTATGAATTTTCAAAAGGATTACGGCTTAACTGTTACAGGTACTTTATCAGATGAATTACTTAAATATCTTCAAATCAAATAGTTTTTATATTTTAACATTAGTCTTATTACTTGGAATAATAATTGGTTCATTATGGAAAATACCATTAAAATATTTTCTAATTAATATTTACCAAGAGGATTTTAGCGAGTTAGTTTATAAATGTGATAATTCTATGAGAGATCACTTTATTGCAAAAGCTCAAGTTTTAAAAAATTATAATGAAGATACTATTGAAAATTTAGAACAAACTGAATTAGGTTTAATTGATTGCCATGATTATGATTTATTAAGAAAAAAATTAATTTTACTTGGTCTTACAAACAATGAACTTTCATATATGGGCTTGAAAGCTATAGAAAAAAATGGAGCTGATTTAAAAAAATTAGTAGAAATACATGAAATACTTTATTAGTTTTTTATTAATTTTTTTTTCTGTAAGTGTATTAGCATCTTCTTTTTATTCTAAACTATTAAAAGAAGCAGCTTTAAAAAATAATTTTAAACAAATATCAGTTGTAAATAAAAAATTTGATAAAAAAAAATCTTCTTTAGGAAAGAAGTTTTTTCATGACACGATGTTAAGTTTTAATTCTGATATGTCTTGTGGCACTTGCCATCTAACTAAATTTAGTTCTGCAGATGGGTTACCAAATGCTGTTGGGGTAGGAGGAGAAGGTGAGGGAATTGATAGAATGTTTAGTGACGGTGAAATTGTTCCTAGGAATACTTTACCTCTATGGGGAAGGGGATCAAAAGATTTCAATACACTTTTTTGGGATGGTAAAATTACACAAGTTGATGGCGAAATAATAAGTCAATTAGGCTTATTAACAAAAAATTATGCTTCAATGGATAATGAATATGAAATCATTCAGGATTTTTATCAAGATCCACTTATATCAGCAGTTCACCTACCATTTGTAGAAATTAGAGAATTAGTTGCAGATGATGAAGAAGTAACAGAAGTTTTAAAAAAAGAAAGTATTGATACTGCTATGAATGTTTTTTATGACTTAACTGAGAGAATAAAAAAAGATTCAGACTATACAAAAGAAATTAAAGAGATTTATAATTTAGAAGTCGATCAAATAGAGTTTTTTGTTGTTGCAGATGCTATTGCACATTTTATTAGAGATGAGTTTGCAATTAAAGAAACTATATTTTCTGATTTTGTATTTAATGACGGAAAATTAAATGACGATGCAATAAGAGGAGGTTTGTTATTTTATGGAAAAGCTAAATGTAGTAGTTGCCATAGTGGAACTTTATTTTCAGATCTAGATTTTCATTCAATTCCATATCCTCAAGTCGGTTTTGGTAAAAATGGCTTTGGAGTAGACTATGGAAGATTTAATGTAACTTACGACCCTGACGATTTATATAAGTTTAGAACGCCTCCGTTGATAAATGTTGAGTTCACCAAGCCTTATTCACATTCCGGATCTGTTTTTGATTTAAAAGAAGCAATTAGATATCATTTTGATCCTCTGAAAAATTTGGATTTACAAAATATCTCAGATCTAGAAAGAGTTGAAATGTATAAAAAACTTAAAATATCAGGTCAAAATATTAATCAGATACCCTACTTAGATGAAAATGAATTAGATCAATTAGTTGAATTTTTAAAAACTTTAAGTTTTAAATAATATTTAAATGAACTTATTGACTAAATTTAGTTTTTATACAATTCTGGTATTTCTAATTGTATTTAGTTTAAGTTATTTAAGTGGATTATATGAAACGGAAATAAAACCTCGTTTTAATGGTTATTCGAAAAATAATATTTCTTTTAAGAATAAAAATGAAATTAAAATCAATGGCAATAAAATTAATTCAGAAATAATAAGTTTTTTACATTATTACAACGAAAATTTAAAATTAGATTCATTAAAGGACAATGTAAATTTAAAAAAGATAAACATAAAGTTTTTAGAATGTGAAACAAATAAGTATAAAAAAAATAAACAAGTTTCTAGTAATAAAAAAGATTTCAAATTCGATCCAAATATTAAATCCAATTTTATATTTAATATAAATTGTTTACATAATCTTATTCAAAAAGGAGAAAAAACCCATATTATATATGATATCAATCAGTATAATTGCTCATGGAGAGGTTACAAAAAAGTTTATCAAATTGATAATCACTATTTATTAGATATAACCGAAAAAGTATGTGGAACTTTACCATCTAGATTTCATAATTTTTATTTAGTCAAAATAGATAATAATGAAATTTATATTGTCGATTCAATATTATCAGGAAGATATCCAATAAATAGGTTAAATTATTTTAAAATAATTAATAAAAAAATAAAAATTATTACCGATAATTGTAATGAGGGCTCTAAAAATTGTTTTGGTTTAAGGCCAGAATATTTTGAATTAAATTTTGAAGAAAACTTTAACAATAACTCTTAGCTTTTTTTGCAGCATCTAGAACTTGTATCAATAAATTTCTTTTATCTAAAATTTGTTCTTTCTCAAAATTACTTTTATTCCATAATCCTTCGTAAATAACATTATTTACTAAATAAACACCTTTGCCATGCCTTTCACCATCTTTGAAATTTCCATAATAATATTCATTTGGTGAAAAAAAATAAATACCTAAACCTTCTCTAAGACCATTTTTGTATAAGCCTAAATATCTATGAGAAGAATTTTCCCAAGATGTTAGTCCATATCCATGATTTTTATTTAAATATATTTGCCCAATGTAATTACCATTAGAAAATTTCTGATTAACGCAAGCTAAACCATTTTCAGGAAGTATATTTTGTTTTTTTTCAGCAACTAACGTCTTATTTTTATTTTTAATATATAGATTATATTCTGCTACTATAGTTTCTCTATCTCCATAACTACATTTTTTATTGTTTGTTTTATAAATTACTCCATCATTTTTCTTACAATAATAATCTTTAATAATTGCTGCTTTAGTTTCAGTAATTTTGTAACTATTATTATTTGATAAATTATTTGATGTCGTTCCACCTAAACATCCATATAAAAATAAAAAGGACATAAGTATTAAACACTTATTTATATTTAACATTTTCTAGACATTCTAAATCATAGTTTTTTTTATTAAACAAAAATAAAGTATTATAAAAATGAAATTTGATCAATGGGAGACATATGCCCATTTTCAATTTCATCTAATGTAGAATTCGCTTTTTCTATTAATTTTATAGCATTATTTAGAGCCCACATTTGTTTTGTTGCTAAATTTTCGTCAAAAACCTTGTTGCCTAAGTCTATTTGATTTTGTTCTTCTTTAATTTTATTAATTATATATTCTGCAGCACTGATCGCATTAAAAGAGACATTAGTAAGTTTTGAAGCTTTTCCCATAAACTCTTTTCTCATCATTATTGTTTCTTTAAGATCAAGTCTTTCTCTTCTTTTTTTTAACCACCCTTCATTAGCCGCCTGTTTTCTAAGTGTAGACAATGAATAGTTGAATTCAGTAGCGATATCTTGAAGAGTAGGGTACTCATTTCTATTTCCTTTTATATAATAATTACGTGCTTCAGTGTAATCAGGACGTTTTCTTGTCATAAAAACATTAATGCTAATGATTCTCTTTAAAGAAAGTTCTAGAAAAAAATATTTGTTTAAAAAAATTTAATAATGTGAATAAATTAGTTTTTTTTATTACTTAAAAGTAAATTTTTAAATTCTTCAACAGCAACTGTTGCAGGTTTGTGAATGGCAAAATCAAATTGATTTTGATTACGTGATGGTTCTAAATTTAATTCAACAGTTGGCTTATTCATATCTTTGAACATTGTAACAAATCCAGCGGCAGGGTAGACCTCTCCAGAGGTACCAATTGAAACAAACATGCTAGATTGCTCAGCTAAATCGTGAATTTCATCCATTTGCATGGGCATTTCACCAAACCACACAATGTGAGGTCTCATTTGTGAACCGCATTCAGGGCATTTATGGGTCTCATTTAGGTCCACCAGCCACTCAAATACATGATTATCATTCATCATACATCTAGCTTTATTTAACTCACCATGCATATGAATTATTGATGATGACCCGCCAATCTCATGCAAATTATCGATATTCTGTGTAACTATATGAATTTTATATGTTTTTTCAAATTCATGAAGTAAAATATGGGCCCTATTTGGCTTAATTCCTGAATTTAGTTCTTTTCGACGTTTATTATAAAAATCATAGACAAGAGTAGGGTTTCTATAGAATCCTTCTGGACTGGCAACATCTTCAATCCTATGATTATTCCAAAGTCCATCTGAGTCTCTGAATGTTTCAATCCCAGACTCTTTGCTTATACCAGCACCCGTTAATATAAAGATCTGGGAATCAGCTGAAATCTGCGGTAATTGTTCCATTTGATACACTATATACAGTATTTTATTACACGTGAAAATCTATATCTAGTTTGTAATTTTAGAAATAGATTTAGATAATATATATAAATTATTGAAATATATACTTAATATTTATTGCTTGACTATTATTTACGATAACTGTAATTATCGTAATATATATTATGGTTAAAATATCACTTAATGATAAAGTAACAAAGCTAAAGGAAAAATCTAAGGCTAAGAACACACAAGATAAGTACCAAGGTGATTGGTTAAAATTTATAGATTACTGCAATGATAAATATAAATGTAGCCCATTAGATGTAGATGATATGGATAGCGCATATGCATTAACTGCAAATTATATGGATTGGCTACATGAAGATCCAGAAGCTAAAATACTAAAAGGCACAAGCAATATTCCTGGAAGAGAAAAAGTAAATAACAACCCCTACTCCTCAACTGCCTATAAAGCATCGACCATTCAAAGAATTCTTGCATCAATTACTTATAAATACAGAGTAAACGGATTTCAATTTGACAGAAAAAATCCAAATATATCAGAAACTATAAGCGCTATAGTTAGAGATGAAAAGAATAATCAATCTGGGCAAGCAAAAGAGTTATTAAAAAAAGATATTGAAAAAATAATAGATAATATACCGACAGATAAAGATGATATTAGAAATATTAGAGATAAAGCTCTCATACTAGTAGGTTTTTATAGTTTTTGTAGAAGATCAGAACTGCTTGGCATGAAATATGAACATTTAAACTTTGAAAAAGATGGAATTCAAGTTTTAATTCCCTTTTCAAAAACAGATCAAAAGGGTGAAGGCAGAATGATATATTTACCAAGAAATGATTCTACGTATTGTCCAGTTAAAGCACTTAAAAACTGGTTAGAAAGTGCTTTGATTGATACTGGCCCCCTCTTTTATAAGATTAACAAAGCAAATAATATTGAAAAATATATTCTCAATAATAAAAATCAAAAAGTAAGTTTAACAGATACAAGTTTTGTTATAATTTTAAAGAAGAGAGCCGAAGAAGCAGGGTTAAATAATTGCGATAAAATTTCTGGTCATAGTCTAAGGATTGGATCGATTACTCAAGCTAGGATGAATGGAGTTCCAACTCATGAAATTATGGCTCAGAGCGGTCATAAAACAACACAGATGATTGATAGGTATACTAAGTTAACAAATATTAAAGAAACAAGTGCTGCAAAAAAATTATGAATATTATTTAATAAAATGCAATAGCTGCAGCTGTTAAAACAATTATTAAAAGCCCTCTTCCACTCATGGTTGATATTTTCATTATTTTTTTATTAGGAGGTAATTTTTTTTTTGAAGAATTGTATACATGAAAATTGGTAAATATTGAAAAGCCTAGAAGAAAACCAGCAGCAATTAATTTAACAGTAAATGCACTATTAATTATAAATCCATTGTATAAAATGATTGAAAGTAAAATGCCTGTAACCCAAAGTATAAGTAAAGATAGAAGCCCAATGTATCCTAATATTTTTAAAATTTTAGCAACATGTATTTCAGGAATTTTATTTTCTTTGGTATAGACTGATTGAATTACTCCTCCACCTACTAAAACTCCACCTGAAAATACTATTGCAAGATAATGAAATAATTTAAGTATTACTATTGTCATTAAATTTTAATATTAATATATTTATCACATTTGATAAGATAAAAAAAAATATATACTTATTTTATGAAAACTTTAAAAATTATTTTATTATCTTTTATTTTCACCATTAGCATTAATGGATATGCCAAAGTTGGAGACACTTATGATTGTTCTGTCAATAATCACATAAGACACTATTATAGCAGTTACACTAAACAAGGAAGTGGACCAGAAGATAGGTATAAATTTGATTTTTCTTTTTTGAGAGGTGATGAGAACTTAAAATTTCTTCCAGGAGAAGGAGCAAATTATTTTTCATCAATTGCATACAATTATTCTGAAAATTTTGAAAAAGAACGTTTTAAAGCATCTTCCATGAGTGATGGTCATTTAGCTTATGATCAAGGAATGTTTACATTTGTTTTTAATGATTATGAGTATACAGTTATGTTAATAGCAAAATGTGAGGTTAATAAATGAAAATAAAAAAAGGAGATAAATTAGATGAGATTACACTACCAAAACATGATGGTAATGAATTTAATTTATCAGAAACTAAAGGAAAAAAAGTTTTATTGACTTTTTATAGAGTCGCTGGATGCACTTTTTGTAATTTAAGACTTCTTGAGTTTAATAAAAGATATAACGAATTTGGTCCAAATTTTACCCATGTAGGAATTTTTCATTCAAATGTTAATCTTTTAAGATCAAATATGAAGAAGCACGGCCCTATCCCATTTACTGTTTTGGCTGATGAAAAATTTAAATATTTTGAAAAATATTCAATAGAGCGTAGTTGGTTTAAATTATTTTTAGCAAGTATTTATAAAACATTTGCAATCTTTCCGGCCTTAATAAGAGGTTTTATGCCTATTCCTCTTGGAGGATATTTTAATACTGCAGTAACAGATATAATGATTAATGAAGAAGGTATAGTGGAAGAAGTTTTGTATGCAAAAAAACATGCTGCTGATCATTTTGCATTTAATAAAGTAAAGGAATTTTCATTAAGTTGATAAAAGCTGGGAATTCAATCCCAGCTTTTAGTTACATGTAAATTATATCTGACATATTATATAAAAGATATACTGCTATAAATAAAAATACATGCCCTATTACTTCATCAGCAACATCACTTTTTGCATCAGGGTCTATAAATTTTAATCTTTGGGCCCAACTTAAAATAACTTGAGCAAAAGAAAGTAAAAATCCGTTTACAAAAAATATCCAGCAAGATTGAGGTCCGTTTTCTCTAAATAATATCCAAATTCCAATTATTACAATTGGCACAATAAATGTTCCTATAATTCTAACAATTGGCAAAGCCTTTTCACCTAAATCATATCTTGTAACAAGTGAATTTGGTGAAAATACAGTTAGGAAACCATAGTAAGATATTCCTAATAAATTAATTAAAAATAAAATTAGATTTAAAGTACCTCCAAAATTTTCAACCATAATAACTCCTTATAAAATTATTATAGATAAATTTTATCAAATAAACCATAAATTATAATTAAGTTTAATACTAGAACTACTGCAGATACAATTGGCTGCTCTATTGTCGAATTAACCTTATCTCTTCCAAAAAGAAAAGCTATTTTAAAATGAAAACAAAAATTGTACACAGTTGCCATTGCAAAGACAATAACATTAATTATAAAAAAAGGCCAAGTACCTTCGGGTCCAGTAAATAAAATATAAAGACCAACAAAGAAAAAAGCAGTAACCCAAAAAATTCCAAAATTGGCAGCTGGTGCAGCACTTGAGTCAGTGTTATATTTTGCAAATTCTTTTTCTTTATTAAATAGAAATGTAAACGAGTAATAACCTGCTAATGCAATGTTAATTATGTATAAAATCAAATAAAAAATTCCATTAAAACTTTCAACCATAAAAGCCTCCTATAAAAGTTATTGTATATTTATATATTTGTTTTTTAAGATTCTGTGACAATAGTTACCATATTTGGCTGGTATTTTAAAAAAAATTTAGTTAAAAAAAAATATGAATTCTGAAAGAAAATTAGCCACCATTCTTGCTACCGACTGTGTTAATTTTAGTAAACATATGGAGGAGAACGAAGAACTTACACTCACCAACCTTAATGAATGCAGAAAAATAATTGATGATGTTATAGCTGAATTTGGTGGTAAAATTTTTTCAACTGCTGGTGACTCTGTTGTTGCTGAATTCCCAAGTCCTGTACAGTGCGTTAAAGCTGCTATTGAATTCCAGGATAAATTATATGAAAGAAATGAGCATTCATTAACTAAGTTACAATTAAACTGGAGAGTCGGTATTCATGTAGATGATGTAATTGTAGAAAATAATAATATTATGGGCTCAGGTGTGAATGTGGCGGCAAGACTAGAAAGTCAAAGTGAACCAGGTAAAATTCTTGTTTCAAAAATTGTCAAAGATCAAGTTGATAAAAGAATTGATTATTCAATAGAAGCTGATGGTACAAGAAAACTAAAAAATATAAGCGATGAGTTCGAGGTTTTCAAAGTAAAAGGATTAAAAATTGATGAAAATGATTTCTTCTCTGAAGAAGTTAATGAGGAAAACAATGAAGATGAAAATAATAAAAAAGATGATAATGTAATTATTTCACGAAATTCTTCACATCCAAAAATAGCAATACTGACATTTAAGAATGTAAGTAAAAATGATGACAGTGAATTTTTGGTAGAAGCCATTACAGGTGATTTAATTATAGAGTTTTCCAGAATGAAAGAATTTGATGTTGTATCAAAAAAAACATGTGACGATCATGATAAAAGTAATGAAGACGCACTTTCATTTGCAAAAAAACATAAAATAGATTTTTTAGTTGGTGGAAATATTAGATCAGTTGGTAATAGATTAAGAGTAGCAGTAGATTTAACTAATGCAAAAGATGGTTCCATTATATGGGGAGATCGATATGATAGAGTTCTTGAAGACATTTTTGATATTCAAGATGAAATTGTACAAAAGATATCAAAAGAATTATTAGGTAATATAGAAATTACAAATTTACAAAATATAAAAAGAAAACCTACTGATAATTTAAATTCATATGAAAATTTAGTTATTGGAAGATATCACTGGCTCAGACAATCATCAGCAAAAGAACATAATGATAAAGCTTTATTTCACTTTGATAAAGCTCTCGAACAAGATGAAACGAATGCAAGAGCGCACTCGCTTAAAGCTTGTACAATTGGTGGTGGTCTAGGTAAACAATATTATGAAGATAATGATAAAATGATGAAAATGATATTTCACCATATTGAGAAAAGTTTAGAGCATGATGAGAACGATTATGAAGTAAGAAGAATTAGCTCAGCCATTTCCTTAATGCAAAAAAAATATGAAGAATCAGAAGAACATGGAAAAATTGCCTACTCTATGAATCCAAATGATCCAAGAGTTCTTGCAGTTTATGGCGAAATATTAGTAAGAAATAAAAAAATTGATCAAGGTTTAGAATTACTTCATAAAGCGCTTGAATTAGATCCTATACCTGCTGGTCAAAAAACATCAGATAATAGATATAGAGATCTTGTATTAGGATATTTTTGTAAAAAAGATTATAATGTTTGCATAACTCAAGCTAAAAAAATTAAAGAGTTGGAGCCACGATCTTGGTTATTCCTCTTATTTTCATTGAAAGAAAAGGATAATGAAATCAATTTAAAAGAAAATGAATATTTTGTTAACAAATATGATGATTATTCAAAACTAGATTGGAAAGAGACAATTAAAGGTTTTCACCTACCAGATGAAGAAATGAATAAAAATTTAGAAAATTTTACAAATAAAGTTATTAATTAATCTTTATTTTTTCTATCTGTAAAAGCACTTGCTAATATACCAGCTGGTAAAGCAACTGCTCCAATTCCAAACAATGCAGTGCATACTGCTGCAAATCTACCTAAAAAAGTAATAGGAGTATAATCACCATAACCTGTTGACAATAAAGCCGCAGAACTTACCCATAAAGCTCTAGGAATTGATCCAAATGCTTTAGGTTGTAAATCTCCTTCAACAACATAAAGTAAGGTAGCAGATAATAACATTAGACTTAAAGTAATTAATAATGAAAATATTAATTCATGCCTTCTATCATAAATTGCATGAAGTATAAAATCTACTGACTCACTAAAACGTCCAAAACGAAGAATACTAAATATTCTTATAGCTCTTAATAATCTTACTAAGAAACCTTCATTTATTCCTATCAAAAATAATGGGATAAGTGCAATAGCATCAATTAAAGCAGGGAAAGTAAAAATATATTTTATTTTTCCGTTAAGTCCTTTAAATTTTTCTATTTGATCAACAGCAATTAATCTACAAATATACTCAATTAAAAATATAATACCAAAAAAAAGTTTCGCTGAATCAAAGAGCTGCGAATATTGCTCATAAATCAATTTTTCTGACTCAATAACAACAAAAACGCAGTTCAATATAATGAGAAAGAATATAATTTTTTCAATTAATGTAAAATCCTTCTCTTCAAGCCCAAAATGTAAGTGTTCGAATAAATACTTTGAAAATGAATTCATTTTTATATAAATTCTTTATATCAAAAATTACAAAATGAAAATTAACATTTTTTACTTACTGTCTAAGATTAGTATAATTTTAATAAGCTTATTATGTATTTTATCTATTCTACTATTTTATAATAATGCAGTTACTTTAAATTCTTTATATATACTCATTTCTGTATTTATTATTGGCTCTGTAATACGGCTAAATAAATTAAAGAAATTTACACGAGTACTATTTACTATAATTATACTTCCCACCTTATCATATCTAATGGTGATTTTTTCCTATGATATAGTTATTCAAAAGGAATTTTTTTTAATTAATCAAACTTTAAGTATTTTTATAGATAAAATCTTATTAATAACTTTATATTTTATTCCATCAATATTCATAATGATGTTTTATAAATACGAAGTATTATCACTAAATAATAAATCAGGAACAACAATACCTGAGATAGTAACATTTCTTTTTCAGTTTTTATTATTTGCTATACCTTCATTTTTAGCTTTATCCTTTGTTTTTAATTTAGAACTTACAAGTATACTTGCTGCAGGTGGTATAGTTTTTGCTGCTATTGCACTTTCTTTACAATCAAGCTTATCAGATTTAATTAAAGGAATTTTTGTAAATATTGAGAGACCATTTGCGATAAATGATTGGATTACTGTTGATGACAAAACAGGTTATGTAGAAAATATTACCTGGAGAAGTACAAGAATAAGAACATTTCAGAATACTGAAGTAATCATTCCAAATGAAATAGTTGCAGATTCAATTTTAACTAATTGGAGCAAGCAAGACAAAGAGAAAATGAGTGAAGGGTTCCATATTTTTAATAAACTATATTTTCACCCATCTCATGATCCAGAAAATATCTCTAAGTTACTTTATAATGCTCTTAAAAAAGCTAAGCCAGTTGATGGAAGAGAACAATTAAATTTACAGTGGGTTCGTTTTATAGGCGCTAATGAATTTGGATTAGAATTTGTTGTTGCTTTTGATTGCACAAAAAGAATTTTAAAAAATTCGATGCAAGATAGTGTTATGATGGAAATTCATAAAACTTTAAGACATGCAGGTGTTCAAATGTCTGCAGGAAAATTATATGGAAAACTTGAAGAAGATACAGGGTTGCATGCTCTTGATACACATAGAAACCCTGAAGATTTTGAAAAAAGAAAAGTAAGTGAATACAATCCTTATAATGAATCTGTAAAGAACAAAGTACTCCTTCAAAAAATTCCTATTTTTATGTCTTTAAATTCCAAAGATTTAGATGAGATTGCTGAAAAAGCAGAAAGACTACATTTTGAAAAAGACGATTACATAATCAAACAAAATGATTCTGGTGATTCTCTTTACGTAATAAATGATGGAGTAGTGTCTGTTTACCTAGATAGTGAAAAAAAAGATAAAGTATTTTTAGCAAAACTTGGTGTTGGAGATTTTGTTGGTGAAGGAAGTCTCCTCACAGGTGAACCAAGATCTGCAAATGTAATAGCTGAAACGCCTTGTATCGTAATAAAAGTAAGCAAAGATATTATTAAAAATATTTTTTCTAAAAATCCTAATGTTTATGATTATGTAGCAAATATTCTAGCACAAAGAAAAATAAAACTTGATAAGAAAAAAAATGAAAGTCAATTGACTAAAGATGAAAATAAAAATTTTGTTAATGATATTAAGAATGCGATAATAAATTTTTTAAAGTAGAGTAATCCCCCTACTCTTCGTCAATTTCTTTGCTAAAATCTTCTTGAAGTTTTTTTAATTCTTTAATTGCAGCTTTCATGTCGGAACTATCAAATATTTGAATATCCACGTGGTTTCCTTTTTTTGAATATGATTTTTTTGTTTTAATATTAGTTTTATTTTTAAAACTAATTACCTTGTAAGTTTTAACAGGTCTTACAAAACCTTTAGGGATTATTTCTTCATACTCTTCACAATTTATTTGATTTTTGACTAAATTATATGTTGTATCAGAGATTATAATTTCATTTTCTGGAGCAATAGATTGTAATCTAGAAGCTAAATTTACAGAAGATCCTATAGCTGTATAATCACTCATTATACTTGATCCAAAATCTCCAACATTCGCAAAACCAGAAGAAATACCATATCTTACCTTCAATCCATCTTTGACACCTTGTCTAGTCCAAAATGATTGAAGATCATCAACTCGTTCTTTCATTTCTAGTGCCATACATATGCAATTTATAGCATCATTTTCATCACCAAGTGTTTCAGGAGCACCATGAAAGGAAAGAATTGCATCACCTATAAATTTATCGATCGTAGCATTTGAATTTATTGCAATTAAACTCATTTCACTAAGATAATTATTTAAAATTAGAGCAAGTTTTTCTGCTTCTAACGTATCAGATAAATCAGTGAAATTTACAATATCAGAGAAAAATATTGTTAAATTTTTTCTGACATAGCTCTCTTTTGTTTTTTTACCTGACTCTTCTTCATCAAAAATAGATTTGTATACTTGAGGTGAAAGATATTTTGATAATCTATTAGCAATATTTTCTAATCTTTTAGTTTTTTCTTCAATCAATTCTCTATCTCTTAATTTTTGATCAAGTAATTCTTCCTTCTCCCTTCGAAGATTATATTCATCTGTTCGATCAACAAATTGTCCTTGAATACCATTCAAAAAAGGGAAATCTTTATTTTCAGTATAGGCAGAAAGTAAAGAATATACCTTAATTTCATTATCAATTTTAATTTCTATTTTAGGAATAATAACAAAACCATTTTTTTCTAAATGTTGTTGAAAATTTTTAATATATTCATCTCCAACTCCAAGTTGCTCTAAAATACTAGTAAAGGGGATATTATTTACAGTTTTAAGAATAGGAAAAAATTTTTTAAAATTTTTATTTACTCTTAAAACTTCTAATTTTCGATTGGCAAAATAAGCTGCAGTAACAGCATTAGAGAAATTAAAAAAACTTAAATCAATGACAGTTTTTTCATTAAAAAACTTATCAAGTTTCATTTTTTAATTGATTATGGGTGATGTTTTGTAATTCCGCTGATATAATCCATTATTGCTATAACTAGGCCTGATAAAATAAATACAGCATGAATAAATATCATTAAGTAGATTTCCTCTGATGTCTTTGAACCAACATCAATAAAAGCTTCTAATAAACCAATGCTTGAAATAGCGACAATAGAAGCAATTAATTTTAACTTTAAGCCTGAAAAATCAAGTTTACCCATCCACTCAGGTTTATCTTCAGATTGATTTGCAATATCGATTTTAGACACGAAATTCTCATATCCAGCAAAAATTACCATTAAAACTAAATTTCCAACAAGAGCTAAATCCACAATATGTAGAACAAATACAAGAAGTTCATTTAATGTTAAGTCACCTAAGTGTGTGATTTCATAAATAAATAACGTAATAACTTTATATGTAATAACTAAAAGTGTTAAACATAATGCAACATAAACTGGAGCAAGTGCCCATCTGCTTGAAAACATTGCTCTCTCAAGAAGACCTTCAAAAAAACTACGCATTAAATATAACTAATTTTTAAATAATATTTGTCAATTAAATTTTATTATTTACCCCATTTATAAGTAAGCAAATCATATTTTTTTGCAAAATTAAGTAATAAATTTTTTGTATCTTGGTCTAGAGGTTTAATAGGATCTCTGCAAAAATCTGATTTTATTACTCCACCTTCTTTCATTACTGTTTTTGTAGCTCTGAAACCACATTGTCTATTTTCAAAATTTATTAAAGGCAGAATGTTATTATATATTTCTTCAGCTTTATCTTTTTCATTATTCCAAAAATGATTAATTACTGGTGCAATTTTTTCTGGAAGTAATGCTGAACTCATGCTGCCAGAAATTCCTGCTTCTAAGTCAGCATACAAAGTGATACTTTCTTCTCCATCGAAAGGTGCATCTAATCTTTCACTACAATTTTTAATAAGCGTTCTTATTTTTGAAGCAGCTTGAGCACTTTCAATTTTAAAGCATGTTAAATTTTCAATTTCATTTATCATTTTAGTTAGAAGAGGTATGGTAAGTTCTATACCGGATAAGGGAGCATCTTGAATCATGATTGGAATACCTACGTTTGAAATTTCATTAAATTGTTGAAAAATTTGATCTGAATTCCCCTTTAGTAATGCACCATGATAAGGGGGCATCATCATTATAATGTCTGCACCAAGTGATTTTGCTAATTCTGCTCTAGGACGAACAATATCAGTAGCAAAATGAGAAACTGTAACTATTGTTTTAACTCTTCCATCAATTTTTTTCATACAAAGTTTAGTTAATTTTTCTCTTTCTTTGTCTGAAATTAAAAATTGCTCAGAATAATTAGCTAGAATGCAGATGCCTTCAACTTTTTGATCAACCATACAATCCAAAACTCTTTCCATACCATCATAATCTACCTCACCATTATCGTGAAAAGGTGTTGGAGCTACAGGCCACATTCCATAATATTTATATTTAGTACTCATATAATTTTTAATTAAATATTAATTTCCATTAATAACAATATTTTTAGTATTTTTGAAATCTTTGCTTCTTTCATTAAAAGTTATAAGCAATACTGATGAAAATACAACTATCCCCCCAATCCATGTCCATACGTCTGGAGTTTCATTAAAGACAAAAAAGCCAAAAGCTGAACCAAAAATTAATCCACTAAACCACACTGGTTGCGTTACTGATAATTCAGCATATTTATATGACAAAGCTAAAGATAGATGAAGAATTGTCCCTGATATCGCACCTATAAAAACAAATATAAAGGATTGTAATGATGGCATTTGCCAAAAATATATAGCAAGAGGCAAAGCAAAAAATGTCATAAGAGTATATTGATATGTAACCATTGTTATAGGAGAATCATCTTTAGAAACAAATTTAGATACGATAATAATTAAAGACCAGAATGTTAATGAAATTAAAATCATAATTGTTCCAATATTAAAATCTACTATCCCAGGTCTAACAATAATAAGCATTCCTATAAAACCAATTACTAATGCCAAAATACGATACATATAAACTTTCTCTCTAAAAATTATAAAACCAAGTAAAACAACGATAATAGGACTCAAGAAATGTAAAGCTTTAAATTGCTCAAAGGGAACATATATTAGAGCGCCAAATCCAAGTATCATCATTGGAAGATTGAATAACCCACGAATAAAATAAAATTTAAAATTTTTTGTTTTATATGGAATAAATTTTTTTTTAATTACATATGGAAAAATTATTATAAGACCAAAAAAGAATCTTAGAAAACCGATTGTATAAACATTAGAATCATATTGCGCACTTCGAATTAACGACTCCATTAAAACTGCAAAAAAAGATCCTGAGACAGTTAATAAAATTGCTTTTATATTATTATTCATTAGCTATTTAGGTTTAATTGAATTGATTTCTTTGCAATATCTTTTTTAAGATAGTTTTCTCTGTAAGTTATAATTAATATGGAAGAAAAAATAATTAATCCACCAATTATTGTCCAAACATCAGGAATTTCATTAAAAATTAAGAAACCGAAAAAAGAAGCAATTAGTGCTAAGACAATAGCCTTAACATTATCTGTCATAATTTAAACAAATGGAATATCGCAAATTTCTCCTACATATTTCTTTGAATCAATCAATATGTCGAAATTACCTTTAATAGTAAAATATGGTTTATTTATCATTGCTATGCCAATTACTTTATTGAATGTTGGTGAAAAAACTGCAGATCTTATTTCACCAATGATTTTATCATCTATAGTCAAATTAATAGCTGATCTTAAGTTTATTTTATCTAAGTTTATTTTAACACCCA
Source organism: uncultured Alphaproteobacteria bacterium (assembly GCA_902524385.1). Taxonomy (GTDB): domain Bacteria; phylum Pseudomonadota; class Alphaproteobacteria; order HIMB59; genus CACPNW01. The sequence continues at coordinate 189,339 of CABZCZ010000001.1, forward strand.
TTAATTTTTTTTCTATTCCACTTTTTTGAATTTTAATTAAATTATCTTTTCCAAGAAATTCTATATCATTATCTAAATTAACAAATTTATCTAATCTACATTCAAATGGATTATCATTTATATCAATATCATTTCCGTATGATAGCAAAGCACCTTCAATTCTTTCAATTTGATGGGGGCATCCTGGTTTAACATTAAATTCACTACCTTCTTCAAATAATAAATCGTATAATTCTAATCCTGATTTAGAATCCTCTACATAAATCTCCACACCGCCCTGCTTTGACCAACCTGATCTAGCAATTAAATGTTTAGAATTTTTAAAATTAAAATATTTAAAGTTATAAAATTTCAAATCTAAAATTTTTTTACCAAAAATTTTTTCTAATAAATTAAATGCTTTTGGACCTTGTACTGCCAAAATATTTACGTCAGGTTCAAAAATTGAAACCTCTAATTTTTTTCCAATAGCAAGGCCTTTAGCAAATAACATTACATCTGAGTCAGCAATTGAAATCCACCATTTTTCATTATTAAATTTTAGTACAACTGGATCATTAATCATGCCTCCATTTTCATCAATAATTGGACAATAATAACATTTACCATCTAGGGCCTTACTTAAATCTCTGCATGTCATTAATTGAACTAACTGATAAGAATCCTTGCCACTAATTTCTATTTGCCTCTCAGCTGCAACATCCCATACCTGAACGAAGTTTTTTAAATGATGATATGTTTCTTCCATACTCTCCTCAAAACCTGCTGGAAGAAGCATATGATTGTATATTGTATAAGAAGTTAGACCCTGGTTTTCAATTCTAGATGAATAAATAGTACTTCTTAATCTTCTTGATTTGGCTACAAATTGATTAAGCATGAAACCCTCGTATAAATATTTGTATTAAATTAGTCTACATCTAATTAAATTAAATTCCTCTTAATCAATCAAAGAAAATAATTATAGGCAAAGTAAAAAGATAAAACAACCAATGCAATAGCTACCCAAATAGATAAGTTAGTAAAAAAAATTTTTAAATTATTGTTTGAGCTTAAGAAGGACGGTAAAACCAAGATAAATACCCCAATCATATAAATAATTGGAACTAATTTATCCATTTATTAATATTTTTCCTTATCAATTAATTGACTTACAAGTAAATTTCCGAAACCTTTTTTTGAAGCTTGTTTGTAAAATGATTTTGCTACTTTTGAGAGTTTATTAGCATTTGGTAAATCTGAAACAAGATCATTAATATAATTTAAATCTTTATATGTATTATCTACAGAAAAAACATACCCTTTGTAATTACCTTTTATAGCCTTATCTGCAATTCTATCTAAAGCTACTGAATTTCCAGAACCCAGTCTAGCTACATCACATAGAAGTTTTATATTGATATCTAGTTTTTTAGCAGATTTGAAAAATTCAATTACCGAAGTAGTAGTCATTAATGATAAAAAGTTAGACAATAGTTTTGCCGAAGATGCTTTAGACACATCACCAAAATTAAAAACTGACCTACAAAAAGAATTTAGATATTTTTTACATTTTAAAAAATCATTTTTCTTACCGCCATAAATTCCACCTAATATACCCTGCTCACTTTGAACAGGACCACCCATTACTCCACAAAAATTATAACTGATTTTTTTTGATCGAAAAATTTTATTCATTTTTAAAGCACCATTCTTATCGTGTGTTGTTAAATCAATAACAAGTGTTTTATTATCAATGTAATTTTTTATTTTATTTGCTACATTTATAGCAATGGGCGTATTAGTTACACACATCAACAAACAATCAATTTTAAAATTTTTAATTTCACTATAAGTTTTTAATTCTTTTGCTCCAATTTTTAGTAATTTATTAACAGGTTTTCTATTCTTATGAGCAAAAATATATACATTATGTTTTTTTAATAAATTTTTAGCCATACCATAACCCATATAGCCAACACCTATAAAACCTACATTACTCATAAAAATACTATAGTGAATAAATTTTTATTTAAAAGTAATTTATGAATTTTGATGAAATCTAGATGCAAATATAGAAACTATAAAAACAATAGTTAATAAAGGAATACATAACAAATTGATTACAGTCCAATTAGCAAAATATAAAAGAAAACCTGCAGACAAAGATCCAATTCCTTGAGTAGAAAATACTATAAAATCATTTAAACCTTGCGCAGTAAATTTATCTTTTTCATCATATGAGACAACTAATAAACTCGATCCAGAAACAAATAAAAAATTCCATCCAATACCAAGTAATATCAAACCAAGCATGTAAGAATAATAATAATCAAATAAAGTATTTATAAAAATACTTAAAAATAAAATTGAAATACCTGCATAAATAATGTTTGTATTTCCAAATTTTTTAATTAAATCTCCTGAAAATAGTGAGGGTAGAAACATTCCAATTACATGTAATTGAATTACAATACTAGTTTCAAATAGACTAAATTTATTAACTAAGTACATATGTAGAGGAGTTGCAGTCATAATTATGGCCATTGTAAAATAACCAATTCCTGCACTTACGATTGATTGAATGATTTTAATATTTTTTAATAATTTAAAAATAGTTTCTAATTTAAATTTACTATTTATGTTAGTGGTTTTTGTATCTTTATAAAAAAGTAGAATAAAAAAAGGAATAATAGCAGTAATAGACAAAAATATATAGCTACCTAAAAATAAATTATCTGGAAAATAATCTTTAAAATATTCTGCAAAATTTGATGACAGTAATGCAGAGACAATACCTAATAATAGTATTATGGAAATAGATCTTGGTATAAATTCCTTTTCTACTGATTCAGATGCAGCAAAACGATATTGATGAACAAAAGCTTGTGCGTTTCCAATTAAAAAATTACCTAGTGCAAATAGAATAAAATTTTCAATATAAATAGCAATTGAACATAAAATTAATGCAGAGCAACTTAAAATTGATGAAAATAAAAAACCTCTTTGCCTACCATAAATACTCATAAATCTTGAAGCCATAGGTGCGCCTAGTGCAATACCAATAATCATTAACATCATTGGAAGTGTTGCCAATGAGTCTTTAAGCATTATCTGAGATGTAATTATACCGCCTAGCAAAACTACAGCCATAGGGGGAAACATAGCAAATGTTGATGCAGAACAAATTACTATAAAATTTTTGTTAATCATAAAATAAGATAATATCTTATTGGTTATATTAAATTATCTATATGTCACTCTTTGTTTAAAGTAAGAGTTAACAAAATATTTAGTAGACCATTAATTACTATTGAGATAAAAATAGTAATGGTTTCAAGTCATGATTTTATTAAAGATATAAGAAATGAGGATATAAAAATCTATATCAATGGAAAATTCTACAAAAGAAAAGATGCAAAAATATCAGTATTTGATTCTTCTGTTCTACTTGGTGACGGAGTTTGGGATTCATTAAGATATCATGAAAATGGTTTTATTTTTCTTAAAGAACATTTAGATAGGTTATATAAAGATGCAAAACTAATTGATTTAAAAATTCCAATATCGCGTAAAAGTCTCTCTCAAGAACTTAATAAAACTATAAAAGTTAATAAAATGAAATCAGATGTTCATTTGAGAATAATTATTTCAAGGGGTATCAAATCAACTCCTTATCAATCACCTAAGGTTACTATATCAAAGCCAACTATTATAATTATACCTGAGTATAAAAAACCAGATATTCAGGCGTATAAAAAAGGATTAAAATTAGTTACAGTTAATACAATAAGAGGTCCCATTAATGTTCAAAATCCACAAATAAATTCACTTAGTAAGTTAAATTGTATTCTCGCTTGTATTGAGGCTAATAAAAAAAATGCTGATGAAGCTCTGATGTTTGATATTAACGGAAATATAGCAACAAATAATAGTACACATTTCTTCTTTGTAAAAGATAACACGGTTTATACCTCAACTGGTAAATATTGTGTAACAGGAATTACTAGAAAAAAAATTATAGAATTATGTAAAAAATATAAAATCAAAGTAAAAGAAAAAAACTTTAAGTTAAAAGAAGTATTAAATGCTGATGAAGCATTTGTAACTGGTTCATTTGCAGGTATTGTACCCGTTAATGCAATAAATAAAAAAAAATTCTCTCTAAAAAATAATCCATTAACAATAAAATTATCAAATTTTTATAATAATTTATTTTAAATGATTAATATATTTATGTGGTCAGGTCCTAGAAATATCAGTACTGCATTGATGAGATCATTTGAAAATAGGACTGATACAAAGGTTTATGACGAACCATTTTATTCATATTACTTAAAGAATACAAATTTAGATCATCCGATGAAAGAAGAAATTATAAATACTTATCCATTTGATGAAAAAGAAATTATAAATTTAATTACAGAAAATGATGATAATTATAAAATTTTTTATCAAAAACATATGACCCATCACATTTTAGATGAAACAAATTTAGAGTGGATAAATAAAGGTTTAAATTGTTTTTTAATCCGCGATCCTGCAAAAGTAATTGTTTCATATATAAAAAAAAATACTTTAAGATCGATAAAAGATACTGGATTTGAAAAACTTTATCAAATTTTTAATTCATTAAAATCAAAAAAACCAATTGTAATAAATTCAGATTATTTATTAGAAAATCCTGAAAAATATTTAAAAATTTTATGCAAAAAACTAAATTTAAGCTTTGATGAAAAAATGCTTAATTGGCCAAAAGGATTTAGAGATACTGATGGTATTTGGTCTAAAGTTTGGTATCAGGATGTGATTTCAACAACAACATTTAATCCTAATAGTAAAAAAAAATACAATGTACCTAAAGATTTTGAAAATATTTATAAAAAATGTCTAGAGATCTATGAAGAAATAAATGAATATTCAATTCAGATATGATTAAAGAAAATATTCAACAAGCATCAAAAATTTTATTTGAACATAGGTTAAATAAAACAGGATTAAGTTCGCTAAAACATTTAGAACCAAAAACAATTAATGATGCTTATAAAATACAAGAAAATCTTAAACTAAGATATTTAGAATTAAAAGATAATTTCTGTATTGGAAAAAAAGTTGGATGCACATCTCTAGCTGCTCAGAAACAGATGAATATAAAAGAACCTTTCTATGGAAATCTATTTAACAGATACAGTACAAAAAATGTTAATTTATTAAATTCTAAATATTTCTCTGAACCATATGTTGAACCAGAAATTAGTTTCAGAATAAAAGATGATATAAATATTTCTAATGCTCCTTTCAAATTCAAAGACTTAGATTACTTATTAGATGGTTTATTTTGTTCAGTTGAAATAGTTGATTTTAGATTTAGAAAACCATTATCAGAAATTGGCGCCTCAAATGTAATATCAACTAATGGGGCATCAGAATTTTGGATATGGGATGAAAATTTAATTAAAATTAAAAATGTAGATCTTAATAATTTTGAAGTAAGTTTATTAATAAATGATGAAATTGTAGATACAGGAAATACAAAAAATGTTTTGGATAATCCATTAAATGCAGCTCTTTGGTTAATTAATAATCTTGCAGAAAAAGGTGAGCCTATGCTTAAAGGTCAGTTTATTAGTTCTGGATCTTGTACTAAAGCATTTAGAATTTATCCCAAAAGTAAAATTAAAGCTGATTTTAATCAATTAGGCTCAATTGAATTTGAATATATTTAAGTTATTTATTTGTTATGAAGACGAAAGTTTTTTATAATAAAGCATGCAGTATTTGCAGTTTTGAAATCAATCACTACAAAAAAACTAAGAATAATATTGAATGGGTAGACATAAACAATGTAAACTTATCAAAATTAGAGACAAATAAAAATGCAAAAGCACTTTTGAGACGTCTGCATACGAAAAAAAATAATAAAGTTTTTGCAGGAGTTGATGCTTTTATTGAAATGTGGTTAGAGATACCAAAATACAGATTTTTGGCAAAAATTATAAGAAAACCAATAATATATCAGATTTCTTGGGTTATTTATGAAGCTTTTGCATTAATTCTATTTTACAAAAACAAGAATCAACTAAATAAATTAGAAAGAATTTAAATGAATAGTTATTTTGAGTTATTAGAAAAAATTGTACTTTCAGTGCTTATCGTTTGTACAATCATTGCTATTGCTATGGAAGTACAAGGTATGATTACGGTTTACAAAGTCACACTTGCAGACATTCTTTTGCTATTTATTTATATTGAAATTATTGGAATGATTAAGGAGTACTGGATTTCAAAAATGATAAGAATGAGCTACCCTCTTTTCATTGCAATGACAGCTCTTGCCAGAATGATAATTATGCAAAGAAAAGATGTTGATCCATCTGCCTATGTGTATGAGTCTGTAGCAATATTGATATTAGCAATCGCAATTGTAGTATTAAGAGTGCGACATATGGAAATACTTAATAGGCGTTCTAAAAAATTACTTGACGATTAATTAATACTAAAATGTTTAAATCAAATATCAGCTTTGCTGAAGAGCAACTCGTATCTTATTTGCCTAAAATGGGAAAATATTATGAATTAAATAGAAATTACAGTGAAGACAAATCTAATTATACTACATCTTTATTATCTCCTTTTATTAGGTATAGACTAATTTCTGAAGAACAAATTCTGAAAAAAGTTTTAGAAAAATATGAACTGAGAGATTGTGAAAAATTTGTCCAAGAAATTTATTGGAGAACTTATTGGAAAGGTTGGCTCGAACATAGACCATCAATTTATTCCGATTATTTAGAAGATAGAAATAAATTAATTGAAAAATTTAGTAATAAAAAATTTTATTTAAAGGCAATTTCTGGAAATACAAATCTATCATTTTTTAATCATTGGGTTAATACTCTAAAAGAAGATGGGTACTTGCATAATCATGTAAGAATGTGGTTTGCCTCAATTTGGATTTTTACTCTTAATTTACCCTGGCAACTTGGAGCTGATTTTTTTATGCAACATTTATTAGATGGTGATCCTGCCTCTAATACTTTATCTTGGCGATGGGTTGCTGGGATACAGACCAAGGGTAAAAATTATTTAGCAAGAAAAAGTAATATAGAAAAATATAGTAATATTAAAATATCAGATAATGAAATTTTAAATGAAAATGCAAATCCTTTAGTCGAAGAAAAAATTTATAATGTAAACGAACTAAATTTAAATATTGATTATAATTTTGAAGAAATGAAATATATTATAATTCCAACTGATGAGTTAAACATTCTTAAAGATTTAAATCATAAGAACATAAATATTTTTACAGGTTTACCATTAGAAGATTATAATGAACACAACTTCTCTGAAAAAATCATTAAACATATTAAGAGCATTTGTATTTCATGTTTTAATGATGATGAATTTTATAAGAATATTAAAATTGATATTGAATTTGAAAATTATTTTAAAAATTTAGATAAATGGATATCAAATTTTCAAATTCAAAAGATATATTTACCATATGTTACAAAAGGAAATTGGAGAAAAATTTATAAAAAAATTATTACAAGATACCCTTCTATTAATTTCATAATTTTTAATAGAAAATATGATGTTAATAGTTGGATTTTTTCTAAAAAAGGTTATTTCAAATTTAAACAAAATATTCCGCAACTAATTACAAAATTTTAAATTATGAAAAATATACTTGAGATTAAGAATGTAACTAAATTTTACAAAAATTCAGTTAAAGCATTAGAAAATGTAAATCTCAATATAAAAGAAGGAGAAATATTTGCACTACTAGGACCAAATGGTGCAGGAAAATCAACTCTAATAAACTCAATTTGTGGAATAGTAAACTTCAATACCGGAACAATAAAAATTAATAACATGGATATTATTAAAAATTATCGAGCTACTAGAAAAATGACAGGTATTGTTCCTCAAGAATTAAATCTTGAATCTTTTGAAACTGTTTGGAACAATGTGAATTATTCTAGAGGTCTTTTTGGTAAGAGGCCTGATCACAATTATATAGAAAAGCTTTTAAAACAATTATCCTTATGGGACAAAAAAGATAATAAAATTAAAGAACTGTCGGGTGGAATGAAAAGGAGAGTCCTGATAGCTAAAGCTTTATCTCATCAACCAAAATTGTTATTTTTAGATGAACCCACAGCTAGTGTTGATGTTGAACTACGTAAAGATATGTGGGATGTTGTAAAAAAACTTAATAAAGATGGTGTTACAATTATACTAACAACACATTATATAGAAGAAGCTGAAGAATTAAGTGATAGAGTAGCGGTTATTAATGATGGTAAAATAATTTTAGTAGATGATAAAGATAAATTAATTGAAAAACTCGGAGAAAAAACAATTAAAATTGAATTACTTGAACCTATTGAAAATATAAATGGTAATTTAACAAAATATAATTTTACTTTAGATCAAACAAATAAAATTATTTCACATACCTATAATTTAAACTCAAATACAACAGATATTACTGAGCTATTAAATGATATAAAGAGAGATGGTATTGAAATAAAAGATATTAATACTGAGCAAAGTTCATTGGAGGAAATTTTTATTAAACTAATCAAGGAAAATAATAATGAATTGGTACGGAATTAAAGCAATATATATTCATGAAATGGAAAGGTTCAGAAGAACATTATTTCAGAGTCTCGCCTCACCAATCATTACAACTTCTCTTTACTTCGTAGTTTTTGGCTCAGCAATTGGATCAAGAATTACCGAGATAGATGGAATAAATTACGGTTCTTATATTGTACCAGGAATGATTATGTTAACTATCTTAACGCAATCAATTTCAAATGCATCTTTTGCTTTTTATTTTCCAAGATTTACAAATACAATCTATGAAATACTTGCCGCACCATTATCATCGTTTGAGATAGTCCTTGGTTTTGTAGGAGCCGCAGCATCCAAATCATTAATAATTGGATGTGTAATTATTCTAACAGCTAATTTTTTTGTAGATGTAAGAATAGATCACCCACTTCTCATGATGTTTTTTTTAATTCTAACATCCATTACATTTGCTTTATTTGGTTTTATAATTGGAATGTACGCTGAAGGTTTTGAAGGATTACAGATTATTCCAATTCTAGTAATAACACCATTAGTCTTCTTAGGAGGAAGTTTTTACTCTATTAATATGCTTCCAGAATTTTGGCAGAAAATATCCTTACTTAATCCTGTTTTATATTTAATAAGTGGTTTCAGATATAGTTTTTACGAGGTTTCTGATGTATCATTATTCACAAGCACATTAACTATTTTGACAATTTTAATTGGATGCATAATATTTATTACATATACATTTTCAAAAGGATATAGAATTAAAGATTAAATGATTGATAAAAAAATAAGTAATGAATTTCAAAATAATGGAGTTGTGTTAATGAAAAAAATTATTGATCAAAAATGGATTGAAGAATTAAGAAAAGGTATTGAGTATAATTTTCAAAACCCAAGTAAATATAAATGTGTTTACGAAGAATCAGATAATCAAGAGATATTTTATGATGATTATTGTAATTGGCAAAGAATAAAAGAGTATAAAAATTTTATTTTTAATTCTGATATTGCGAAAATTGCAGGTTCATTAATGCAATCTAATAAAGTAAATTTATTCCATGAGCATGTTTTAATAAAAGAAAAAGGATCAAAAAAAAGAACACCTTGGCATCAAGACCAGGGATATTACTGTGTACAAGGAAGAGATAATGTAAGTATTTGGATACCACTTGATAAAATTGATATTAATTCGTCAATGGAATTCATACTAGGGTCACATAAATGGGATAAAATATTTTTACCTACAAAATTTAAAGGTAATGATTATGAGCATAAAGATAAAGAATTTGAAAAAATTCCAGATATTGAAAAAAATAGAAAAGATTATGAAATTAAATCTTATGAATGTGAATTAGGTGACGCCATAGCATTTAATTATGCAACAATTCATGCTGCATATGGCAATAATTCAAATAATAGAAGAAGAGCTTTTTCAGTTAGATTTACTGGTGATGATGCAAGATATAAAAAGAGGAAAGGTGAAATGTCTCCTCCATTTCCAAATATTAATCTAAAAAATAATGAGGTTTTAGATAGTGAAACTTTTCCAGTCTTAATTTCTTCTTAAGAAATATATTAATGGTAGAGCGGTGGCATACATTATTAAGCTATAAATAGCAGCAGGTATCAAATAAACCGTACTTGCAAAGAAAGTATTAGCTACTACAATTGCTAAAGTTCCATTTTGTAGCCCCACTTCCATTAACCAACATCTGAAAGTTTCTTTAGATGCATTAAAAGATTTCGAAATAAAATAAACAATTATCATCATTATCACATTGAGAAATAACATAACCAAACCGGCTTGAGCAAAATAACTAACGACATTTTCTCTTTGAGAAACAATCGCACCGAGTAGTACTAAAGCAAATAAGACAATAGAGATGTTTTTAGCAATTTTCTCAAAACTGGATAAGAAGCCACTTAATAAAACACCCAAAATTACGGGAATAGTTACAATTAAAAACATTTGAAAAGCGACGTTTAATAATGATTGACCTTCATTTAAGCCGCCATAACCCAGAAGTGACAATGAAATAATTAAAATTACTGGAACAGTAATAACACAAAGAATGCTATTTATAGCTGTTAATGAAATAGATAAAGCGATGTTTCCTTTTGCATAAGATGTTAGAACATTACTTGTAACTCCTCCAGGAGCAGCTGCTAGGATCATTACTCCAATTGCAAGCTCAGGTGTTAATGGCCAAAAGAATACAATAATAAGTGCAACTATAGGTAAAATAATTACCTGAAAAAATAAACCTATTAAAAAATCTCGCGGTTTAAAAAAAACTCTAGTAAAATCTGAAAGTGATAATCCCAAACCAAGAGAAAACATAATAAATGCTAAAGATACGGGTAAAATTACATCAGTTACGATTCCCATGAAAAAATAACTATCATTTGTTTAATGAAAAAAAAATATATTATTTTGAAAATTAAGTCGAAAATTTTTCTAGCATTTCATTGGGAATTTTTGCAATTTTACCATTAAAAAAAACTGGAGTAATTAATATTTCCGAATCAACCAATAATTCTTCGTTCTTTTTGATTTGCTGATGAAACAATATTTTTACTTTAGAAATGTTTATAATTTTTGTCGTAATTTTTAAAATATCCTCAAAATATGCTGGCTTTTTATAGTCTATCTTGCAATTCTTTACTACAAAATAGAATTTATATATTTCTAGTATATTTTTGTGAGTGAAGCCTAAGTTATATAAGTAATCTGTTCTTCCTCTTTCAAGAAATTTTAGATAATTTGCATAATAAACTCTTTCAGAAGCATCGGTATCTTCGTAATAAACTTTAATTTCTGTATTCATAAAATTGATCAATAAATTGATTTAAATTGTCAGATATCTGAAAACCAATTCCATAATTTTCATTTAATTCTAGATAACCGTTAATAATTTGAAATGATGGATTTACTATTTTTGTTCTGAGTTCATTTTCATTAATATCATATTCTAAATATCCGTCAGGGTTTAAAGCTGACATAATATGAGCTGAAGAAATTAAACCAATAGCTCCTCCCAAATAATGTAACCATATTTTATTTTTTTTAATATTTTTACCTAAATCTAAGATGTCAGTGATACCTCCATAACGTGCTAAATCTGGTTGTAAAAACTGTATTTGTGTATCATTATCTAATTCATAAAATTTTTTTAAATAAATTAGATTTTCACCAAAAGCTAAATTTTTGTGTAATTTGTTTAATTGAACTATTTCAGATATTGAATGGTTTGCAGATATAGGTTCTTCTAACCACAAATAATTGAAATTTTTTAATTTACTAATATTTTCATGAACATTATCTAAGCTCCAAGCCTGGTTAACATCTAGCATATATTTTTCATTAGTTTCTATAATTCCTTCAATAGAAGTTATCGCTTTAATGTCTTCTAAAATATTAAAACCAATTTTAATTTTAAATCTATCTATACCCAAAAGACGGGCTTCTTGAATTCTTTCTAAATGTTCATCTCTGTTTATCCCACTTGCATAAACTTTAATTTTATTTTTGGATTGATCATTAATTAATTTGTTTAAGGGTTTTTTTTTAATTTTAGAAAAAAGATCCCATACAGCACAATCGATGCCAGAAAAAATGTTTTCAAAAGCACCAAAGTCACCTGTTTGATTTTTAATTGAATTAAATTTTTCTATTAAAAATTTTTTAATACTTGAGGGGTCTTCAAATTGAAAATTAATTAGAAAATCAATGAAATAGTCTTTTAAAATTTCAAATCTATATCTACCGCCGTGATTTGGAAAATTACACCATATTTCCCCTATTCCATTATTATTATTTTCATCATGAATTTCTATAACTAAAGAGGATCTAAATTTGATATTACCAAAAGAAGAAAGTACAGGATTTTTATTTTTATATTTTAATAAATAAATTTTGATATTTGTTATTTTGATCATTTATTTTTAATAAAATTAAACATTGATGTCCAATCTAGATCTCCAAATTCTTTTTTTGAAGCATCATAATAAATTTTCTCTGCTGCCTTACCCATATTTAGATCTAAACTTTGCTCAGATGCAAATTGAATAGCAAGACGTAAATCTTTTAATGCTAAATTATTTTTAAAACCTGGGGATACATCGTCTTTAAAAACTTTATCAGGATATGTCAAATTCATGTGTCCCTTCCCGGCTGCAGTTGTGAGCATTAATTCAATAGCCATTTTTTTGTCTATACCTGATTTATCAGCTAAATTTAAAGTTTCTGCTGTCAATATATTTAAGGCAATGGACATGTAGTTATTTATAATTTTCATTTTACTACCTGAGCCATTTTCACCACAATAAACTATATCGCTTCCCATAGTTTCTAATAAATTTTTTATATTCTTAAATTCATCTTTATTACCACCTACCATTATTAAAAGAGTACCATCAATTGCATTCTGTACTAATCTCGCAACAGGTGCATCAAACATTTTTATGTTATTTTTATTTAGCTCCTCATTAATAAAAATAGAATCATTAGGATTGATTGTACTCATATCAATAAATACAAAATTTTTATTATCTTGATAAATCAAACCATCTTTACCAAAACATACTTCTTTCACATTGTCTCCATTTGGCAACATAGTAATGATTATTTCAACATCTTGAGATAATTCTGATAAACTTGATTTTTGGATACCTCCTAGTTTTTCTAAAGTATTAACTGACTCAGAATTAACAAAAGGATCATAAAAGGATAAACTATAACCTTTGTTAATAATATTAGATGCCATCGGTAAACCCATTGTACCTATTCCAATAAATCCAATTTTTTTCATAACTATCTCCTTATTTATAAATCTAAAGTCGATTTAAGTTTTTCAACTCTCTCCAAACCTTGATTTTCTAACCATTTAATAAATTCAGTATTTGATTGATTGCAAAATATATCAATTGAATCTTGCCATAAAGATCTTCCACATAAAAAACCAAGACAATTAATGTTTAATTTCATTGAAATAGACATTAATTTATAAAAATTACTAAATTTCATTCCAGCACTCAAAAATACGAATGGCTTCATTGTTTTACCAAATGTATTCAATAATATTTCTTCACAATAACTAATTGTATTAACATTATTATAATCATCTAGATTGCTTTCATTAAAAGGATATTCGATTTTAATAATGCTAACATTATAATCTGGTTTAGAAAATTCAGAGTAAAAATATTTTATATATTCATGCTTTTTCTTATTATATTCTTCATTAGAGTTTTTGGTTAAAGGATCATTGTACAATAAGGGCTCAAATAAAAACGGTTTATTTAAATTTAAACACATTTTTCCTATTTTTATTATTAAAATATTTTTTTTATTGTTTATTTCTTGAGGAGAGTCTGGATTGTAATACATAAAAAATTTAATTGCCTTAAAATCATCTATTATGTTATCTATTGATGTATTAGTTGGTAGTTTAGTAATTCTTTCAACATTATCAATGTTATAAGCATCATCTTCATATGCAATAATTTTTGGTATATTTAAATTTTTAAACTTTTCATGTTTTTCATATGTATCAAAATCAAATAAAACAGCTGAAAGATTTGGTCCTAATATTTCAATTATGTTTTTTTTAAAAAAAAAATAATCCTCATCTTTAAAATTATTTTTTTTTTGATTTATAATTTCTTTTAGACTCGTTCCCTGGTCTATTGCTAATGCAAAAAACTTTTTATTAATTAACACATCATTAATTAATTCTTTTTGATACATTACAAGTGAAAATAAGGAACTGATGAAGGCTCCAGCCATAATTTTCTCATTTCTTCACTAGAACTTAGTAAAGATATAGAAAATCCTCCACTATCTTGAGTTGTGATGTATTCATTAATTAAAGGTTTAAATATTTGAATATTATATTTTGATAAATATTCTTCTAAATCATTAAATATTATTAATAATTCCATTAAAGTTGTAGACCCTGATCCATTAACAAATGGTATAACTATATCGCCCGATTTATAATTAAAATCATCAAATATTTTATCTAACATAAATGAAATAATTTTTTTAGATGGTTGAATTTTTTGCCTGCCATATCCAGACTCTCCATGAACACCCATTCCAATAAAAATATCATCTTCTTCAATTGTGAAAATTTTTTCTCCAGTAATTGGAGATGTGCCAGGGCTTATTGCAACTGATAATGTTCTTGTATTATCAACAATTTTTTTTCCTAGACTTAGTAATTGTTCAATATCAGCCCCTTTTTCAGATAAGGCTCCAAGTATTTTATAAACAAATGTTGTACCTGCCCCTCCTCTTCTTTGAGCTTCATTTCCTTTTGGTGCAGAAGCTATGTCATCATACATAATTAAACATTTAGCATTTATATTTTCATCTTCAGCCATTTCTATTGCCATTTCTCCATTCATTACATCACCAGAATGATTGGAAATTAATAATAAAATAGAAGAATGATGCTTAAAAATTTTAATTCCTTCAAATATTAAATCTCCTGATGGAGCAGAAAAAATATCTCCAACAATATTAGCATCAAGCATACCCTCACCAACCCAACCTACGGCAATAGGCTCATGACCAGATCCATTTCCTATCAAGATGGGAACTTTACTAAATTGTTTTTTATTTTTTCGACAAATAATTCTTTTATTTATTTCAGAAAATTTAACTCTGTCTGAATGTGATTTAACATAACCACTCAACATATCATCCACGATATTTATATTATTATTAATTATTTTTTTCATTATTAATTTCCTTAAAGAATTCTTTTAATATTATAGACGTTGAATATGCACCTGGATCTATCACACCAACACCTTTTGAATCTAAAAACTTTGCTCTGCCAACGCGAGCTTCCAAAGATTTTGTGTATTCGAGAGATTCGTCAATTTTTGTAATTATTTTATCAAAATCAATAAGATTATTTTGAATTAATTCTTGATGAATAGGTATATAAATATCTAAAAAACTTTTATCACCAAAATTTACTTTACCTCTTGTTTGTATTTTATTTATAGTATTTGAAAAAGTAGTTAAGGTTGTATTATAAAGATCATTAAGATTCAAATTACCTAATTCTTTAAAGAAGATTGTCATCAAAATACCAGAAGCGCCCCCCATAGAAATCCTCATCAATTTCGAAATTTCATTCATAAATGATATTGAATTATCAAATTCATTATTTGCTCTAAAATGAGATACAGCTTCCTCTAAGCCTCTTAATATTGTTGTACCGTGATCTCCATCGCCAATCTCTTGATCAAGCATATTAATTTTTTGATAGTTTTCTTTAATTATTAAACAAGAGTTAGTTATCCATTTTTTATGAAATTCTATCATTTAATGAAATTTTTTAAATATTTATAAGATTTTTGAATTGCATCAAAAGGATTATCTTCAATATTTCTCCATGTAAATAAATCTTTACTTGTCTCTTGGTTTGATTGAATAAACATTTCTAGAGTAATATTACCAGAATAATTTATTGTATTTAAAGTTTCAAAAATTCTATTAAAATCTAATTCTCCAGAACCAGGTATACCTCTATCATTCTCTGCAACATGAAAATGAAAAATTTTATTATTTGCTTTGAGAATTGACGCGCACATATCTTTCTCTTCTATATTCATATGATAAACATCTAATAATAAACCAACGTGAGAATGATTGATCATCGAGCATAATTCTAAACCCTCATTAACAGTGTTAATAAAGTCAGTTTCATATCTATTTAGAGGCTCTATTCCTAATTTAATATCTTTATCCTCTAAAATGTTAGTTAGTCCTTTAAGAGTATTTGATGAATTTTTATATTTAAGTGATTTATTTTTTCCATAGTCATCACTTATGCCCCATGCACAATGTATAACTCCAGATAAAATTTTAGAACCCATAAGAGAAGTCAAATTAATAGCCTCTATGAGTTTATCCTTACCTCTTTTTCTAATATTTTGATTATTACTTGTTATATCTTCATCTTTAGACAAACCTGTTGTGCATGTAATATTAACATCTAGATCTTTACTTAATTTACCTATTTCTATAGCTGATTTTTCGTTTTGACCTAGTAATGATACTTCAATCGAAGAGTAACCAGCATCACTACAAAGTTTAATATAAGGAGTAATATCCTCTAACCAATTTTTAACAAATGTTGCTGAATGAACCCCTAATTTCATTTAAGATTATTTAATTTTTCAAAAAAATCATTAAAAATTTCATCTCTATTAACACCAAAGGCTTCTCTAATAAGATGATTGCTATCATTTTTAATCCAATACAATTCATTATCAAGAGATGAGGAATTGATAATTTTTGTTGGTACCCAATTTGAATTTATTAGCCAAGCAATATTAATAACATCCCATATGACCCAAGTTCTCCAACTTTGATCTAAAACACCTCTTTGTTTATGCAAAGGGTTATTTGTATATAGAAAATATAAGTAATCACCTATTTCCCCTCTTCCTTTTACAAATTCTTTCATATCGGGTAATGAAAGAGTTAACTGTGCCCCCACATTGAAACCTGGCAAATAAACATGTGCGACACCACATTCAAAGAGTAATTGAGATGCCAAAACATCTTGAACTAAATTTAATGAGTTTTTATTATTATTAAAACTGTATGTAGGAAAACCAGATGTCCAAACAACTACTAAATTTTTAATAATTTCTGGATTTGTTAAAAGTGCTGAAGCGATATTTGTAAGGCATCCTATTGCACAGACATAAATCTTTTCATTTGAGTATTTTTTACACATATCTACTATGAATTTACTAGATTCAGTTACGATTGGTTCGTTATAATTTTCTAAATATTTAGGTGAACCTCTAAACACCATTCCTTCATGTTTAATATTAAGTTTTTTAAATATAGTAATTATTTCTTGATAGCTTTTTTCAACTCCTTCTTCTGGTGTATCAAAATAAATATCATTAGGATGAATATTTGCGTCTATGAGTCCATTAACCCAAGATCTATAATTAGAGACTAAATTTTCTTTTGTATTATCAATAGTTTTATTGTTAGATATTATATCAAATGCCTCTATTAATTCGTCTTTATGATGTTGGAAAGAATAAGGCTCAGCTGTAACTCCTAATAGGTCAATTTTATCTTTTGATAATAATGTCCATGCTAATGCAAATTGATCATCTATTTCATTAGCGGTATCTGTATCAAGTATCATTTTACTTTTTCCACTTGGTAAGGATAAATTGTTAAGCAAAGTTTCTTTTGATAATTTTGGGAATTTATCTAAAATTTTTTTAGGAACTTGCATGAAATAAAATATTTACTTTAATTTTTTAAATTTATACATCTTTTAATTTTTTAACAGCATCAATTATTTTTTTTGTTGAAGGAATATAAAAATCTTCCATTGGTGGACTAAATGGTACAGGGGTATGCGGAGCAGTTATTTTAATTACTGCAGCTTTTAAATCTGAAAAACATTTTTCTGAAATTAAAGAAGATATTTCTGAAGCTAAAGAACATTTAGGGTTTGATTCATCGACAACTATAACTTTACCAGTTTTTTTGACTGATTGAAAAATTAATTCCTCATCAAGTGGTGAATAAGTTCTTGGATCAACTATTTCACAGCTAATATTAATTTTTTTTAATTCATCAGCAGCTTCTTCAGCAAATAAGTTCATTCTTTGAATAGCAATAATAGTAACATCACTTCCTTCTCTTCTTATTCTACCTTTACCAAGAGGTATAGGTTTTAAATCATCAGGCACTTCACAGCTTGTCATATATAATCTTTTATGCTCCATAAAAATTACTGGATCATCATCTTTAATTGAAGATAGTAAAAGACCTTTGGCATCGTATGCATCATATGGCGCAACAACTTTTAGCCCTGGTATATGAGTATAAAGACTATAAAGAGTTTGTGAATGTTCACTACCTGCGCGAAATCCTGCACCGACTACAGTTCTTACAACCATCGGTACTTTTTGCTTACCACCAAACATGTATCTCACTTTAGCTGCTTGATTCATCATTTGATCAAAACATACACCGGCAAAATCAACATACATTAATTCTACAATAGGTCTTAAGCCTGTCATTGCAGCTCCAATAGCGGCACCGAAAAAACCTGCTTCTGCAATAGTAGTATCTCGAACTCTTTCGCCACCAAATTTAGTATAAAGTCCCTGAGTAACACCAAAAGGTCCTCCCCATGCATCTTGTGTACCTTGATATTGTTCTCGACCTTTACCTCCTGCAATATCTTCACCCATCAATATAACATTCTTATCTTCTTCAAATGATTGAACTAAGGCATCATTAATTGCATCTTTAACTGTTTTTATTGTCATCTATTAATTTCCACTGGATAGTTTACATATACTTCTTCAAGTGCATCCTCTGGTTGAGGCCAAGGTTGAGTATCAGCAAAATCAAATGCTTTATCAACCTCTTCTCTAGCTTCGTTAATAATTTTTTCTAAATCATTTTTGTTCAAACCATATTTTGATGAATTTTCTTTTGCTAATTTTATTGGATCATTTTGTTTTGCTTTATCAATTTCTTCTTGTGGTTGATAAAGTTGAGTATCACCTTCGTACTGTCCAGAAAATCTGTAGTTTTTAAATTCTAAAAATATTGGAGTATTTTTTTGTTTAGCTTCATTGATAGCTTTTTTGGTAATGTCGTAAACTTCAAATACATTATTACCATCACCAATGTATGAGAGCATATCATAAGCTTTAGTTATATCAGATAACTCTTTTGTATTTAGATGCCAATCAGTTGCAGTGGCTTCCGCATAACCATTATTTTCACAAACAAAAATCATTGGTATATCCCATAGCTTTGCTAAACCTGCAGCCTCATGAAAAGCTCCGTTATGAATTGCTCCATCACCAAAAAAAGATACACATGTTTTATTACTCTTATTTATTTTTTCTTGTAAAGCTGCTCCTAAAACTACTGCTGGACCAGCTGCAACAATTCCAAAAGAACCAAGCATACCTTTGCTAAAATCACTTATATGCATACTACCGCCTCGGCCCTTGCAAATTCCAGTTTTTCTTCCATAAATTTCAGAAGTAATTTCGTTTAATTCACAACCTTTAGCTATAGCATGACCATGGTTTCTATACGTACTTGATATCCAATCATCTTGATTTAATGCTGCCATTACTCCTACACAAATAGCTTCAGATCCTATACATGTGTGAAGATAACCTGGTACTGTTTTCTCTTTAGCAATTTTTTTTATTCTTTCTTCAAAAAATCTAATCGTGAAGATTTTTTTATAGATCCAATTAATTTTTTTTTTCTCAATCATTTTTTATGAAAACACTAACGTTTAATATTAAAATATAGAAATAAGATTTAACTTAAGATTAAATAATTGACAATAGATACATTATATCATTTAGTATAATTCGGATATGAAGGAAGTATTGACAATTGGTTTTGTAGCTACAGCAATTAGTCCTTACTTTTCGGAAGAACAACAGGTAAGAATAAAATCCGAAAAACATCTAAAAAAAATCATTGCTGAATATGACGCTAAATTAATTTGTTTCCATAAAACTATATTTTCTAAAGAAGACTCAGTGGAGGCAGAAAAATTTTTTAAAAACAAAATTGATTTTTTAATACTACAAACAAGTTCATGCAGTTCAGGAGAGCAATTATACCCTCTTTGTAATATTACAAATAAAATGGGTTTATGGGCAGTCCCAGACCTTGAAAATGAGGGTGATGTAAAATTACACTCTTTAGTTTCAGTAAGTCATTATTTAGGAATAATTAAAAAAATACTTCATGAAAAAAAAATTAAAACTAAATGGTTTTATAATTATGGTGATACTGATGAATTTAAAAACAAGTTTTTGATCACTTTAAGATCCTTACTAGCAGATAAAAAAATTAGACAATCAAAAATAGGATTAGTTGGTGGCATATCTCCAGGGTTTGATAATATGATTGTCGATAATAAAAAAATAAAACAAAATATTGGATCAATAATTGAAGAAACAACAATTAAAGAATTAATTTCACTAGCAAAAAGTTTTGATCAATCATTAATTGATGAAGAAATAAAAAAAATAAAAAATGCTGCATCTTCCATCTCAGTATCAGATGAAGAATCATTCAATAAAGTCACAAGAGTATATTTTGCATTAAAAAAAATGAGGTATGAAAATAACTGGGACGCTATGGCAGTCCAATGTTGGTCTCAGTTTCAAGAATTATATGGAATTGCTCCTTGCATGGCTTATGGTTGGATGGGTAGCGAAGATGGTATTGCGGTATCTTGTGAAGGAGATGTTCAAGGTTCATTAAGTATGTTATTATTAAATTACATATCAAGCAGTGATAAATCATCTACACTTTTAGATCTTGCAACATTTGATACTAAAGCTGATGCCGTATTAATGTGGCACTGCGGGGTGTCGCCAAGACATTTTGCGAATGAAGATGGAATAAAATGGGTTGATCATAGTACCTTAGGAAGAAAAACAGATAAAAAATATGGCATTGCTGGAGATCAAGTATTTAAAGCTCAAAAATCTACAACAACATACTTAGGAAATAATGCTGAAAGGATATTAATTTTAAATTCAGAAATTTTTGAACATAATAATAAAGGTTTTGATGGAACAAGAGGATGGTTTAAAGAAACAAAATTGAATAGATCGCATATTTCGGCAGAAAACCTAATAAATACTCTAAATATTATTGGACATGAACATCATTATGCTGTCGGTCAAGGAGATTATAGTAAAGAATTGTTAGAATTTGCAGCTTGGAATGATTTAAAGCTTGTAGACGAGATTCCTTTAGTAGATTATATTTCACCAAAGGATAATGGATCAAATTAAATTATTATTTGATTCTATATATTAGGAGGAAAGATGAAAATTAAACTTAAATTTCTTACCTTAACATTTATAAGTTTATTTTTTTCAAAATTAGTATTTGCTGAAACTGCACCTGGATTTA
>CABZCZ010000002.1 GCA_902524385.1 uncultured Alphaproteobacteria bacterium
CCTCTTTTCTAACTGCTCCACCAACACCATCACCGAAGACTCCACCAGAAAATGTTGGACCTGTAAATGCAACATCAACACCACCATCAGATTCCATAAAATCAATAATTGATCCTACATCAGCTAGAACTGCATCACATCTTCCAGCAGCCAAATCTAAATTGTGATCATCAACCGCTTGATACAGTTTTACATCTACTGCACCAGACATGTGTTTTTCTAAAAAATTCTGATGAATTGTTGAAGATTGCACACATACAGTTTTACCGTCCATAGCAGCAATTAGTTGACCTATTGCAGCTTGTTCTTTTCCACCTGCATTATTAAGATTAACTTTAGCCATACCAGCAATATTTAAATTTGCTAAACCACTATTTTTTAAAACAGCAAATCTTGCACCATCGGTCATATATCCAGTTGTAAAATTAACCTTTTCTTTTCTTTCTTCGGTAATAGACATTCCAGCAATAATAATGTCATATTTACCTTGAAGAAGGGCAGGTATTATACCATCCCAATCTTGAGTTACCCATTCACATGTAACACCCATTCGTTCACAAGCTTCGTTACCAAAGTCTATTTCTGCCCCTTCTAGTTCACCTGCAGAGTTTAAATTATTCCACGGCGGATAAGCACCTTCTGTACCAATTCTTATTGTCTGCGAATTTGCAATAGATGCAACTCCAAAAATACAAATTGATAATAAGTAAATTATAAATTTATTCACGTTTCCTCCTTGAAGAAGTATTTCTAAATTAGTAAGAAACAATATAAGCTAAATAAAAAAAAACAAAATAAATTGTTCAAGCCTTTTTTGTTTTGGTCTTAATTAATACAAAAAATAGTCCAATTATTAGTAATATAAAAGGAAAACTCCACAGAAAGATATTATTATAATTCATAAGCGGTCTAAAAAGAATATATTCACCATATCTTTCAACTAAAAATTCCTTGATATCTCTCTCACTTTTACCTTTCAGTAATTTTTGTCTAACTATTTTTTTGATATCATTTGAGAATTCAGCATCAGAGTCATAAATACTTTGGTTTTGACAAGTCATACATCTTAATTCTAGAGTTAAGTTTTTTACTCTTTCATCGATATTTTCAAGCGCATATATTTTTAAAGTAAAAAACATAAAACTTAAAATTGTTATATTTAAAAGTCTAAAGAAGTGGCTCAATTTCATTTTCTAAAATATCCTCCGTAATTGGACCCATAAATTTAAAGATAATCTTACCATTTTCATTAATTAAGTATGTTTCTGGGAGACCAAAAACTCCAAATTCTAAAGCAATCAATCCATCAGCATCTACACCAACAAAATCATATGGATTTCCATCATCTTCCAAATATTTTTTAGCGTCTGAAGTTGGATCTTTATGATTAAATCCCAACAAATATAATTCTGGGTATTTTTTACGAATTTCAAAAAAAAGTGGATGTTCAATTTTACAAGGACTACACCAAGAAGCAAAAAAATTAATCAAGGTTTTTTTATTTTTTATATCATTTGTTTTAATAATCTCCTTAGAATTATACAAAGATATACTTTCAAAAATAGGAACATCCTTATTTAAGAGTGCACTTGGTGGTTTATTCGGATCTTTACCACTTAATAAATAAACTAGTGAAAAAATACATATTATGAAAAGTACTATTAATGGTGTTAAAATAAATATTCTACTCATCTTTTTGAAACAGCTACTAAACCTGAATACATCATTATTATCACTCCAAGCCAAATAAAGCTAACAAATGGATTAATTAAAACTTTTACAAACCACTCGTTATTTTTTTGATCACCGAGGATAAAATATATATCCTTATTCCACTGATGTAAAATACCAGCCTCAGATGTAATCATCTTAGAAACAGGATAATAATTTTTTCCAGCCTCTATTTTTTTTGATTGATTTTTTTCAACATCAAACAAAAATTTTCCTCTTAAAGCTTGGAAATTAATTTGATTAGTTGTTTCTATTTCTTCAAACAAAACTGTCTTTCCATTTACATTAAACTTATCTCCCTCATTAAGATTAAAATCTAGTTCATTTTGAAAAACACTTGAACAAGTGATGCCTATTATAGCAATACCAACTCCAATATGTGCTATATGAGGATTAATTATTTGAAAAAACTTAATAGTAAATTTAATTTTGTAAGAAGAAAAGATTGCAATAGTTGAGGCTAATATTATCCAAAAACCTAGAAGAAGTCCAACAAAACCCCATGTATTGAAATCTAAAAAATATGATTGAATTAAAACTAAAATACTTAAGATAATAAAACTCAGTACATATTTTTTTGAACTCTGTATTTTATTCGTTTGCCAGGATAAAATTGGTGCAATGCTCATTAATAAAAAACCAGGGATCATAATAGGAATTACAGTAGCATTAAAATAAGGGCCTCCAACCGATATTCTCTTATTATACAAAACTTCAATAATAATTGGGTATATAGTTCCTAAAAGAATAGTTAAGGTTGCTATTATCATTAAAATATTATTTATTACAAGAGCTGAAACCTTATTGATAAATAACAAGTTTAAAGCATTTGATTTTTTTGGTTCTTTTAATAGAAAAACTAAAAAACCAAATCCAGTTACAATAAAAAAGATTAATAATATAAATATGCCCCTAGATGCATCTGCTGCAAATGAATGTACACTTGTTAAGATTCCAGATCTTACCAAAAATGTTCCAAAAACACTTAATGAGAAGCATAGAATTGATAAAAAAACTATCCACTTTTTAATAGCTTGCTCACCTCTTACCATCATGAGAGAATGAACTAATGCAAGTCCAGCAATCCAAGGCATTAGTGAAATATTTTCGACTGGATCCCAAAACCACCAACCACCCCATCCTAATTCATAATATGCCCAATATGAACCTAGAGCTATCCCACCAGTTAAAAAAGTCCAACTAATCAATGACCATTTCTTTGCAACATAAAGCCATTCATCATCTGTATTTTGAAATAAACCTGCAATAGCAATACTGAAAACTATGGAATAGCCAACGTAGCCTCCATATAAAATTGGAGGGTGAATAGCTAATCCTGGATCTTGTAAAATTGGATTTAAACCCAAACCTTCATCAACTAAAATTGAATTAACTAGAAATGGATTAGATGTAAAGACGATAAAGAGACCAAACAAAATATGAAGTAAAGATTGGATAATTAATGTTAATCTTCGAAAGCTTTCATCTATATTTTTTGTAAAAGAAAAAAAGAAACTAAAAATAGATAATATACTTAGCCATAAAAGCATCGAACCTTCATGATTCCCCCAAGTGCCTGAAATTTTATATATTAATGGTTTATTTGAGTGAGAGTTTTGAAAGACATTATAATTTGAGAAATCAGAAATCACATAGGCATACATTAGTGAAAAAAAAGATAACAAAGTTAATAATGACGAAAAACGGATTAATAAATTAAATTTCTGTTTTTGAAATTTAAATATATATCTAGATATAAATAAGTAAAAATTAATACCTATGGCAAAAACTAAGCTTAAAAAACCAACTAATGAACTCATTTATATTTTTTATTCCAATAACCTGTATCTTTCAGATCTTCTTTTATTGATGCTGGCATATAATTTTCATCATGTTTTGCAAAAACATTTGTTGCATTAAAAATATCATTATTAACAAAAGCGCCCTCTATTACTGCACCTTGCCCTTCTCTAAATAAATCGGGAAGAATTCCATTGAAAGTAACAAGTATAGATGCTTTTTCATCAGTAATTTTAAATTTAAATGAACTTGAAGAAATTTTATTGAAACTATCATTTTCTACAAAACCACCTATTCTTATAGTTTCATTTATTACAATATCTAACTTATCAATCTCGGATGGCGTGTAAAAATACGACACATTTTCTCTTGTATTATATAAAATAAGTAAAACTGCACTTAGTATAATTGCCAATGTAAGCAAAATAAAAAGCAATCTTTGAAGTCGTAAACTCATTTACTTTTTTATTCTTCTAAATTTTAAGTAACTAAATAATAATAACAAAATAATTAAAGTAAAAGCTGCAAAGTAAGATCCAAAAATATACCAGAAATACATAATCCCTATTAGCAAAAATATTTAGGAAAGATACTTAATCAAAAGGACTAAAAGTCACAAATTAAATTAAATTAGACTTTCTTGAAATTATCTCTGTTTTAATTCTTAAAATAGCTATTACTAAACCAACCATAATAAATGCAAAAGTCATGATAATTAAAGGAATCATCATTGAAGGGTCAATGCTGGGTTTTGATAATTTACTTATTGTTGCCGGTTGATGTAAGGTATTCCACCAATCTACAGAAAATTTAACTATAGGGAGATTTATTGATCCAACAAGAACAAATATTGCCACTACTTTTTCTCTTACAATCCTATTTTCAAAAGATAAATTCATAAAAATAATAATAAGATAAATAATAAAAAGTATTGCCACTGAGGTTAAACGTGCATCCCATACCCACCAAGTACCCCACATTGGTTTACCCCACAAAGATCCACTTATAATACATATCAGTGTAAAGACTGCTCCTATAGGAGCTACTGCAGTGTTAATAATAAATCCAAAAGGTATTCTAAAAGCCAATCCAGCAATACTATATAATGTCATTATAGCATAGGTAAGTAATGCTAACCAAGCACTAGGTACATGAACATACATTATACGTACAGTTGATCCTTGTTGATAATCATCAGGAGATAAATAAAATGCAAATATTAACCCTATAGAAAACAATATAATTGATGAAATCAACACTGGTAGAAATACATAATCTGCAAACTTATTAAAATTACCAGGATTAACTAAAAACTTCATATCAATTATTCTCTAATGCAAGTTTAAGACACAAACCACTTGCCCAAGGATTTATAGCAAAAACTATTAATAATACTCCAAATAATATACTTATGAGAGAATTAAAGTTTTCTTCAATATTAACAATACCCACAGAAAAAATAATTATTGGAACACTAAAAATCATAACTATAACACTTCCTAGTAGGAAGTTTCGCTGGTTCATTAGGTTCATTGAAGATGAAATAGAACCTAGGCATGATAGAATGAATGATCCTATTATAAAACTAGAAAACAGATAGATAACTTTATCATTTGCAATATTCAACAAGATACTTGCAATTGGTATAGACAGCAAAAAAGGTAACTGAACAAAGATAAAATGTGAAAAAGTTTTTAAAATAGTAATAAAACCAAAACTAAATCCATTTAAATGCATAATCAACAAATTACCATTTTCAAAATCATCTTGATAAAATTTCCTTAAAGATAATGTTGAGCTTAATAATAATAATGTCCATACAATGCCAATTCCTATACTAGAAATTGTTTCTTTGTCCGGCCCAATAGAGAAAATAAATATAAAAATTGAAACAAAGAAAAAGATAATATTTGTTAAAATATCTTGAAAACCACTTAGATTTAATTTGTACTCTCTATAATAAAAAGAAATCATTTTATTTAAAATTATCATTTTATTTATAGTAAAACTTCCTCTGACACATTTATTTCTGATTCTTGATGCGAGCTAAATATTATTGAGCCTTCTTTAGAGCGATGATCTTCAAAAGTCTGTGCTATTATATCAATTGAATCATCATCTAAATTGGACAAAGGTTCATCTAAAATCCAAATTTTTTTGTTTTCTATAATTAATCGTAAAAACTCTAATTTTTTTGTTTCTCCAAATGATAATGAATTAACTTTTTGATTTAAATAAATATCTAATTGTAAAGTTTTTAAAATATTCTCAACTTGAGAATTACTAATATCTGATAAAAAAAATTTTTTCCAAATTTTAATGTTTTCCTGAACTGATAACTTACTTAAACTTGATGTTTTATCAGAAATATATGTAACATGATTAAAAAAATTATATAAATTTTTTTTTAATAATTTTCCTTTCCAATATATAGCGCCAGAGGATGGCTCTATTAAGTTAAGTAATGCTTTTAATAATGTAGTTTTTCCAGAACCATTTTTCCCTTTTAATAATATTATTTTTCCAGATCCAAGAGATAGGTTAACATTCTCAAATATTTTTTTATTTGACCTTTCAATGGATAAATCTTTAACGAGTATCATTATTTAGATCTAATGACATTTTGATTTAAAACAATAAAAAAAACGGGGCAAAACCCCGTTTTATCTTTTTGAAAAAGATAAGAAAAAGAAAACTTTAAATTAAAGTTTTCTTGAAAAATTGAAGTATTTCTATTTTCTCTTCTTCTTTTTAGCAGCTTTTTTCTTTTTCTTTTTAGGAGCTGCTTTTTTCTTTTTCTTAGGAGCAGCTTTTTTCTTTTTCTTTTTAGGAGCTGCTTTCTTCTTTTTCTTAGGAGCTGCTTTCTTTTTTTTCTTTGGAGCAGCTTTCTTTTTCTTCTTAGCCATAAAATACTCCTTGTATTTTGTTACCCCGGAGGAACCTCCCTCCATTATCACCATAGTGATAATTATAAAAGGCTAAGCATTTATTCCCAAAACTTACGATTAAAGTCAACAATATACCAATATTTCAAAATCAATCTTATTATGATTAAATTATTATTTTAAAAAAACTGAATATAAAAAAAACTAACCTACCTTTTTATTTTTTCCCAGAAAACATGTAATAAATAAACATTTTGCTATACAAAAATTTATCTTCATACTATTTAATTGTTATAATTATTTAACAAGTTAGCATGAAAAATACAAATTCTTTCAATTCAGAAGATACAATTGAAATAAATCATCAAAATTTCAAATATTTTAATTTAAATAAAGCAGCTGAATATTTTGATACTGATCTAAGTAAAACACCAATTTCAATAAAAATAATAATTGAAAATCTACTTAGGAACGAGGACGGCGAAAATATTAATAAAGATATGATCTCAAAAGTTTTCAACTCTTTAAAACAAATTAACAAAAAGAATGAAAAAATTGAAATAGCTTTTTTTCCAACCCGTGTTTTAATGCAGGATTTTACCGGAGTACCTGCTGTTGCCGATCTTGCTGCAATGAGAAATGCATTAAAATTAAGAGGAATTGAGCCAAAAAAAATAAATCCCTTATCTAGGGTTGATCTAGTTATTGATCACTCAGTTATGGTAGATAACTATAAAGACAGTAATGCTCTAAAAGAAAATGTTAGAAAGGAATTTGATAGAAATAAAGAAAGATATGAATTTCTAAAATGGGGACAAAGCTCTTTTGATAATTTTTACCTTGTACCACCAGGAGCAGGGATTTGTCATCAAGTAAACTTAGAAAACATAGCAAAGACTATATGGCAGAAAGAAATTAATAACCAAAACTATTTATTCCCAGATTCAGTTGTAGGAACAGACAGCCATACAACAATGGTAAACTCTCTTTCTGTTTTAGGATGGGGAGTTGGCGGAATAGAGGCTGAGGCCGCGATGTTAGGTCAAGCAATATCTATGAATATTCCAGACGTCATAGGTTTTGAACTTAAAGGATCCTTGAAGGAAGGTATAACGGCTACTGATTTAGTTTTATCTATTACTAAAATGTTAAGAGACAAAGGTGTTGTCGGTAAGTTTGTAGAATTTTATGGTAAAGGCTTAAACAATTTATCATTAGCTGACAGAGCAACAATTTCTAATATGGCTCCAGAGTATGGCGCAACTTGTGGATTTTTCCCAACAGATGAAGAAACTATTAATTATCTTAAACTAACTGGCAAACAAAGTGAGCACCTAAAAATTGTCGAAGAATATTCAAAAAAACAAACTCTTTGGGCAGATGATAATTATTCACCTGATTTTTCCGACAAAATATTATTAGATTTAGATACAGTTGAGCCTACTCTTGCAGGTCCAAAAAGACCTCAAGATAAAATTCTTTTAAAAGAAGTTCCAAGTGAGTTTAGTAAGATAGACAACGAAAAAATTATAAATAAAAATAAATTAAATACGGGTGATGTTGTAATAGCAGCAATTACAAGTTGCACAAACACATCAAATCCTAATGTTATGATTGCGGCAGGACTAGTTGCTAAAAAGGCAACTAAATTAGGTTTAGAAGTAAAGCCTTGGGTCAAGACAAGTTTAGCACCAGGTAGTAAAGTTGTTAGTGACTATCTTGATAAAGCCGGATTAACAGAATATCTCGATATATTAGGTTTCAACACAGTTGGCTATGGATGTACCACCTGTATTGGTAATTCTGGTCCTTTAGATGAATGGGTGTCTAAAGAAGTTAAAAAAAATAATTTAACTGTTTGTTCAGTTTTATCTGGAAATCGAAACTTTGAAGGTAGAGTTCATCAAGAAGTGAAAGCAAATTTTCTTGCCTCACCACCCCTGGTTGTTGCCTATGCTATTGTAGGAAATATTAATGTTAACCTTACAACTGACTCTATAGGAAAATCTAAATCTGGAAAAAAAATATTTTTAAAAGACCTATGGCCATCTAATAAAGAAATTAATGAAACACTTAGTTTGTGCTTAACTCCAGAGATGTTTAAAGAAAGATACAAAGAAATTTACAAAGGTGATGATAACTGGAAATCAATTAATAATTCTAAAGATACAACTTATGATTGGAGAGATACAAGTACTTACATAAAACACCCACCTTTTTTTGATACAAAAAATAAATTTGAGCTAAAAGATATAAAAGATGCTAGAATATTAGCTTTACTAGGTGACAGTGTTACGACAGATCATATTTCACCTGCAGGAAATATTAAAGAAGATAGCCCCGCAGGTCTTTATTTAACAGACAGACAAATTAATTCTAGAAACTTCAATTCCTATGGATCAAGAAGAGGTAATCATGAAATTATGATGAGAGGCACCTTTGCAAATATAAGGATCAAGAACCAGATTTTAGACAATGTAGAAGGAGGCTACACCAAATCTTTCCTCTCAAATAAACAAATGTCAATTTATGATGCTGCTCAAGAATATATAAAAAGCAATACTGATACTGTTATAATTGCTGGTAAAGAATATGGCACAGGATCATCAAGAGATTGGGCCGCTAAAGGAACAAGACTTTTAGGAGTGAGGGCAGTTATTGCTGAGAGTTTTGAGCGAATTCATAGATCTAATTTAATTGGAATGGGTGTTTTGCCTCTTGAATTTATGAATAATGAAAGCAGAATAAAACTGAATATTAAAGGTGAAGAATTTATATCCATATCTGGTTTATCAGATCTAAAACCAGGTATCGCTCTTAATTGTGAAATAAATTCTAAAGAAATTATAAATATAAAATTAAAGTGCAGAATAGACACAAATAAAGAGCTTGAATATTACAAAGCAGGAGGGATTCTAAATTACGTTTTAAATGAAATAATATCAGAAGCAGCATAAATTAATGACTAATCCTGATGAAAACTTATTAGCTATCCTTGGGCCCACCAATACAGGCAAAACCTATGAAGCATTTGAAAAGTTGTTCTCTTACTCTTCAGGAATATTTGGTTTTCCATTAAGATTACTTGCAAGAGAAAACTATGACAAAGCAGTAAAAAGAATTGGACTAAGTAAAGTAGCTCTGGTTACTGGAGAGGAAAAAATATTACCCAAAGAAGCCAAATATTTTTTCTGTACTGTTGAGTCAATGCCAAATAATATTTCTGTAGATTGTATTATTATTGATGAAATTCAATTAGCTGCTGATTATGAACGCGGACACATTTTTACAGATAGAATTCTAAATTTAAAAGGTAATTTCCAAACTATTTTTTTAGGATCAATGAATGTTGAAAATATATTAAAAAAAATTTATCCTAACATTATTATCGAAAAGAAAAATCGATTCTCTCAACTTACTTTTTTAAGGAAACAAAATTTCTCAAAACTTGAACCTAGATCGGCAATAATAGCTTTTAATATTAATAAAGTTTATGAAATTGCTGAAAATATTAGAACCTACAAGGGTGGGACTGCAGTTGTATTAGGATCACTTAGTCCAAGAACAAGAAATGCACAAGTTGAGGTATATGAAAATAAAAATGTTGATTATCTTGTAGCTACAGATGCTATTGGGATGGGTTTAAATCTAAATATTAACCATGTAAGTTTTTCTTCGTTAGAAAAATTTGATGGAAGATATAATCGAAATCTTGCTCCTAATGAATTAGGTCAAATTGCTGGACGAGCAGGTAGATACAAACAGGATGGCACATTTAGTCATACAAAAGAAGCAGGTAATTTAGATCCGTTAATCATTCAACAAATAGAAAATCATAATTTTGATAATATTCATAAATTTTATTGGAGAAATAGTGATTTAGATTTTAATTCTACAGAAAAATTATTATATTCATTAAAAAAATATCCTATTAATAATTATTTCATTCATAAAAAAAATGCATTGGATGAGATTAATTTCCGTAATTTAATAAATGATAATGATATACAAAAATTTCTTAAATCAAAAAAAAATTTAAAGTTGTTATGGGATATTTGCCAAATTCCAGATTTTGAAAAATTATTTAATGATAATTACTTATTACTTTTAAAAGATATTTATTTAGTCTTAATCGAAAACAATTATCATATACCTGAAGAATGGATCAAAAATAAGATAAGTAAGCTTAATAATTTTGGAGGGGGCATACCTGAACTTTCGATCAAAATATCCCAAATTAGAACTTGGACATATATTTCAAATAATCACAATTGGATAAAAAATACTTACTATTGGCAAGAAAAAACACAAAAAATAGAAAATGAATTGTCTGATCAACTACATAACAGTCTGACAAATAAATTTATAGATTATTCTTCAAAGTTTTTTATTGGAGAAAAAAAATTTCATAATATGAAAGATATTTTTATAAAAAATAACAACGAAATATTCCTAGATGCTGATAAATATGGAATTATTAGAGGTTTTGATCTCTTTGAAGATAAAAATATATATTCACAATCTTATTTTTCTATTAATAATATAAAAAAATCGGTAAGAAACATGATTAATGAAAAAGTAGAAAATTTTTTAAACTCACCATTCGACTCAATAAATTTTGGAAACATTAGTAATTCCAAAATAAATGATGATACTTTTATTTATTGGGGAGATGAACCAGTGGGAAAAATAAAAAAAGGTAATTCAATATATAAGCCAATCGCTGATGCCTTAAATTCTGAATATTTATCATCAGAAAAAAAATTATTGATTTCTGCAAAACTTCAAAAGTGGTTAGACAAAGAAATAGATGATACACTTCATCCTCTTAATAAAAAACTAGATGAAAATATAAATTCAGAAATAAGAGCAATTGTTTTTAATTGTTTTGAAAACTTTGGAAATTATCCTATCGAAAAGTTTAAAGATACTTTAAAGACAATTTCTCAAGAAAGCAAAACGCAAATATCAAAGTTAGGAATAAGAATTGGTGCAAAGTTTTTTTTTATACCAAATTTATTAAAGAAAAAACCTTTAGAGTTTAGTGCAATTTTATGGAAAACATTTTACCAAATTAGCAATGACGATTTTTTGCCATTACCATCAAATGGCAGAGTATCTTTTGTATCGGATATTAAAATGCCCGAAAGCTATTGGCAATCTATTGGTTATATAAACATAAAAAATTTTATATTCAGAATAGATGTTTTCGAAAAAGTTTTTTTTACTGCAAGACAAAAATTAAAAAAAGGTCCGTTTCTAGAGTCCTCTAATCTCATGAATCCAATTGGTTGTAATAGTAATCAGTTAAAAGACATAATGACTTTTTGTGGATACGAATGTTTAATTATTTCTGATGAAAAAAAACTATACTTTCTTTCTAATAAAAAAAAGGAAGCAAAAAAGATAGTAAAAAATAAATCAAATAAAAAAATAAATAAAACAATTAATAAAGATAAAATTAAGAGAGATCCTAATTCTCCTTTTGCAGTTTTAGAAAAACTTCTTTAAATGTATATTGAAGGTGTAAATTGATAAACTTATTAAAAAATATTTTAAATAATCAAAATTCTCATGAAGATAAAACTAATAACGAAAATTTAGAATTACTATGTGGATTGATGATAGAGGCAGCATATACAGATGGTCAAATCGAAAAAAGTGAATTAAACAAAATAAAATTAACTCTAACCAATATCTTCTCTGAGGATCCAAAGGAAGCTAATTCAGCCCTGGAAAAAGCAGAGAAGAATAAGAATAATTCTAAATCCCTTTACCATTATACCTCTTTTATTAACAAAAATTTTGATCATCATAAGAAAATTTTGCTTATCGAAGCTTTATGGGAAATTGTATTATCTGATGGAGAGATTCACGATTTTGAGTCAAATCTTATAAGAAGACTGGCTGGATTACTTTATATTTCAGATGTAGAATCTGGAAATGCAAAGAAAAGAGCTCTAGATAAAAGTTAAATGTAATATGACATACGTTGTTGATGAAAAATGTATAAAGTGCAAGCACATGGACTGTGTTGAGGTCTGTCCCGTTGATTGTTTTTATGAGGGAGAAAATATGCTCGTTATACACCCAGATGAATGTATAGACTGCGGTGTTTGTGAGCCAGAATGCCCGGTTGATGCAATTTTATCAGATACAGAAGATGGCATAGAAAAGTGGGCAGAAGTTAATAGGAAATATTCAGAAATTTGGCCAAATATTAGTGAAAAAAAAGATCCTCCAGCTGATGCTGAGGAATGGCAAAACATTAAGGATAAATTTAATAAACATTTTAGTGAAAAACCAGGAAATAAATGAAAACTAAAAAAAATTCTGACTTTAAAATTGGTGAAACAGTAGTCTACCCTAAACATGGAGTAGGAGAGATAACAAAAATTGAAAATATGGAAGTGGCCAATATTAAAACAAGTTTTTATGTTGTTAAAATGGAGCAGTCTAAACTCATAATAAGAGTACCACTAGATAAAAAAGATGAGGTTGGTCTTAGGAAAATTTCTTCCAAAAAAATTATAGAGGGAGTCTATTCTACTTTAAAACTTAAACCAAAAATTAGAAGAATAATGTGGAGTAGAAGAGCCCAAGAATATGAAGCAAAGATTTTTTCTGGGGATCCTATAAAAATCTCTGAAGTAGTTAGAGACTTATTTAGAAAAAGTAGTCAAGCTGAACAATCCTACAGTGAAAGACAAATGTTTCAAGTTGCAATTGAGCGTTTAGCAAGAGAAGTTGCGGCTGTTGAAAAAACAGATTATTTTCAATCGACTGAAAAAATAGAACAAATTTTGAGTAATAAATAATATCTTGGATAAAATAAGTAATTTTGTAGAATTAAAAAAATCCAATAAAATATGGGCTATAGGCTCTATTCATTCAAATTTAAAATCTTTTGCATCTATTAAACAATTTCTATTAAATAATTTTGAAGAAAACGACAAATTAGTATTTCTTGGTAACGTTATCGGACTTGGAGATAATTCAAAAGAAACTTTAAGTAGTGTTATAGATCTAAGGTTTAATTTAATGTCAAAGTTTAAATTAAAACCTGAGTCAATAGTATTTTTAAGAGGAGCACAAGAGGAAATGTTTAGTAAACTACTTCAACTTCAACTTGCCCCTAATCCTTATGAAATTATTGAATGGATGTTTGATCACGGAGTAAATGAGACAATTAAATCCTACGGCTTTACTGAAAATGAAGTAAAAAACATCGCCTCTTCTGGAACTATAAGCATATCAAAATGGACAACTACTCTAAATAAAGCATTACACAAAAATCCTGGTCATACACAATATTTTTTGAATTTGAAACATGCTGCATATTCATATACAAAAAAAATATTATTTGTTAACAGAGGTGTGGATATTACAAGGCCTCTTTCTGCACAAAATGATTGTTTTTGGTGGGGTTTTCAAAATTTCTCTTCAATATCTAGACCATACAAAACATTTTCAAGAATTGTTAGAGGTTATGAATCTGAACACTTGAATCAAAAAGAAATTTCAAAAAACAATATTGTTTGTACGTTGTTT
Organism: uncultured Alphaproteobacteria bacterium; assembly: GCA_902524385.1. Taxonomy (GTDB): domain Bacteria; phylum Pseudomonadota; class Alphaproteobacteria; order HIMB59; genus CACPNW01. The sequence continues at coordinate 13,968 of CABZCZ010000002.1, forward strand.
AAACAACCTTTGTCCAATAATAGTGTTTTATGCGGTATTTTCTCAGAAAATGGAGAAATTTTAGATTTATTTGAAAATAAATGATCCAAACCAAATATTTTGCGTATAATTAAGTATGGCAGTTAAAAATTTATTCTTTTCTAATAATCTAATTGAGCTTTCAAAGAAAGCAGCAATTCTCGAAAAAGATGAAGAATTTCATTTAATTAATGATTGGAGGGACAACAAAACACCAAAATCACTTCAAAAAATTCTTAATTCTTATCTAAGACTTGCTGTCTCATACGCAAGAAAATACTCTAGTTACGGGTTACCAATTGATGATTTAATTCACGAAGGTGTTTTAGGAATTATGCATGCCTTGGAAAAATTTGATACATCTAAAGATTTTAGACTTTCAACTTATGCTTCATGGTGGATCAGGGCTTCGATACAAGATTACATTTTAAAAAACTGGTCTGTAGTTAGAACCGGCTCAACCGCTTCACAGAAAGCTTTATTTTTCAACCTTAAGAAAATTAAACAACAAATAAACGATATATCAAGAGAATTTATGGGCCAGGAAGAGTTAAACAAAGTATCAAATATGCTTAATGTTAAATCCATAGAAGTACAAAATATGGAATCTAGACTAACTGGTGGAGATTTACATCTAAATCAAAAAGTAGACAATGAGACTGAAAATGATCTTATGAGTCTTCTAGCTGATGAACGTCAAAATCCTGAAGAAACATATGAAGACTTTAATGATAAAAATATAAAGAAAGATTATATTAACAAAGCAATAGATACATTAAATGAAAGAGAAAAAACAATTATTCGTCTTAGGAAATTTCGTGAGAGAAGTATCACCTTGGATGAATTAGGTCAAAAATTAAAAATAAGTAAAGAAAGAGTAAGACAAATAGAAACTAAAGCGTTAGAAAAGCTAAAAAGATCTTTACTAGACATATCTCAACAAAATAAAGAATTTTTTATTTGATAGCTTTCTTAAATAATTATAAGATAAAGTGGTGATCAGACGATTTATTATATTAATAACAATTTTATTTCTCACAAACTCTGCTACAAGCAAAGGTATAAATGTTTTTGGATTAGGTGTTTATGATATAAAGTTTGATGGTTCTGAAAAAAATCAGGCTACAGATTTTAGGTATGAATATAGAAGCGATAAATCATTGCTTGATATTGGACCAAAAGAAGATAATTTTTTTTTCTTGAAACCTCTTTTTGGCATAGAATTTACTAACGATAACGCATCATATTTTTTAACAGGAATTTACTTCGAAGATAACTTAGGCGAATTGTTTGAAGGTGATAAAAGTAAATTTTTTATTACACCAAGCTTTGCCGCAGGTATTTATAATGATGGTTCTGGAAAAAAATTAGGAAATGATTTACAATTTAGAACTTCACTTGAAGTAAGTTATCAATTAGAAAATGAAAATAGAATTGGTATTTCATTTAGCCACATTTCAAACGCAAATTTAGGTGACAAAAATCCAGGTGTTGAAATTCTAAGTTTTTCTTATCATATACCTTACTAAAAAATTTAACTTAAATTTCTCTCACTAACAAATTTTACTAATAAATCTTCAATTAAATTAATCTTTTGACCTTTCATGTAATCATTGATTTTAGATTTGTAAGTTTTACTGTGAGGAACAGAAAAAAAGATACTAAGTAGTGGGCTTAGTAATCTAAATATTGATTCAAAACCTAATTTTGGCTTTATATATTCAAAATAATTATTAATTATTTTTTCATCTATTAACCTATCTTTTCCCTTAAAAATTTTTTTATCTACCTCTTTTAATATAAAGGGATTATTTTTTATTAATCTTCCAACCATTACTCCATCAAATTCATTTAATAGACTTTCTGCTTTATCAAGATTGTTTATACCTCCGTTAAGAATAAATGTTATATTAGTATATCTATTTTTGATTTTTTTAACAAACTCATAATTAAGAGGAGGTATTGTTCTATTACCTTGTGGACTAATACCAGTCAGGATTGCATTTCTTGCATGCACATAAATAAATTTAATTCCAGTTTTTGATATCTCATCAATAAATTCTTCAAAGAATTCATAATTTAATTCTTTACCTAATCCTAATCTACATTTTAATGTAGCTTCAATCTTATCATTTTGCAAAGCTTCCATACAATTTCTAACAAGAATTTTATCTCGCATAAGACATGCACCAAAACTTCCTTTCTGTACTGTTTTACTTGGACAACCAACATTTAAATTAATTTCATCATAATTGTAATCTATTGCTATTTTTGAAGCTTTTGTTAAATCCTTTATTTCAGAACCACCTACTTGAAGAGCAACAGGGTTATTAAAATCATTATCAATAATATTTTCTCTACTCTTTGAATAAAGCAGTGACTTTGTTGCTATCATTTCACTAAATAAAAAACTATTGTTTGATAAAATTCTATAGAGTTTCCTTGCATAGGGTGTTGTATATCCCATCATTGGAGCTACACAGAATTTTCTACTGATTTCCTTTTTCATTTAATTTTGTTATATAAATAAATTCAAAAAAATAATATTATGGAATTACCAAAATTTTTAATTGAAAGATATCAATTCTGGAAAAAGAATACATTTGAAGATTACAAAGAGATATACCAGCAAGCTTCTAAAACTCCACAAAGACCAATTGCAATGATTATTACTTGTTGTGATTCTAGAATCCTTGAAAATACGATATTTGGTGGAAGTGTTGGAGATTATTTTATACATAGAAATATTGCAAATATAGTACCTTCCAAAAATGAAAAGGATCAAAATGTACAAACATTATCTGCAATAGAATATGCATTAAAAGTTTTAAAAACTCCAAACTTAATTATTTTAGGCCACTCAAACTGTGGTGGAGTTGAGTATTCTTACAAAAAATTGATAGATAAAAAAAATACAAAAGATTTTGAATACATAAATCAATGGATAAGTTGTTTACAAAAAACTTACAACAATATCCCTAATAATTTTTCAGAAACTAAAAAAATAACTTTTTTTGAGCAGGAAAATATTAGACAATCAATAAAAAATTTATATGAATATGATTTTATAGATAAATTAATTAAGGAAAATAAACTGAATGTAATTGGTTTGTGGTATCAAATAAAAACTGGTTCGATAAAGTTTTTAGATAATAATAGTAACTTTATAGATTTAAATTAATTATAAGTAAATTTAGTACTAGGAAATTTTTTAAGCTTAACTTCTCGATTGTATTTCTTGACTACATTACTTGCAACTTTATTAAAATTAAAATAATTTTTTACAAATTTTGGTTTTTTATCATTTGTTCTTAGATTTATTAAATCATCAAATACTAAAACTTGACCATCACAATATTTTGAAGCACCTATACCAATTGTAGGTATTGAAATATTTTCTGTAATTAGTCTGGCTGCACTGGCTGTTACACATTCTAATAATACAGCTTTAGCGCCGAGTGTTTCAGATTCTTTTGCTAACTTTAACAAATTTTGTTTTTCTTTATTAGTTCTTCCTAAAATTTTAATTTTATTAAAATTCTTATAACTTTGTGGTGTTACCCCTATATGAGAAATCACATTTATTTTTTTATCTACTAAGTGTTTCAAAACAGCCAATTTTTTTTCACTAATTTCTATTTTTAATAAATCGGGCTTACAGTAATTTAAAAGTATTTTAGCATTTTTATATGCATCAATTTTATTATCATATGTTTTGTAAGGCATATCTAAAACCTTTAAACTTCTCTTAATTTCTTTATTTACAGCTACTCCATGATGTTTCATCATATCCATAGTTACTCCTTGTGTATTTTTCATTCCATAGATTGTTGAACCAAGAGAGTCTCCAACTAGTATTAAATCAATTTTTCCATCTAAAATATTAGCAATTGATGAAGAGTATGCAGTCAAACAGCTTATTGGTTTAGAAAAGCTTTTGTGTAAAATTTTAATTTTTTTCATTTTTAAATTTCAATTAAACTTTAAATAAGAATTAAACTTTTAATTTAAAATTCTTTATATCGATAATTTTATTCTCATAAAAATTATTAATTTCTCTGATTATTGATTTTGTATCCATTTTAATATCTTGATATTGCTCATCCGGTGTCATATGTTCAACAAAACGATCTGGAAAAATTAAATTTTTTATCACAACATTATCCTTTTTTGGTCTTATATTATGGACATAATGTAAAACATGAGATGAAAATCCACCTATTGATCCTTCCTCTATAGTTAGGATATACTTATGATTATTTAATAAGTTATCTATTAATTGTGTGTCCAATGGTTTTGCAAACCTTCCATCTGCAATAGTAGGATAAATATTATTTTGATTAAGAAACTTACTAGCTTCAATACATTTTTCAAGTCTCGTTCCTAAATTTAATATAGCAACATCATTGCCTTCAATTAGAATATATCCTTTACCTATATCTATATCTGTAGGTTGATTATTAAATATTTCATCTGATCCTGTTCCTCTTGGAAACCTAAAAGCAGATGGTGTATCATTTATTTTACAAGATAATTCTATCATTTTTGATAATTCTCTTTGATTGCTAGGAGCCATAACAATAAAATTTGGTAGTGTTGCTAAATATGTAATATCAAATGAGCCAGCATGGGTGGGACCATCTGAACCAACTAGCCCCGCTCTATCAATCGCAAATCTAACAGGCAATTTTTGAATGGCTACATCATGTACTATTTGATCATAAGCTCTTTGTAAAAATGTTGAATAAATTGCAACAAATGGCTTAAAACCTTCTGTAGCCAATCCAGCTGCCATAGTAACAGCATGTTGTTCAGCAATACCTACATCAAAAAATCTTTTTTCAAATTTTTGTTGGAATAATTTTAACCCTGTCCCAGACATCATAGCAGCCGTTATTGCTACAATTTTTTCATCATTTTCGGCAAGTTTTACCAGTTTTTCTCCAAAGACATTTGAGTAAGATTTTAAATTTGTTTTTTTAATTGAATTACCTGTATTAATATCAAACTTTTCTACACCATGAAATTTATCTTCTGATTTTTCTGCTGGACTGTATCCTTTACCTTTTTTAGTTATGCAATGAAGAAACACTGGTTTATCAAATTTATTATCTCTTATATTTTCTAAAACATTTACTAAATTATTAATATTATGCCCATCTATTGGACCAAGATAATAAAAACCCAATTCCTCGAATAAAGTTCCGCCAGTGATAAGTCCCTTAGAATATTCTTCTGTTCTATAAAGAGTCTTTGACAGATTTGGTGGTAAAGTCTTAGAAATTTTTTTAATAATATTTCTTAAACTTGAGTAAGATTTAGAGGATAATAATCTAGTTAAATAAGTACTCATAGCACCAACTGGTTTGTCTATAGACATTTTGTTATCGTTTAAAATTACAATTAAACCTTTTTTTTGTGCACCTGCATTATTTAATCCTTCAAAAGCTAAACCTGCACTTAAGGCACCATCTCCAACAACACATATAACTTTTGAATTATCTTTATTTATATCTTTTGCAGCTTTAATTCCCAATCCTGCTGAAACTGCTGTTGAACTATGAGCAGTACCAAATGGATCATATTCACTTTCTGATCTTCTGACAAAACCATATACACCATCTTTTTTTCTTAATGTCTCAATATTTTTTTTTCTACCTGTAATGATTTTATGAGGATACGCTTGATGTCCTACATCCCAAATTAACTTGTCATGTGGAGTGTTAAAAATATAATGAATTGCCACAGTTAATTCAACAACACCTAACCCAGCGCCCAGATGACCCCCTGTTTTTGAAACAGTCTCAATTGTTTTAGCCCTTAATTCTTCTGAAATTTGCTTTAGATCTTTTTTTTTAAACTCTCTTAAGTCAGATGGAAAATTAATTTTATCTAAAAGCTCATAATCCATAATTTAGTCTACTATTTTAGCCTAGATTTGATATTTTTATATCTAAAAAAAACAAGTGTTTGTGGAAAGTTTTCGTAAATAAATTTGAAACATTTAAGCACTTTTATAAATTTATCAAAGATAAATTTTAAAGTTAAATTCACTAGACTTTTAAGAATATAAAAACTAATTATATTGTTGATGTTTTACGATGTAGATACAAAAAAAACTGATAAACTTGCATATCTATCCATTAAAAGAGGAGTGGCACTCGAAAAAGGTCAAAATCTTTTAATTACAGCACCTTTAGAGTCTTTACCTTTAGTTAGAAAAATAGTTGAATATGCTTACAAAGAAGGTGCAGGACTTGTAACTCCATTTTTCAACGATTCTGACATTACATTATCCCGATTTAAGTATGGAAATGACGAATCTTTCAATGTAGCAGCAAATTGGCTTTACAATGGTATGGGTGAAGCCTTTGATAACAATACAGCTAGAATGGCTATTGCTGGTGATGACCCGATGCTATTATCTGAGATTGATCCTGATAAGGTTTCACGCGCCAACAAAGCTAATGCTGTAGCATATAAACCAGCTAGAGAAAGAATTACTGAATTCAAAATTAATTGGAACATAATTTCGTGGCCAGGAAAAGCATGGGCAAAAAGAGTCTTCCCAGGCCTAGATGATAGTGAAGCTATACATAAGTTAGGAGATGCAATTTTTCATGCTTCAAGAGTTAGCAATGATGATCCTGTAGCCGAATGGGATCAACATAATAAAAATTTAAGAGATAAAACAGATTGGTTAAATGCTAAAAATTTTCATTCTTTAATATATTCCGGTCCTGGAACATCTTTAACTGTAGGTCTTGCTGATGACCATGAGTGGATGGGCGGTGCGTCAGAAGCCCAAAATGGTATTATTTGTAATCCAAATATTCCATCTGAAGAAGTATTCACAACTCCTCACGCTACTCGTGTAAGTGGCGAAGTCTGCTCAACCAAACCTCTTTCTTATCAAGGAACACTTATTGAAGATATCAATGTTCGCTTTGAAGATGGTAAAATTGTTGATGCAAAATCTTCTAAAGGACAAGATGTTTTATTAAAAGTTCTTGACTCAGATGAAGGCTCAAGAAGACTTGGTGAAGTAGCCTTAGTTCCTAATAGTTCACCGATTTCGCAATTAGGAATAACTTTTTATAACACTCTATTTGATGAAAATGCCGCTTCTCATATTGCTTTAGGTCAGTGTTACTCAAAATGTTTTAAATCAAAAAAAAACTTATCGAAAGATGAAATCACTCAAAGAGGGGGTAATTCAAGCATGATACATATAGATTGGATGATTGGCTCAGGCAAAATTGATGTCGAAGGTGTTAATAAGGATGGAGTTGTAACACCTATATTTAAACAAGGAGAATGGTGCAAATAATTCTACTATTTTTTTAAATAAGGCCCAAAGCTAAGATCTAAACCCACACCAACTCTTGCTAATGAATATATAATAACTAAGAAAAAAATCACTATAATTAAGTTTCGTATAATTTTTTTTTCATCCATAAAATTACGCTGTTTGTGTTTTTATATTAGATAATGGTTTTTCTCTAATTGGTAAATGGATTATTGCAGAAAATGCACCAACCCCTATACCAACCCACCATACAATATCATAACTTCCATAGATATCATAAAACAGACCACCTAACCAAACACCTACAAAAGATCCAAGCTGATGAGAAAAAAATACAATACCATATAATGTACCCATAAATTTTAATCCGTAAATATGGCCTATAATTCCTGAAGTTAAAGGAACTGTTGCTAACCATAAAGAGCCCATAACTATTGAAAATATAGCAATAGAAGTTGGTGTAATAGGGAATAAGATAAATAAAATTGCCGCAATTGTCCTACCAGTATAAATTAAAGATAAAAGATATTTCTTATAATGTCCCTTTCCTAAAGCTCCAGCAATCAAACAACCAATTATATTAAACAATCCTATAAGAGCCATAGATAATGCTCCTAAACCTTCTACAGAATTACAAACCAAGCTTATTAAGCTTCCTTCTAAAACTGGACTACTAGTTTCAACAATAAATGCAGGAAAATGTGCAGTAATAAATGCCAACTGAAAACCACATGAAAAAAATCCAAAAAATAACATTGAATACGTTGGGTCTTTTAATGCAACAAATACAGCATCAGATATTTTCTCATTTTCATTTTTAATATTTGTATTTGATAATTCTGTTTTTAAAATTGGAACAAGTATCAGTGTTATTAATAATATAATTGAAAAGATTTCAAACACTGAAGACCAAGGTAAAAAAGATAATAGAATAGAAGCAAGTGGTGGACCAATTACTTGACCTGCTGATCCTGCAGCAGTTGTAATACCTAGTGCTAAAGATCTTTTTTCTGGAGATGTGGCTCTTCCAACTACAGCTAATATTGGACCAAACCCACTACCAGCTATTCCAAAACCAATTAATAAGTTCAAAGTTTGATGTGCTTCTGGAGTTGTTGCAGTACTACTTATGAATATTCCAATTGCATAAAGAATTAAGCCTATCGCTATTGCTTTTCTGTCACCATATTTTTCGGCAAAAGCACTAAACAGTGGAGTGCCTATACCCCAGGCTAAATTTTGAATAGCAATGGCGAGAGAAAATTCTGAACGATTCCATAAAAAATCAGATGCAATAGGTATTTGAAATAGACCAAACGTTGAACGGACTGCAAAACTTATTAAAAGAATTAAACTTCCTCCAATTAGAATAGGAGTAAATACAGAATTAATTCTCTCATCTTTCATAATTTAACAGATAACAGGAAGAATTTTTTATTACTAGAATTTTTATTATTATTAAATCGTATTATTTAATTCTGTTTTTTCATTTTCTTCTTTTTCAGGAACGACATATGCAACAGCACAATGATCTAAACAATAAGGTTTATCTTCAAATCTATCTTTGCCACAAAAACGAAAGTCAGCTTCATCAGGATGACCTTCAGGCCATTCACAACCTCTTTTTGGAGCTGTATTGAATAAATTTTTAACAACCGGTTGGAAAACAGCAGGCTCTGCACTAATAATCTCTGCTTCTTTGGTGTTTTCAAAATTTAATTTTGGCATTACTGGAGATCTTGCCTTTTTTCTATCTGGTTTCACAGCTGTTCTTCTTATAGGAGATGGCCTTCTCTCAAGTCCAATTCTATGGGCTTTTCCAACAACAGCGTTTTTAGTGAATCCTAGTAATTTTCCAATTTGTGCTGTTGGTAGACCTTGGTCCCACAAATCTCTTAGTTTTGCTACATTATTATCATCCCAAGGCATTATTTATCTCCATTACTACATTTAGTAGCTTAAAAAATTTTAATATACTAAATATATATAAAAAAAAGATAAAACTGCAAATTTTAAAAAAAAATCAATGATTTCCAGCATTTTTTTTATATACATGTGAATAGAAATGAAAGAATTAAGAGATCTGGACTGTAAAAATAAAAAAATAATTGTTCGAGTTGATTTAAACGTACCAGTTTTAGAAGGGACAATTACAGATTATTCAAGAATTCATGCTATTTTACCAACACTAGAAAAACTAATTAAGAATAAAAATAAAGTATTCTTAATAGCTCATTTTGGCCGTCCCAAAGGTAAAGTTAATGAAAGATATTCTATTGAGTTTTTATGTTTAGAATTAAAAAAATTTTTAAGTCTAAACACAATTCATTTTTTAACTAATTGTGAAAATAAAGTAATTGAGAAAAAAATCTCTGAAATGGATTTAGGCGAAATTTGTTTAATAGAAAACATTCGATTCAATGCTGAAGAAGAAAAAAATGATCTTAATTTTTCAAAATTACTAGCTTCTAGTTTTGACATATATATCAATGATGCCTTTTCTGCATCTCACCGTAATCATGCATCTCTAACAGGTATTACTAAATACTTACCTTCATACGCAGGACTAAGTTTCTCAAAAGAAATTGAAAATTTAGACAAGTTTTTAGAAAATTCAAACAAACCAAATCTAGCAATTATAGGGGGTTCAAAGGTTTCAACAAAAATAAAAGTTTTAGAAAATTTAGTTGAAATTTTTGACTCTCTGGTAATTGGTGGAGCAATGGCTAATACCTTTTTGCTATCAAATAACTATAACGTTGGATCTTCTCTGGTAGAAAATAATTTTATTGAACTATCAAAAAAGATACAAAAAAAAGCAGAATCAAAAAATTGTAAAATACTTTTACCAATTGATGCTGTTTGCTCAAAAAACATAGAAGATAAAGTAAATGTTAAGACTTACTCAATAAAAAATATTCCAAATGACCAAATGATATTAGATGTTGGTGAACAAACTACAAAATTAATTTCAGATGAAATATTAAAATCTAAAACACTATTATGGAATGGGCCTTTAGGTGCATTTGAGTATAGTCCATTTGATAAAAGTACAATTTCAATTGCAAATATTATACAAAATTATTCAAGTAAGTCTCAATTAGATGCTCTAGCAGGAGGAGGAGATACACTTGCGGCAATAAAAAAAGCTAAAGCAAATGACGCATTTAAATATTTGTCTACAGCTGGTGGTGCATTTTTAGAGTGGCTTGAGGGAAATAAATCACCAGGATTTATAGCACTAAGAGAAAACAATTTATAATTTAATCTTCAATTTGATATTTTTTAATTAAAGGGAATTGTGTCATCGTAAAAATAAACGTAATTGGCAAGATAGCAAAAACTTTAAAATTTACCCAAACATCCGTACTTTGTGTTCTCCAAACAATTTCATTTAAAATAGCAAGAGCAATAAAAAAAGCAATCCACCTTTGAGTTAATATTCTCCATCCATCTTCTTCTAGTTTGAGTGCAGCACCTAAGAGATATTTTAAAAGAGGTTTTTTAACAATCACTCCTCCATATAAAATTAATGCGAAGACCATATTTATTATTGTTGGTTTCATTTTAATAAAAATTTCATTATCAAAATAAATTGTTAGACCTCCAAATATTAATACAATGGCAGCTCCGAGAGTTGGCATAATTGGTATTTTTTTCTCAAGTATATATGAAATGATTACTGAAATTACAGTTGCAATCATAAGAGGAAGTATTGCTTCTTGAAGACCATTTCTTGTATAAAAAATAAAGAATACTGCAAGTGGCCCAATATCAATTAATAATTTATAAACTGACTTCATTTTTGTTCTTCTAGATTTAAAATAGATCTCGCAAAGTTTTGAGAATTAAAGGTTACAAGATCCTCAATACGTTCTCCAAGACCAACATAACTTATAGGGATTTCAAATTTATTTGCAATTGATATTAATGCTCCACCTTTTGCTGTTCCATCCAATTTAGTTATTATAAGACTAGATACATTAAGCTCATTTCCAAATATTTCTACTTGCTTAATCATGTTCGAACCATTCGTTCCGTCTAAAACTAATACAGTTTCAATATTAAAAGAAGAATTAATTTTTAAGATAACACTCTTCAATTTAATTAGCTGATTAATGAGGTTAGTATTATTTGATAATCTTCCAGCAGTATCTATAAGTAAAAAATCATAATTTTCTTTTCCAAATTCTTCAGTTGCCTGATATGCTACGCTTGCTGGATCTTGATTACTTTTTCCAGTGATAAAACCATTATTATTTTTTTTCGCCCAATTTTCCAACTGCTCAACAGCTGCTGCTCTAAATGTATCACAAGCTGCAATCAGAATTTTTTTATTTGATAAAATTTTATTTGCAATCTTACCAATAGTGGTGGTCTTCCCACTTCCGTTTACCCCAACAAATATTAATATTTTTTTTTTATCATCTTTTTCATTTATCAGAACATGTTCTCTTGGAAGTAATATACTTTCTATATTTTGAGCTAAAATTTCTAGTACTTTTTTTATTCCATCATCATTTGAAATTTTTATTTTTTTTATAGAATTTATTAGTTGATTTACAACATCTAAACTAATATCAGACGAAATAAGAACATTTTCTAATTCTTCTAAAGTTAAATCGTCTATTTTTTTGTTTTTTAAAATTTCTAAAATATTAAAAGATAGTATATTTGAAGTTTTACTTAACTTATCTTTAAATATTGAGAACAAACTCATGCTATTCTTGCTAACAACGTATCATTTTCTACGCCTGTGTATATACAGGAAATTATATTTCCCTCTTTAAATTCTTCTTCAAGTTTTACTTTTAAGAAATGCTGATCTTTTCCAAGTGAAAAATTTTCTTTTTTACTTTCAATTAAAATTTGTTCCTTTTTTCCAATATTTTCTTTTAAATGTTGTTTTAATTTTTCAATACCTTTTTCTCTAAGTCTTCTTGCTCTATCTTTGATAATATTTTTTTGAACTTGAGGCATTCTAGATGCAGGAGTGTTCTCTCTTGGTGAATAAGGAAAAATATGAAGATGAGTTAAATTACATTCATCAACTAGTTTAATTGAATCTTGAAACATTGTTTCTGTCTCTGTTGGAAAACCGGCAATTATATCAGCACCAAATGTTGCATCATTCCTAATAGATAAAACTTTTTTACAAAAATTAATTGCCATTTCCCTAGAATGTCTTCTTTTCATTCTTTTCAAAATTAAATTGTTTCCAGCTTGTAAACTTATATGAAAATGAGGCATCAATCTTTCGTCCTTTAAAACATCCCAAAAATCTTCGTCTATTTCAGCGCAGTCAATTGAAGATAAGCGCAGTTGTCTTAATTCAGGTACTAATTTTAGAATTCTTTTAATTAAGTTAGAAAAAGTAGGTTTTGCAGGAAGATCTTTTCCATAATCAGTTATATCTACTCCTGTTAAGACTACTTCATTATATCCATTGCTAACAATTTTTTTTATTTTATTTACTATTTCTCCAGCAGGTACACTTCTATTATTGCCTCTGCCAAATGGAATGATACAAAAAGTACAGCGATGGTTACAACCTTGTTGTATTTCAATATAAGCTCTTGATTTTCCTTCAAATTTTTCAATTGAATTAGGTACTGTTTTACTTTTTTCTAATATATTTCCTACTTTAAAATTTTTAGACTGATCGATATTTTTCCATGTAAAAGTTTCTAATTTTTCTGTGTTCCCAATTACTGAGTCTACTTCTTTTAGATTTTTATATTTTAATGGATTGATTTGAGCCGCACACCCTGTAACTACTATTTTATTATTAGGAAAATTTTTTTTTGCCTTTCTAATTTCATAAGAAACTTTTTTCTCAGCTTCTTCAGTTACTGCACATGAATTTATAACTGTAACATTATTTAAGTTATTTGTTTTAAGATGGTTTTTAATAATTTCACCTTCATAAATATTCAATCTACAACCTAGATTGACTACATAGTTTTTATTTTTCATAAATTATATCTCTAAACTACCCCGATAACTTATTTCTGCAGGTCCTGTCATAATAGATTCATTATTAACTATATTTATGTACAGTGATCCTTTTTCAAGTTTCACTTCAGCGTTATTTTCAATCAATTCTTTTTTCCACGCTGCATATACAGCCGCACAGGCACCACTACCACAAGCTAACGTGATTCCAACTCCACGTTCCCAAACTCTCATTTCAATTAAATTTGAATTAATAACTTCAACTATTTCAACATTAGTTTTTTTTGGAAAGAGCTCATGATTCTCTATTCTAGGACCTATACTTTCAAGATCAGTATCTTTGATCGATTTCCCAAAAAAAACTACATGTGGATTACCTACATTAACTGCAATTCCATTACTATATCCATCAATTGAAATTGGTATATTCATTGTATCGACTTCTTTACTTAAAGGAATTTTATCCCAACTATTTTTTATTAAACCCATGTTGACACTTATATTGTTATCTATTTTTTTTGATTCTAATATGCCTGCATCAGATTGAATTTTTAAAATTTCTTTATTTGAATCTTCATCAAATAGTATTTTTGCCACGCAGCGTGTTCCATTACCACAAGCTTCAGCTCTATCACCACCAGGATTAAAAATTTCAATTTCAGCATCAGCACTTTGATTACTTGTATTATTAATTGTGATTAATTGATCACATCCTGCTCCAGTTCTTCTGTCACTGAGTCTTTTAATAATATCTTCAGTAATTATGATATTCTTAGACCTTTTATCTATGATAACAAAATCATTCCCAAGTCCATGCATCTTTATAAAGTCTACTTTTTGCATATTTGTTTTATAACCTAATTTATCGATAAATCTCAGTAAATATAGGAAATTTAAGAATACTTGACTTTCAATTATTCAGCTAATACAGGGTCACGGACAAATCCTATATTTGTAAACGAATTGAGCTTGTTACAATTGTGATAGGTACTCTAGCCCACGAGTTTCGTGCCCTGGAGTTAAAAGGTTATTGGAGATTTATGTTTGATACACTGAACACAAAATTTGAAAAAATTGTTCAAAGTATTCGAGGTAAGGCTGTTATATCAGAAACAGATCTTGAAGTTACATTACGTGAAATTAGAATTGCTCTCTTAGAGGCAGATGTTTCCTTAGTTGTAGTAAAAGAATTTATAAATTCCATCAAGTTAAACATTTTAGGAAAAGAAATTCTCAAATCTGTCAAGCCAGATCAAATGATCATAAAGCTTGTGCAAGATGAGCTTATAAAAATTCTTGGATCAGAAAATAAATCTCTAAAATTATCTTCTTCTCAATTAACTAAAATATTGTTTTGTGGACTACAGGGATCTGGGAAAACAACATCAGTTGCCAAACTTTCCTATTTGTTAAAGAAGTCTTCAAAGAAAAAAATTTTACTAGCATCAGCAGACATTTATCGACCAGCAGCACAAGAACAATTAAAAGTATTAGCTGAAGAAACCGGCTCAGATTTCTTTAGTCACAATCTATCATCAGCCAGTAAGATTGTTGATGATTCTATAGACTATGCCCAAAAAAATTTATTTGATATTCTTATTTTAGATACTGCTGGGCGACAAGTTGTAGATAAAAAGTTAATGAGTGAATTAATAGAAATTGAAAATAAGTTTATACCTGACGAAACATTATTAGTAGCAGATGCTCTAACAGGACAAGATGCTGCAAATGTAGCTAAAAGTTTTAGTGATGCAATAAATATTACTGGATCAATTTTAACTCGAATAGATGGTGATAGTAGAGGTGGTGCAGCACTATCAATTAAATCGATAACAAACTCTCCTATAAAATTTATAGGACTAGGTGAAAAAGTAGAAAATTTTGAACCTTTTCATCCTGAAAGAATTGCACAAAGAATCTTAGGTATGGGAGACATTGTATCTCTTGTCGAAAAGGCTGCTGAAAATATTGATAAAAAAGAAATGGAAGATATGGCAAAAAAGATTGCAAAAGGAAAATTTGATCTTGAAGATTTTGCCAATCAATTAAAGCAAATGGGTAAAATGGGTGGAGTCTCCGGTTTACTTTCTATGATGCCAGGTGTTTCAAAGGCACAGAAGTTAATGGCTGAAAATAAAATTTCTAATTCAATGATTGATAAACAAATAGCCATAATCAGTTCAATGACAAAAAAAGAAAGGGCTGATCCAGATATTATAAAGGCTTCACGTAAAATTAGAATTTCAAAAGGATCTGGAACAAAAGTTCAAGACGTTAACAGGTTATTAAAACAGTTTCTCCAATCACAAAAAATGATGAAGAGAATGAAATCAATGGGCAAAGGAGGAATTCCTAGTGATTTAATGCAAAAATTACAAGGAAACCTTCCTCCAAACATAAATTAGAAAGGAAATAAAATGCCAGTAAGAATAAGATTATCAAGAGGTGGTGCAAAGAAAAGACCATTTTATAGAATAGTAATTGCTGATTCTAGAAGAGCGAGAGATGGAAAATTTATAGATCAAATTGGAACTTATAACCCAATGCTTCCAAAGGATAGCACTGATAGAGTTAAAATGGATTTAGATAAAGCTAAGGAATGGATTGCAAAAGGAGCAAAACCATCAGATAGAATTTCTATCTTTCTTAGCAATCTTGGTGTAATGGAAAAACCAATTATTACTGAAAAAACAAAAAAACATCTACCTAAGAAAAAAGCACAGGAACGTTTAGCTGCTGCTAAAGAAAAAGAAGAAGCTGCGAAAGCTGCAGCTGAAGAACCAAAAGCAGAAGAAGCAGAAGCTAAGCCAGCTGAAGATGCACAACCTACTGAAGAACCAAAAGCAGAAGAAGCAGAAGCTAAGCCAGCTGAAGATGCACAAACTGCTGAAAAACCAAAAGCAGAAGATGCAGAAGCTATAAAAGAATAAAATCAATTTTTGCTTTGAGTAATAAAAATATTATTCTTGTTGGTCAGTTTGGATCTCCTTTAGGATTAAAAGGTGAAATAAAAGTTAATATGATGACTACCTCTTTTGAAGTTTTTAAAAATTTAAAAAACTATTATAATTTTGATGGTTCAGTTACTTGGAATTTTAAAAATATTTTATTCAAAAATAATAAGTGTGTTGTTCAAGTTGAAAAATACTTTTCTAGAGAGGATGTTTTAGAGCTTAAGGGTCAAAAAATTTTTTCAAATAAGAAATTTTTTCCAAAAACAAAAGATAATGAGTTTTACATAAACGACCTAATAGAATGCATGATTTTCTTAAAAGACAATACTACTATTGGAAAAGTTTTAAGTGTTCAAAATTTTGGAGCAGGTGATTTATTAGAAGTCAATTATAATACCAAACTTACTCTTATACCTTTTGATAAAACAAATATCCTATCAGTTAATATCAATAAAAAAGAAATTATAGTTGATCCAATACCTGGTATTCTTGATTAAAATGAGAGTAGCAATCTTAACTTGTTATCCTGAGATGTTTCCTGGCTCACTAGGATATTCTGTAATTGGAAATGCATTAAACAATAAAAGATTTTCTCTCGAAATAGTCAATTTACATAATTTTGGAATTGATAAAAGAGGAAGTGTTGATGATGAACCTTTTGGGGGAGGCCCTGGAATGGTTATTCGTCCAGATGTGATAGAAAATGCATTGAATTCAATCACGTTCAAAACCGATAATTATTGCAAAATTTTTCTAACACCATCAGGTCAGAAATTATCTCAAGCTAAACTTAATAATTTATCAAAATATGATGAAATGCTTATTTTATGCGGTAGATTTGAAGGGGTTGACCAAAGAGCTATAGAAATTCTTGGTTTTCAGGAAATAAGTATTGGTGATTACGTCCTTTCTGGGGGTGAGATTGCTGCTCAGGTGTTAGTTGAAGGTTGTATTCGTCTCATTCCTGGAGTATTAGGGCAGCCACAAAGTTTATTAGAAGAATCTTTTTCTAATAATCTGCTTGAATATCCTCATTATACCAGACCACAAACCTGGGAAGATATTCAGGGCAATAAACATGAAGTACCAGATGTTTTAACATCAGGTCATCATGAAAAAATTGATAAATGGAGAAAAGAAAAATCGGTTGAAAAAACTAAAGAATTAAGACCAGATCTTTATAAAAAGGAAATATAAAATGAGTAATTTATTAGAGACATTTGAAAAACAACAGATTGAAAAGTTAACTTCAAAAAAAAGAGTTCCTGCTTTTCGTCCAGGTGATACTCTAAAAGTTACTGTAAGAATTACAGAGGGAAGTAAGTCGAGACTTCAAGCATTTGAAGGTATTTGTATTGCAAGAAAAAATAATTCAGTAAACTCTAACTTTACCGTGAGAAAAATATCTCATGGAGAGGGTGTTGAAAGAGTATTCCCTTTATTTAGTCCATTAGTAGAAAAAATTGAAGTTGTTAGAAAAGGCGATGTAAGAAGAGCTAAGCTATATTATCTAAGAGAATTATCTGGAAAGAAAGCAAGGATCGCAGATAAAGATAGGGGTGATGAAGCTGATCAATATGAATATATAGAGGAGGCTCCTCCTGTAGAAGAAACAAAAACTGCAGATACAGATACAATTGCTGCAGAGGAACCAAAAGCTGATGAGGTAGAAGCAAAACAAGCAGAAACCAAACCAGCAGAAGAATCTAAAGCAGAAGCTGCAGATGAGTCTAGTAAAGAAGAGGAAAAAGCAGCCGAAAACAAATTGGATGACAATAAATAATCCTAAAACTCTTTTTGATAAAATTTGGGAACATCATCTTGTCGATAGACAAGAAGATGGAACCTGTCTTATATACATTGATAGACACCTTGTTCATGAAGTTACAAGCCCTCAAGCTTTTGAAGGTTTGAGAAATAATAACCGTAAAGTTAGAAGGCCTCAAAGTACTTTTGCTGTAGCTGATCATAATGTACCAACTTCAGATAGATCTAAAGGTATAGAAAATAAAGAAAGTAGAATTCAGGTTGAAACACTAGAAAAAAATTGCAAAGATTTTGATGTTACACTTTTTCCATTATTAGATAGCAGACAAGGTATAGTTCATATAGTTGGACCAGAACAAGGTATTACTCAGCCAGGTATGACAATAGTTTGTGGTGATAGTCATACAGCAACACACGGAGCATTTGGTGCCTTAGCTTTTGGTATCGGCACAAGTGAAGTAGAGCATGTATTAGCTACTCAGACCTTGATTCAAAAACCTGCAAAGAATATGCGAATTTCTGTTGAAGGTAAATTAAACTTAGGTGTTACAGCAAAAGATATTATCCTTCATATCATAGGAATGATAGGAACAGCTGGTGGAACTGGTTATGTCATAGAATATGGTGGTAATGCAATTACCTCTCTTTCTATGGAAGGAAGAATGACAATCTGTAATATGAGTATTGAAGCAGGTGCTAGAGCTGGTTTAATCGCTCCCGACGAAAAAACTTTTGAATATATTAAAGGTAGACCGTATGCTCCATCAGGAGATAATTGGGACAAAGCTGTAAAATTTTGGAAATCTCTTCCATCTGATGAGGGCGCAAAATATGATGAAGAAATTTTAATTAATGCTGAAGATATTTCACCACAAATTACTTGGGGCACAAGCCCACAAGACGTTGTTGCTATAAATGGTATAGTACCAAATCCTCAAGAAGAGAGTAATCCAAATAGAAAGAAGGCTATGGAGCGTTCTCTTGAATATATGGGTTTAGAACCCAAACAAGAAATACAAAAAATTAAAATTGATAAAGTATTTATTGGCTCTTGCACTAATGGAAGAATTGAGGATTTAAGAGAAGTTGCTAAAGTTGTAGAAGGTAAAAAAGTTTCTGTAGACTCAATGATTGTTCCTGGTTCAGGTCTAGTTAAAAAACAAGCTGAAGAAGAAGGTTTAGATAAAATTTTTATTGAAGCAGGATTTGATTGGAGAGAGCCAGGTTGCTCCATGTGTTTAGCTATGAATCCAGATCAATTAAAACCGCAAGAAAGATGTGCATCAACATCAAATAGAAATTTTGAAGGCAGACAAGGTAGAGAAGGTAGAACACATCTTGTTAGTCCTGCAATAGCTGCTGCCTCTGCAATCAAAGGTTCTTTTGCAACAGCAGAGGATTTATAAATGGAAACATTTAAAACAATAATTGGTATCCCTGCGCCACTACCAATGATTAATGTCGATACCGATATGATTATTCCAAAACAATTTTTGAAAACAATAAAAAGATCTGGTTTAGGTAAAAACTTATTTCACGAATTAAGATACGATATTCAAGGTAACATAAAGAATGATTTTGTTCTAAACTGGGACCCTTACAAAACTTCAAAAATTTTAATTGCTGGGGCAAATTTTGGTTGTGGATCAAGTAGAGAGCATGCACCATGGTCACTTTTAGACTTTGGTTTTAAGTCAATAATTGCGCCAAGCTTCGCAGATATTTTCTATAATAATTGTTTTAAAAATGGAATACTGCCAATTAAGTTAGATCAACAAAAAATAGATATATTAATGAACGAAGCAGAAAATAAAAATGATGTTTCAGTTAATTTAGAAAATCAAAAAATCACTTATCAAAATGATAAAACAATAGAATTTGAAATCGATGCATTTCGTAAAAAATGTTTACTAGAGGGTTTGGATGATATTGGTTTGACGCTCCAAAAAAATAAAAAAATTGATGTTCACGAAGAAAAAATACACAGTATCCAACCTTGGATAGTGTAGTCAAAAATGAGTAATAAAAAAATTTTAATTTTACCTGGTGACGGAATTGGCAACGAAGTTATGGCTGAGGTATTAAAAATAATTGATTGGATGGAAAAAACTAAATCTTTATCTTTTGATATTTCTGAAAGATTAGTTGGGGGTACGGCATATGATAAAGAAGGTAATTCTATAAGTGATGAAACAATGCAAGTAGCTATGGATTGTGATGCAGTATTATTTGGCGCGGTAGGAGGTGCTAAATGGGATAACGTAGAAAGAGATAAAAGACCTGAAGCTGCCTTATTAAGATTAAGAAAAGACCTTGATCTCTTTGCTAATCTAAGACCAGCTGTTGTATTAGATGCTCTTTCAGATTCATCATCTTTAAAATCTGATCTTGTTAAAGGATTAGATATTTTGATAATAAGAGAGTTAACTAGTGGTGTATATTTTGGACAACCAAGAGGTATATCAAAAATTAGTGAGACTGAAAGTAAGGCAGTTGATACTCAACTGTATACCACATCAGAAGTTAATAGAGTTTCACGAGTGGCTTTTGATTTAGCAAAGTTGCGTAATAATAAAGTTACATCAGTAGAAAAATCAAATGTAATGGAAACAGGTTTATTTTGGAAACAAACTGTAACAGATTTACATAAAAAGGAATATTCTGATGTTAATTTAGAACACATGCTTGCAGATAATTGCGCAATGCAGTTAGTTCGTTATCCAAAACAATTTGATGTCATACTTACAGATAATTTATTTGGTGATCTTTTAAGTGATACTGCAGCTATGCTAACAGGATCTTTAGGAATGCTCCCTTCAGCAGCTCTTGGACCAGTTAAAGAAAATGGTACTAGAGCAGCAATGTATGAGCCAGTTCATGGTAGTGCACCAGACATAGCTGGTCAATCTAAAGCAAATCCTTTAGCAATGATCATGAGCTTTGCTATGATGTTGAAATATAGTTTTGATATGCAACAAGATAGTAAAATGGTTGAGAAAGCTGTACAGAATGTATTATTAAAAGGTTTAAGAACAGCTGATATTAAAGATGGAGCAGAAAAAATTATCTCTACTCAAGAAATGGGAAATGCTGTTATCGAAGAATTAAAAATTCTATTTGGGAATTAAATGACTCAAAAATACAATATAGCAGTAGCAGGAGCAACAGGTGCGGTAGGAACAGAAATTGTTCAAATATTAGAGCAAAGGGATTTTCCAATAGACAATCTATATTTACTCGCATCGTCAAAATCAAAAGGTAAAAAAGTAGAGTTTAAAGATAAAGAAATTGTTGTAGAAGACCTATCAGAATTTGATTTTTCAAAAGCTCACATTGGTTTATTTTCACCCGGAGGTAAAATTTCTGCGGAATATGCGCCAAAAGCAGCTAAAGCAGGATGTATTGTTATTGACAACACCTCTCATTTTCGAATGCAACAAAATATTCCTTTAATCGTGCCTGAAGTAAACGCTAATGCACTTGATGAATTTTTTGATAATGAAAACAGAACTAATATTATTTCAAATCCTAATTGTTCAACTATACAAATGGTTGTTGCATTAAAACCACTTCATGAAAAAGCAATTATAAACAGAGTTGTTGTATCAACATACCAGGCTGTTTCAGGAGCAGGTAAAACAGGTATGGATGAATTATTTAATCAGACTCAAAATGTTTATGCAAACCAAGAATTAAAAAAAGAAAAGTTTACAAAACAAATTGCATTTAATGCCATTCCACACATTGGAGCTTTTTTAGAAAATGGTAATACAGAAGAAGAGCAAAAAATGATTGATGAAACTAAAAAAATTTTAGACGAGGGAATTAATGTTTCAGCAACTTGTGTTAGAACATCTGTATTTATTGGTCATTCAGAAGCTGTAAATATAGAGTTTGATTCACCCCTAGATGAAAAAGAAGCTAACGAAATATTATCTAACTCTGATGGTATTTCAGTAATTGATCATCGAAAAGATGAAGGTTATGTGACTCCTGTCGAAATTGCAGGAGAGGATAAAGTTTATATTAGTAGAATTAGAAATGATCAATCAATTGATAATGGGTTGAATTTATGGGTAGTCTCAGATAATTTGCGCAAAGGTGCAGCACTTAATACTGTTCAAATTGCTGAGTTAGTAATTTCAAAGTACTCAGAAAAAATAACTATTTAATTGGCGGTCTCGTAGGGACTCGAACCCCAAATCCATGTTCCGAAGACACGTGTGATATCCATTTCACCACGAGACCTAATCGCTATATTTATTTCTACCAAGAACTATTCGGTTGTTTTAAAAACATCTCTTCTTCATTCGTTGTCTTTCTATTTAATATTTTATTTCTATGGGGGTACCTTCCAAATTTTTTAATTGCCACGCTATGATCATCCCAAGCTTTTTTAATATTACTATATTCGGGATGATTATTTAAATATTGATCGACTAATTTATGACCAAGTTTATGGTCCAAGATATTCTCACTATGAATTAATGGTAGTAATAAAAAATGTATTTTATCAACATCTAGGTTATCTAAATATTTTTTATTTATTGTTTCTTTAACTATTAAAACACACTTGGTATCCTGGTCATAAGCTTTTGAATTATTTCTAAAAAAATTTCTTGATAGTTGATCAAGTAATATAATTAAAGCTACACATTCTTCAGGATTATTTTTCCAATTATCATATTCACTATTAATAGCTTTAATGTAATCATCCATAAAAGTACTTTTCAAAATTTTATCAAATTCATCATCTTTTTTAAACCATTGCTCAAGCGGTGTTTTGATGAAACAAAATTCTAGGATAGCTTTAGCTCTTTCATTAATCATAGAGGTGTAATATAAATATATATTTTCCAAATGACATTAAGTAATTTAAACAAATCCATTATTGATTGCAGAAAGTGTGAACGTTTAGTTAACTTCCGTGAAAAAATTGCTAAAGAAAAAAGAAAACAATATATTCATCAAAGTTATTGGGGTAAGCCGATTACTGGCTATGGAGATGAAAAAGCTAAATTATTAATGGTAGGTCTTGCGCCGGCAGCGCATGGAGGAAATAGAACAGGTCGAGTTTTTACAGGGGATAAATCTGCAGATTTTTTATTTTCTTGTTTATATAAAACTGGATTTGCAAATCAACCAGTTTCGGTAGATAGAGGTGATGGTTTAGAACTTCAAAATATGTACTTAACTACTGCTCTTAAATGTGTACCCCCAGAAGATAAACCTACTTCACAAGAATTGAAAACATGTTTTAATTTTTTCAATCAAGAAATTGCTTTCTTAAAAAAAATAAAAGTCATTGTTGCTCTTGGTAAAATCGGTCATGACGCCTGTGTAAATTATTATAAGCAACAATATGCAATACAAAATAAAGATTTTATTTTTTCTCACGGATCTATGGATATTTTACCCGATAAGAAAATTTTAGTTGGTAGTTATCATCCAAGCCCACGAAATGTTAACACGGGAAGAATAGATAAAAGTAAAATGGTAAAACTTTTAAATAGTATTAAAAAATTGCTTTAAATCATAATGAAAAATTTTTTTTTACATGATCCTAATCTTTTAGTTTACGGATTTGCCATGGTCTTCTTTGCAAGTTTTGGGCAGACTTTTTACATTGCATTATTTAATGATGATATTAAAAATCTATATAAAATAACAGATGGTGAGTTTGGATTAGTTTATGCCATAGCAACACTTGTAAGTTCATTTTTATTTATTAACTTTGCTAAATTAATAGATAAAATTGATTTAAGATTATACTCCATAGGTATCATTCTTGGTTTAGCTTTTGCTTGCATTGGTTTTTATTTTATTTTCAATAATATTTTTCATCTTTTTCTTATTTTATTTTTATTACGTTTTTTTGGACAGGGGGCTATGACACATGCTGGCTCAACTTCAATGGCAAGATATTTTTTAATTCATAGAGGTAAAGCAATATCGGTTGCAACACTTGGAGGAATGTTAGGTATAATGTTTTTACCAAAGATTGTCGTTAATTTGGACTCATACTTTAATTTTGAAACTCTTTGGTTTTTAACAACTTTGACTCTTTTGATCTTAATTCCAATAATATACTTTATTCTTCATAATCAAAAAAGCAGGGATTCTACTCTTCAAAAAAATATTGACAATGAGACAACACATAAAAGTTGGACCATTATAGAAATTTTAAAAGACCGAATTTTTTTCATATATTTCCCATTAGCTGCATCCTTTCCATTTATTGGTACTGGGTTAATGTTTCATCAGATTTATATTTTTGATGCTAAAGGGTGGACAATGGAAATGCTTGGTAACGGTTATATATATTTTGGATTACTTTCTATTTTAGGATTATTAATAGGAGGACCCTTAATAGATAAAATAAATACAAAGAAAGCAATACCTTTTGTGCTATTACCTTTGTTAGTCTGTATCACCATTCTTTTTTTATTTAATAATTATTGGTCATTCGTGATTTACATGTCTTTATTTGGATTTAACTTAGGTTTATTAGCTCCGTTTATGGGATCACTCTGGGCAGAAATTTATGGAGTGAAAAGTATTGGAACTGCTAAAGCTTTACTGCACGCAGTTGGGGTTTTTGCGAGCGCTTTATCGCCAGTAGTTTTTGGTTATATGATTGATTGGGGTTACGGAATATCAGTTATATTTCTAATCAGCTCCATTATGATTGTTGTATCATCAATTTTACCTATAATTTATAAAACATGAATAAACAAATAATGGAGAGTCTTAATTTTTTAATAAAGGAATATAAACGATTAAAAAAGAAAAAAGAAAATAAAAGCATCAGCAGTGGTGAACTACAAACTTTAAAACAACTTGAACGGTACTTAGGTAAAAAATAATGTTTAATGTTATCGATCAATACAATAGTTTTGTTGAAAATAATTTTATTAAAAAAAATAAAGATCAAATTGAATTCTTGAAACAAGCTGACAATGTATGGTCATCATTTAGTAAAACAAAGTTATTTTTTAAGGATAAAATTTTTGAAGGAATTTATCTTTACGGTCAAGTTGGAACAGGAAAAACATTCTTATTAAATTTATTTTATCAAAATACCAAGATTGGAAAAAAAATTCATTTTAATAACTTAATGAATGAAATCCATGAACAAGTTAAAAAATCAGAAAATAAAGAACTTGCAATCGAAAACTATGTAAAAAATTTAAGTAGAGATTTCAAAATAATATTTATTGATGAATTACATATTTTTAATATTGTTGACGCACTAATAATAAAAAAAATATTTAATTATTTTTCTAAATATAAAATATTTATATTACTGTCGTCAAATTTTCATCCAGATAATTTATATAAAGATGGTTTGCAGAGAAATGACTTTCTGCCATTTATTGATTTAATTAAAAAAAATTTTTTTCTCTATGATATTTGTATTAAAACTGATTTTCGGCGACAAACATTAAATCAATCAAAGACATATTTCACACCTATAACAACTGACACAACAAATGAATTTGAAAAACTATTTAATCGCTTTGTTGATCCCTTCCATTTAACAACTGTAAAAATTAAATCTAAAAGTCGTGAATTAGAGTTTGATAAATGTACATCAAATCTCATGATGATAGATTTTGAAAATCTTTGTGAAGTAAATTTTGGGAATGAAGATTATAAAAATATTGCAGATAAATTTAAGTTGGTATTTTTAAAAAATGTTCCTGAATTTAATAATCAGAAAAAAGATTCGTGTAGAAGATTTATTGGATTAATTGATATGTTATATGAGAATAATTGTTCAATTGTAATTTTAGCGTCAAAACCTATAAATTCATTAAATAATATAAATACTCTAGCAGAAGAATTTAAAAGAACTGCTAGCAGATTATATGAAATGACTATAGTAAAACCAGATTAATGAAATACGTAGTAAGATTTTTAATAAGTACAGTAGTTTTATTAATAGTAGTTTATTTTACTGCAGGTTTTTATGTTGCCCATCAAATTTTAAAAATAGATCCAACTTGTGGTTTGCACGAAGGATCTCTTCCTAATTCATGGAGTACATTAGTTGATTTACATGAATACACAATTCTTGCACGACAAAAAGTAAGAGAAAATTTTAACTTTAAGGACTATTATTTAAATGAATGGCAAGATGTATATTTTCAATCTCGTGACTCTGACATCAAGATTAATGGATGGTTGTTTAATTATTTTCCAAATAGACCAATTATAATTGTTACTCATGGTATAAGTCCTAACGGTAAATGTAAGTCTGAACCCAATCTCATTGCAAGTTTTCTAGTTAACAAAAAGTTTAATGTTCTTACTATAGATTTAAGAAACTACGGCCAAAGTGATACTGTGAGTAGTTACGATGATTTAGGATTAAAGTCCTATAATGATATTCTCGGTGCATTTGACTTTTTAAAAGAGATTGGTTTTAAGTCTGATAGTATAGGTTTACATGGTATCTCTCTTGGAGCAAGCACATCTATTTTTGCAGCAAATGCAGAACCAGAAATACTTGCAGTATGGGCTGATAGTTCATTTGCTGAATTTAATATGGCGTTAAAAGATGAAATAGCAAGATACGGTCTTGAGATAGAATTTGGACCAGCAGTTAGTTTAGCAAGCAGAATTTTAACTGGAATAGATCCAAGGGAATTATCTCCATCCAAAAAATTATCAGATAAACAATTCTATTTCTTTATTCACGGAGATTCTGATACAAGAATTTTAACAAGACATTTTTATTATTTTAAAGAATACACAAAAAAAAATAAAATTAATGCAGATTTTTGGTTAGTAGAAAATGCATATCATGTAGATGCTATGTTTAAATATCCGGAAATATATTCTAAAAAGATGGAAAATTTTTTTAATAAAAATTTAAAGTAGGCCGGACTCTAAAACTAGTTTGTACCTTGGCAGACACCTCTCTAGAATAAGAAACTCAACTAATTATCAAACGGCGGGTAAGATAACTAAAATTCTTGGCGTTCCTCCGAAGCTAAGAAACGAGTATTATCCGGCTAATCAAAATTAATATTTATCTTTAAAAAATTCAAGATATTTAGTAAAATTAACCGTTAAATTTTAAGGAATTTAATAAAATTTGACACTTTTTATCAACATTTTAGTGAACATACGTGGTAGTAGGTAGAAAGCTCTCAAATTTTGAAATTTACTACAGAAAATATAAATATAATAAATATAAATATTAATAAAAATGATTGATAACAGGCCATTATCCCCACACTTGTCTATCCACAAAAAGGTTCTTACTGCAGTTTTTTCGATAACTCACAGAATGACTGGGATTGGACTTAGCATTGGATCTATACTTATTTCTGTCTGGTTCTTACTAATTAGTTTAGGACCAGAATATTTTTTTTATTTTGAAATGATATCTCAAAATATAATTTTTAAACTTGTTCTTCTAATTTGGACAATAGGTATTTTTTATCATTTATTTAATGGTTGTAGAAAATTGTATTGGTCATTTGGAATAGGAATGGATCTTAAAACTGTTTACACCTCAGGTTATATTGTAATTGTTTTAACTGTACTATCTACTTTAGTAGTTTGGTTGATATTATGAAAAACTATGCGTTAAAATGGGTTTTGCAAAGGATCACAGCTACAATAATGATACCTTTAACTTTTTGGTTTATTTATTCTGCAATTTCACTATCCAAAATGAGTTATGATGAAATTAATATATTCTTCAACTCATATGTTAATTCTCTACTTTTCTATGTAATGATGATTTCCATGCTTCTTCATTCCAAATTAGGCCTACAAACAATAATAGATGATTATGTCACATCGAAAAAAATTTCAAAAAATATTAAAGGCGCCCTAAATATAAACGCTTATATGTTGATGATCTTAATAACTGTATTTATAGTAAGAAATATACTCTAATGTCCAGAAATTCTTATAATATAATTGATCACCACTACGATGTTATAGTAGTAGGTGCAGGAGGTTCAGGTTTAAGAGCTACACTGGGATGCGCTGAATCTGGGTTGAAAACAGCATGTATCTCAAAAGTATTTCCAACAAGAAGTCACACTGTAGCAGCTCAAGGCGGTATTGGAGCAGCATTAGGAAATATGGGAGAAGATAATTGGAAGTGGCATATGTATGATACTGTAAAAGGCTCCGATTGGTTAGGAGATCAAGATGCTATAGAGTATCTCTGCTCAAAAGCCCCCGAAGCAGTTATAGAGTTAGAAGAATATGGAATGCCATTTAGTAGAACCGATGATGGCAAAATTTATCAAAGACCTTTTGGAGGACATTTAACAGATAATGGTGAAGGCGCTCCTGCAATGAGAGCATGTGCAGCAGCAGATAGAACAGGTCACGCTCTTTTACACACGTTGTATCAACAATCACTAAAGAACAACGTTGAATTTTTTATCGAATACTTTGTTTTAGATTTGATTACAGATGATAATGGTAATTGTATTGGGGCAGTAGCATGGTGTCTGGAAGATGGTTCGATACACCGTTTTTTATCCCACCAAACCATTCTAGCCACTGGAGGATATGGAAGAGCATATTTTTCTTCAACTAGTGCCCATATTTGTACAGGTGATGGAAGTGCTATGGCATTGAGACAAGATCTGCCACTTTCAGATATGGAATTTATTCAGTTCCATCCAACAGGAGTTTATGGAGCCGGAGTTTTAATTACCGAAGGTGCAAGAGGTGAGGGGGGTTACTTAACTAACAGTGATGGAGATAGATTTATGGAAAGATATGCTCCTAATGCAAAAGATCTTGCTTCCAGAGATGTTGTTAGTAGAGCTATGACAATAGAAATTAATGAAAAGAGAGGTTGTGGTGAAAATGCAGATCACGTTCTACTCCATCTTGAGCATATAGATGCAGACACTATACACAAAAGACTACCTGGTATTTCTGAGACTGCAAAAATTTTTGCAGGTGTAGATTTAACAAAAAAACCAATACCAGTTCTACCAACAGTACATTATAATATGGGTGGTATTCCCACAAATTATAGAACAGAAGTTCTCAGACCAACGAATGACAATCCTGACAATGTATGTGAAGGTCTTATGGCAGTCGGAGAAGCAGCATGTGTTTCTGTTCATGGCGCTAATAGACTAGGAACAAATTCACTAATTGATCTTGTTGTTTTTGGAAAAGCATCAAGTGAAACATGTAAAGAAAAAGTAAAACCTAATTCAAAAAAAATTGAAATTAGTAAATCTATAACCGAAGGAATTATTGATAGATTTGATAAGATTAGGCATAGCAAAGGAGATTCAACAACTGGGGAATTAAGAACTTCAATGCAACATATTATGCAAAAAAAATGTGCTGTATTTAGAACTCATGAATTAATTTCTGATGGTATAAATGAATTCCAAAAAGTTGAAAACTCAATGGACTCAATAGATATAAAAGACAGATCACTAATATTTAATACAGATCTTGTAGAGTCTTTAGAATTACATAACTTAATGGCTCAATCAAAAGTTACACTTCATTCTGCTTTAAACAGAACTGAGAGTAGAGGAGCACATGCCCGTGAGGATTATCAAGAAAGAGATGATAATAATTGGCTTGTTCACTCATTAGCTTGGCTTAAAGATAATGGGGATGTTAATATGGGAAAAAGAGCAGTGCATACAAATACATTAACAAATCATGTACAACCTATTCCGCCAAAAAAACGTGTATATTGATGGTACAATTTACTTTACCCTCTAATTCTAAAATTACAGAGGGAATAAATCATAAAATTAAAGAGCCTAATGAGTCACCAAGAAAATTAGTAATTTATAGATGGGATCCAGAAGATAATAAAAATCCTAGGCTTGACACTTATGAAATTGATCAATCAAAATGTGGTCCAATGGTCTTAGACGCATTAATGAAAATTAAAAATGAAATTGATCCATCATTAACATTTAGAAGATCTTGTCGTGAGGGAGTTTGCGGCTCGTGTGCAATGAATATTGATGGTATAAATACACTTGCATGTTTGAAAAGTATGTCGGATGTAAAAAAAGATATACGTATATATCCATTACCGCATATGAAAGTTGTCAAAGATTTAGTCCCTGATTTGAGTAAAGCATATGAGCAGTTGGCTTCAATTAAACCATGGCTTGAAAGAAAAAATACAACCAATGGTGTTGCTAAGAGTAATGGTGAAGAAAAAAAACAATCACCAAAAGATAGAGAGAAACTAGATGGTAAATGGGAGTGTGTATTATGCTTTTGCTGCACTACTTCATGCCCAAGTTATTGGTGGAATGGAGATGAATATTTAGGACCTGCAGTTCTTTTACAAGCAGCAAGATGGGTAAGTGACTCTAGAGACTCAGAGAGAAAAGAGAGATTAAAAGCAATAAATGATTCATTGAAACTTTATAGATGTCATTCAATAATGAATTGTACTAGGTCTTGTCCTAAAGGTCTAAATCCAGCTAAAGAAATTGCTGGACTTAAAAAGGCTATTGTTACAGAATTGTAATTAAAGTATAAAACTTAAATGAGAAAAAAAATTGCTCTCATTGGAGCAGGCAATATCGGCGGGACTCTTGCACAACTTGTTAGTTTAAAAGAATTAGGTGATGTAGTTTTATTAGATATTTTTGAAGGGATGCCTAAAGGTAAATCTTTAGATCTTGCTCAGTCATCTTCCATTGAGGGATTTCATGCAGATTTTAAAGGTACTTCAAGTTTTAGAGATATCAAAAATTCTGATGTAGTTATAGTTACCGCAGGTTTTCCAAGAAAACCAGGCATGTCCCGAGATGATCTTGTAGAAAAAAATTCTATAATCATTCAAAATGTTGGGAAAAATATTAAAAAATATTGTCCAAAGGCATTTGTTATATGCATTACTAATCCACTCGATGCAATGGTAAGTGTCCTTCAGAAATCATCAGGCCTTAAGACAAATATGTGTATTGGTATGGCAGGTGTTTTGGATAGTGCAAGATTAAAATACTTTTTATCGAAGGAATTTAATGTTTCAATTAATGATATCAGCGCTTTTGTCTTAGGCGGTCATGGTGACACGATGGTTCCACTTATGCGATACTCAACAGTATCAGGTATTCCTGTAC
Source organism: uncultured Alphaproteobacteria bacterium (assembly GCA_902524385.1). Lineage (GTDB taxonomy): Bacteria > Pseudomonadota > Alphaproteobacteria > HIMB59 > CACPNW01. The sequence goes on from CABZCZ010000002.1 coordinate 45,074, forward strand.
CTGAATTAATAAAGATGAAATGGACAACAAAAAAAAATATCGACAAAATTATTCAAAGAACACGTGACGGTGGAGCTGAAATTGTTAAGCTCATGAATACATCTGCCTATTATGCACCAGCTTCTTCAGCAGTACAAATGGCAGAGTCATTTTTGTTAGATCAAAAAAGATTATTACCATGTGCTGCATATCTCAATGGTGAATATGGGGTAAAAGGACTTTATGTTGGAGTTCCAGTAATCATTGGAAAAAAAGGTGTTGAAAAAATTATTGAATTAAAACTTAATAATAATGAAAATAGAGAATTTAATCATTCTGTTAAAGCAGTAAAATCATTAACTACATTATCTAATAAACTTCTAAATAAGAAAAATAAAAACTAATTGTATTTTGCATCTAATCTAACTATTACCCTTTTATCAAAATGAATTTGCATGAATATCAAGCTAAAGATCTACTAAGAAAGTACAACCTACCTATACTTGAGGGTAAAAGTTACATAGAAAATGTTGACGATTTAGAAAAAGATTTACAAAATATAAAAGGACCACCCTGGGTTATCAAATCACAGATACATGCTGGAGGAAGAGGAGCAGGTAAATTTTTAAAACCATTTAATACAAAAGGTGGAGTACAAATTACAGAATCAATTGATGATGCACAAAAAATTGCAAAAGGAATGATGGGCAACATATTGTTTACAAAACAAACAGGTAATGAAGGAAAGTTAGTAAACAGGATCTACTTAGAAGCTGGATGTGAAATTGATAGAGAATATTATTTAAGTATTCTTCTTGATAGGAATCAATCACAATTAATGATGATGGTATCTGATGCTGGTGGTGTAGACATAGAAGATGTAGCTGAGAAAACACCAGAAAGAATTCAATATGTTTATTTTGATAACTTAGAAGATTTTACAATTAGTGACAGTCTTCAAAATAAATTAAATTTTTCTATTAATGAGTTTAACCAATTTAAAGAAATTGTTTCAAATTTATGTAAGGCCTATGTCGAAATAGATGCTTCGTTAATTGAAATTAATCCTCTTGTTGTGACAAAAGATGAAAAACTAATTCTTTTAGATGCTAAAATTAATATTGATGATAATGCTCTGTATAGACAGGCTGACATTGAAAAATTAAAAGATACTTCAGAAGAAAATGATTTGGAACTTGAAGCTTCTGAAAACGATATGGTTTACATTAAGCTGGATGGAAAAATAGGTTGTATGGTTAATGGAGCTGGACTAGCTATGGCAACCATGGATATTATTAAACAATTTGGAATGGAACCAGCCAATTTTTTAGATTTAGGTGGCACAGCAAATAAAGAAAGAGCCATTAAAGCTTTCAAGATTATCCAATCAGATAAAAACGTGAAATCAGTATTTATAAATATTTTTGGAGGAATTATCCATTGTGACATGATTGCCAATGGTATCATTGATGCAATTAAAGAATTAGAATTTAAACTTCCTGTTGTTGTACGTTTTCAAGGAACAAATTCTAAAGAAGGAAGAAATATTATAAATAGTTCATCGTTAGGATTAATTTCAATTGATGATTTTTCAAATGCAGCTCAGAAAGCTGTGCAGTTATCAGAATAGTGTCAATTTTAGTAAATAAAAGTACAAGACTGATTTGCCAAGGCTTTACTGGTTCACAAGGAACATATCATTCTGAACAAGCTATAGCATATGGTACAAACCTTGTTGGTGGTGTCACACCAGGTAAAGGAGGGCAAACCCATTTAAATTTACCAGTGTTCAATACCGTTGCCGATGCAGTCAAACAAACTGAAGCCAACGCAACAGTTATTTACGTTCCTGCTAAGTTTGCTGCAAAAGCAATTCACGAAGCCTTAGATGCAAATATTGAATTAATTGTCTGTATTACAGAGGGTATTCCGGTCTTAGATATGATTGATATAAAAAAACGAATTATTAAAAATAAAACATATTTGATTGGACCTAACTGTCCAGGATTAATCACACCTTCTGAATGTAAGATTGGAATCATGCCTGGCTTCATCCATAAAAAAGGTAAAATAGGAATAGTGAGTAGATCAGGAACATTAACCTACGAAGCTGTGGCACAGACAACAGAGGTAGGATTAGGTCAATCAACATGTGTCGGTATTGGTGGAGATCCAATACATGGGATGGATTTTGTAGATTGTATAAAGTTATTTTTAGAAGATGATGAGACCGAGGGAATTTTAATGATTGGCGAAATTGGTGGCGAGGAAGAAGAAAATGCGGCAGTATTTATTTCAAATTCAAAAATAAAAAAACCAGTTTCAGCATTTATAGCTGGACAATCTGCCCCAAAAGGAAAGCGTATGGGTCATGCAGGTGCTATCGTTTCGGGCTTAAAAGGTACAGCACAATCTAAAATTAAATCTTTAGAAAATGCTGGAGTTTTGGTATCAAAATCACCAGCATCATTGGGAAATACAATGAAATTAGCAATGCAAAATGGTAATAATTAGTTTCCATTTGTATGATTGTTATGCGAAATAGTTTTAGTTTAATAGAAATCTATGAATAATACTTTCTTAAATAGTGCTAATGCGCCATATGTGGCCGAACTGTATTCTAAATTTCGAAATGATCCTGAAAGTGTGGACACTACTTGGAAAGATTTTTTTAATAATTTAAATGAAGATGAGTACTCAGTTCTTAAAGATTTTGGAGGACCAGAATGGAAAGAACGTCCATCAAATATAATAGATAAAAATTACATAACTAAAGTTATAAAATCAAATGTGAATTACAATTCTGAAGAATTTAGAATTTCAACCTTAGATTCAATTAGAGTATTAAGATTAATTAGAGCTTTTAGAATTAATGGACATTTAATTGCAGATCTCGACCCTTTAGGAATATCTGAAAGAGAGTATCCCCAAGAATTAGATTATAGAAGTTATGGTTTTAATGAATCAGATTTAGAAAAAGAAATATTTATTGATGGAAGTTTGGGTTTAGAGAAAGGTAAATTAAAAACTATTATAAAAATCCTAAAAGAAACATATTCTGCTTCTATTGGTGTTGAATTTTTACATATACAACAAGCCAATCAAAAACAATGGGTGCAGGAAAGAATTGAAGAAGTTAGAAATAAAACAAATTTTACAAATGAAGGAAAAAAAGCAATCTATAAAAGATTAGTTGAATCAGAACTGTTCGAACAGTTTTTAGATAAAAAGTTTTTAGGCACAAAGAGATATGGTATCGAAGGTGGTGAAGCTATGATACCAGGGATAGAGCAAATTGTTAAACAGGCATGTTTGTCTGGAATAGAAGATATAATTATTGGAACGGCTCATAGAGGAAGACTAACACTTTTATCAAGTATTTTAGAGATGCCTTACAAAAAAATTTTAGCAAAATTTCAAGGCACTTTAAATGACCCAAATGAAGTACTTGGTTCGGGGGATGTTAAATATCATTTAGGTGTTTCTACTGATCGTGAATTCGAAAAAAAGAAAATTCATTTATCACTCACTCCTAATCCATCACATTTAGAAGCAGTTAACCCTGTCGTGGCAGGAAAAGTAAGAGCTAAACAAACTTTAGCCAAAGATAAAACAACAGATAAAGTTATTGGTTTATTAATCCATGGAGATGCAGCAATAGCTGGACAAGGAGTAGTAGCTGAAACATTTGCTATGTCACAATTAAGAGGTTTTAAAACAGGTGGTACAATTCACTTTGTAATAAACAATCAGATAGGTTTTACAACGATGCCTCAATATGGACGATCAGCACCTTACTGTACTGAAATTGCAAAAATGGTTCAGGCTCCAATATTTCATGTTAATGGCGATGATCCAGAAGCTGTAGTTCATGTTTGTAGACTTGCAACAGAGTTTAGAAATAAATTCAAAGTCGATGTTGTTATTGATATGTTTTGTTACAGAAGATCAGGTCATAACGAAGCTGATGAACCTTCTTTTACTCAGCCACTTATGTATAAGGCTATCAAAAAACAAATCACAACAAGAAAAAAATATGAAAATAAATTGATTGAAAATAGAACTTTTTCAGAGGGAGAAACTAAAGAAATTGTAGATTCTTTTAAAAACTTTTTAGATAAAGAATTTGAATCAACAAAAAATTATAAGCCAAATAAAGTAGATTGGTTAGAGGGAACTTGGACAGGTTTATCTACTGCAACATTTGATGCTAGAAAGGGCAAAACTTCTGTAACAGAAAAAACATTAGTTAGTGTAGCTAAAAAAATCCATAATATACCTGCAGATTTCAATGTCCATAGACGAATTAAAAAAATTTATGGAGATAGATTAACAAGTGTAACTAAAGGAAAGGGTATCGATTGGGCAACCTCTGAAAGCTTAGCTTTGGCAACACTTTTAGACGAGGGATACGGTGTTCGTATATCTGGTCAAGATGTTGGAAGAGGCACATTTAGCCATAGACACGGTGTTCTATATGATCAAGTAAACGAAAATCGCTTTGTTCCATTAAGACACTTTCAAAGTAAACAAGGTTACTTTGAAATTGTAGATAGTTTTTTATCTGAATTTGGTGTTCTAGGTTTTGAATATGGATACTCACAAGTTGATCCTAAAACACTTGTTATTTGGGAAGCGCAGTTTGGTGATTTTGCAAATGGTGCTCAAATTATGATTGATCAATTTATCAGTTCTGGAGAAAGAAAATGGTTGAGAATGTCTGGTTTAACGATGCTTCTTCCCCACGGTCATGAGGGACAAGGCCCTGAGCATACAAGTGGAAGATTAGAGAGATTTTTACAAATGTGTGCAGAAGATAATATGCAAATTGTTAATTGCACTAGTCCCGCAAATTATTTTCATGTTTTAAGAAGGCAACTACATAGAAACTTTAGGAAACCCTTAATTATATTTACACCAAAATCCACACTTAGACATAAATCTAATGTTTCAAATATTGAGGATTATATTAATGGGTCAACCTTTCATAGAATTCTTACTGATAAATTATTAGTTAAAGACAAAAAGAAAAATAAAAGATTAATAATTTGTTCTGGTAAAATATATTTTGAATTAGCAGATTATATTGCAAATAATAAAGTTAAAAATCTTTCAATAGTTAGATTGGAGCAGATTTATCCATTTCCTTATGAAAACTTCAGAGATGAATTAAAATATTATACGGATGCTGAAATTATCTGGGTACAAGAGGAACCAAAAAATATGGGTGCTTGGGGATTTGTGAAAGGTAGATTGGAAAGTGTTATGCAGGAAGTTAATGTTAAACAAGAGAAAATATACTACGTTGGTAGAAGTCCGGCTGCTTCTCCAGCCGCTGGTTCTTTAGAAAGACACTTAAGTAACCAAGAAACTATTATAAAAATGGCAACTGAAGATTCAATTAGCAAAATTATCAAATCTTGGGCAGGTATTTCAACAAAATTAAAGACTAATCTGCCAATTGAATAAATTGACGTAAATGTTATTAAGCATTTAATTAATGAGCACTGAATTAATAGTTCCAACACTTGGCGAGTCAATTACGGAAGCAACTGTTTCAAAATGGCTTAAGAATATAGGCGATAATTTTGAAGCAGATGAACCTTTAGTTGAAATTGAAACTGATAAAATTACAGTTGAAGTACCGGCGCCTCATGCAGGATCTCTAAAAGAAATAAAAGTCTCTGAAGGAATTGATGTTGAAATTGGTGGTATTTTAGGAATATTAGATGAATCAAAAGGTAAAAAACCAACCTCTAAAAAAACTGAAACCAAAGAAGATAAAGTAAAAGAAGAAATAAAAGAAGTTATGGTTGAAACAAAATCTTCACCTGCAAAATCTTCACCATCTGCAAGAAAAATTGCTGAGGAAAATAATATTAACATAGAAGATGTCACTTCTTCACGTTCTGATGGAAGAATTAATAAAGAAGACGTAGTCTCTCATCTCTCTTCTCTAAATAATAAAACCATCAACAAAGGTGAAAGAGAAGAAGTTGTTAAAATGTCTAAAATTAGACAGACAATATCTAAACGTTTAAAGGAAGCTCAAAATACAGCAGCCATACTTACAACTTTCAATGAAATTGATATGTTCAAAGTTATGGAAATTAGAAAATCAAAAAACCAAGAATTTCAAAGCAGGTATGATGTGAAATTAGGTTTCATGTCATTTTTTGTAAAAGCTGTAGTAAAAAGTTTGCAAGAATATCCAGCTGTAAATGCAGAAATTAAAGATGAAAATATAATTTATAAAAACCATTTTGATGTAGGTATAGCTGTTGGAACTGAAAAAGGATTAGTCGTACCAATACTTAAAGACGCCGATAAATTGAGTTTTGGAGAAATAGAAACTAAAATTATCGATCTCAGTACAAAAGCCAAAGATGGAACTTTGACAATCGACGATTTGACTGGAGGAACTTTTACAATTTCAAATGGTGGCGTTTATGGATCAATGCTCAGTACTCCAATAATCAATAGACCTCAATCTGGTATTTTAGGGATGCATAATATTCAAAAAAGAGCAGTAGTTGTAAATGATGAAATAGTAATTAGGCCAATGATGTATGTTGCATTAAGTTATGATCACAGAATTATTGATGGAAAAGAAAGTGTTGGATTTTTGGTGAAGGTGAAAGAACTTTTAGAAGATCCATCTGAATTAGTATTAGGAATATAAAATGGAAGATTTTGATTTAATAGTAATTGGTGCAGGACCTGGCGGATATGTAGCTGCAATTAGAGCAGCTCAACTTGGAATGAAGGTTGCTTGTATAGAAAAAGAACCATCACTTGGTGGAACTTGTTTGAACATTGGATGTATACCTTCTAAAGCATTATTAAATTCATCTGAAAAATTTGTTGAAATTTCAAATCATGCTGCAGAGCATGGAATTAAAACATCAAAGATAGATTTAGATTTAAATGTTTTGATGGATCGAAAAACAAAGATTGTAAAAAAACTTACAACAGGGATTGGTTTTTTATTTAAGAAAAATAAAATAACGCATATTCCTGGTATAGCTTCATTTGTAGATAAAAAAACTATTTCTATTACAAATGATAAAAATGAAATAACCGCTAGTGCAAAAAATTTTATCATCGCAACAGGCTCATCTTCGGTTGAGATATCAAATATTCCTGTTGATGAAAAACAAATAGTATCTTCCACAGGTGCTCTGTCTCTATCTAAAATACCAGAATCACTCCTAGTTATTGGTGGTGGATATATTGGGTTGGAGATGGGGTCAGTATGGAGTAGATTAGGTTCAAAGGTAACAGTTGTTGAAGCTCTGGACAGAATTGTTCCAACTATGGACGGTGAAATTGCAAAAGAGTTTATGAAAATGTTAACTAAACAAGGATTAGAATTTAAATTATCTCATAAAGTGAGTTCTGCAAAATCTAGTAAGTCTGGTGTAGATGTTGAAATGGAAACACCAGATAAAAAAAAAATAAAAGAAAACTATGATATAGTTTTAATGTCTGTAGGAAGAAAACCAAACACAGAGGGACTTGGTCTTGAAAAAATTGGTATTAAATTAACCGAAAAAAGATCCATCGAAATTAGAGATAACTTTCAAACTTCTGTTGAGGGAATCTATGCAATTGGTGATGTAGCACCTGGACCAATGCTGGCACACAAAGCCGAAGAAGAAGGAGTGGCTTGTGTTGAATTTATCAACGGTCAAAAACCTCACATAAACTATGATGCTATACCAGCCATTGTTTATACTAATCCTGAGATTGCATCAGTTGGCAAAACAGAAGAACAACTCAAGCAAGAAAAGAAAGACTTTAAGGTTGGAAAATTTCCTTTTACGGCAAATGGTCGAGCCTTAACTACCTCTGCATCAGAAGGATTTGTTAAAATTTTAGTTGATAAAAAAACAGATGAAATTTTAGGCGCTCATATAATTGGTCATGATGCTGGACAACTGATTGCAGAAATTGTTACTACAATCGAATTTGGTGGAAGTGCGGAGGACATTGCTAGAGTTTGTCATGCTCATCCAACAACCAGTGAAGCGGTAAAAGAAGCAGCTCTGAGCGTTGATGGTAAAGCAATACATATTTAAATTTTAGCTAGATCCATTCCTTTTTTATATTTTTTTGATGATTGTTTTATAACTGCTTGACCACACCTCATAACTTTTCTTTTATGATCAAATGTCATTTTTGGCTCTCCATGTAATTTCCAACCATTAGATAATGCCTCTGTTACTCTTTGACAAAAATCAACAGTATCATCATCAGTAATAAATCTATAACCTTTCATGTATGCTCCTTTTTTGTATTAATTTATTTGATCTAGAATTTTTAATTGTTCCTTTGATTTTAAATCAATAAATGTTTCAAACTCTATGAGAAAATCTTCATAACTCATATTAAAATTTTTTCTAAATGACTCTCTCCATCCCTGGTGTATTTTTCCTTCCTCCCTTTTTTCTAATTCAAGTTCAGCAATATCTTCATAAAAATCAAAGAATACTTTTTGATTAGATCCACTTAAAGAAGCAAGATATGCTGTTGCCCACATTCCACCATCATACTCAAAACCCTGATCACATTTACTGCGAAGTTTGATAGCATCTTGTTCTTTTTCTACATCTTCGAGCTTAATTCCTTTTTTTGCACATTTACGAAAGGACTTTAGTGTTTGTTTCATAATTTTTTTATAATCAGCTAAATTATTTTTTCCAATAATATAATAACCAAAATATTCTGCTCCACCTTCTTCAATCCACATTGGCATACCATCATTAAATTTATACTGGGCAACACCAAAACGTTTTTTATCTTCAAAAAAAATTTTTTTCATATTTTGATGAACATGAAAATATTCATGTGCTACTATTTTTGCAACATTCCACGCTTCATTTTTATATTCCCTCCACCAACATTTATTACCTTCAATACTTCCTTTTAATGTTTCAGGTGAAAAATAGGCAGACGCTACACATTCTTTGAACCATTTTTTGTTATCACCACCACCTACTTTTAAACATTCTTCATTGAAATTTTCTCCACGATTTACTTCACACCAATTTTGAGCAACTTTTTTTAGATTAGATTTTTTTTCATTCCAGATAATAACATGAGTTTCCGCAATAGGTTTTTCACCAAGTTCAAGGTAGGAATGTTCAAGGGTTTCCATGAATAAACTGTGAAGATCATCAGGGACTCCTTTATATTTTGGAAATATGATTGTTTCCTGACCAAACCAGCCAGGTATTCTATATTCATATTCAAGCATATTGGCTGTGTCGTCATACTCTCTTTCTCCCTCTTCATTTGTGATAAAGGCAACATTTTCCCAAATAACTATGTCGTTAACAGCAAAGGGTTCACACTTACCTGAAATATTATTTTTTTTTCTATGTTTCTCACAATCTTTAAATGCTGCTTTTTTTGCTTCCTCTTCTGACTTTTTACCAATAGTCATTCCGTATTCACACTCACTATCGCTGATTACAACATAAAATGCAGAATGTTCATCTTTTGCCTCTTCTTGGTATTCTTTAAATGGTTCGTCCATTATCCAACCACATATTTGAGGATTGGCAAATAAATTCTGAGAATTAACTAATAAAAATAAAATTATAAGTAAGATTTTCATTTTATATTTAATAAATTAATTTCAATGATTTTTATTAAGTACTCCACAAGATCAGTTTGCATATCAACTGTGAATTTATATTTATCTTTTGATCCCATAGCCAAAATAATACTATCTTCACGAAATTTAACTTTTAATAAAATATATGATTTTATCGTAGCTGATTTATTAGGAAAAAATAAAAGTAAACCTTTGGGATTTTGATTTAGATTTGTAACCATTTTATTTTTAAAATAACTGTGTGCAATTTTAGTATCAAGTTGTGATAAGTTTTCTGCTCTAATATTTACATTTGTAACAAAACAATTCATTTCATCACAACCTAAAATTGTTTTAAGATCATTTTTGATTAAGCTTATTAATTTTGGTAAACTTTTTATATTTAAAATTCTAATTGTAGACTTAAGAATTCTTTTCTGTGCGTTTAAATGACTTTTGCCTGCAAGTAGTACTTTCGTCATTTGATTTTGTAGATCTATATTTTGTTGAGTTATTCTTTTATATCTATAAGCTTCTAAATCAATAACCTTATCTGAACTATTATCTTGAGAAGGAAAATTTAGATCATTAACTAATTCTGAATTTTTAATAAAAAAATTTTTATTTTTTTTTAAAAAATTTATTATTTCTTTTTCTCTAATTTCATCTTCATTTGCCATGACGATTATTTTGGCAAAATTTGTTGTCCTGTTTTTGCCCAATCTTCAAGAAATGCTTTGAGTCCTTTATCTGTGAGAGGATGTTTATACAATTCATGTATGACTTTAGGTGGTAGTGTTGAAACATGTGCACCAACCACAGCAGCATCAATCAAATGTTGCGAGTTTCTTACTGAAGCAACTAATACCTCAGTATCAAATCCATAATTTTCATACATTATTACTATATCTGAAATCAGATCCATTCCTTTTTCGCCAATATCATCTAGTCTTCCCACAAAAGGAGAAATAAATGTTGCACCAACCTTAGCGGCTAGTAATGCTTGAGCAGCACTAAAACATAATGTTACATTTACCATGATATCTTTTTTCCTAAGAGCTTTGCATGTTTGAAGACCAGCAGGTGTAAGAGGAACTTTTACAGCAACATTTTTAGCCAATGATGCTAAGTAATTACCTTCTTCAAGCATTTTTTCGTACTCGGTTGCTGTCACTTCTGCACTTACTGGACCGGATACTATAGAGCAAATCGTTTTAATTGTTTCTCCCATATCTTTACCACTTTTTGCAATTAGAGATGGGTTTGTCGTAACACCGTCTATTAATCCACTAGGCATTAACTCTTCAATCTGAGGTATATCGGCAGTGTCTATAAAAAATTTCATTGTTGGTTGTATACCATATACAAGTTATTTAGAAAGTTAACATATAAAAAATACATAAATATAATGTTGTACGATGTAGTAGTAACAAGACCTTTCAACAAAGTTTTCACTTATTCTTCAACAAATGAGCAACTTGAAATTGGTCAAATAGTATTAATTCCATTTGGAAAAAAAATAGAAGTTGGAATTATTTGGAAGAAAAATGTTAAAAATCCTGGATACGAAATTAAAGAGGTTATAAAAATTTGTAATGATCTTATCCTTCAGAATTCTTCAATCGAATTTATAAATTGGATCGCGAGTTATACATTAGCCCCATTAGGATCAGTCTTAAAATTATTTCTTATTAACAATGATATAGTTGAATTTGATAAAGAAAAATTAGATAGTTTCAATTATACTGAACCTTCTTTTGTATCTTTAAATGAAGAGCAAGAAAATTCATTCAAAGAAATAACCCAATCATTTAATAAATCGAACAAACCTGTTTTATTAGAAGGTGTAACAGGCTCTGGTAAAACTGAAGTATATTTTGAATTAATAGATAAATTTTTAAAAGAAAAAAAACAAATATTAATAATGGTTCCAGAAATTAGCTTAACACCGCAATTAGAGACAAGAGTAAAGAAGCGTTTTGGAGTGGAAGTATGTTTGTGGCATTCTAAAATTACAAAAAAAATTAGGCAAAAAATTTGGCATAAATGTTTCGCAGGGGATCAGGTCATTATTATTGGTGCTCGATCAAGTTTGTTTCTTCCTTTTACAAACTTAGGATTAATTGTTGTCGACGAAGAACATGACTCCAGTTATAAGCAAGAGGACAATATACGTTACCAAGCAAGAGATCTTGCAGTTGTAAGAGCTAAAATTGAAAAAAATTTTATATTATTAGCTTCGGCAACCCCGTCTTTAGAAACAATAAATAATGTTAAAATTAAAAAATATGACCAAGTCTATTTATCCAAACAATTTTCTGGAACACCATTACCTGAAATTTCTATAATTGATTTAAATAAAGATAAACTTGATAAAGATAAATGGATATCACAATCAATTATAGATGCTATTTCTCAGTGCTTAGACAATAAGGAACAAACTCTTATTTTTTTAAATCGTAGAGGATACTCACCATTAACCCTGTGTAATAGTTGTGGATTCAGATATGAATGTAATCAATGCTCATCATGGATGGTTATGCATCAACACAAAAAAGTTTTCTTGTGTCATCAATGTGGAACAATTAAAAAATTAAATTTAGATTGTCCTCAATGTAATGAAAAAGATAGTATAAAATTTGTTGGCCCAGGTATCGAAAGAGTTGCAGAAGAGATAAAAGAATTTTTTCCTGGCAAAAACATTTCCATAATGTCTAGTGACAACGTTAATACACCAAACAAAATTAAAAAATTTATTACTGATATAAATAACAAAGATATAGATATAATTGTAGCTACTCAAATTATGGCGAAAGGATATGATTTTCCAAATTTGTCGTTAGTAGGAATAGTTGATGCAGATGCAGGTTTATTTGGTGGCGACCCAAGAGCAATAGAAAAAACTTTTAACCTACTTCAGCAAGTTGGAGGTAGAGCTGGTAGAGGAAAAAAAATTGGTAAAGTTTTTCTACAAACATATTTTCCAGACCAAGAAATTATTAAATCAATTCAACTTCGAGAAAGAGAAGCTTTTATTGAAAAAGCTTTGCAAGAGAGAAAGAATTTTAATATTCCTCCTTTTGGTTTTATGACTTCCATAATCATTTCTAGTCATACAAAGGCTTTAGTCCTTAAACATGCTTCAAGACTGGTTCAACAAGATCAAAATAGTGAAAATATTAAAATTCTAGGTCCAGTTGAAGCTCCAATTTCTTTGCTTAGAGGACAATATCGATACAGAATATTATTGAAAAGCAATAGTAGAAAAAATCTTAATAAATTCACAAAAAAAATTGTCGAAAAGACTAAATTACCCTCTTCTGTAAAGTTAATTATTGATGTCGACCCCTATTCATTTATGTAATTTACCCACAATTTTAAAAATATCTTTGATTTAACTCATTTGACGCACAAACTGACAGTTTACCTACTTTTTCTGATGTGTTAATAGCCTATCTCTAAACTTCTTATGAACTTAATTAATGGCATCTAATACATTATCTGGGGACCTTATATCTGAAAGGTACGGAGCAGCTCTCTATGATCATGCTTCTGAAAAAAAATGTATTGATGATATTCTAAATGATTTTGAATTAGTGCAAAAAGCATTGAAGGAAAGTTCAGAATTAAGACAGGTTATTAAAAGTCCATTAGTAAATTCAGATGAGAAACTTAATATTTTATTAATAATATTCTCTGAAGCAAATTTACATGATCTTACGACAACTTTTTTAAAAGTTCTTGATAATAATAAAAGAATTTCAAATATCGATACTATAATTTTACAATTTAAAAAAATAAACTCTGAAAAAAGAGGTGATATTTCTGCTGACATAACGTCAGCAAACATATTATCTGATGATGAAAAAAATAATATTACAAATCAACTTAAAAAATCTTTAGGCGAAAAATTATCCTTAAATTTTGATGTTGATGAAGACATTATTGGTGGTTTAATTGTTAAGGTTGGTTCTAAAATGATTGATACATCTATAGTTAATAAAATTAATAAACTTAAAATTGCAATGAAGGGGGCATAATGGAAATTAAAGCTGCAGAGATCTCGTCTGTAATTAAAGATCAAATAGCTAATTTTGAAACTAAAGCGGATGTTGCTGAGGTTGGAACAGTACTAAGTGTTGGAGATGGTATTGCACGTGTATATGGTCTTGATCAAGTACAAGCTGGAGAGATGGTAGAATTCCCAGGCGGCATTAAAGGTATGGCCCTCAACCTTGAAATGGATAACGTTGGTGTTTCAATCTTTGGTGATGATACTGGGATTAAAGAAGGTGACACAGTTAAACGTACAGGAGAAATTGTTGACGTTCCTGTTGGAAAGGATTTGTTAGGTCGCGTTGTTGATGGTTTAGGAAATCCTATTGATGGTAAAGGTCCTATTCAATCTTCTGAAAAAAGAAGAATTGAATTGAAAGCGCCAGGTATTATTCCACGTCAAAGTGTATCTGAACCTATGCAGACAGGTATTAAAGCACTTGATGCTCTTGTTCCAGTTGGGAGGGGGCAACGTGAATTAATAATTGGTGATAGACAAACTGGTAAAACTGCTGTTGCTATTGATACAATCTTAAATCAAAAATCTGTAAATCAATCAGACAATGAAAAACAAAAGTTATACTGTATCTATGTTGCGATTGGTCAGAAAAGATCAACAGTTGCTCAAATTGTAAAAACGCTAGAAGATAATGGTGCTATGGAATATACAATTGTTGTATCTGCAACTGCATCAGAGCCTGCTCCGTTGCAATTTTTATCTGCTTATACTGGTTGTACAATGGGCGAGTATTTTAGAGATAATGGTATGCATGCATTAATAGTTTATGATGATTTATCAAAGCAAGCAGTTGCTTACAGACAGATGTCCCTTTTATTAAGAAGACCCCCTGGACGTGAAGCATATCCAGGAGATGTATTTTATATTCATAGTCGTCTTTTAGAAAGAGCTGCCAAAATGAGTGATGAGCATGGAGGTGGAAGTTTAACTGCTCTTCCAATTATTGAAACTCAAGCCGGTGACTTATCTGCTTACATACCAACAAATGTTATTTCCATTACGGATGGTCAAATATTTTTAGAAACAAACTTATTTTTCGCTGGTATTCGTCCTGCGATTAACGTAGGTCTTTCAGTAAGCCGTGTTGGTTCTGCAGCTCAAACAAAAGCAATGAAAAAAATCGCTGGTCCTGTAAAACTAGAATTAGCTCAATATCGGGAGATGGCTGCTTTTGCACAATTTGCATCTGACTTAGATGCTTCAACGAAACAATTACTTGATCGCGGTGCAAGACTAGTTGAAATCTTAAAACAAGGTCAATATTCACCATTAACGGTTTCAGAGCAAGTTGTATCTATTTATGCTGGTGTACGTGGATATCTTGATAAAGTTGCTGTAGGCGATGTAGTCAAGTTTGAAGCAGAAGTTTTAAATGAAATTAGAACTAAGTATAGTGATTTATTAGATGCCATTACTAATGAAAAGGAATTATCTAAAGAAATTGATGATAAATTAAAATCTATTTTAGATGATTTGGTTGCAAAGTTTGCAAGTAACTAATTTATGCCTAGTTTAAAAGATATCAAAACTCAGATCAATTCTGTCGGATCTACAAAAAAAATTACATCTGCAATGAAAATGGTTGCTGCTAGTAAGTTACGTAGATCACAAGAAAAAGCAGAAGCGGCAAGACCATATTCATCAAGACTAGAGGAAATGCTTTCCTCACTTGCATCATCTGCTGTATCCGGCGAAGGTATAATTAAACTTTTAACTGGAACCGGCAATGATCAAAATTATATTGTAGTTCCAGTAAGTGCTGATAGAGGTTTATGTGGTGGATTCAACAGTAGTATAAATAGGGAAACTTTTAAGTTAGTTAAATCACTTGAGGGAGATGGAAAAAAAGTTCAACTAATACCAGTTGGGAAAAAGAGTAGAGATTTTTTTAATAGAGTAATGAAGGATCAAATTCTTGACACCTTTGTCGACTTGAATGTTTCAAGTAGTGGATACGAATCTGCATTAAATATTTCCAATAAGCTTCAAGAATTATATTTTGGTGGTAAATTTGATAAATGCATTTTAGTTTTTAACAAATTTAAATCTGCTATTTCACAAGAAGTAACTGAACAACAATTAATACCATTGGATGTTTCAAATTCTGAAAATGATGAAGAAAAAGAAAATTCTTCAAATGCAATTTATGATTATGAGCCTGATGAAGAAACAATTTTAAAGGATTTACTTCCAAAAAATGTTTCTACTCAAATATTTAAAGTACTTTTAGAAAGTGATGCAGGAGAGCAGGGAGCAAGAATGGCCGCAATGGACAACGCAACTCGAAATGCAGGTGAAATGATAGATAGTTTAACGTTAAAGTATAATAGAACGCGACAAGCGTTTATTACAAAAGAATTAATAGAGATTATTTCTGGAGCTGAATCAATATAAAGGGGGATGTATGGCTAACAATTTAACTGGAAAAATATCACAAGTTCTTGGAGCTGTAGTCGATGTAGAGTTCGACGGCGAACTTCCTGCAATCATGAACGCTCTAGAAGTTGACAATAATGGAACAAGATTAATGCTAGAAGTTGCTCAGCATTTAGGTGAAAATGCAGTTCGTACAATTGCTATGGATACAACAGATGGACTAGTTAGAGGTCAAACAGCTACTGATACAGGTGCCCCCATTTCAATGCCTGTAGGACCTGAAACTTTAGGTAGAATTATGAATGTTGTAGGAGAGCCAGTTGATGAAAGAGGTGACATTGAAACAAGTAAATCTTATCCGATTCATAGACCAGCGCCAGAGTTTGTAGACCAATCTACAGAAACTGAAGTTTTAGTAACAGGAATTAAAGTAGTTGATCTACTAGCACCTTATGCAAGAGGTGGTAAAATTGGATTATTTGGTGGAGCTGGAGTCGGTAAGACAGTTTTAATTATGGAATTAATTAACAACATCGCAAAAGCTCATGGAGGATATTCTGTATTTGCTGGTGTAGGTGAAAGAACTCGTGAGGGTAATGACTTGTACCACGAAATGATTGAGTCTGGAATTATTGACCTAAAAGGTAAGGACTCAAAAGTTGCACTAGTTTATGGTCAAATGAATGAACCACCAGGTGCAAGAGCTAGAGTGGCCTTATCAGGCTTAACTCAAGCAGAATATTTTAGAGATGAAGAAGGTCAAGATGTATTATTCTTTGTAGATAATATCTTTAGATTTACTCAAGCTGGATCTGAAGTGTCAGCCCTTCTAGGACGTATTCCATCTGCAGTTGGATATCAACCAACACTTGCAACTGATATGGGCGCCTTGCAAGAGCGAATTACAACCACAAAAAAAGGATCTATTACATCAGTACAAGCAATATATGTCCCTGCAGATGATTTAACAGATCCTGCACCTGCAACATCCTTTTCACACTTGGATGCAACAACAGTTCTAAATAGAGCTATTTCTGAAAAAGGAATATATCCTGCAGTTGATCCATTAGATTCTACATCTAGAATTTTAGATCCACAAGTTGTTGGTGATGACCATTACAGAGTAGCCAGAGAGGTACAAAGAGTTTTACAAACATATAAAAGTCTTCAAGATATTATTGCTATTCTAGGAATGGATGAACTTTCAGAAGAAGATAAGCTAACAGTTGCAAGAGCTAGAAAAATAGAAAAGTTTTTGAGCCAACCATTTTTTGTTGCAGAAGTCTTCACAGGATCTCCGGGTAAATATGTTGACCTTGAAGACACCATTAAGAGTTTTGATGGACTTGTAAAAGGAGAATATGATCATATGCCAGAAGCAGCATTTTATATGGTAGGCGGTATAGATGAAGCAATTGAAAAATCTAAAAAATTAGAAGCTGAAGCAGCATAATGGCAACAATTTCATTTGATTTAGTTTCCCCAGAAAACCTTGTCTTTAATGATAATGTTGGTTCCATAATTGTCCCTGGTAAAGATGGTGATATAGGTGTTTTACCAGGACATAGTAAAGTAATGTCGTCTCTCAGACCAGGAAGAGTAATGGTTTACAGTGAAGACAATAATCTAGTTAAATCCTTTTTTGTTTCTGCTGGTTTTGTCGAAATAAATCCAGAAAAATGTATATTGTTAGCTGAAAGTGTGAATGAAATGAATGATCTTGATAAAACTACAATCGAGAATGAGATTAGAAATCTAGAATCAGAAAATTCAGATAGCGTTAATTATAAACTCTATGTTGCAAGAAAAAAAATTGAAGCTTTAGAATCAACTTTTTATAAAAAATTTACTTAATTTTCTTGTCTCAACAAATAGTAGGGTTGATTTGATAAGAATTTGTTAAAACCTGGTGCAAAAGATGAAAATTTTTTATTTTCAAATTCAAAATAGTATTGAATAGGATAATCAGTATCAGTAAAATTTGCAGGAATTGTAACATTATAAACATTTTTTATTTTGACTAATTTTCTTTTTATCCATTTCTTTGACTGGTTTACTTCTCTATAATGTAGATATCCTAAAAGATTTTTATTAGAATTAATTTTACAAAATAAAAAAATCTTTTTTCTTTTTATAAAATTTTTAGGATTTGAATGATTGATTAAAATATTCTGCTTATTATTCCAATTTTTAATATAATTTATAAAAAGTAAGTCTTTTTTTCTTTTTGTATTAATTTTTGTATTTTTATACAAAATTTTATTCATATCTAGAATATCTTGCTCAATTGCTGGTAATCTATCATCCCATCTGCCTCTTAACCAACTTTGAGGACCATAACTAAGATCGGGTAAATAATATTTTTTTGAAATTTCTGCTGAAATTTTCCATGCATTTCTTGCTTTTATATAATTTTTATGTGCCTCCTCACCTACATTCTTATTAAGCGTTAATAGGTAATATTCCCAAAGTATAGAAGCTTTAAATTTATAAGTAAAAAAATTTCCAACTGATGATTGTATTATAACATCAATATATATTCTTAAAAAATCATAATTATTTTCTTTATTGATTTTTTTTGCTGCTTTAAAAATATAATACTTTGCATTTTGTGAAAATTTATCTAACCAAAGTATCATTGTTAATGGTGAATATTTGTTAATGGTTTTACTATTAAAAATTCTATCTACCATTTCTTTTGGAGACATTATGAGCTGGGGATCACAACTTGTGGCCATTCCAAATCTACTATTTTTGTGTAAATCATAGCTATATGGCAACCAAGGACCTTTACTGACTATACTCATATTTTCATACATCTCAGGCCAATATGAATTATTAGAAGCCGATACGCCATGAACTAGTGTAACGAATGGCAAAATTCTACTAGCATTTGCAAGAGCATTTGAAATATCTTTATGGCAGGACCCAAAATAAAAATTCAAATAACGAAGATAATTATCTTTATTTGTAATTGGATTATAATTCAACCTTCCCCAGATTTTATAGTTGTAAATATACTTTTCCCAATCATATTTAGTTCTTAATTCTTTAATTTTATAGTTATATCTCCCGCCACTTTTACCTGTGCCCATTCTTCCTTTAAAAGATAATGGTTCACAAAGCTCAGTTCCAAGAGAGTTACAAAAAGTAGATAAGTTTCCATATCCAGACGCTAATTCATGATCAGCCCAAAGAAGGATTCTTTGTGTCCCTGGCCAAATTCGAAATAAAATATTATATTTTCTGTTTTCTTTTAACAAATCACCATAACTATATCTTAGAAATTTTCTTGTACCTTCACTGAATGTCCATTTTTTACCCACTTTTTTTCTTGGAGGCATTTCCTGTTTTCTTATAGAAGCTTGGTGATAAGGTAGACCCATATGTTCTGATATATATTTTGGAGATATTGAAACACTTTTTGAATATTTTAAAGCAATGTTTATTAAACTTTCATCTATACCTTTAGCATGAAGATCTAAATTTATTTTACGACCACATTTTTTAATTGCTTGAAAATAAGTTTTCCAAAAAGAATAGTTTTTTTCTGGAATACCGCATTCTACATGTACTCTTAAAGTTATTCCTGTTATTTCTGGACATTCTTTTAAAATTAAACTTAAAGAATCTCTACAATACTTTGCATAATTAAGGCCTGATGGATATTTTTTTATTTGATAGTTTGCATTTGGAACATCATCAAAATCATACTTTTGTGTCCAGATTGCTAATTGAAATTCTAAACCTCTTCTGTTAGTCTCTTTAGCTATATATTTAAGCATATTTAGATTTCTTACTCTTTCTTTTTTAGAAAAATTACTTAGCTTTAATTTGCAATCTTTTGGAGAAACTAAAAAAGGATAGGGTAAATACAAATACACATCCTTAATAAATTCATTACCGTATGGATAATTATATTGCATTCCTAATGTGAGTGTAAATCTATTAAAACGCTCTGAAATTAGTAGTGTTAAGTATTCATCCCATGCTTTTTGATCATAAAACCATTCTTTATCTTCATCAACACTTTCAAAACATTTAGAAATACTTCTAATTTTAGTAACTGAGCTTTCAATAATGTTTTTTTTAATATCCAGTTTATTTTTTTTTGAATATTTTAAAATGTCAGCAATTTCAGTAATTGCATAAATTAAACCTCTATAATCATTAGCAAATATTATTATATTATTTTTGAAAGGTATAATTGCAAAAGATTCTTTATCAAAAGACAACTTAGTTTTTATATCAAAATTTTGTTTTAAAATGTTGATATCATCAAATAAAAAAATATAACTTTTATTAAAGTTTATATTCGCTTTACTAAAAGATATTTTAAATTTTTTTTTATTACTTATTTTTTTAAGATAATTAAAAGACCAAACTATCTGTTCACTTACAATAATTTTATTAAGATATTTATAATTTACTATAAATTTTTTAGTTATCATCAAGTCTAAAAAACTCTTTAAACTCTTCTAATATTATTTGATATGTATTTTTTTTGAATGGAACAATATTTTTAACTAAAAGATTATGATCTGACCATTTCCATTCGCTAAACTCTGGATTTACAGTATCAATATTAATTTGAGTTTCATCTCCATTAAATCTGAAGACAAACCATTTTTGTGTTTGACCAATATATTTTTTACCCCATGGTAATCTTGCTAATGTTTCTCTAGGAATATCGTAATTTATCCATTTTTTTGACTCTTTGATCATAATTGCATTCTTAGTACCTATTTCTTCTAACATTTCTCTCCATACTGCTTCTTCAGGATTTTCATTTTCATCAATTCCACCTTGAGGCATTTGCCAATATCCACTTGGATGATCTAATCTTCGACCAACCAAAATTTGATTTTTTTTATTGAGAATCATCATTCCCACGCATTTTCTATATTTTTTTTGCATTACTATTCTTGAATTTCATCAAAGAGACTTACACCTAACACAAGATCAAAAGCTCTGCGAAGCTGATAATCAACTTCTAATCGTTTTTCAAATTCACTTAACTCATTAGCTTCATTTTCTTCTACATCTTCTTCATTATTTTTATCAAGGGAATCTTTTAAATCTGATTCAGAAAATCTCTTGTAATTAAAAGATTCAAATTCTCCTTGTTCAATGATTATATCTGGTACAATACCCTTACCTTGGATTGACTCACCTGAGGGAGTATAATATCTAGCGGTGGTTAGTCTTATACCAGTTAAATTATCACTATTTGAAACTTGAAAGGGAATTATTGTTTGTACTGATCCTTTACCAAAAGATTGAGTGCCTATAATGATTGCTCTTTTATGATCCTGAAGTGCGCCTGCAACAATTTCAGAAGCAGACGCAGAACCACTATCAATAATTACCACCAGTGGTTTTCCATTAATTCTGTCAGACTTTTTTGCACGATATCTTCTAATATCTTTTTTATCTCTACCTCTTGTTGAAACAATTTCTCCTCTTTCCAAAAATATATCCGTTACCTTAACTGCTTGAGTAAGAAGACCCCCTGGGTTAGACCGTATATCTAAAACGTAACCTTTTATTTTATTTTCTTTTTCAATTTTCTTTATAGCATCTAGAAGACCACTTTCTGTTTGTTCATTAAAAGATGTTATTCTTAAATATCCAATATTGTTAAGCACTTCACTTTTAACTGATCTAATTTTGATATAATCTCTAACAATTTCAATCTCAAAAGGTTCAGTATTTACTCTAGAAATAGTGATTACTATCGGCTCACCTTTTTCCCCCCTCATTAATTCGACAGCTTCATTTAGCGTTAGTCCAAAAACAGGTGTTTCATTTATTTGAATAATGTAATCACCAGCAAGAACTCCAGCATCATATGCCGGTGTATCTTCTATCGGTG
This sequence comes from uncultured Alphaproteobacteria bacterium, assembly GCA_902524385.1. GTDB lineage: Bacteria > Pseudomonadota > Alphaproteobacteria > HIMB59 > CACPNW01. Next base: position 66,980 of record CABZCZ010000002.1, read on the forward strand.
CTATAACTTTTACAAAACCTTCTTCCATGGTAATTTCAATACCTAATCCACCAAATTTTCCCGCTGTATCCATCTGCATTTCTTGAAATACTTCTTCGTTCATAAAACCTGAATGAGGATCTAAGCCTGACAACATTCCATCAATTGCTTTTTCAATTAATTCTTGATCTGTAACTTCTTCCACGTAGGTAGATCTTACCCTATCAAATACTTGTCCAAATAAATCTAAATATTTATATTTTTCTTCATCTGTAGAAGATCCATAGGTTTTAGGTGCCAGAAGTGTAATGAGGATGAACAGTAATATAACTTTTGAAAATATATTTTTTGAAACTCTCATATATTTTAAGCTAGTTTAGTTTGTGAAGAATCAAAGCTTACTTCCCATAATTTTTCTAATGCATATAATTCTCTAATTTCTTGTCGAAATAAATGAACAATGATTTCACCTGCATCAACAATTATCCAGTCACATTGAGGTCTTCCTTCAGGATTTGGACATTTTATCCCTACGTTTTTTAATTTTTTGACCATTTCGTCTGCTGTCGCATCTGAATGTCTAGTTGATCTACAAGTAGCAATAACAAAAGTATCAGCAACAGATGATTTATTTGATAAATCAATAACTTTTATATCTTCAGCTTTTGCATCACTTAGTATTGATACAATATTTTCTGTTAATGAAGTAATGTTATTAATATTTGCCTCTTAATCTATTTCTTTGATTTCTAATTTCAGATGAAGAGATTTTGATTTCCTTATTTTGTATCAAAGTCCATGCAGGAATTTTATTTGATAGGCGTTCTATATTTTGAGTCGTATATTTATTATTGATAAATTTTTTTGCTGCAACACTCTTCAAAGCATTTGTATTATATCCATGTCTTCTAAAAATAACAATAGAGATAATATGAAAAATTGATTGCCATTTTTCCCACTCATGAAAATTAACTAAATTGTCTGCTCCTATTAACCAAAAAAATTTAATATTTTTATAATATTGAATAAGATATTTAATTGTTTGATAAGAATACTGAGATTTAATTTTTTTTTCTACCTCTAATATTTTTATGGGAAAATTTCTTGTAATTTGTTTACAATTTTGTAATCTTTCTTCGTATGTTGCAGGTTTTGAAATCTTCAGAGGGTTCTGAGGTGTAACTAACCACCAAATTTCATCAAGTTGTAATACTTTTTTTGCTTCATTGGAAATAAATAGATGCCCTCGATGTGGTGGATCAAAAGATCCTCCAAGAAGTCCGATCTTTTTCAATTAGGGTCTTTCCTGGCCACTGCCATTAACAACGTATTTAAATGTAGTTAAGTGTTTTGTTCCTACTGGTCCTCTTACATGTATTTTATCAGTTGAGATTCCTATCTCAGCACCAAAACCAAATTCACCACCATCTGCAAATTGAGTAGATGCATTTTTAAGTATTATTGCACTATCTATTTTATTGTAAAACTTTTCAAAAGTTTCTTCGCTTTCTGTGATTATACTTTCCGTATGTCCAGAAGAATAATAATTTATATGCCTAGCCGCTTCGTCAACACCAGAAACAATTTTTACTGATAAAATTTTATCTAAATATTCTGATGACCAATCTTCTTCACTTGCAGTTTTAAAATCGCTATCTAAAGACTGAATATATTCATCACCTCGAATTTCACAATTTACTTGCATTAAAGGTTTTAATATTTTCATTGCTTTATTTTTAATTTTTTCATCAATTAAAAGTGTTTCTGCTGCGCCACAAATTTCAGGACGCCTCATTTTACTATTAAAAACTACTTTTTCTGCGATATTCAAATCAGCATCTTTGTCTACGTACACATGACATATACCGTCTAAGTGTTTGATAACAGGAATCTTACTTACTGAATTGATTTTTTCAATCAACCCTTTACCACCTCTAGGAATAATTACATCAACATAATCTCTCATACCAAGTAAATGATCCACTGCTTCTCTTTCAGGTGTATTGATCATCTGAACACAATGTTCAGGAAGACCAGCTTCCGTGAAAGCATCTGTAATATTATTTACCAATTCCATGGAGGAATGAAAACTATCACTTCCACCTCTTAAAATTATGCAATTACCCGATTTAATTGAAAGACAAGACGCATCAACAGTGACGTTAGGTCTTGATTCATAAATCACGCCTAATACACCAAGTGGTGTTGAAATTTTACGAAACTGCAATCCATTAGGTCTTTGCCATTTTTCTAAAGTAATGCCAATTGGATCTGGTATTTCAATTATATCCTCAATTGATGTAATTAATCCATCAATAGATTTTTCTGATAATGTAAGTCTATTTATTATAGGCTTAGTTAAAGATTTTTTTTCTCCATTTTCTAAATCTATCTTATTAGCTTCAAGAATTTTATTTCTGTTTTTATCTAAATTTTTTGTGAGTTTAGATAAAGCTAGATTTTTTTGATCACTGCTACAAACCTTCATATTTAGAGAGGCAGTTTTTGCTCTTTTGCCCAATTCAATAATATGATTTTCAATACTCATTTAGAAAGCCTAACTAAATTATCTTTATGTACCACTTCGTCTCTTCCTTCAAAACCTAAAACTTTATAAATTTCTTTACTTTTCTTTCCAATAATTTTTTTGGCATCATTAAAATCATAAGCAGATATGCCTATAGCTACCTTCTGACCATTCTCTACTAAGATAGATATTACATCACCTCTTTTAAACCTACCTTTGATATTTACTACACCTGCAGGAAGAAGACTTTTATTTTCCAGAATTGCATTTTTAGCCCCTGCATCAATAATTATAGATCCAGACTGTTTCAAATGATTTAATAACCATTTTTTTTTGGACGAGTTCGTAGAAGTTATTGGATAAAAAATTGTTGAATTTCTTTTATTAATTTTGCTTATTGGTTTGTTTTTATCACTATTTGTAATTATTGTGGCACAGCCGTTTTCAGCACAAATCTTTGCTGCTAAAATTTTTGTAACCATTCCACCACTGCCTAGTTCAGAAGATCGATAATTACCAAGTTTTTCAATGTTTTTATCAATCTTAAATACCTCTGAAACTTTTTTTACACTCTTGTCTTTTTTTGGATTACCTTCATATAACCCATCAATATCGCTTAATAAAATTAATAAATCAGCTTCAATCATTTGTGCTACTCGGGCTGCAAGTCTATCATTGTCACCGTAGCGAATTTCTTCAGTAGCTACAGTGTCATTTTCATTGATAATTGGGATTATATTTTTGCTTTGCAAGGATGATATTGTATTTCTAGCATTTAAATATCGTCGCCTTTCTTCACTATCTTCCAGTGTTAAAAGAATCTGAGAAACACCTATCTTGTATTTTCTTAATTTGTTTCTCCATTGATGGGCTAATTCAATTTGACCAACTGAAGCTGCTGCTTGTTTATCTTCTAGTTTTCTTAAATCTGTATTTGAAATACTTTTTGCACCTAATGCAATAGCACCAGAACACACAATCACAATTTTTTTTGTTTTACTCAATTCCGCAATGTCTTTACATAAATTATCTAACCATTTAGATTTGATTTTTTTTGTTTCTGAATCAACTATTGAATTTGAACCAATTTTTACAACTACTTTTTTATATTTTTTAATCATTTGTGATTTCTTTATAATTGAATAAATAATCAATTAGATCGTTTATACCTGCATTATTAAAACTTGATATAAAAAGAATCTCAGAATTTATCTTTTGATTAATTTTAATTTTTTTTTCTTCTAAATTTTCATTAAGTAAATCAACCTTGGTAAAAACAATTATTTCTTTTTTTGAAGAAACTTTTTCACTATATTTTGAAATTTCGTTTCTTATTGTATTATAGTTTTTGAGCCAATTGTCTTCGTTTATATCTACTAAATGAAGTAAATATTTACATCTCTCAATATGTGCTAAAAATTTATCTCCCAACCCTTTTCCCTCATGCGCACCTTCAATCAAACCTGGTATATCTGCTAATACAATTTCTTTATCAAAACGCTTCACGGTACCAAGCACAGGATGTAAGGTTGTAAACGGATAATCCCCAATTTTTGGGTTAGCATTAGAAATTGTTGATAAGAGAGTTGATTTACCTGCATTAGGTAAGCCTATTACTCCTATATCTGCAAATAATTTGAGTGATAACCATATCCATCGTTCTTCTCCTAATTCACCTTTTGTAAATTTTCTTGGAGCTTGGTTAACTGATGATTTAAAATGATTATTTCCTAAACCACCATTACCTCCCTTTAATAAAATGTATTCTTCATCAATTTTTGTTAGATCAGTAAGCAATACCGTTTTATCTTCATTGTAAATTTCTGTTCCAGGTGGAACTTTAATAACCATATTTTTTCCATTTGCTCCTGTTTGATTTTTCCCCCTTCCATTTTCACCTTTTTTTGCTTTAAAATGTTGTTGGTATCTAAAATCAATTAGTGTGTTTAAATTATCATCTACTTTAAAAATAATATTTCCACCTTTACCTCCATCGCCTCCATTAGGACCACCAAACTCAATATATTTTTCCCTGCGAAAACTAGCACAGCCATCCCCACCATTACCTGATGCAATATATATTTTTGCCTGATCTAAAAATTTCATAATAAACTTTTAATTAACTGGGATTATTGTTCTGTGGGAACAACTGATACAAAAGTTCTTACTCTTGTTTTTTTAAAAGCTACTTTTCCGTTTATTGTAGCAAATATAGTGTGATCTTTACCTATGCCAACATTATCACCCGGATGAAACTTTGTGCCTCGTTGCCTAATAATAATGTTTCCTGCTATTACGTTTTCACCGCCAAATTTCTTAACCCCAAGTCTACGACCCGCCGAGTCTCTTCCATTCCTAGAACTACCACCTGCTTTTTTTGTTGCCATTAATTATCTTCTTTTTTAGTTTTAACTGTTTTTTTAACAGCTTTCTTTAATGATTTTTTCTTAGTAGGTGAAGCTTTATTTGCTGCTTTTTTTGAAACTGTTTTCTTTTTTGCAACTTTTACCTCTTTAGACTCACCTTTTTCTTTAGTAGCTATAGTTTCAGTTTTTTTAACTTTTTTTATTAGAGGTTCAGCAGTGGACTTTTTTCCACCATAAGAAATTGATTCTATTCTTAATACAGTTAGATATTGCCTATGACCTTGTGTTAATCTGTAATTTTGTCTTTTTCTTTTTTTAAAAACTATTATTTTTTTATCTCTGATTTGATCAACAATTTTTGCTTCAATTGAAGCATCTTTTAGTAATGGCTCGCCCAAGCTATTTGTGTTTTGATCACTGATCGCTAATACATCAGTAATTGACACTTTATCACCTTTGGATCCCTCAAGTTTTTCTACTTTAAGTATCTGACCAGCTCTTGCTGAGTATTGCTTTCCACCAGTTTTGAAAATTGCTAACATATCTTTTGATGGCGGGGTTTATAGTGAACTATGTGAATAGTCAAATAAAAATATGGCGTAAATACTGGAAATATAGACCTTAAAAGCTATCCTTTGCTTTTCGCAAATAAGCAAACAATTCAAAGTCTGTAAAACCTAGCTCTTTCTTAATCATACAACCTAATTTTGAATTTTGATTCAGGTACAAGTTATAGTTTTTTTCATCCTCTAACAAAAAAGGTACTGATTTTCCTTTATTATTTAAATCATCATTAATTTTATTTCTAACTGTCAAATAAACATCTTCTTTTTTAAGCATTTTTTCAAGAAAATTTAAATTGTTTAAAGTATATTCATGACCACAATAAATAATTGTATTTTCATCTAATTCATTAATTTTTTGTAAACTGTTAAACATTTCATTTAATGTTCCTTCAAACACACGACCACAACCAAGTCTGAACAGTGTATCCCCACAAAATAAAACACCATTGTTTTTATCATAGTAAATTATATGATCTAATGTATGCCCGGGTGTTTTTATTATTCTAAATGTATTTAAGCAGGAGTTGACTTCATCTCCATCACCTAAAATAAATCTTGTATTTTCAATCTGAGCACTTGGAGAGTGTATATTAACTTCTGGAAAAGCATTAAGTATTCCTTTTACACCTGATGTGTGATCTTTATGATGATGTGTAATAAATATATCTTCTATGGTTAAATTGTTTTCAAGAGCAAAATTTAAAATAGTATTACTATCAGCAGGATCTATAACACAGCTCTTAAGTGTGTCATTATATAAAACAAAAGAGTAGTTATCTTTTAATTGATTTATAATTTCAACATTCATCTAATAACTAATTTGCAATAACAGAATTTTTTGCAAAAACTTTTTTTGACGATTTAATTTTTATTGGTTCAAAATTTTTATAACTTAATAAAAAGATAGCTTCGTGAGTGAAAAAATTAACCCCAGAAATTGATTCACTTATATCAAATTGCCTACCTTTTGATGTTAATCCAATACTTTTTTCAATCACAATATTCATTTCATTACACAAATTCAAAAAATCCTTAATTGTAAAAAAATGAATGTTAGGTGTGTCATACCATGTATAAGGTAAACTTTCTGTTACTGGCATTTTTCCAGATATTAAAAGCTGTAATCTTATTTTCCAATGTCCAAAGTTAGGAAAAGAAACTATTGCTTTTGATCCTATTCTTAATAATTCAGACAGAATATCTTTGGGTTTCATCATTGCTTGTAAAGTTTGACTTAAAATTACATAATCAAAACTATTATTTGAATATTGGGACAAATCTAATTCGGCATTTCCATGTACAACATTGAAACCTCTTGCGATAGCATTTGCAGCTAGATCTCTATTTAATTCAATGCCATGAGTTATTGCATTACGATTATTTTCTAATTGTTCCATAAGACCACCATCACCACATCCAATATCTAGGATTTTTCTATCTGGTGCGATAAGTGTTTCAATAAGAGACCAATCTTTTCTTATGCTATTAATTTTATTCATCTATCTTCGCAAAGTTGTTTGTCAGAAAGCCTTTTATTACATCATCTAACTGTGGTTCCTCTAATAAAAAACTATCATGTCCTTTATCAGTATCAATTTCTAGAAAGCTTACTTCTCTTGATAGAGAATTTAGTTGATTTACAATCATTTTACTTTCTATTGTAGGGAATAACCAATCCGAGGTAAATGAGACAATTAAATATTTTAAATGGTTATTTGGATTATGACTAAACTCAATATTTTTTCTAAATGTTTCATCATGATCAAAATAATCCATAGCCCTTGTTAAATAAAGATATGAATTTGCATCAAATCTTTCAACAAATGATTTACCTTGATATCTTAGATAACTCTCAACTTGAAAATCAGCATCAAATCCAAAAGAAATAATATCTCTTGATTGAAGTTTTCTTCCAAATTTTCTATGCATCGCATTTTCGGATAAATATGTGATATGTGCAATCATTCTTGCTACTGATAAACCTCTTTCTGGCACTTCATTATTTTCAAAATACTTTCCATTTTTCCAAATAGGATCACTCATTATTGCCTGTCGCCCAACTTCATGAAATGCAATATTTTGAGCTGAATGTTTTAAAGCGCCCGCAATATGTATTATATTTAAAATTTTATCTGGAAAATCGATTGCCCATTGAAGTGCTTGCATTGCTCCCATCGAACCACCAATGACAGAAAATAACTTCTCTATATTTAAACTTTCAATCAATAAAGATTGAGCCTTCACCATATCTTTAATTGTTACGGAAGGAAAATCACCTCCATATGCAACATCACTTCCATTTTGTAATTCTTTAGGACCTGTTGAACCAGAACAACCGCCAAGTACATTTGAACAAATTACAAAAAATTTGTTTGTATCAACTGGTTTATTTGGTCCAACCATTCTAGACCACCAACCTTCTCTCCCAGTAATGGGATTGTTCCCAGCAACATATTGATCTCCAGTTAAAGCATGGCAAACAAGAATAGCATTAGATTTATCAGTATTTAATTTACCAAAAGTTTTGAATGCTAGTTTAAAACTAGCTATTATATCTCCTGATTCTAGTTTTAAATTAATATTCTCGAAATAAGCTATTTCGCTTTCAAGTTTTGTGTCGGTACTAAATTTTGTATTCATATCTTTTAAATCTAACACTATTTGAAAGAATGAAGGGGGAGTATAAACGCTTTAGCTGATTATTGCTCCACCCGCAAGCTGTCTCAAATCGGTGATAGTAGGTCTTATATTTATATATCTTTCTAAGTCAATAAATCGTCATTTTTTAAAATAAATACTACTTTATTTTGATTTATCGTAAGATAGTTTGTAAAGAAACGTCCAAAATTATGAAAAATAAAGAATTAGACAATTTAAGAAGTAAAATTAATAAAATTGATGATGAAATTTTATCTTTATTATCTAATCGATCTAAAATTGTTTTAGAAATAGGAAAACACAAAAAAGATAATTCAGTTGTTGATCTAGATAGAGAACAAAAAATTCTCGAAAGATTAAGCTCTAAATTTACAGGATCTTATCCAAAAGATACTATCGTTAGACTTTGGAGAGAAATTTTTCAATCTTCTGAAAAGCTTCAAAAATTAACCAAGGATAATATTCAATCAAAAAGATCTATAGAAAACATTAATGTTTATAAAGGTGGTAAGGCAAAATTAAATAACAATAAAAGAGTTATCAAACTTTCTTCAAATGAAAATCCATATGGTGCTTCACCAAAAGCAATTGAATTGCTAGAAACAAAAAATATTAATCATGATTTACACAGATACCCAGAAATTGATGGATCATCATTAAGAGAAGCAATAGCTAAAAATTTTTCTATTGATAGTAATAGAATCATTCTTGGCTCAGGTTCAGATGAAGTTTTATTATTTGCAGCTTTGGCATTTTGTCAAGATGGCGATGAAATTCTCCACGCTAACCATGGCTTTGAGATGTATTCAATAGTCAGTAAAGTAGTTGGTGCAGTTCCAAAAAAAATTGAGGAAGATAGCAATTTTAATTTAAAGATTGAAAATCTCATAACTCAAATAAATGACGCTACTAAAGTAATTTATATTGCTTCACCTAATAATCCTACGGGAACTTATTTGTCTAGAGATCAACTTGTTAAATTAATGAATAGTATTTCTAAAAATATTATAGTTGTTATAGACGGGGCATATGTCGAATATGTGCAAAAAGATGACTATGATAAAGGATTTAGTCTAACGGATGAATATGAGAATATTATTTTAACAAGAACATTTTCAAAAACATATGGACTAGCAGCTTTAAGAGTAGGCTGGTGTTATACCAGTCAAAAAATAGCTAACATTATTAATAAAATAAAACCTCCTTTTAATACGACAACTATTTCACAGTCCCTAGCAATTAAAGCTTTGGAGGATAAAGAACATATTGAAAACTCCGTTAAATTAAATTCAGAAATTAAAAATAGGTTTGAAAAAGAGCTCAAGCTTCTAAATATTAAAACTAGAAAAACCGAAGGAAATTTTACTTTAATCGAAACTTCATTAGAAGAAGCTGAGAAAATTAGTAATCACCTTATGAATGATGGCATTATAATAAGGCGTTTAAATAGTTATAATCTGCCTAATTTTCTAAGAATTAGTATTGGTACGAAAGAAGAAATGGATTTAACGATTGAAAGTTTGAAGAAACTCAATGTCTAAAATAACTTATGATTCGGCCCTGGTCATTGGCATGGGATTAATTGGATCATCCATAGCGAGGGCGCTGAAGGAAAAACAATTATCAAAAAAAATTTTTGCTATTGACAGAGATAGTGAGGTAATAAGTATTTCAAAAAATTTAAATCTTGTGGATGCAATAGAGAGAGATCTAAATAAATATAATCAACAATTTGATATTATTTTTATTTGTACGCCTTTGAGTTCCTATAGGGATATATTTAATCAATTAAATAGTTATGTTAATGAAACAACACTAGTAACAGATGTTGGTTCAACAAAAGTAAGTGTTATAGAAGACTTTAACGAAACAACTAATAATAAAAAAATTTTATTTGTTCCTGCTCACCCTATTGCAGGATTAGAGAAAAGTGGACCAGAATTTGGTTTCGCAAAGCTTTTTGAGAATAGGTATTGTATTTTGACCCCAATAGAAACTCAGAATGAGATAACAAGATCAATTTCAAATATTTGGGAGTCATTTGGAATGAACATAGAAATCATGGAACCCAAACGTCATGACAGAGTATTAGCAATGACATCTCATATCCCACAACTCATTGCTTATTCTGTAGTAGGCACTGCAACAGAGCTTGAATCTCAAATGAAAGATGAAGTAATTAAGTATTCAGCTGCAGGTTTTAGAGATTTCACAAGATTGGCAGGTAGTGATCCAGTAATGTGGCGTGATGTTTATGAAAAAAATAAAGAAGCCGTTTTAGAAATGCTTGGTCGTTTCAGTGAAGATCTACTTACTTATCAAAAAGCAATAAGGAATAATGATTTAAAATATTTGGAAGAAAAATTTATAAAATCAAAAGAAATTAGAAAAATTATTGAAGAGATTGGTCAAGCAGGAACTTTTGATCCCACAGAAAAGAATTAGTTATCCAATAATAAATTTGAAGCAGTTTCTATTCTATTTTGAACTTCGTTTAATAAAATCTTTTTATCTAATCCTTCATCAATTGTTGGTAAAAATTTTATAGTAATTAATCCTTTTTTTAATACCCATGATTGTTTTGGCCAACATAAACCTGAATTTAAAGCCACAGGAAGGATTTTTCTTTTTGTATGATTATAAATTCCAATAAAACCTGTCTTATAATCAGGTTTACTACCAGGTAACTTTCTTGTTCCTTCGGGAAAAATAATAATTGACGATCCAAAAGATAATTTTGATTGAACTTTTTGTAACATATCTCTCATAGCTTTTGTTCCCCCATCTCTATTAATCGCAACCATATTAGACTTGAATAAATATTGGCCAAAAATTGGTATAAAGAAAAGTTCTCTTTTATGGATAAAGAAACAATCTTTTAAATAGTAATAGAGTGCGAGTGTCTCAAATGCGGACTGATGTTTAGACGCAATTAAGACACTTTCATTTGTAATATTTTCTAAACCCTCAATTTTATGTTTAATATTACATATAAGATTAAGAAAAACAAAAATAATACGTATCCAAAGTTTCGTTGGATATTTAAGTAAATAACTTGGTAAAAATAGGAAAGGTAAACATACAATACCCATCAACACAGTCCATATAACTAAGGAAATATAAAATATTATACTTTTTAAAATTAACATACTTTATGATTTTGTTTTATATACTAGCCTGACTGATCTATATATAATTTATGTTCATTGTTTGCTCTAATTGTGAATTCAAGTATTTAGTAAATTCTGCAGATCTTAAACCAAATGGTAGAATGGTTGAATGTGCAAATTGTAATCATCAATGGTTTCAAGAATTAGATGATACTGACATTACATCATCAGTCCCGTCTACAAAAAAAGAAGAATTAGATCAAAATTTAAATAATAATAAACAAAAAGAAAAATTAGAAAAAGGTCCAGTCAGAAATTTACCAAGTACAGTTGTAAGACAAGAAAAACCAAGTGTTATTAATTCAACTATAGTAATTATTCTAGCTATAGTTATAATTTTAGCAATATGGATTTATCGATCCTACGGTGTAAATACTTTTATTATTATTGATTTCTATATTAGGGAATTCTTCTTTAATTTAAATTTGATAATTTCAGACTTAGCTAAAATTATACATAATACTTTAAATTAGTTACAACCAGCTAGGAATAATATCAGCTTCAATTGTTTTCTCAATTTTCTCTGGAGAATAAATAATTGCATAATTATCATTGTGTACTAAAATTTCAGAGGGCAGTGGTCTAGAGTTATAATTTGAAGACATTACTTTTCCATAGGCTCCTGTATTTTTTATAACTAGTAGATTACCAATTTTTTGTTTAGCCAATTTAATATTTTTTAAAAAAACATCTGAACTTTCACAAATAGGACCAGCAATAGCATAATCCATAAATTCCTCTGAGTTTACATTTATCGCTGATATTTCATGATGTGCACCGTACATCGCTGGACGTATCAATGTATTCATACCAGCATCAACAATTAAATAATTTATACCTCCATTATTCTTAATTGTAAGAATAGAGGTAACTGTAACTCCAGCCTCAGCAATTAAATATCGACCAGGCTCAAACGATAATTCATAGTTTGTTTGCGTAAAACAATTATCAAGCTCTTCTTTTACCTTCTTGATATTAAAGTCAGGATCAGAATCTTCATATTTAACATGAAAACCTCCTCCCAAATCTACATGTTTAATATTAATGCCTGATTCAATAAATTTATCTGCAGCCATTTTCATTTGAGAAAATGTATTTTTATATGCCTCATTTTTACTAATTTGACTTCCAATATGACAACTAATACCAATTAAATTTAAACTTTTGCAACTTTTAACTAATTTGATAATTTTATCTATGTTATCGAATTCTATACCAAACTTATCAGTTTTTTTTCCTGTTGAAATTTTACTTAAAGTTTCACCATCAACATCTGGATTAAGTCTAACACCAATATTAACGATTTTATTTTTTTCATTTGCTAAATTATCGAGAAGTTTTATTTCTTCTAAAGATTCAGTATTAATTAAACGTATATTTTTATGTATAGCATAGAGTAAGTCTTGATCAGATTTTCCAACACCTTCAAAAATTATTTTATTTGGATCGAAACCAGCTTCCAAAGCTCTTTTTAATTCACCAACTGACACTACATCTGCTCCAATATCTAACGAGTTCATTAATTTCAAAATAGCTTGATTTGAATTAGACTTAATTGAATAAAAAATATTGTTACCTAAAATTTCTTTAGTTTTATTAACTTGATTAATAATTTTTTGTTGTGAATACACATAAAAAGGTGTCGGACAAACTTTAACTAAGTCATATAAAGAAGTACCCTCAATATACGGGTCATTATTTTTATAAGTGAGCATTTATTCAGTGTTTATAATAACGGATTGTTGACGTTTTTTCTCTTCTTCTAATTTCTCTAAACAGGCTTTATCACATGGATATGTAATTACCGATTTGTCTACTTGATCTTCTGGTAAACTTAAAGGACCAACTTTACCACAGCTAAAAGTAAACAACAAAAATGATAATAATATTAATCTGATCATTATAAGTATTTTTTTATAACAAGTTTTATCATTTTTTTAGTAATTTCAGGAGCCGTACCCCCAAAACTTGATTTTGATTTAACACTGTTAGTAGTTGATAGCACTTTTTTTGCGTCAGCTGTTATATTTTTGTCAAATTTTTTTAATTCTCCAAGAGACAATGAATCTATGTTTCTATCTTGTTTTGAACAATAAGAAACAATCTTTCCTGTAACAACATAAGCATCTCTAAATGAATATCTAAGATTTTGAACCAACCAATTAGCCAAATCGGTAGCGGTTGCATTTGAATTATCAATCAACTCTTTCATTCTAGTTTTGTTGAATGTAGATTTTGATAAAATTTCATTCATAACTTTTATACACAAAGAAACATTGTCGTATGAATTAAATGTTATTTGTTTATCGTCTTGTAAGTCTTTACTATAAGAAAGTGGTAACCCTTTAATAATATTAAGCATTGAACTTAAATTACTAATGATGATACTTGTTTTTCCTCTAACAAGCTCTGCACCATCTGGATTTTTTTTCTGAGGCATAATTGAACTACCAGTTGAAAGATCATCTGGTAAATTGATAAAATTAAATTGTTGATTTGACCAAAGTACTATTTCCTCTGCTATTTTTGATAAATGAACAGCAATTAGTGATAGAACAAATAAAAATTCTATTACAAAGTCTCTGTCTGAGACAGTGTCCATAGCATTTTTTGTTGGCTCTCTAAATCCCAACTCTTTAGTTGTATATTTTCTATCAATAGGAAAAGAAGTCCCTGCAAGTGCAGCTGCACCTAATGGGTTTTCATTAAGACGATATAAACAATCTTCAAGTCTTGTTCTGTCTCTACCAATCATTTCAACGTAAGCTAAAACATGATGAGCCAATGTTATTGGTTGAGCAATCTGTAAATGAGTGTAACCTGGCATAATTGTTTCAGTATTTTTTGTTGCAATATTAATTAAAGTTCTCTGAAATTTTTTTAGTTCACTATCTAAAATTTTAGATTCTTTTTTAACCCATAATTTTAAATCAGTTACTACCTGATCATTTCTAGATCTTGCAGTATGAAGCTTTCCTGCAATTTTTCCAATTTTCTTAAATAATAAACTTTCAATGTTCATATGAATATCTTCAAGTTTTTTTGAAAATACGACCTTGTTTTTTTCAATATCTCTTTCAATTGCTTTAAGTCCAGAGACTATAGCACTTTGTTCTTTTTTATTTATTATTTTTTGTTTACCGAGCATTCTAGTATGCGCTATTGACCCAGTTATATCTTCTTTATACAGACGTTGATCGATATCTATAGACGTATTAATTGTATCTAAAATCTCACTAGGTCCTTTTGAAAAATGGACATTTCTTGAAGGATTTTTTTTCATTTTGCGCGCCTATAAGAGATATTTATATTAATTTCCACCCTTATGCTTAAATTATTTTCATACGGCAAATTTTTCTTATATAAGCTCACCTTTATAGAACTCACATGAATATTAAAAAAGTAGTAGTAATAGGATCTGGCACTATGGGCAGTGGAATCGCAGCCCAAATAGCAAATGCTAATATTGATGTTACACTTCTAGACTTACCTTCAAAAGAAGGATCTAGAAACCAAATTACAGAAAACGCTAAAGAAAGAATTAAAAAATCACGACCTCCGCTTTTAGTAGAAAAAAACAAAGCAGAATTAATTAAGGTTGGAAATATCGAGGATGACTTTAATGAAGTTGCGGAAGCTGATTGGGTTGTGGAGGCTGTTGTTGAGAGAATAGATATTAAACATAACATTTATAATAAAATTCAGACTACAAGAAAGAACAATTCTATAATTTCATCTAATACATCTACAATTCCATTGAAAATCTTATCTGCAAATATGTCAGATGAAATGAAAAAAAATTTTTGCATTACCCATTTTTTTAACCCAGTTCGATATATGGCATTGCTCGAGATAGTAACTGAAGAAGTTAATGACATTGAAAAAATAAATTTATTAAAACAATTTTGTGATGAAAAACTTGGTAAAGGTGTAATTATTTGTAACGACACTCCAGGATTTATTGGAAACAGAATTGGAGTTTATGCAATGCAAGTTGCTATGACTGAAGCTTTTAAGATGAAGATATCAATTGAAGAAGCTGATGTGGTATTTGGAAGACCAATGGGTATCCCGAAGACTGGAATCTTTGGGCTATACGATTTAATTGGTATCGATTTGATGGCTGATGTTTTAAAAAGTTTTATCAAAGAACTCCCAAAAGAAGATCCTTTCCACGAGGTTGCACAAGAAATTGCATTGGTCACAAAACTTATTGAAACTGGGTATACAGGAAGAAAAGGTAAGGGTGGTTTTTATAGAATGAATAAATCTGATGGTAAAAAAATTCTTGAAGCTATTAATTTAGAAACTGGCGAATATCACCCAAGTCAGAAAATTAATTTAGGTATGGGAGATAAAATTGACATAAATAAACTCATTCAAAGAAAAGACAAATACGGTAAATATGCAAAATCAATTCTGACAAAAGTTATTAGGTATGCTGCATATTTAATCCCTGATGTATCATCAAAATATATAGACATAGATGATGCACTAAGATTAGGTTTTAATTGGACTGTTGGCCCTTTTGAAATGCTTTCAAATATTGATACAAAAAATTTTATTGATCAAAATACTGATATTAACTTCTTTAAAAATCTAAAGGGAGTTTTTGAATTTAATAAAAGACCTGGATATTTAGATTCAAGTATTGATAATTTAAGATCTTTAAATTTACAAAAAACTTTTGAGAACCCTTCTGCTAATATCAAAAATGCTTTATCATATCAGGTTGTTGAATTTACTACTAAGGCAAACGCTTTAGATACTGACTCTATGTTAGCTTTAAAAGAAGCTGCTCAAAATAATAAAAGCACAATTGTGATTAATGATGCAATGCAATTTTCTGCTGGTGTAAATTTAAATTATGTCATGGAATTTGCTAAAAATAATGAATGGTCTAAAATTGAAAAATTTATAATTGATTTCCAACAAACGTGTAAAACAATAAAATATGCAGATAAGCCTTTTATTGCTGCGCCATCAGGACTTGCTATTGGCGGTGGTTTTGAAGTGGTATTGCATTGTGATTATAACGTTGCTCATACAAATGTTGTTCTTGGACTAGTTGAATCTTTAGTTGGACTCATTCCTGCTGGTGGGGGTTGTAAGGAAATGCTGTGGCGTTGGTTACAAACTCCAGAAGGTAAAGAAAATTCTGAACATGCGTCTATGAAAGTTTTTGATCTTATTGGTTATGCTATTACTGCTACCTCACCAAATGAAGCGCTGCCAAATCAATTCTTTTTAGAAAAGGATAAGGTTGTAATAAATAGAGACAGACAATTATCAACGGCTATCGATTTATTAAATAATATTGAGGGAGGTTATGAAAAACCATCTCAACCTAAATTCAATTTAGGCGGTAGTGCTGTCAGAGATAAAATGTTTGAAAAACTTGAAGCACTATATAATGAAAATAAAATTTTAGACCACGGATTAGAAGTAGGTAAGCAGATTGCTTTTGTACTTAGTGGTGGAAATACAAATATTGATAATGAATTAAGTGAAGATGATCTTTATAATCTTGAATTGGAAGCTTTCATGAGACTTATCCAGATGCCTAAAACTCAAGAGCGAATAAAACATACACTTGAAACTGGAAAACCATTAGTAAATTAAATTAATTTCTTGTAGTATTTGATCCTTTTAGGAAACAGATGAGTAATTTTGATACAAACCTAGATAAAAATTCAGCCAATTTTGTTCCACTATCACCATTAAGTTTTATAACTCGCGTGAAAGATATTTATCCAAACTATGACTCTTTAGTTTATGGAAAAAGAAGTTACACTTGGCTTGAAACCTATAAACGATGTACCAAGTTTGCTAGTGCATTAGCAAAAAAAGGAATTACAAAAGGAAGTACTGTTTCAATCATAGCGGCAAATACTCCAGAATTATTCGAAGCACATTATTCTATCCCAATGACTGGAGGCGTTATTAATACGATCAATACTAGACTTGATGCAAATACAATTGCGTATATTCTGGATCATAGTGATGCAAAACTTCTTATAACTGATACTCAATTTTCACCTACAATGAAAAAAGCTTTAAAAATATATGGGAAGAATATTCCTATTATTGACATTCATGATGATCAGGCAATTTTTAAAGATGGTGAGGGTGAACAAATTGGAGAAATGACATATGAAGAATTTTTACAAACAGGTGATGACAATTATAATTGGTTTTTACCTGAAGATGAATGGCAAGCAATCTCACTAAGCTATACATCAGGCACAACTGGTAAACCAAAAGGTGTTGTGTATCACCACCGTGGATCATATTTAATGTCTACAGGAAGTGTTACGGCATGGAACATGCCTAATAAATTAACATTTCTTTATACTGTTCCAATGTTCCACTGTAACGGATGGGGCTACCCTTGGACAGCCGCTTTAATACATGCAAAGATTATTTGCTGCAGGTACATTGTTGCAAAAGATATTTATAATTTAATAGATAAATACAAAGTAACTCATTTTGGAGGCGCTCCTATAGTTTTAAGTTTAATTGCTAATGCTGATGAAAAAGATAAAAAAGAAATAAATCATAAAGTATATGTATTAACTGCTGGTGCTCCACCAACGAGTGCAATTCTTGAAAAGATGGATAACTTAGGTTTTGAAGTTATGCATGTATATGGATTAACTGAAACATACGGTCATATCCTTCAGTGTGCTTGGAATGAAGAATGGGAATTACAATCAAAATCTGAAAAAGCTGATATTAAAGCAAGACAAGGTGTTCGTTACCCAAATACTGAAGAAGTATGTGTTGCTGATCCAGAGACCTATGAAAAAGTTCCGATGGATGGAGAAACCATGGGAGAGATTTTAATTCGAGGTAATGTAGTAATGAAAGGATATTATAAAAATAAAGATGCGACTGAAACATCCATGAAAAAGGGATGGTTTCACTCTGGTGATTTGGCAGTTGTCTATCCTGATGGATATATTCAAATAAAAGATAGATCGAAAGATATTATAATTTCTGGTGGAGAAAATATTTCATCTGTGGAAGTGGAGAATGTTGTTGCAAAACATCCAGCTGTTTCCTTGGTTGCAGTAGTAGCCAAACCAGATGAGAAATGGGGTGAAACACCTTGTGCTTTTGTAGAATTAGCACCTGGAAAAAATGCCACAGAAGAGGATATAATTCAGTTTTGCAAAGAAAATATGGCTGGATTTAAAAGACCAAAGCATGTAATCTTTGGTGAATTACCAAAAACTTCAACAGGGAAGATACAAAAGTTTGAATTAAGAACAAAAGCAAAGGAGTTATAAATGGATCCAAAAACTTATAAATTTGACACACTTAGTCTACATGCCGGTTATCAACCGAGCAAAAATGCTGGTTCAAGACAAGTACCAATTTATCAAACAACTTCATACATGTTTGATGATGTTGATCATGCGGCAGCACTTTTTAATCTAGAAAGAGGTGGTCATATTTATAGTCGTATGTCCAACCCAACAGTACAAGTTCTAGAAGAAAGAGTTTGTGCACTTGAAGGAGGAACAGCTGCTCTTGCAACTGCTTCAGGAATGAGTGCAATATTTTTAACTATTATGACTCTTTGTAACGCTGGTGATCACATGGTTGTTTCTTCTCAGCTTTACGGTGGAACAGTAAATTTATTTAGATTAACGCTTCCTAAGTTTGGTATTAAAACAACTTTTGTAAAACCAAGAGATACAGAAGGTTTTAAAAAAGCTATTCAACCAAATACTAAAGGAATTTTTGGTGAGCTTGTTGGTAATCCTGGTAATGAATTGATGAATATGCCTGAAGTTTCAAACATAGCAAAAGAAGCTGGCATTCCACTTATTATTGATAGCACGTATCAAACTCCATATTTATGCCGACCTTTTGAACACGGTGCTGACCTTGTAGTTCACTCATTAACTAAATGGATGAGTGGTAATGGATCTTCTATGGCTGGTATTTTAGTTGAAGGTGGAACATTTGATTGGATGCAAAATGATAAGTTTCCATCAATGACAGAACCTTATGAAGGCTATCATGGATTATCATTTGCAGAAGAATTTGGCCCAACAGCATTTACAATGATGGCAAGAGCCGAAGGAATGAGAGACATGGGTCCTTGTTTAGCTCCTCAAAATGCATGGAACATTTTACACGGACTTGAAACTCTTTCTCTTCGTATGGAAAAACATTGTTCTAATGCTTTGAAGATGGTTGAGTATTTATCAAATCATGAAAGTGTTGCTTGGGTATCTCATGCAAGTGCACCTGGTCATCCAGATAAGGAACTTGCAGAAAAAATTCTACCTAAGGGAACTGGATCAATGATCGCCTTTGGAATTAAAGGTGGGAAAGAAGCAGGTGCTGCATTTATTAATAATGTTAAGCTTGCATCTCATTTAGCAAATGTAGGTGATGCAAGAACATTAGTTATCCATCCGGCATCAGCAACTCACTCACAAATGGATGAGGCTACTCTGAAATTTGCTGGATTATCTCATGATATGATTAGATTATCTGTTGGCTTAGAAGACTTTGAAGATATTGTAAACGATTTCGAAGATGGATTTAGAGCTGCTAAAAAACCTCGTTTAGTTGCAAACAAATAAATGAAGTTTAAAGTTCGTGGTATCGATACGTTTGCCTCCACTGGAGGCAGACCTTTTGATAAAAATAAACCTCTTATTATTTTTGTTCACGGTAGTGGACTAAGTCACATGGTTTGGGTTTTACAAACACGTTACTTTGCATTCCGTGGATACAGTGTTTTAGCAGTTGATTTACCAGGACACGGATTATCTTCTGGTGAAAGTATAAAAACTATTGAAGAAATGGGAAACTGGGTTGGTGATGTTATTGGTGCAGTTGGATGTAAAGATGCTTCACTAGTTGGACATTCTCAAGGATGTCTTGTAACAATGGAATGTGTTGCTCAACACCCAGAAAAAATTAAAACGTTAACTCTTATGGGGGGCGCATCTGCAATTCCAATGAACCCCGAACTATTAAGGCTTGCTGAAGAGAGCAATCCTAAGGCTGTTGATCTTATGATGGATTTTGCGCATGGCCCTGCAGGACATTTTGGCGGTCATCCTGTTCCCGGTTTATATCACCTAAATGTTGGCTCTATGATTGTTCAAAATAAAGAGATTAAAAATACCTTAGGTGTGGATTTTAGAGCATGCGATAATTATAAAAACGGACCTGAGATTGCTAAAAAATTAGATTTACCAACTCTTTCTATATTAGGTGCAGAAGATAGAATGTGCCGTTTAAAAGATGGAAAAATTCTTGCTGATTATATTAAAGGTTCGGAAGTAAAGATTATTGAAGATTGTGGCCATATGATGCTCCTAGAAGAAGCAGATCAAACATTAGAAATTCTAAAGAAATTTATAGCCGAACATTATCCTTTACCTAATTAGTAAATTTTAAAAATTTTTAGTAATAAATATTTCTGCTTTTACTGATTTTCTTCTTTATCAGGCCTTGTAAGCTCTTCAAGTTTACGCATTTCCTCTTCCATTTTAAGCTTTTCTTGTTCTTCACGTTTCTTTTTGCGCTCTTCAGCTTTCATTTTTAGCTTAAGCTCTTTCTGCATTTTGCGGTCTCCCGCTTTAGATTTGTGATTGAAGTGAATGCCCATATAAACCTGTCGATTGTATACTAAATATTACAAAATTTTTCTAGAGTCTAAATGCTAATTTCTTGCCAGCCAGACAATTATCACAAAAACAAATATAGCTATTGCTTGAAAAAGTACCCTTAGACGCATTAGTTTGTTACTGTGATTTTTATTAAGTTTTCCATTTACTGCCATGGCTATAACCCCAATAACTACAACTGCGAGAGTTGCAGCCATAAATAAAACAAGTACTATCTGCATTGTGCTCATATTTATATCTATATAAAACTTTTCTTGAACGAAGCAAGAATTCATACATAAGATCAATATGGATAATATATTAGTAGGCCCATCAATATCAAAACACGACAAACCTAAGAAATTAATGATAATGCTTCATGGATATGGTGATAATGCTGCTAATTTTATTCATTTAGCAGAACCTCTAGATCAAGATGAATGGGCAATGCACTATGTTGCTTTAAATGCACCAAATATTATGCCTGGCAACCCAATGGGTTATCAATGGTTTGATTTATACCTGAATGGTGTTTATATTTCTGATATTGGTCCAAAAGAATTTGAAAATGTTAGAAATTTAATAAATGAAAATGTTAAAAAAATTTCTAACACAATATCTCTACTTACAAATGATTTAAATATTGAGATGAGTGATTGTTTTGTTATGGGCTTTTCCCAAGGAGGAATAATGGCATTTGAATTGGGTCAATTTCTTAATAAAAAATTAGCTGGCATAGCAATTATTTCTTCAAGAATAATTTCAAGAGAATTTGTTCCTAAAAATTCATTTTTAGAAACCCCAATATTTATTTCACATGGTGGATTAGATAATGTATTGCCTATTTCAAATTTCAATGAATCAGTTGAAATATTAAAAAAAAATAATTTCAAATTTGAATCTTACCTTTTACCAAATGATGAGCATACTATGTCGCAAGAAACAATAACTTTATTCCAAAATTTTATAAAAAAAAATATTTAAAGTAATCGAATCTTAATATTATATCACTATTTGAATAATATGACTTGGGTGAGTAGAAACTAAAATGAGTATCGCAGAAAATCCAGCTTTGGTACTTAATGCTGATTTTCGGCCGCTATCTTATTACCCACTTTCCCTATGTTCATGGCAAGATGCAATCAAAGCTGTTTTTCTAGAAAGAGTTTCAGTAATCGAAAATTACGAGCATGAAGTTCATTCTCCAAATCTTACTTTTAAGTTACCAAGTGTTATTGCTTTAAAAGATTATGTAACTCCACAGCGAAGACCTGCCTTCACTCGTTTTAATGTATTTTTAAGAGATAACTTTACTTGTCAGTATTGTACTAATCGTTTTCCAGCAAACGAACTAACATTTGATCATTTAGTACCAAAATGTTTGAATGGAAAAACTACATGGGAGAATGTCGTTTCTGCATGCACATCTTGTAATTTAAAAAAAGGACGAAAATTAATCCACAATACAGATATGAAACTTTTTAAAAAACCTCTTCGACCATCATCAATTCAACTACAAAATAATGGAAGAAATTTTCCTCCCAATTTTTTACATGAGACTTGGAGAGATTATTTGTATTGGGATACAGAATTAGAAAATTAAATTTTTTTTGAAATTGCAATTGCAGTTTTACATCCAAGCTCAATTACTTTTGACATAATTTTATAACCCGGAGCGCTTTCTGCATCATGCTCTATTCCTATATCATGATGTTCTAATTCATCATCTCGGAATTTAGAAATTGTTTTTTTTAAATCTTTATGATCATCACCTAAAAGATCCAATTGTTCTTGATAATGTTCACCAATAACTTTTTCAACAGCAACTGTACAAGCCATTGCAGCTTTTTCACCCATTAAGGCAGTAGAGGCTCCAAGAGCAAAGCCAGCTACATTCCATAATGGTAGTAGAGCAGTTGGTCTAACACGATGTTCTAATATTAACTCATTAAACTTATCAATGTGTTCTTGCTCCTGATCAGCCATATGTTGAATTGTTTTTCCAAGTTTCGAGTTTTTCCCAAATATTGCTATTTGACCATCATAAATTTTAGTAGCTCCATATTCACCAGCATGATCAACTCTTATGATTTCTTCTAAAATTTCTCTATGGGTTATTTTACCTGGTGTAAATTTTTTTTTATATGTTTTTTTCTTTTTTAAAACCATTGTTTCTATACAAATAAATAGCATTAAAAATAAAAATAACTAGTAAAACAATTGTATTAATTGTAGCAGCAGAAATACCAAAAAAACTCCAAATAACTTCATCGCAACTGATCACTTGCTTTGATAATATCTGCGCTTTAAGGTCTGAAGCACTTTCACTGCTTGTCAGCATTACTGAACAACCTGCTGGTCCTTTAAGAATTTTATTTTCTACTCCTACGTGCCATATAGAATAAAAAAGTCCGTATACTAATGCAAATTGAATTATTATGTAAGGCCAGATTTTAATTAAATTTTTCAACAGAAATATGAAAACCAAACATATTAAAATTAAATAATATGGATGTCTTTGCTTTAAACATAACTCACACGGTTGAAGATTAAAAAAATATTCAGCAACTAATGCTGATGATATTGAGATAAACGATATTACAAATAGAAGCGTAGTCCAATTACGAATTATCATATAAATCTAATTATAAAAACACTTCCAATAAGTAAAATAAAAAATAAAATAGTTAAAATATTAAAATATTTATCGATAATTAATTTAATTTTTTCGCTAAAAAAGTATAAAAGTATTGCTATCAAATAAAACCTTGATCCTCGACCAATAATAGAAATAATTATAAATAAAAAAATATTTAGTCCAAATACACCACTTGCAATTGTAATAAACTTATATGGAAAGGGTGTTAAACCAGCACCTAAAACAATTAAAATACCAAATTCTTTGTAGTAATTTTCAAAAACGCTAAAAGAATTTTCTAAATGATAAAACTCAACAATGTAAATACCTAATGAATTATAAAAAAAATATCCTATTGCATATCCTAATATTCCACCAAGAACCGAAAAGATGGTGCAAATAAATGCATAAAATAAAGCCCTTGCTTTAGAAGCTAAAGCCATTGGTATTAGAATTATGTCAGGTGGGATTGGAAAAAATGAACTTTCTGCAAACGAAATTAGACTTAAATACCATTTTGCATTTTTATGCTCAGCTTTTTTTAATGTCCAATTATAGATATTTCTAAGAAAATTCATTACCATTAATCTTGGTAGGAGTAGAGGGAATCGAACCCACACCACCGAAGTGACCGGATTTTGAATCCGGCGCGTCTACCAGTTCCGCCATACTCCCAAATTATTTTTCTAAGTATTACTTGGTTTTCAAAGTTAAGTCTATCAGCTTATTTGTATAAAATAGAAATATAGGACAACAAAAGGCCAACAAGAAAAATTGAAATTATTTTAAGATAATTCCTATTATCAGAGCCCTTAACAATCTCATTGGTTGGTGGTAGGATAATCTTGATGAAAGAAATACCTTATATAATTTTATATATTGGTTCTCCAATAATATTAGGATCAATAGCTTTTATTTTTTTCCCTCAAATTAATGGGCATGTAATTAATTATATTTGTGAAGGAAATTTTAGAAACTGTCTTCCTGGACAAGATGACAATATAAGTTTTTTTCAAAAAATCCCTTTTTGGTTAGGTTTTGTTTGTCTATTTTGTTTTTACGTTTGTTATAAAATTTTTAAGGAAAATAAAATTGTAGGTTTATTTATATATTGTACTTTAGGACTTGGTAGTTTTCTATTATTTGTATTTTATGCTTATAATGTCTTATCAAATTATGTGTAATTATGAACTTAGAAAAAATATTTAAAAATACAATATTACTTTATTTTTTATCAACTGTTGTCTTTCTGGTTATCAGTTTTACGTTAGAAAAAAACTTTCTAGGAGAAGAATTATACCTTATTGATTCAGAAATAGATCTTTTTATTATACCCGCTTTAGAAGAATCAATATTTATACTTATATGGTTTTTGGTAGCTTTAATTGCTTTTACTATAAATATTCTATCTCTTTATTTTTTATATTATTTCAAACCTATAGGAAAAAAACTATATATTTATAGCTTAATCGTACTCTTCATATTATTTATTTTTGATAAGGGTGACGTTATAAGTGGCCCTCTTCAATTAATGGATTATTTTGGATCACTACTTGAAGGTATAATTATATGCTTTCTATACTTCACTCCAATTAAAGAAAAGTTTAATTAAATGGGTTTTTCAAAAGTCCCCGTACATATTTTTGAAATATTAAAAGGAGAAAAGGATGTATCTCTAATTGATTATCTTATAGCAGTTGTAATAGTCTTTATATTTTGTTGGGTAATATATGGAATACTTACTTTGTTTGATAAAAAAAAATAAATTTGTAAATATTTTATGAAAAGAGCTAAGAAAAATCAAAAGGACAAAGAAAAAATTTTAATAGTAGATTCTATTGTTGAAAATGGATCATATTTAGAAGAATCATTAAATTTTAATAAATTTATTAAAAGAGAAAAATCTTCCCTTGGTTATAAAACAATAAAATCTGAAGATAAAATTAATGGATATGATAGGGCTTTTTTTGAAACATTAAAAAATGATAAGGCTAAATGTTTTTTTGCCAACAATTATAGATTTTTAGAAATAGGTGAATTTATCGATGGGAAGTTAGATGGCATAGGTGGAATTTATTTGTACGATTATGTTAATAAAGATGAGTACGAATTTGTTTTTTTATTTGGACGTTTTAAAAGCGGTTTACCCCATAAAACTCTTTATTTTTATTCAAGTTATGGAGATGAAAAAGATAGTCATATTAGAATGGACTGGGAAATGGGTGAACTTATTTCAATTAATAAAGATTCTAGGAATGCAAAGGAAGAATTGTGGAATAAAAGTTTTATGAAATCTAATTTATTTTATTATCCTGATAATAAAATATTATTAAATAAAAAAAATTTTAAGAACAAAGAATGGTGGGGAGAGTATAAAAACTTATATTTAACAAATGTTAGACCTAAACATAATTATACTAAAGAAGATAAAATAAATCAGATAAATGAATTTATAAAAAACGGAAAAAATTTAGAGGAACAATTTATAGAAGCTCCTGTAAAAATTAATCCAACCTCTATTTTCGGACACAAAAATTTTTTTTTAGATAAAGTATTTGGGAAATTTATTGGTTATGACAGAGGTTTCTATAAAACACTTAAAAATGACAAAGCTAAAGAACAATTTGCAAATTACTATAGAAAACTAGAGATCGGAGAATTTAAAAATCACAAATTACATGGACTGGGTGGGAGATATTTATATGATTATCAAAATAGTCCAAGCTTAGTAATCTTATGGGGAAATTTTTTAAATGGTTATTTAGATGGTAGAGTTCAATATATAACTGAAAATGATAAAGAAGGTATAATTGTATATCTTTCATTTTGGTCAAAAGGTGAATTAATCAAGCTTGAAAAGAGAGACAAGGAACACGCTATTGAAATAAGTAAAGACTATTATGTTAACCCCTGGGCATGTCTAAACATATATAAAGGTGTCGGAATAATTGAAGAAGATTACTATGAAGAGCTTTTAAAAGAAGATGAAATGGGTTTTTTAGATGCAGTGGATTGGTGGGACGAATACAAGGAAAATTATCAAAAATGGTAGATTAAATTATTTTTATATTTAACATAAAAACTACAAAAAATTATTATGAATTTATCTAAATTACTAAAAGAAAAAAAGGAAAATTACTATTCAGCAATACTTTCTTTAGTAGATAAACAGATTTATCAAATCATGATGGATTTGGAAAATAAAAGAACAGAAAAATATAAAAGTCATGACTCTAATATTTTGAGTCATGAAATAATTGGTATTGGAGAAGTTTTAAAATTGCCTCACATTGAACATTTTGAAAAAATAATAGAAACTAGAGAGTCATATTTAGAACTACTAAAAATGTGTAATGAAAAAAATTTTAAATTAGAAATAAAAGAAACAAATGTAGGTTATGAAAATCCTGATAATTATCATATCTTAGAACCTACATTAGAAACTTTTAAAATTATTATGACTCCTTTTGAGGCATAATCATTAGCTAAATTTACAGTTACTTCATTACAAAAATAACAGGTCAACAAATGGTCAACAAATTTTATATGAAAATTATTTTAGGAATATTTTTTGGCTGTACAGTTAGCATTAATAATGCCCACACCACCGAAGTGACCGGATTTTGAATCCGGCGCGTCTACCAGTTCCGCCATACTCCCATATTAATAATTTAAGTACTATAAGGTTTTAATAAATAAGTCTATTAGGTTATTTACGTATAATATTAATGTATGGCAACAAAAGGGAAACAAATTTTATTATAATTTAAAAAAATTTTTAATTTATAGAAATCAGTAATTTTAAACTTTATTATTTATTATGAAAAAAAATATTCTTTTCTTACATATTCCTAAAACAGCAGGTCAAACTATCAGATCTGCGTTTAATGACATGTTAAAAAAAAATACTGATATAGATCTTCATACTGGAGCAAGTGAAGGTTTGGTGGATCAATTTTCACTTAATTATTTTAATAAAAAAAATCTAAATAAAGATATAAATATTTTTACAGGACATTTTGTTTTTAGTGAAGCTTGCAAAAATTTTGACCTATTTTCAATTGTTAGAAATCCTATAAACTTATTTATTTCTAGCTTATATTTTTTTTATCTTGAAAAATATAAAAGAGTTAATTTGAATTCAAAATCTATAAAAATGATTAAAAAAAAACTAAACTTTGACTTAGAATTATCTAATAATGATTTAAAAATTATGCCTAAATTAATAGAAAATAATTTTGTAAATTCAAATATAATAACTAAAACTATTGCTGGTATCCCTTATGAAAAATATTATCTTGTACATGAAGATTATAAACTAGAAGAAGAAGATTATCTTAAAGCTAAGGAAAATCTAAAATACTTTAAACACATTGGTAATGTTGAAAATGTAGAAAATTTCTTAAAAATATTAATAAGTTATGTTCCACTTAATTCTATAAATTATAGATCTATGAATATCTTTAAGAAAGATAAGATTTTAATTCAAAACATCAAAAACTCAATAGGAGACATGATTAAAGATTATAATTATTATGATACTAAGCTTCTTGAGATTATAAAAACTAAGTTTAACTAATTATAAATAAATTTAGTATCAAACTTAAAAAAATTTAACTAATTTAAATATACTGAAGATGATTTTAATGAATATACTTTTATTTCCATATAAATAAATTTTTGATGAGTCTATATAAATTTGATTAGAAGACTGGAAACGCAATAACCTATTATCTAATATTTTTTTTGTTGAGTAATCATTTGATATATATTTATTAATATTTATATTTTTTAAATCATATATATCTAGAAGAATTTTTGTTCTTGGTGAAGTTTGTATCATATTTAAAGTATGATATATTATATAGAATAAAAGAGAATTTAATAATACAAAAACTAAAACTATATAAAAGCTAAATAAATAGAGAACTAATATATTAGTAATAATATTTATTATTATAAATGCATATATTTCTGCTTTTCTAAATGGATAATACATTTCCATTTTAAAAATTTTGTAACTTAATTTTAAAATTAAAAGATATATAAAAAAATTTATTACTAAGCAGTAAAACAATTATCCCTCACTTTTTAAATTAAAAAAATTTTTAACTTTTGAAAAAAATCTGCAAAAAGCTAAACCTTTTTGTGTTAAATAAATATTATAATCCTTTTCATAAATCATGTTTTCATTTTTTAAATTTACAATTCTTTTTTCTAAAATAGAATTTTCATTAAGAATTTTTAGTACATCTTTATAGTCTGCTCCTTTGTTTTTTTGCAAGTAATCAATTATAAAATAACTAGGGCTATTTACAAATTTAACACCGATTGTCAGTACATATGAAATAAAAAGTAAAAAATTAAATGTAACACATACTAATTTAAATTGAATTTCTTCTTTAAAATAATCTAGTTGGTAAAAAGCTAAAATAAATATTAATATAAACAAAAAATAAAATCTAAATACCAATGTATAAGAAAATTCTCTTTTTTTTATAAAAAATAATTTACAAAAAATTACAAATAATAAGAAAAAAAAAATATTATAGACAAAGAACATTATTTCTTTGTTGATATAAAAAATTGATGAACAAATAGTTTAAAAATTGAATACACAACTAATAAACTATTTTTTAGATTAAAAGCTTTTGATTGACCTAAATTTCTATCATCTAACTTTGTCGGAACCAATGTATATTTTATATTAGTTGATTTGAAAAGTTTTAGTAAAAGTTCAATTTGCCAAGTAAAGCTATTTGTCTCGATATTAATATTTTTTATTAGAGAAGATTTATATAAACATAGACCATTATAGTATGGTAAATCAAGATTAAAAATAAAATTTAAAAAGGGTGTATAAAGTTTTGTAAAAAATTTTCTAAAGAATGTTCTAACCTGTGGGTTTGAATAATAAGTAAGAATTACATCGTATTTTCCAATCAATTCAATCATTTTTTTTATTTCACTTGATTTATGACAATTATCTCCTGGAATATAAATCACATAATCTTTAGAACAAAGTTCAAATCCCTTTTTAATTGCACCGCCAAGGCCAATATTTATTTTGTTTTTATGCAATTTTATATTGAGATTATTTTTTTTTAAGTTTTTTACTAAATTATTTGATTTGTCGGTACTAGCATCATCTATAACTAAAATTTCATATTCTTTAATAATTGGTATATCAATCGATAAAGAAATTTCATTTAATGTTTCAATAATATTACTTTCTTCATTGTAACAAGGCACAATTACAGATAGTGAATAGTGTGTTTGAATTTTCATATTAAATAATCATAGCAATTAACAAATAGTATAGTAGATTAAAATAAATATATGAAAAAAAAGAAGATAATAATTACTGGAGGAGCTGGTTTTATAGGAAGCCATATCGCTGAGAGATATACTCAAAAAAATGTAGAAATTATAATATTAGATAATCTTAGTACGGGTAGATTAGATAATATTAAAAAATTTAAAGATAAAGTTACATTTATCAAATGTGATTTATCAAAAAATGGTGAATGGAAACAATATTTCAGAGAAGCACATTGTGTTTATCATTTGGCATCGCTTGCCGATATAGTTCCTTCAATTGAAAAACCTATTGATTATTATAGTTCAAATGTAACATCAACAATTAATGTTTTAGAAGCTTGTAGAAAATATAAAAGTAAAAAAATTGTTTATGCTGCTTCTTCATCTTGTTACGGTATACCAGAGAACTACCCCACTAATGAAAAAGATAAAATATCACCGATGTATCCTTATGCACTCACAAAATATTTATCTGAAGAAATATTATTCCATTGGAATAAAATATATAAAATTCCATCAGTCTCTCTTAGACTGTTTAATGTCTATGGAGTAAGATCAAGAACTAATAGTACATATGGTGCAGTGATGGGTGTTTTTTTTGCTCAAAAATTAGCAGATAAACCTCTTACCATTGTTGGTTCAGGGAATCAAAAAAGAGATTTTGTATTTATAGATGATGTTGTGAATGCCTTTGTACTCGCATCCAGAAAAAAAATTAATGGTGAGATATTTAACATAGGAAGTGGAAAGCCAAAAACAATTAATTATTTAGCAAATTTAATAAGTTCAAAAGATAAAATACATTTACCAAAAAGACCAGGTGAACCTGATTGTACATGGGCAGATATTACTAAAGCAAAAAAAATTCTTGGATGGAAGCCTAAAGTTAAATTAGAAGATGGAGTTAAAAAATTAATTGATAATATTTCATATTGGAAAAATGCTCCAATTTGGAATAAACAATCAATTAGAAAAGCTACAAAAAAATGGTTTGAGCATCTTAAATAATGAAAAAAAAAATTTATTCACTTAATGAATTATCAAAAAAACTTAAATCTAAAAGATTTTATAAAAAGAAAATAACATTGTGTCATGGTGTTTTTGATTTACTTCACATTGGTCACATTAAACATTTTGAAGAAGCAAAAAAACTAGGAGACATTTTAGTAGTAACTATAACTCCAGACAAATATGTAAATAAAGGTCCTAGTAGACCTGTTTTCAATTCAAATTTAAGAGTTGAAGCTCTAGCATCTTTAGAGTCAGTGGATTATCTCGCAGTAAATAAGTGGCAAAACGCAATAGAAACAATTAAATTAATCAAACCAGACATTTATTGTAAAGGTCCCGACTATAAAAATAAAGAAGATGATTTAACAAAAAAAATTTATGAAGAAGAAAAAGCAGTAAAATCTTATGGCGGTAAAATTCATATAACTTCTGCACAAAAATTTAGTTCAGGAAATTTAATTAATAATCATCTCTCAAATTTAACAGATGAGCAAAAAAAATTTATTGCTGAAATCAGAAAAGAATTTACTTTTAATCAAATTGTTAAACACGTTAACGATTTATATGACAAAAAAACACTAATTATAGGTGAGGCAATAATTGATGAGTATGTATTTTGTGAAACATTAGGGAAATCTGGTAAGGAACCAATCTTATCATTAAAGAAACTAAATTCAGAAATATATTACGGAGGCGCAATTGCAGTAGCTAATCATATTTCTGGTTTTTGTAAAAAAGTAACTTTATTTACTATGATAGGACAAAATGATAAATTTAAAAGTGATATTTTAAAAAATAGTGCCAAAAATATTAAAATTGATTTTTTTAAAAAAACAAATGCCCCTACAATTTTAAAAAGAAAATATGTAGATAATATTAATAAAAACAAAATTCTTGGTATTTATGAAATTAATGATGAATTGGTAAATTTAAATGATCAATCAAAAATAGAAAAACAAATAAATAAATACAAAAATAAATTTGACCATATTGTTGTATTGGATTATGGCCATGGTTTCATCTCAGAAAAAATCGCTAATAATATTACTAAAATTTCCAAATCAATGTCATTGAATGCACAATTAAATGCAGCAAATTTAGGTTTGCATACAATTAATAATTATAAAAATATAGAAACAGTTGTTATCAACGAAATGGAAATGAGATTAGAAATGAGAGATAGATATTCAAGTATAAATAATCTATTAAAAAAGTTATCCTCAAAACTAAATATTAAAAATCTCATAGTTACTAGAGGAAAAAACGGATCAACACTATATAATAAGCATACAGATCAATATATAGATTGTCCTGCTTTTGCAGTTAAGGTTGTAGACAAAATAGGTGCTGGAGATGCAATGATATCAATGGTTTCTCTTGTATTATCATCAAAAATAAATAAAAAATTGTCATTATTCATTGGTTCATTAGCTGCTGCGCAATCTGTAGAGAGTATTGGTAACAGTAAAGAAGTGAACAAAACATTAATGCTTAGAACAATTGAAAATTTATTGAAATAATGAGAAAAATTTTAGTAACAGGTGGATTGGGATATGTTGGAACAGTGCTAGTTAATGAGCTCATAAAAAGAAATTATCATGTTAATGTTATTGATTTAGGGATATATGGTAATAATACCGATAAAAATAATAATCTTAAGATTTTTATTGGCGATATTAGAGATCAAAAACTTTTTGAGGAAAGTGTTTTAGGATGTGACACTGTAATTCATCTAGCATGTATATCAAATGATCCTAGTTTCGATCTTGATCCTCATTTAGGAAAATCAATTAACTTGGATGCCTTTAGACCAATGGTTGAGATTTCCCAAAAAAATGGAGTTGATAGATTTGTATATGCTTCATCATCAAGTGTTTACGGTATAAAAGATGAAAACAATGTTGATGAGACTTTTTCATTACAACCACTAACTGATTATTCTTTATATAAAGCGGAATGTGAAAAAATACTTCAAGAATATGAGTCTGATAGCTTTACTACTACTGTGCTTAGACCAGCAACAGTTTGTGGATACTCACCAAGGCAAAGATTTGATTTAGTGGTGAATATATTGACAAATTTAGCATTTAATAAAAATATAATTACAGTCTTTGGAGGAAAGCAGCTACGACCAAATATTCATATTAATGACATGGTTAATGCCTATATACAAATTATAGGAACATCTAAAGAAAAAATAGCGGGTGAGATATTCAATGTTGGATTTCAAAATATGTCAGTGCTAGAGATTGCCAATATGGTAAAAAATAATATGAAAAAAAATATTGATTTAAAAATTGAAAATACTGATGATAATAGGTCTTATCATATTTCATCTAACAAAATTATAAATAAATTAAATTTTAAAACAAGTTTTACTGTAGAAAATGCTATACAAGATTTAATCAAATCTTTTGATAATAACTTATTTAAAAATAGTTTAGAAAATGAAAATTATTTTAATATTAAAAAAATGAATTCTATAAATTTGAAATAGCATCATGAAAGTAAAATATTCATATTTAGAAAGACAGTTTAAGGATGCAGATGATTTATGGGAAAATCTAAAAAATTTTGTAAAAACTGGTGATTTTACTTTAGGTAAGGAACTTGATAATTTTGAAAGAAACTTTGCCAACTTAATTGGTACTAAATTTGCGGTTGGAGTTAATTCTGGAACTGATGCAATAAAATTACCTCTTAAGTATCTAAATTTAAAACCTGGGGATGAGGTAATAACCGCTGCAAATACTTTTGTTGCTACCGTAGGCGCAATTAATGAATTAGGTGTTAAAATTATTTTTGTAGATTGTGATGATACATTTTGTATGGATGTTAATCAAATTGAGTCTAAAATAAATAGTAAAACTAAAGCAATTGTCCCAGTACACTTCACTGGATATATGACAAACATGCCCCATTTAATGAAACTAAGTGAGAAATATAATATTCCTATAATTGAAGATGCATGCCAGTCTATACTTGGTGCAATAGATAATAAAAATGCTGGTACATGGGGTTTAGCTGGTGCATTTTCTCTCCATCCACTTAAAAATATAAATGTTTGGTCTGATGGAGGCGTTATAGTTACCAATGATGACAAGCTATATAATCAAATGAAACTATTAAGAAATCATGGCTTAAAGGATAGAGATACTGTTCAGCTTTTAGGTTACAATTCAAGACTAGATACTTTCCAGGCAGTAGTAGGTAACTGGTTATTACCTAAGGCTAAAGAAATTTCAGATAAAAGAATTGAAAACGCTAAATATATGGATAGGTCTTTTGATGAAATACCTGAGATAAAATTACCTCCACGACCTCAAAACTATAGAATGGTATTTCATCTATACATTGTTTTTGCCGAAAATAGAGATGAATTACTTAAATATTGTATTGAAAAAGGTATTGAAGCAAAAGTTCACTACCCAATACCTATCTATAGACAAGAAGCCCTTAAGCATTTGAAGCATAAACTTGGTGATTTTCCAGTATCAGATGAACACACAAAAAAAATAATTACATTTCCATGTGATCAACACAGAACCAAAGAAGAATTAGATTATATTATTTCTACTGTTAAGAATTTTTATTCATGAAAAGTGATTTTATCCCATATGTAAATTTATTCTCTCAATGGAAACTGGAAAGAAAAACTCTTCTAAAAATTATAGATCAAGTAATTTCTAAGCAGGATTGGGTTGGTGGAAAAGAAATAGAAAAGTTCGAAAAAAAAATAATTAATCATACTAAAACTAAATATGCAGTAGCACTTAATAGTGGAACAGATGCCCTCACAATTGGTTTGTACTTGATCGGGGTCCGAAGAGGGGATGAGGTTATTACTACTCCAAATTCATTTATAGCTTCTGTTGCCTCTATTGTACATATTGGAGCCAAACCAGTTTTTGTAGACGTGAAAGCAGATCAAAACATTGATACAAAACTAATTGAAAACAAAATTTCAAATAAAACAAAAGCAATTATGCCAGTACATTTAACAGGCAGAATTTCTGATATGGATAAAATAATTAGTTTATCAAAAAAATATTCTATACCTATTATAGAAGATGCAGCACAATCAATAAATGCTAAATTTAATAATATGCCAGCAGGTAGTTTTGGTAAGGTAGGTTGTTTTTCTGCCCACCCTCTCAAAAATTTGAATGCCATTGGAGACTCTGGTTATTTAGTTACTAATGACAAAAGAATTTTTGATCAAGCTAAACAATTAAGAAGTCATGGATTAAAAAATAGAAATTTTGTTGATAGATTTGGTTATGTGTCCAGGATGGATACAATTCAAGCAGCAATATTAAATTATAGAATTAAAAATTTAAATAAAGTGATAAAAAAAAGAAGGGAAAATTTCAATACTTATAGCAAGCATTTAAACACAAAGTATATTTTTTTTCCAAATGAGGAAAATTATCAATTTAATACTTATCATACGTTTGTGATACAGGTTGATAAAAGAGATAAATTAAGAGAATATTTAAATAAAAATGGCGTTGGAACTGCAATACATTATCCTATTCCTATACACCTACAAAAGGCTGCAAAACACTTAAATTATAAAAAAGGAGATTTTGTTAATACTGAAACTCAAGCTAAGAGAATACTGACGTTACCAATAAATGAAAGTCTGAATGGCAAACAGATAATTAAAATTTCAAACCTAGTAAATAATTTCTATAAATAGGGTAATGAATAAAAAAACTAAATTCAACTTACTTTATTCCATGATCAGAATGCGAATGGTTGAAGAAAGAATATCTTCAGAATATTCAAATCAACAAATGAGATGCCCTGTACATCTATCTGTTGGTCAAGAAGCAATTTCAAGTGGAATATGTTTGAACTTAAAAGATAAGGATCAGGTTTTTAGTGCACACAGATCACATTTTCATTATTTAGCTAAGGGTGGAAATTTGAAACAGATGATCAGTGAGTTATTTGGAA
The DNA here is from genome assembly GCA_902524385.1 of uncultured Alphaproteobacteria bacterium. GTDB lineage: Bacteria > Pseudomonadota > Alphaproteobacteria > HIMB59 > CACPNW01. Next base: position 102,816 of record CABZCZ010000002.1, read on the forward strand.
AAGAAACAGGATGCGCTGGTGGTAAAGGTGGCTCAATGCATCTTATAGATATCAAAGCGGGATTAATTGCTGCAGTTCCAATCGTTGGCAGCACGATTCCAATAGGAGTTGGTTTAGCTTGGGCAAATAAATTGAATAGATCAAATAAAGTAGTTGTAATATTTTTTGGTGAAGGTGCAACAGAAGAGGGTGTTTTTTATGAGAGCATAAATTTTGCAGCTTTACATAATTTGCCAATTCTTTTTGTTTGTGAAAATAATTATTATTCTGTTTATTCAAATATAAAAAATCGCCAACCAACTAATAGGAAAATTTCAAATGTTTCAAAATCAATGGGAGTTGAAAGCTATAGAATGAATGGAAATAAAGTTGAAGAAATTTTTACAAAAACACAAAAAATGATACACTCAATTAGAAAAAACAATAAACCAATTCTAATTGAACTATCAACCTATAGAGTTTTAGAGCATTGCGGCCCAAATAATGATGATCATCTAAATTATAGAAATAAGAAGGAATTAAAAAGATGGCTAAACAATTGTCCCATAGAAAAATATAAAGAACATCTTTTAAAACAAAAAGTTTTGTCAAATGAAGAATTAAAAAAAGTTTATCAAAAAATTGATAAAGAAATATCTCAGTCATTCGATTTTGCAAAAAAAAGTAAATTTCCAAAAAAAGATAAACTATTCAAATATATTTATGCAGACTAAAATAAAAAATAAAAACAGAAATATAAATTACGCAGAAGCAATTAATGAAGCCCTACTTCAATCAATGAAACTAGATAAAAAGGTAGTTGTAATGGGCTTGGGAGTTGATGATCCCAAAAGAATATTTGGAACCACAAATAATTTATTTGAAGTTTTTGGAAAAGATAGAGTTTTTGATATGCCAACATCTGAAAATGCCATAACCGGTTTTGCTATTGGAATGTCACTTGGTAAGTTTAAACCAGTTTTATGTCATCAAAGAGTAGAATTTGCTTTACTAACAATGGATCAAATTATTAATCAAGCTGCTAAATGGTTTTATATGAACAATGGTCAAATGAATGTTCCAATAGTAATCAGATTAATTATTGGAAGAGGTTGGGGGCAAGGCCCACAGCATTCTCAAAGTTTAGAAAATTTATTTGCCGGTATACCTGGTTTAAAAGTTGTGAGTCCGTCATCAGCATATGATGCTAAGGGTATGTTAATATCAAGCATTGCTGATAAAGATCCTGTAATATTTTTTGAACATAGGTGGCTTCATTCAACATATAGTCAAGTACCAAATAAATTTTACAAAATTCCTATAGGAAAATCAAAAATAGCAAAAAAAGGCAAGGATGTAACAATAGTTTCCAGTTCATATATGACAATAGAATCGATGAAAGCATCAGAAATTTTAAAAAATTATTATATTGATGCTGAAGTCGTAGATTTAAGAACATTAAGACCTCTCGATGTTAATCCAATAATTAAATCAGTAAATAAGACAAAAAAACTTTTAGTAGTAGATAATGGGTGGACACAATATGGTATAAGCTCAGAGGTAATTACAAAAGTTACTACACATAAAAATTTTGATAAAAACATTATTGTTTCAAGGGTTGGTATAGCTGATACACCTATACCTAGCACTCGAAGTTTAGCTAAATTATGTTATCCTGATTGTGTTGATATTTGCATGCAGATAAGTAAAATATTAAACAAAAACTTCTCTGGTTTATCTAGTAGATTCAAGAATTATAGAGCAAGTGATACTCCAAATAAGTATTTCACTGGACCTTTTTAAATATAATAGTATTTATTATAATATTTTAACAGTAATTTAAAGAGGTTATGAATTGAATAATTTAATTAGTAAAGAAATTTCATTTGAAAATTCTCCTGAACCTAATCAAATCTGGATTAATTTATCTGAACAAGAAAGAGTAAAATTAATTTCAAATATACTAGTTGAAAACCCTGTCTACGAAAGTTTTGAAATAACTAAGGCTGAAAAAAACGGATATGTAATTTTAAGAACTGAAAAATCAATTAAAGCTAGTGAAAGAGGAGTACTTTTACTTGAACTAGAACAAATTATAAAAAATAAAATTGACCAAGGAATAACTATATGGTTAGAGCCGGTTGGAGATAAAAGTAAGCTTAGGAATCTTAGAGGAATTGAAATAAAGTCAGAAAAATAAATTAAATATGAATGAAATAGTTAATAATTTAGATATAGAAAAGTTTCAAAAGAATGCTGTCGATACTAAAGAAGGTAAGCTAATTTTAGATTCTCATAAATTATCATATCACCACGACAGAGTAGAGGCTTGGGAAAACAATGAAAAAATTGCACCAGTAAGTGTTGACATGGCACTAACTAGAGCTTGTGGTGCAATGTGTTCATTTTGTTATGCTATGGTTCAAGAACCACAAGAAAGATCAAATATAAAAGTTAAAGAAGCTCTAGACCTTGTAGATGATTTCGCTGAAGTTGGTGTTAAAGGTGTTTCATTAATCTCTGATGGAGAAAGCACATTATCAAAAGCTTATGTACCTTTTATACAGCATGCTTCAAAGTCTGGAATAGATGTTGGTAATGCAACAAATGGATGGGAATGGGAGCCTGAAAAAATAGATCAAGTTTTGCCACATTTAACGTGGGTTAGGTTTACAGTTGCTGCAGGAACACCTGAAGGATATTCAAAAATAATGTTTAAAGGTCCTGAGCATACCCACGTATATGAAAGAGCTATGAGTCATATAAAGTATGCAGTTGACTTAAAGAAAAAATTAAAACTCAATGTAACACTCGGAATTCAAATGGTATTGATGCCTGAATTTAAAGATGAAATATTACCATTTGCTAAACTAGCAATTGAATTAGGTGTTGATTATGGTGTTATTAAGCATTGTTCTGATGATGAAATGGGAACATTAGGAGTTGATTATTCAAAATATTCATCACTTTATGATAAATTAGAAGAAGCAGAAAAATTAACAAATGATGAAACAAAAATAATAGTAAAATGGGATAAAATTAAAAATGGAGGAAAACCAACATATAAGAGATTTTATGGACCACAATTTTTACTTCAAATTAGCGGAAGTGGCTTAGTAGCTCCTTCAGGAATGTTTTTTAATGCTCGATACTCCAAATTTCATATTGGCAATTATGTTGACGAAAGATTTAAAGACATTTTTAAATCTGACAGATATTGGAAAATTATGGATTACTTAGCCTCTCCATATTTTGATGCCCAAACTATGATGGGCACACTCCCTATACAGCATTATGTAAGTGAAGCTCTTGATAATCATATTAAAGGAGAAGCTAAAATTCCTAAAGCAAATGGCACTAAACCTTTGCATGTTAATTTTTTATAAAATATTTTAAAATAAGTAAATTAAAGTAAATGAAAAAGATAAACATAAAAGATTTTATAAAATCTTCTTCTTTTTTTACAAAAATCTTTATTTTGTCAATATTGAGTTGGGGTCTAATCTTAATGATCCAAGGATATTATTTTGATGATGGTCTTTGGATTAGAAATTTTTATATTCATGATAGATCTTTTAAAAACTTTTTAATTCCTTTTTCAGAATTACGACATGAAGTAGTTGGAATTATAGACTTTTTTTTAATTAGTTTAGTTGATAAATTTGGAAGTTTTGGTTTCCTTCTTTGGTCAATAATAAAATTTATATTTATTTTATTAAATGCTTACTTAATATACATAATTTTAAATTTATTATTCCCAAATCACAAAACAATTAATTCGATAATCTCAATACTTTATTTATTAAGCCCTGCTGTCAATAATATAGCAATGGTTCAAATTCCTTACTTTTTATTCTTATCAATATATCTTTTATCAATTATGTTTTTTATTCTTTCATTAATTAAGGTTAAGAAATTTTATTTTTATTATTTTATTTCAATCATATTATTTACTTTTTCAGCTTATTCTCACGAAGCTTTTGTTTTTTTAGAGTCACTGAGATTTATTGTTTTATTATCTTATACAATTATAAATAATTATAAAATTAATAAAATACTTTCTAATTTAATTATTTTACTTTTACCTTTTTTTATAATTTCAGTTTTAATTTTTTTTAAAACATATTTTTTTCCAAGTTATGGTTATTATGAAAATGTTTATGATTTAAAAATTATTAGTATACCAAGAGTTATTTTAGAATTTTTTAATTCTATCCAATATTTATTTTTTGATGTATTTTATTTAAATTTAAAAATTTTTTTTGCCGAACCTAGTATTTTCCTTATATTTCCAAGCATTTTCACTACAATATTAGTCTATATTTGGTTTATAAAAAATATAGACAATTATTACCAAGAACATAATTTTAGTCATTATATTTTATTAGTTGGATTTTTTTTACTTTTCTCAAATTTGTTTCCTTATCTAGTAACAAGAAGTGCACCTAATTTTGGAGACACATCCCGTCATTTTTTGACTGCTAATTTAGGATATATTATATTGCTTTTTGGTTTAATTTTTTTTTTATATACACATAAAATTTTATCAAAAAGTTTTTTTACTACAATCATGTGTAGTATAATTTTTTTATTTTCGATTAGTGCAACAAATACATCTAGATTTTATCTTAAAAATTGGTCAGAACATCAAAATTTATATTGGCAACTAGCATGGAGAATACCTGATATCAAATCAAAAACTGTATTCATGGTAGATATGCCAATTGAAACTGCAGATTATTTTAAACAGTATTCTTGGTTTTTCTTTGATTTTATTTATGGAAAGAAAAGTTCAGAATTATTAGATATTCAGACCTTACCTTTTGAGACTGCTTTAGATCATAGATCAAAAAGATTTTGGTTAAATAAAGATGGCTGGTACAGCTATTACTCTAAAAATATTAATCCAGACTTTAATAATATTATTTTAGTATCTAAAAATAAAAGTTGTGTGAAAATTAATTTACAAATACAAAATGATAGATGTGAAATTGATAAAAACTTACCTATTTTAGATAATGAACCAATGATTCCTAATGCTTGTTATATGAATATCGAGCCTTTACAAAACAGAATAAATGAAAATCAAATTATTTATAGACCAGGCAATAAAAAATTTAAATATAGATGGTTAATAGGTGAAGAACCACCTTTTAAGTCAAATAGAAGTTTATTTCATATTTTAAAAGAAAAAATTACCAGAATAGATCTTAGTAAAAACTGGTGTTATTATTATCAAAAGGCAAATTTAGCCCTTGATCTTGAAGATCATAATCAAGTTGAAAATTATTTTCGCATAATTAATGATAACGATTTACTTTATTTTGAGAATTATTCTGAACTTACACCTTTTATTCAATCTTTTTACCTAAATCAAAACTTTACAGATGGAAAAAAACTACTTTCTATGTGGCACACATCTAATGCTTCTATAGATTATAATAAATTCTACATTTTTAAGCACATATATAAATTTGGTTCTGAAAATATAATTAATAAATTTGAAACTCATCTTGCTAATTTCCAGTAACTTATAAATTCTATTTTCTAGAGTAAGTTCTTTCAAATCCTTTTTTGCTAACATTGTGTAAACACTTATTCTTTCACCACGTTTAATAATATTATTATATTTTTAAAATTAGTCCATGAAATTGCTTGGTAAAATAAAATAAGTTTTATCTTCTTTTTAAATTAAATTTTGAAGAAACAGTTGTGTACTCACTATATCCCATTCTAGCAATATATTTCATAGATACACTATCTACTCTATTGTTTTTAATAAATTTATCGTTTATGAATATCCCAATTACTTCTCCAATAATCATTGTCGAAATTTTTTTTGATTTTGATTTAAGTTTAATTGTTTTTACTAACTTACATTCTAAATTTACAGGACTATCTTGAACAGAAGGTGCTTTAACAAGTTTTGATTTTTTCTTTTTTAATTTCGTTAAAATAAATTCATCTTCGCCTGGTTTAAAATCTTTGGAACTATCGTTCATTTGTAATCGTGTTGAAGAAGTGACAAAATTTACAACAAACTCTCTAGTAGTTAAAATATTTGATAAAGAATCTTTATACTTGTAATGTAATGAACTACCGTTAGAACAAAACATAATTTGTGGAGGTTCATCTGCAACAGCATTAAAATACGAATAAGGAGCTAGATTAGCAACTTCATTCTTATTTACTGTAGAAATCCATCCAATTGGTCTTGGAAAAATGAGTGATTTAAATGGATTTATTTTAAAAGGCACTCCCTTTTTTGGCTCGTAAAACATAATAAATTTTTATGAATAGGAATTTGCGTATTCTTTTATTTTTTCTAACATTGAATACACCCCATTTCTCCTTCCCGGAGTTAGAAGAGTATCAAGTTCTAAATTATTTAACATACTAAAATCTGAATTTATAATTTCGGAAGGATTTCTATTACCATAAATATCACATAGAATTGTCACCATGCCTTTTGATATAAATGCGTCTGAGTCATAATAGAATGAAAGTTTATTTTCTTTCAATTGAGGAACTAACCAAACTTGTGCCTGACATCCTGAAACTTTAAAGGAGTCATTTCTATATTCTTCAGGAAAATTTTTAGCATTTTTTGCCTGATCAATTAAAAACTTGTACTTATCCATTCCATCATCAAATAAATCTAGACTTTCTTTGTAGTAATTTATTTTTTCTTTTATTGTTTTCATTTCATAAACTTTCGCAACACTTTAACAGAATCTTCAGGCAATACATCCATTATAAAAACACCAGCCATTGATTCAGAGCCTGCTAAAACTTTTGGTTTATCACCGTGCCTAAGGGGTGGATAAAATTCAACGTGAAAATGAAACTTACTATCATCTAATTCAGGGGACGCGTGTAAACCCATTATATATGGACATCTCTTATTGAGAAAACTATCGTAACCTTTTACAACTTGTTTAATACATTTAGAGAAATCTTCAATTTTTTTATCATTAAATTTCCAAGGTCCCTCAATTTGAACTTTTGGTATTATCCATACCTCATATGCGTATCTAGCAAAAGGTGGGACAGCAGCTACAAAATTTTCATTTTGATATACATGATATTTTTCCTCTAATTGATTCATAATGTTCATTAAAAAATTCTCTTTATTAAAAGCCCGTATTTCTTTTTCAATTACTGGTGGAATAAAGGGATAGGCATAAATTTGACCGTGTGGATGATGAAGAGTAACACCACATTCTTCACCTCTATTTTCAAAAGGCATTACATATTTAATTTCTGGATTTTTACGTAACTCATTATATCTATCGATCCAAACATTAATTAACAATTCTATTTTCTCTAAGGGCATTTCAGAAACTGTATCAAAATGCCCCTGAGAATAAACAATAACTTCACAGTCACCTTTTGAAGGTTTAGTTTTTATCTTGTCTAACGATATGTTTTCTCCCATTGAGTTAAAACTTGCCCATCGATTTGGAAAGACTGCAACCTCAAAATTTGAGAAAGGAATTTCTGTTGGATAATTTAAATTACCTCCTGGACATAATGGGCAGTATTTTTTTGGTGGAAAAGATGTTCTATTTTTTCTTCCTGCTGAATATGTAACCCATTCTTCTCTTGAAGGATTCCATCTCATGTGAGGTTTTGAAATATCAGTTATATCAAGTTCTTGGCTAGGAGACTCTTTATGTTCATCATAACCGTACAATAGTAGTTCTTTATTATCATTTCTAACAAATTTTCTTTTATATATTTGACGCATTAATTTTTTCTTCCCATCTAACAGATGAATTAATAATTTCTTTTAGATCATTATGTCGTGGTTTCCAGTTAATATGCTCTAAAATTTTAGCATTTGAAGAAATTAATTTTTCTACATCTCCGTCCCTTCTATTTGAAAATTTATAATTAATTTTATTTTGATAAATATTATTTGCAGCTTGTATAACATCTAAGACACTAAAACCATTTCCATATCCACAATTAAATAAATTTGATTCTAAATTCTCTAAAAGATATTTAGCTATCTCTGTATGTATATCTGCAAGATCTGAAACATGTATAAAATCTCTTATAGCCGTTCCGTCAGGAGTATTATAATCGTTTCCATAAATTTCAATTTGATCCCTTTTACCCACGAGAACTTCTGATAATATTTTTATTAAATGTGTTGATTTTTTTGATATTTGTCCAGATCTCATTTTTTTATCTGCTCCGGCGACATTAAAGTATCTTAAAATAATGAATTTAAAATCATCTTGATTATCAAACAAAAATCTTTCGGTTCTAATTTTGGATTCTGCGTATGGATTTTGTGGATTCAAATTAGTATTCTCATCTATTAATTCATTACTTACTGAACCGTAAGCTGCAGCTGTAGAAGAAAACACTATATTATTCAGACCATTATTTTTACAAGTATTAAACAGCTTAATGGCATTATTGGTATTGTTCTCAAAATATTTTTCAGGTTGCTGAACTGATTCCTCAACTTGAATAAATCCAGCAAAATGCATAAGTAAATCAAATTTATCTGATTTAATTAAATTTGAAATTTTACTTTCATTATTTATGTTGCAATTAGTAAATTTTGCATTTTTGGGAATTAGGATTTTACTTCCAGTTGATAAGTTATCAATAATATGAACGTCATGACCTCTATCTAATAAAGAAAGTGCTGCATGGCTCCCGATATAACCAGCACCACCTGTTAAAAGAACATTCATTTTATTTATTTTAAATCATTATTTAACTATTTGAAAATATATTAACAAAAATAGTTTAATCCTAATTAATATGTGTTAAACATTACATATGGAATTAATCGATACCCATCAGCATTTAATGTACCGAGACCAAGTGGGATATAGTTGGGCAAATGAGTTTCCACCTATTGACAAGGGAAACTTTACATTAGAAGACTATAAAGAACTAACTAAAGAGTTTGAAATCAAAGGAACAATATTCATGGAAACAGGAGTAGATGACTCTGATTATAAAAAAGAAACAAAATTTATTCAATCTGTTATGGATCAGCCTGATAGTAATATGAAGGGTTTAATTGTTTCAATAAGACCAGAAGAGGAAAATGGTTTTGATCAATGGTTGGAGGAAACTATTGATATGAATGTAGTTGGATACAGAAGAATTTTTCACGTTATGCCTGATGAATTTTCTCAAAATACAGTATTAAGAAATAATGTAAAAAAAATTGGTTCAGCTGGAAAGCCCTTTGATATTTGTTTTCTGCCAACACAACTAAAAATTGCAAAAGAATTTGCAAAGGAATGTGATCAAATGGATTTAGTATTAAATCATTGCGGGGTTCCACCTATCGCATCTGGAGAGATTGATGAGTGGGGCAAAGATATTAAATCGCTGTCTGAACTTCCTAATGTAACTTGTAAATTATCAGGTTTAATGGCCTATTGTGCACCAGGTACTTCTTCTTACGAAACAATAAAGCCATACGTTGATCATTCTTTGGAATGTTTTGGTCCCGATAGAATGGTTTGGGGAAGTGATTATCCAGTAGTTAATGCTGGTAAAGGTATTCAAGAGTGGATTAAAGTTACACATACCATTTTAGCAAATCTTTCAGATGATGAAGCAAAGAAAATCGCAAGCTCTAATGCCGAAAGAATATATAAAGTTTAATGTTTTAATGCACCCATTGTCATACCAGCAATAAACCATCTTTGAAAAACTGCAAAAATTATCATCACGGGTATTATGGTAATCATAACTGATGCACTATAAGTACCAATGTTTACTTGATATCTACTTGTTCCTATTTTTGCCAAACCAACAGGAACTGTATGAATTGTTGGATCTTGCATGAATATCATTGCATATATAAATTCATTCCAAGTATCTAAAAATAATAATATTACACAAGTTGCAATAGCTGGTTTAGCAAGTGGCAAAAGAACTTTCATTAATAATTGCAAATCAGATGCACCATCAACAGTTCCAGCTTCAGTTAATTCGTAAGGAATTTGTTCGTAAAACATTCTTAAAATTAAAATTCCTATGGGAATTAAAAAGCCAGCATACGCAAGAATAACTGCTTGGTATGTGTTAATTATACCAAGATAAATCAAAATATAAAAAAGTGGAATTAATAAAACCTGAGCTGGCATTGCTACACTAGCTATCATTACATTGTATAAACTTTCTTTTAAAGGAAAGCGCAGATGACTAAATGCAAACGCAGCAAATATAGACATAGAAATTATTAAAGTCACTGAGAGTGAAGTAACCACAGCGCTATTAATAAACATTCTAGGAAAAGAAACTTTTAATTTTTGTTCAGCATTAACAAATGCATCAATGTAATTTGCAAAGGAAAATTCATAAGGTATTAAAAAATATCTTGCACTATATACAGTTTCTGGAGATCTCACAGATAGTGATAAAGTATAAAGTAATGGAAAAATAATTATAATAATAAAAAATAAAACAACAATTCTTGTAATGACATAGAAAACTGGACTTCTTTTGAAACTAGCACCATAATTATTTATTTTATTTGTTTCCATAATTTAATTTTCTCTTCTTATTTTTTTACTTATAATAATTCTCGCAACAGCTATAGTTAAAATACATGCAAATATTACAAATGCTACTGCAGCCCCAACACCCATTTTGTTTGGGCCTCCTGCTGAAAATGAATAATAATATAGATAAGATGCCAGAACCTCAGAGTAATGTGCTGGTCCCCCTCTGGTTAAAACATAAACTATATCAAAAGCCCGAAAGCCTCCAATTAAATTCAATATCATATTTAGAATTGTTGTTGGCCACAATAAAGGAATAATAATTGAAAATATTTTTTGAGACCAATTTGCTCCATCTATGTCGGAAGCCTCGAGTAATTCAATATTCATACTTTGGAGACCTGCATAATAAATAACTAAATTATATCCAATCCATTGCCATGTATTAACCATAATAATTAACCACATCACAAGGCTTACAGACGATAGATATGAATAATCAAGACCTAAAATTGAATTTAAAACACCATCTTGTTCTAAAATTTTTTTCCATACTAAACCAACGGACACAGGTGCTAAAACACATGGAAAAAAGATAATTGAGCGAACTAAAACAGAAAATTTAAAGTTCCCAAAAAATATAAAAATAGATAAAACTAAAGCAATACCTGTTTGAATAAATACTGCACCAAATACAAATAGAAATGTGTTTTTAAGTGCGATCCAGAAATACTTATCTTCATAAATTTTAATAAAATTATCAATTCCAACAAATTTACGAAACAAATTTGTTTCAAAACCTGAAAAATCAAAAAAACTTAATACCAAAGATGTTAGTCCAGGGATAACATTAAAAGTAAGAAATATAAATACTGCAGGTAATAAATAAAATAATGTTTTAATATGGAAAGTTTTATAAATCATTTAAAAAAGATTAGGGGTATTGAACCCCTAATCTAATAAATCTTAGCCACTGTAGCCAGTGACATCATTCATTTTTTCTACTATGTCATCAACTGAAGTTACACCTAGAAACATTTCCATAATACCATCATACAAATGTTTCATTGGTTCTGCTTGAGAATAATAAATATTAGTATTTCTACCTTCTGTAGCTAACATTTTTATACCATCATTAAATAATAAATTAGGTGATGCAGCTAAAGCATCCATGTCAACTTGTGCAAGGTTTGCTGGAATTTGTCCATAACTAGCAAAAGTCATAGAAGCATTTGGACTATTTGTTAGTTTTACAAATTCCATTGCTAAATCTTTATTTGGAGAGTTAGCATTAATACCAAGATTAGTTCCTGTTGCTTTATTGTAAGTCATTGGAGAGTCACTAGATAGTTTTGGATATGACATCATTGTTATACCTAAGCTATCAGGAGTATTATAATCTGCAGGAGCAGATGAAATAAACCAATCACCATTACAATAGATTCCAACACCTTCTCTTTCTAGCCATTTACCCCATGCTTGAACTTGGTAATCCATACTCAACGAATCTTTTCTCCAAACTCCGTTGTCATTAAGAGTTTTGTATGCATTAAGTGCATCTCTAAACATTGGCTGATCCCAAGAAATTTTTCCATCAAGAGCCATTCCTAAAGAATCTTCAGGGTAATTTTGATTTCCTTGGTTAACAAAATTTGCAAATCCATCAAAAACACACCAAGCTTCAACTGGTCCAAACATTAAGCCATCAAGACCTTTTTCTTTTGCTGCATTACCAATTGCAACCCATTCATCAACTGTGTAAGAGTCACCAAAAGCTGGGAGCTCAAAACCTAGGTCTTCAATCATATCATTGTAAACCCAAATTTCTTCTGTAAAAGCATCTTGAGGTGCCAGATAAAGATTACCATTTCTACTTAATTCAGGAATATTAATATTGTTTCCTAACCAACCTTTCCATTCATCATCTGCTTCTTTAGTTATGTTAACTAAATGCCCAGCATTCATAACCTCATCAAGATCAGGACCAGGATAAACAGCAAAAATGTCGGGCCCTTTTCCAGATGAAAGAGCAGGTTTTAGGAATTCATTATAAGTAGAGACTGTATATTGCGTATACTCTACTTTAACTCCTGGATTAGCTGCTTCAAATTCTTTTATAAAGTCAGCATAAGCATTTGTAATACCTCCAACACCAGACTGCCAATCTACAACAGTAATAACAGTTTCTGCCTTTGCACTGATAGATACGAAGGCACTAACTAGTAGTGCTAGAGAAAATTTAAAAATATTTTTAACCATATTTTCCTCCAATATGATTAACATTACATCACACTTTAAAAAATAAATACACTTAAATAATCAGAATTATTAATAAAATTTATTGCTTTTTAGCCATTTCTGTAACAAGATACATTCCATATGGATAAACGTTACATAATATCAGAAATAAAAGTTTCAATTGTTAAAACTCAGAGTGCTGGCGCAGACTACACTGATCATGCTGCAGGTCACTGGATAAACGATACAATTATTGCAAATCCAATGTCAATTTATAATACATTCCAGGAGTCAAGATCCTCATGGGGTATGGATGTATTAAAGGGTATTTTTATAGAAGTAACAACCGAGGGAGGTCACCAAGGTTATGCAACTGCTTATGGTGGGTATATCGCAAGTTGGATAATTAAAAATCATTTAAACCGTTTTTTAGTTGGCGCTGATGCTAGAGACTTAAATCTTCTTTATGATCAAATGTATAGAGCAGCAATTCCTTATTCGGGTCAAAATGGTGTTGTTATGAATACAATTGCTGGTATCGATTTAGCCTTATGGGATTTAATTGGAAAAGTTAGAGGTGAACCAGTTTATAAAATGATAGGCGGAAAAGTAAGAGATAAACTTCAAACATATGTAACAGGTCCAGAAGCAAAGCTTGCTCAAGATTGGGGACATGTAGGTTCTAAAATACCACTACCTTATGGTCCAGGAGATGGGATTAAAGGTCTTAAGAAAAATCAAGAGTATATAATGGAAACTAGAAAACAAGTTGGGCATGATTATCGATTAATGGTTGATTGTTATATGTCACTTGACGTACCATATGCGATTGATTTAGCAAACGCTGTTAGAGAAGCCAATCTATTTTGGATTGAAGAAGCTCTTCCACCTCATGATCTTGAGAGTCATAAGTTAATTAAAGAAGCATGTCCTTGGCAAAAGTGGGCTACTGGAGAGCATACTAATTCTCGTTATGGATTTAGGAATATTATTAGAGATAGATCAGTAGATATTCTTCAACCAGATCTGACTCTATGTGGAATGACAGAAACATTACGAATAGCTGCTATGGCATCTGCTTATGATATGATTGTTATTCCTCATTGCAGCGGTGTTTATGCATATAACTTTGGTATTGCTTCAACTTTAACACCTTTTAATGAATTTATAAATTTACATCCAAAAGCAACAGAAGTAGTTCCTATTTTTGGTAAGATGTTTAAAAACGAACCTGTGCCTGTAAATGGAGAAGTTAGCTTAACCGATCTTCCTGGTTTTGGTGCTGAGTTAAATACTGAGGTTGAGTTAGAAGAAATTTAACTATAGTTTTTTTGCTGTAGCAACTAACATTTTTATTTTGTTTTTAACTATATCTATAGGCACATGACCAAAACCACATTCACTCGTAAGTAAAATTTTTTCTTTAGGAAAATATTCTAGAGCAGGTTTAATAGCTTTTATAATGTCTTCCTCTGTTTCTGTATTATCAATTCTTTGATCAATTACGCCAAGAGATACTTTTCCATCAAATTTCCAATCATTAAATACATCCAACATTTTATAATGTAGGCTGCAGTGTTCTAGATGTATTTCATCAACTTTTAATATCTTAAATGCTTCAATCATATCAGTGTATTTTCCAAAAAAACCTCTTTTCCTGTGAGCATTACCGCCACATACATGAAGGTTAAAATCTACATTAGGAAATTTTTCAATAATTCCATTTAATACTTCAGCGGCCCATTTCGTTTCATTTACATTTTCAGTCCAAACAGGTTCATCAAATTGAACATAATCACATCCTTCATTAACGACTTCTTCTAGTTCTGCTGTTAATACATTTGCATAAGCTTTTGCAAGTGCAATATCATCTGGATAGAGATCAGTTCTTTCATTGACACTAAATCTTGCCAGCATATGAGGGCCAGTAATTGTTTGTTTCACTCTCACGTTTGAAGGAGTATTATCTCTAGCAACCCTCCATTTTTTTGCCAAACCAATTTTTAGATTTTTTATTTCATCTTTTACAACTGCACACTCAATTCCAAATCCTTTAGTTCCATGAGTCTTACTTAAATCCACACCTTTCATTGAACCACCAAGTGTGAAATCTTTGCGAATTTTATTTATAGCATCCACCCCATCCAATCGTAATTGATAGAACCAATACATATTTTCTCTGTATCCTTCACCATCTGTAATAATATCAAGTCCGAGATCAGACTGTTCTTTAACTGCCCATTTAATCATTTCAAAAGATTCTTCTTCTGAAACACTTGGTTTACGCAGTGTATCTTTTTGCACTTCTTTCCTTGGATAGCTACCTGTGACTGTTGTTGTATAACTCATATATCAATTACTTTCTCTTACATCTTGTATAAGACATTTAACACCTTCTTCAAACGATCTTGGATTAAAATCTATTTCTTTTCGAATTCTTTCATCATTTTGATCATCAATTAATGGTGTTGATTTTATATTTTCATCAAAAAAGATTTCTGCATCTGGAATTATTTTTTTAACAGTTGCTTCTAATTGACTACCATCTAAAGTTTCAGCACCTGTATTAAAGCAAGAATAATTTAAAGTTTCTTTTAATGCTAAACGAACAAGTTGTTCTGCACAATCATCTACATAGATCCAGTTGTCTCTATTTTTTTTTGAAAATGGTAAATGAGCTGCTTGTCCCAAAGCAGGCTTAGCAGCAAAATCTTCAGCCCAGTTGATCGCAGTATTCTGTCTTCCATAACCATATACGACTGATGGCCTAGTATAGGCAATACTACATCCATGTTTTTTGATATATTTTTCAGCCATAAACTCATTAAGAAGCTTCATTACGCCATATGTATAAAAGTGATTATTGATGCCTGAGTAATCCTCTTCTGTTACAGCTCTGTTTCCAAAGAATTCTTGATGAGCACCGTAAACGGTTTCGCTACTTGCAAATACTAATCGTCTAATTTTATACTTCACTATCATTTCAAATATTGAAGTAGTTCCAACGATATTTATTTTACTTGCTAGTAATGGATTTTCTTCACATATAGTTCCAATTCCATATGCTAAATTAATAACTGAATCTATTTTGTTATTTTGAAAAATATTTTCAATTTCGTTATAATTGGTAATATCTAATTTTTGATATTTTACTTTTTCTTTATTTTTCCCAATTTTTAATATGTTACTTTCAAGTTTATCTTTATTTTTTACAATATCAAGATCTGTCACTAAAACATCAATATCTTTTTTTAGTAATTGCAAAACAACCTTAGATCCAATAAATCCTAAACCACCTGTAACTAAAACAGTCATCAATTATTCCATAAAAAAAATTTGATCCATCATAACCCAGGATTCATTATCATCATTATTAGGGAAAGGATTAAAGCAATCTATCATTAGTTTAGTCCATTTATCTACAATTGGTATTTGTTGCATTTTTCCCATATCACCATCAAAATCTTTTCCTGTATACTCCAGATATCCAAACATAAAATCTTCTTTTAAGAAGATACTATAATTTTGAACATTAATTTTTTTTAACTCTTCTAAAACTTCAGGCCAAACATTTGCATGATTGTCAATATAATATTGTCTTTTCTCATCTTTCAACCTGACAGCCATTCCATATCTTTGTATAACCATACAACCTCCTTAATTTTTCAAATTAACTTAACATAGAACTTACAATGAAATGAAACAAAATCATTAGTTATTCATAATTTTTTCTGATCTTAATTTTTATTACTGCATGATTTATTGCTTTTTTAAAAAATTTAGTTAGAGATATTTTCTATGGAAAAAATTAGTACAGAAGATATTGCAAATTTAAATACTGTTTGGGAGCTTCCAAAAAATAAAAAACCAATTGTAATTATTGGTGCTGGTGGAATAGTAAGTGACGCCCATTTGCCAGCATATAAAAAAGCAAACTTTCCTGTGAGAGGAATTTATGATCCTGATGTAGAAAAAGCAAAAAAATGTGCTGAAAATTATTCTATTGAAAAGATTTACTCTAGTGAAGAAGAAGCATTAGCAGAAAAAGATGTAGTTTTTGATATAGCAGTTCCTCCTCAAGTTCTATTAGGTATTGTTCAAAAGATTCCAAATAATTCTATTTGCCAATTACAAAAACCAATGGGTAATAGTATGACTCAAGCAAAAAGAATTAAAGAAATCATTAATGAAAAAAATATTATTGCATGTGTTAATCTTCAATTAAAATTTAGTCCGATGATGATTGCTTTAAGAGAAGCAATAGACAAAAAAATGTTAGGCAAATTAACAGAATTAGAAATATGTTTAAGCGTGGGCACTCCATGGCATCTTTGGCCTTTTTTAGAAACACTAGATAATGTCGAAGTTCCACTTCACTCTATTCATTATTTAGATTGGATACGATCAGTTCTTGGGAATCCAGCAAGTGTACATTGTAAATCAGTAAAACATCCTAATTTACCAAACTTAGCTGATTGTAGATCAAGTATAATTCTTCAATATGAAGATGATATCAGATGTTGTTTATCTATAAATCATACTCATGATAATTCTTCACATGGTATGAAACACTCACATGCGTATGCCAGGCTCGAAGGCTTGGATGGAGCAGCTTATATCAAATTTGGGTTACTTCTTAACTATCCAAACGGTGAACCGGAAGAGATTGAAATTTCTACAAAAGATACTGAATGGACCAAAGTCAAGAATGTTGGAACTTGGTTTCCAGATGCATTTATAGGCACTATGTCTAGCTTACAAAGATATGCATCAGGAGAAGAAGCTGAATTAACTCATTCCGTTGATAATGCCTATAATACAATGGCTCTTGTATATGCTTGTCTTGAGTCTAATACTCAACCTGGGACAATAGTTCACTATTAAAAAAAATTTCCCTAAAGTTATTGTATTTTTATCAAATAATTGCAACATGGCGTTATTAATTAACAAATTTATGGAGGAATGATGTTAAGATTATTTTTATCATTGGTTCTTGCCGTATCTTTTTTTGGTTCTTTTTCAGCTAAAGCTGAAACTGAATTATGGGGAGATTATTCTGGTGTAACTCTGAGAGTTAAACTGATCGGTGGAGGACAATACGAAGGATTATACAACGAAGTAATTCCATGGTGGGAAGAAAACACGGGTGGAAAAATTGAAATCGTAACACAAAAAAATCACTTTGAATTAGACAAAGAAATTAAGAAAGATATTGCATCAGGCAATTTAGATTTTTGTGTAGCGTCCAACCACACAAGTTTTGCATCTCAATATGGCAATATTTACACGGACTTAAATAATATAATGCCTGCATCAGTTTTAGCAGATTATACACCATTAATTTTAGAGCACTCTACTGTTGATGGAAGATTAGTGCAAATGCCAAGACACAGTGATGTTAGTAACTTATATTATCAAAAAAGTTTATATGAAGATGCTGATAACAAAGCTAACTTTAAAGCAAAGTATGGCTATGATTTAACGCCACCTGAAACTTGGGATCAAGTTAAAGATCAGGCTATCTTTTTCTCAAACCCGCCTGATTTCTACGGAACTCAATACGTTGGTAAAGAAGAAGCGATAGCAGGTCGGTTCTATGAGCTAATAATTGCAAATGGTGGAGCGTTATTTGACGAAGATTATCGTCCAATATTCAACTCAGCAGCAGGTGTTGAAGCTCTTCAATGGTTTATTGATTTGTATAATGCAAAAGCAGTTCCTGATGGAGTTTTAAACTATCTTTGGGATGACACTGGATTAGGTTTTGCAAGTGGAACAATTGCTATGAACCTTGACTGGGCAGGATGGGCAGGTTTCTTTAATGATCCAGAAAACTCAAAAGTTGCTGGTGATATTGGACTTGTACGTGCTCCAATGGGTTCTGGTGGTTTAAGAACTGGTTGGTCAGGATCACACTCTTTCTCAATGACAGAGTCATGTCCAGATAAAGAAGCAGCTGCATCATTCTTATGGGCTTTAACAAGTAATAAAGCACAAATGATTGAAGCAAGAGGTGGACTATCACCAACACGTCCGGCTATTTGGGATGCGATCATTGCTGAAAAGAAAGCTGAAGGTGATGAGTTTATGTTAATGGTATTTGAAACTTTCAAAATGTCATTGGCAGAAGATGCATTCACTCCACCACTAATTCCTGAGTGGATTGAATTCACTAACGTTCTATATCCAGAACTTCAAGCAGCTATTCTTGGAGACAAATCTCCTGAAGATGCGCTAGCTACCGCTTCTAAGAAAGCAACTGAAATTATGGAAGACGCTGGTTACTTCTAACATTTACTAAAATACCTAGCTCTATTAATTAGAGCTAGGTTTCTAAATCTATCATGAGAAAATTTCTAAATGGTCCATGGGTTTTACTAATGCCCACTTTAATAATACTTACTTGTGTTGTTTTATTACCCTTGCTCCTATCATTATGGACAAGTTTTACACCTTTTAAATTAACTAAACCAGATACTCTCTATCGATTTGTTGGATTTAGAAATTACGAAAGGTTAATTGGGGATATTGATTTTTGGATTGCTTTTGGAAGAACAGTCTTATTTTTAGCTGTTGCTCTTAATTTAGAATTAGTCTTTGGTCTAGGAATAGCTTTATTGATAAATAAAATTACCTACGGACAAAGAACATTGAGAACACTAATGATGTTTCCAATGATGTTTTCTCCAATTCTAGTTGGATTTCAATGGAAGTATATTTTTAATGACAATATTGGTTTGATGAATAATTTTCTAAGAGAATTTGGAGTCATACAACCGATACCATGGCTAGTTGATGGCATTTTAGCAAACACTTCAATTATGGCAGCTGAAATATGGTCAAGTACTTCAGTATTTGCAATTTTATTATTAGCAGGTTTATTAGGTATACCTAAAGATCCTATTGAGGCTGCTAAAGTTGATGGATGCAACTCATGGCAAGTGTTTAAAAATATTACATTACCTTTCTTGATGCCTTTTGTATTTATTGCGATGACGATCAGATCATTAGATGTGGCAAGAGCTTATGATATTGTTCAGATGATGACTGGAGGAGGTCCAGCCAAAAGGACTGAATTACTATGGACTTTAATTTCGAGAACTGGATATGTTGATGCTAAAATGGGAATGGCTAACGCAATGTCGTATATTTCAATTTTTCTTTCTATTGCGTTTACTTTTTTCTTTTTTTACAAATTAGTAGAGGCAAGGCAGAGGTTAAGTTATGAATAAAAAACAAATCAATAATATTCTAATTTGGTTTTCAGCCATTGTTTTAATAATTTTAATTATGACTCCTGGCTTGTGGGTAGTCCTTACAGCATTTAGACCTCAAGTAGATGTTATGGCAAAACCTGCTGTTTGGATACCGCGTAATTTAAACTTAATTCAATTTGAAACTATGCTCTTTGGCGGCTCTGAAGGATCAATGGGTAGAAGCCCTATTCCCGTTTTAAGTTATTTACGAAACTCTCTTATAATTTCTTTTACAAGTACATTTATAGCAGTGTTAGTGGGCACAATTGGGGGATATGGTTTTGCGAGACATAATTTTAAGCACAAAAATAAATATTTTTTATTAATTATGCTAACTAGAACAATTCCTGGAATATCTCTAAGTTTACCAATCTTTATTATATTTTCAAAAATTGGTTTAATCGATACGCATATTGGGATTATATTAGTTTTTGTTGCTTTAAATATTCCGTTTACAATTTGGCTAACAGACGGTTTTTTTAGACAAATTCCAAGAGCGATGTCTGAAGTAGCAATGACAGATGGTTGTACCAAACTACAAGCTTTTTGGCATATAGAGTTACCATTATCTAGATCAGGAATAGCATCTGCTGGAATATTTGCTTTTTTAATTTCATGGAATGAATATGCACTAGTGTCAAATCTAGCAAGAAGCACAGATTCAAAAACATTAACTGTTGGACTTATGGATTTCACTGCGCAATTCACAATAAATTGGCCAGGAATGTGTGCTCTTGCAGTCTTTATTATTATTCCAGCACTAATATTAACCTTCATGGTTCAAAAGCATTTAGTAACAGGATTAACATTTGGAGGTGTAAAAGGATAATGGCAAAAGTTATCTTACTAGGTGTCTCAAAGTTTTACGGAAAAGTTCAAGCAGTAAAAAAAATTGATTTAGAAATTATTGATAAAGAATTTTTAGTTTTAGTTGGTCCATCGGGTTGTGGAAAATCTTCTTCTTTAAGAATGATTGCAGGATTAGAGGAAATAGATGAGGGTGTTATTAAAATTGGTGACAAAGAAATTAATAATCTAGAACCTAGAGAAAGAAACGTTTCAATGGTTTTCCAAAATTATGCTCTTTATCCTCATATGACAGTAGAGGAAAACTTAGGTTTTTCATTAAAGATCGCAGGACTTGCTAAAAAAGAAATTGAAGAAAGAGTACATGAGGCTGCAGGAATTTTAGATATAACTGAGTTTTTGCAAAGAAAACCATCGCAATTATCAGGTGGTCAAAGACAAAGAGTTGCAATGGGAAGAGCTATTGTAAGAAGACCAGATGTTTTTTTATTTGATGAACCTTTATCTAATTTAGATGCAAAATTAAGAAATCAAATGAGGACAGAAATTAAAAGATTACATCAAAAAGTATCAACAACAATTGTCTACGTTACGCACGATCAAGTTGAGGCAATGACTTTAGCTGATCGAATTGTAATTATGAAAGACGGTATAATAGAACAAATAGGAACACCATTAGACCTATTTGAGAGACCAGCTACAAAATTTGTAGCCACCTTTATTGGATCTCCTTCAATGAATATGATCAAAGCCTCAATAATAAATCACAATGACCAACTATCTATGAAAACAAACGATGGAATTATAGTGCCAGTACCCAAAGATAAACAAAATTTTGTAAGTGAAGGTCAAAATATTTCTTTTGGATTTAGAGCTGAAGATATAGTGCCACTAAAATTTGGACAAAAACCATCTAGTGCATGGGAAATGCAATCATCGGTTAATCTAGCAGAACCACTTGGAACTGAAACTTTGATTTTTACAAACTTTGGTGAAATAGAAATAGTTAGTAGAATGTTTACACCAGAACAAGTTAAATCAAATGATCTTTTAGATTTTGCTTTAAATTTAGATAGAACATATTTATTCGATGAGAATAGCGGCTTAGCAATATGACAAGTTCTACAGAAATTTCAGATAGATTATCAAAATGTTTTAGTAGTGTTATCCATGATGTCATGAGAGATGATGGATTTAAAAATTTTGTTTTAAATCCAAATATTAAATCTAATAAGGAAAAACACAAAATCGCAGGGCAAATTTTTACTATTGAAGGGGAATCAAATACTAGTTTCTCTCATCACGAAACACTCCTTGCTTGGACTGGTCTTTTATCTAAGGCTCCATCAGATAAAGTTCTTATCTGTCAACCAAACGATAATAATATAGCTTTAATGGGTGAGTTGAGTGCCGAAACTTTACAAAAGAAAAATATTAGAGGCTATATTTCTGATGGCGGGTGTAGAGATTTAGAATTTATAAACAAAATCGATTTTCCTGTTTGGTCGAAATTTTATACGCCTAAAGATGTCGTTGCTTATTGGAAGCCTACTAAATTTGAAGAAACTATTAAAATTGGAGATGTGGAAATACATAACGGTGATTATGCAATGGCAGATATTGATGGTGTTGTTATTATTCCCCAAGATAAAGTAATAGATATTTTGGAAAAATCAGAAAAATTAATTAATACTGAAAGCCAAGTTAGAAAAGCTATAAGAGAAGGAATGGATCCACAAGAAGCATATATTAAGTATAGCGTTTTTTAAGTAATTTTTCTTTCAACCAAAAGTATATGTTCAGAATAACAAACACATTTGTCATTTTGATTTAGAATTTCACACGCCTCATTAACCTGCCCGTATTGAGGTCTTTTCGGATCATCTTTTTTTTCTTTTATAGTAACCTTAGTGTGAATTGTATCACCTATAAAAACAGGATTAGGAAAACGAAGTCTTTCAAATCCATAGGTGAAAGCTCGCTTGTTAACTATCGAAGCTGTAAGTGCGATACCTATCGAAAAAGTACAACTAAATTGTGCTATTCGTTGACCAAATGGTCCCTTTTTAGCAAACTCTGCATCAGTGTGATGAGGGTAAAAGTCTCCAGAGTGCATTGCGTGCATTACAATATCAGTTTCAGTGATGGTTCTGCCAACAGTGACTCTTTCCGCACCTAGTTCATAGTCTTCGAAGAATTGTTCTATTTCTACCATTTCTATTGAATAAATATTTCTCTGTAATAAGGTAGCATAATTGTAAAAATGAATAAAGATAATAAATTTGAAAACACTGTTGGAATTGAGTCAACCTTTCCAAAAGATATGCCCAATGAGCATGGAGAAATTCCAGTATGGAATTCTGAAAACTGGTTTTATGAAGATGTTATTGTCGGTCATAAAATTAGATCTCTTCGCCGAACAATATCTGAAGGAGAGGCTATGCAATTTAATTGTATGGTTTTAGATATGCATCCATATGTAGGTGATGAACATTTTGCTAAAAATGAAGGTATGTTCCAAAAAAGATTAGTAGCAGGAGCTTTGGTTTTTTCTTATGGGTTGGGTTTAGTTGCTACTAACTGTGTAAATTCTTTTAGTTATGGATATGACCGTTTAAGATTCATCAAACCAGTTTTTATTGGAGATACAATTTATACAATTAGAACTAATATGGAAAAAAAACCAAAATATGAAAAAATGGGTTTGGTAAGAACCAGTTACGAAGTTTTTAAAGGTGAAGGCGAAATCGTTCTATATTGTGAGCACCTACATTCAGTTTTATATAAAAAACCAGAAGACTTTAAAGATAAATACGAAAAAAAATGATTAACTTAAAGGGGATGACCTGGGATCATTCTAGAGGTTTTGACCCAATGGTTGCTACATCTAAAAAATTTCAGGAAATTCATAATAATAAAGTTTCAATTGAATGGGATAAAAGACCATTACAAGCATTTGCAGATAGACCTATAGAAGACATGACCGATGATTATGATTTGATAGTAATAGACTATCCTCATGTTGGTGAAGTGGCTCACAAAGGACTTTTACAAAACTTATACCTCAATGAATATCAATCTCAATTAAACGATTTAAAAAAGCAATCAGTTGGAAAATCGCATGAGAGTTATTTTATAGACAATAAACAATGGGCTCTTGCCATAGATGCTGCCTCACAGACCGCCTGTTACAGAGAAGATTTAGTTAGAGCACTTCCATCCAAATGGGATGATGTTCTTTCATTAGCAAAAGAGAGAAAAGTTCTTTGGCCTTTAAAACCAGTTCATGCAATAAGTAGTTTTTATAGTATCTATAACAACATTACTGAAGAATTAATCCCAGAAAAAAATTTTATTAATAAAGATGCTGGCGTTAAAACCCTTACAATGATGAAAGCTGTATCTAAAGAAATAATCAATGATTGTTTAAGTATGGATCCAATTCAAACTGCTGAACTCATGACAGAGACTAATGATTTTTATTATTGTCCATACATTTATGGATTTTCAAATTACTCGAGAAATAATTATAGAAAAAATATTTTGAAATATATCGATGTTTTAGATTTATCGGGTAAAGGTCCATCAGGAACACATTTAGGTGGCACTGGCATAGCAGTATCAAATGTTAGTAAGAATAAAGATCTAGCAATTGAATATGCATTTTGGATAGCAGGGGCTGAATGTCAAAAGTCACTTTTTTACCAAAGTGGTGGACAGCCAGGAAATTCTGAAGCTTGGGAGGATGAAAAGATAAATCTAGAAACAAATGATTTTTTTAAAGCAACTCGTAAAACTCTTGATTTGGCATGGGTAAGACCAAGGCATAATGGTTATATGGAATTTCAAGACAAAAGTGGCGATCTCATTAATGAATATCTACAAACAGAAATTTCAGCTGAAAGTATTTGTGAAAAATTATCTGATATGTACAATAAGAGTTTCAAAGAATAAATTATTGTATGACTAAACCATTAGAAGGATTAACTGTATTAGAATTTAGCCAGTTTTTATCAGGGCCATATGCAGGCTTAAGACTTGCTGATTTAGGAGCAAGAGTAATTAAAATTGAAAGACCAGAAGTTGGTGATCTTTGTAGAAACTTATATATAAGCGATACTGATCTCGAAGGTGATAGCACTTTATTTCATGCAATTAATAGAAATAAGGAAAGCTTTGCAGCAAATTTAAAAGATGCCAAAGATATAGAGTTAGTAAAAAAATTAATTGAGAAGGCAGATATAATTACACAAAATTTTAGACCAGGAGTAATAGAACGTATTGGTTTAGATTATAAAAATGTAAAAAAAATAAATCCAAAAATAGTTTATGGAACTATTTCTGGTTACGGATCTGATGGGCCCTGGAATTCATTACCTGGGCAAGATTTATTAGCACAATCTAGAACAGGTTTAGTTTGGTTAAATGGTAATGGAGGTGAAGCACCAACCCCAATGGGTTTGGCAGTTGCTGACATGTTGGCAGGACATACACTTGTTGAAGGTATACTAGCAGCGGTTATCAAAAGATTTCGAACAGATAATGGATCTCATGTAGAAACAAGTTTAGTTGAAGCCTTATTAGATTTTCAATTTGAAGTTCTTACGACATATTTTAACGATGGAAACAGAAAGCCGCAAAGAAGTTCGTATAATAATGCCCACGCATATTTATCTGCTCCATATGGAATTTATAAAACATCCAATGGATATATAGCAATTGCAATGACACCACTGCCTCAACTTGGTGAATTACTTGATTTAAATTCAATTAAAGATTTACATGATCAAAAAGAATGGTTCACAAAAAGAGATGAAATTAAAAAAGATATTGGCGACTGGATTGAACATCAAACAACAGAACACTGGTTAAGTATTCTTGAGCCAGCAGATATATGGTGTGCTAAAGTACTTGATTGGGAAACAATGGTTAAACACGAAGGGTTCAAGATCCTCGATATGGTTCAGAGAATTAAAAGAGATGATGGACTTGATATTGAAACACTTCGTTGCCCAATAAAAATTGATGGAGAGATTTTTAAATCAAGTAAGGCAGCTCCAAAAATTGGAAATGACAATAATAGTATTATGAAAGAATTTGGTATCTCATGAAAATTAAAGATATAGAAATTCGTATGTGTCGACACAAAGAGCCTGTCATGAAAGATTCAGAAATGAGAGATGGGAAAAAATCAGATTTAGAATTCTTAGTTATCACATTTCACACTGATGAAGGTCTATCTAGCTCTACTTTTGGGTTTGCAGGTAGGGGTGCAGAAATGGCTGGTGAAATTGCAAATTCAATTTTTAAACCTTTTTTTATTGGAAGAGACCCACTTTATCGTGAACAACATTGGCATGAATACAGAACCGCAGACAGATGGTGGAACCACGCACCTATTTATAGTTATGGACCATTTGATATTAATTGTTGGCTTCTCTCATCTATGCAAGCAGGCCAACCTCTTTATAAGTATTTAGGTGCTTATAGAGACATGGTTCCAATTTATGGAAGTTCTCTAGTTTTAGATTCACCTGAGGCTTATGCAAAAGAAGCTTTGGAATATAAAAAGAGAGGTTTCAACGCTTATAAACTTCATCCTCCTGGAAAATATGATTTTGATTTGGAAGCTCATAAAAAAACACGTGAAGCAGTTGGTGATGAATTTAAGCTCATGAGTGATCCGGTTGCCCCTTATACTTTTGAACAAGCTTTACGTTTTGGAAGAGAGTTAGAAAAATTAAATTATTATTGGTACGAGGAGCCTTTGTTTGATGAAAATTTTCATAATCTAAGGGAATTAACTAGAATATTAGATATTCCTATTATTGGAACAGAGGTTATAGCAAAACATCCTTACAGTGTTGCTGAATGTATCTCTACAAGGGTTGTTGATATGGTAAGAGCTGATGTTTCATGGAGTGGAGGTATTACGGCTACAATGAAAACAGCACACTTAGCAGAAAGTTTTGGTGTTCAGTGTGAAATTCATACAGCTATTTATCATCCTTTAGAACTTGTTAACTTACATTGTTGTGCTGCTATAAAAAATTCTGAATTTTTTGAAGTACTCGTTCCTTATGAATATTTTAATTTTGGTTTAAAAGATTCTATCAAAGTCGAAAACGGTTATGCTCATTTACCTTCTAAGCCAGGTCTTGGTATTGATTTAGATTGGGATTTTATAGATAATACAACTTTCAAAAAAATTTAAAAATGACAAAGATTACTAAATTTAGTGTTCAAGATGTAAGATTTCCAACTTCAAAAGATTTAACTGGATCTGACGCCATTCATACAGATCCCGATTATTCAGCAACGTATGTGACGGTTTTTACCGATCAATCAGAATTAAAAGGATATGGTATTGCCTTCACGATTGGTAAAGGAAATGACATTGTTGCTGAATGTATAAAACATTTTTTTCCAATTTTTGAAAATATGGACTTAAATGATTTAGAAAATAACATTGGTAAGCTCTGGTTCAAGTGTGTTGATCATAGTCAACTACGTTGGTTAGGTCCTGAAAAAGGAGTTGTTCATATGGCTGTATCAGCAATCTTTAATTGTTTATGGGATTTAATTACTAAGAAGCACAAAAAACCTTTGTGGCAGTTTGTTGTAGAAAGCGAGCCTGAAAAAATCGTTAGTTGGTTAACATTTAAATATATTGAAGATGTTTTAACTCCAGAGGAAGCGTTAGCGATTTTGTCAAACAATCAAAATGATAAACAAAAACGTATCGATACGGTATTGCAAGAAGGATATCCATCTTACACAACTGCCGCAGGATGGCTTGGCTATTCAGATGAAAAAATAATTCAATTATGCAAAGAATATATGGCGAAAGGTTGGAAGCATTTTAAAATCAAGGTAGGTTTAGATTTAGATGCAGATGTAAAAAGACTTGAGTTAATTAGAAAAACAATTGGTGATGATTGCTTTATTATGGTTGATGCAAACCAACAATGGAACGTAGAACAATCAATTAAACATATTAATGCATACAAAAAATTTAATTTATTTTTTGTAGAAGAACCTACAAGTCCAGATGATGTAATGGGTTTTGCCAAAATAAAAAAAGAAGTTGGAAACGTAAGACTTGCAACTGGAGAAGCTTGTGGAGGTCGTATCATGTTTAAACAATTTCTCGAATCTGGTGCAATGAACATTTGTCAAATTGATAGTTGCAGATTGGGAAGTATAAATGAAATAATAACTGTATTGTTAATGGCACATAAATTTAATGTTCCAGTCTTTCCTCATGCAGGTGGTGTTGGTCTTTGTGAGTATGTCCAACACTTATGTATGATTGATTATATTTTAATTAACGGTTCTAAAAATGATAAAGTAGTAGAATATCAAGACAGTTTACATGAACACTTCATATATCCTTGTAAAATTGAAAATGGAAATTATATGCCTCCACTTGATCATGGATATTCTATTGAAATGAAAGAAAAGTCTGTTAATGAGTTCTCTTTTCCTAACGGCAAGTATTGGAATAATAATATATGAGACTAAAAGATAAAAAAATAATAGCAACTGCAGCAGCACAAGGGATTGGCAGAGCAACTGCAATGATGTTTGCTAAAGAAGGTGCTTCTGTGATTGCTACAGATATCAATGAAGAAAAACTTAATGAATTAAACAAAGAAAATAATTTAATAAAAACTCAAAAATTAGATGCAACTAATAAAAAGGCAGTTGAAGAATTTTGTTCCAGTATTGATTCGGTTGATGTTCTTTTTCATGCAGTAGGTTTTGTTCATCATGGAACGTTATTGGAATGTGATGATGAAGAATTTTATAGATCAGTGAATGTAAACGTATATTCAGCCTATCTTATGAGCTACAATTTAGTTCCTAAAATGTTAGAAAAAGGAAAAGGAAATATTATCATAGTATCTTCTGCAGCTTCTAATGTGAAAGGTGTTGAAAATAGATTTATATATGGAGCAACTAAAGCAGCTTTAAATGGTTTTGTTAAAGCAGTTGCGGCTGACTATGTGAAAAAAGGAATTCGATGCAATGCAATACTTCCTGGAACTGTAGAAACACCTTCCTGGGAAGGAAGAGTAAACATGGCTGCTGATCCAAAGAAAGCTCGTGAAGACTTTATAGCGAGACAGGCAATGGGTAGATTGGCCCAACCAGAAGAAATTGCTTCACTTGCTACATATCTAGCGAGTGACGAATCATCTTTTGTAACAGGAACCTTAAATTTAATTGATGGAGGATGGACTTTATAATGAAAACTTTAAGATATAGAATTGGAAAAGAAGTGAAACCAGGGATTGTAGATACACAAGGACAAGTTCGCGATGCTTCATCATTGGTAAAAGATTGGGATAGAGAAAATGTAACTATTGATAAGCTTAATGAAGTGAAAAAAGCTGATATTGGATCACTTCCTATTGTTCAAAGTTACGATAGTATTGCCCCTTGTGTCTGTAAAGAAAGTATTGGAAAGTTTATTTGTATAGGATTAAATTACTCAGATCATGCTGAAGAAACTGGGATGAAAGTCCCGCCTGAACCAATTATATTTGCAAAAGCAACAAGTGCTGTTATTGGTCCAAATGATGATGTAGAAATTCCTAAAAAATCTGTAAAATCTGACTGGGAAGTTGAGCTTGGAGTAATTATTGGAAAAGAAGCAAAGTATATTTCAGAAAGTGAATCACAATCTCACATAGCCGGTTACTGTGTTATTAATGATTTAAGTGAGAGAGAATTTCAGATTGAACACTCAGGTCAATGGGTAAAAGGTAAATCATGTGATACTTTTGGACCAATCGGGCCCTATTTGGTTACAACTGATGAAGTATCCGACCCACAAAATCTTAAAATGTGGTTAGAGGTAAATGGTAAAACAATGCAAAATGGCTCAACCAATACTATGGTTTATGGTGTAAATTTTCTAGTAAGTTATCTAAGTCAATTTATGTCATTGCAACCTGGTGACATTATTTCTACTGGTACACCTCCAGGAGTAGGTATGGGAATGAAACCACAGGTATTTTTAAAGGCTGGAGATGTTATGAAATTAGGTATTGAAGGTCTTGGGGAACAATCACAAAAAACAATTCAAGCTTAATGTTCGGAAGCATCAATAATTGCCATAATGTAAAAGACTTTAGGAATTTAGCAAAAAAGCGACTCCCTAGCCCTATTTTTCATTATATAGATGGTGCCGCTGACGATGAAATTACATATAAAAGAAATACTGATGCTTATGAACAATGTGATCTAATCCCTAACGTTCTTAGTGGAGTTGATAAAGTTGATATGTCAACTACAGTAATGGGACAGAAATTAGACATACCTCTATATTGTGCACCTACTGCTCTTCAAAGGTTATTTCATCATGAAGGTGAGATTGGTGTTGCAAAAGCTGCTGAAAAATTTGGCACTATGTTTGGAATATCTTCCTTAGGTACGGCAAGTATAGAAGAGATATCAAATTTAGTTAAAACACCAAAACTTTTTCAACTGTATGTTCATAAAGACAAAGGATTAAACAAAGCTCTTATAGAAAGGTGTAAAGAATCTAATTTTGAAGCAATGGCTGTAACAGTTGATACTGCTGTTGGAGGAAATCGCGAAAGAGATTTGTATACTGGTTTTACCATTCCAATGAAACTTAAACTCAATAGTGTTCTAAGTTTTATGTTACATCCAAAGTGGGCAGTAGATTATTTTACAAAACCTAAATGGGAATTAAGCAACTTAAAAGATCATATAAGTGAAGGCACAAAAGTAATGACTACTATAGGAGATTATTTCACGAAGATGCTTGATAATTCTATGAGCTGGAAAGATGTTGAAAATATTAATAAAGAGTGGGGCCGCCAATTCGCAATTAAAGGTGTCATGTCAGTGGAAGATGCTAAAAAAGCAGTTGATGTTGGAGCTTCAGCTATAATGGTTTCAAATCATGGAGGAAGACAATTAGATGGATCAAGATCGCCTTTTGATCAACTAGCTGAAATAGTTGATGCTGTTGGAGATAAAATAGATGTAATATGTGAAGGAGGCATTAGAAGAGGCACGCATGTTTTAAAAGCATTATCGCTTGGTGCAAAAGCATGTTCTGGAGGACGCATGTATTTGTATGCTTTAGCTGCTGGAGGTCAAAAAGGAGTTGAAAAAAGTTTATCTAACTTACGTAATGAAATTGAAAGAGATATGAAATTAATGGGAGTTTCTAACGTAAAAGAATTAACAAGAAAAAATCTTAAATTCAGATAAATCAACAATTTTCTTAAAAAAAATATTTATTCTAATTCAATTTTATTTTAAAAATTTTGTATGAATGATGAAATTGAACCAATTTTAATAGGTGAAGTTGATGATATTGATATTGGTTCAGTAGAAAATTTTGAATATGAAGATATAAATTATGCAATTTATAGACTCGAATCTGGCTTTTTTGCAACTGAAGGAAATTGCCCTTGTGCCGAAAAACCTTTATTAAGTGAATCTAGTATTGAAGGTGAAGAACTAGAGTGCCCATCATGCGGTAATAAATTTAGCATTGTATCTGGAGACTCTCTCTCTGATTTAGAACAAATTTCATTAAAAATATTTGATATTACAGAAGAAGATGGAAATCTTTACTTAAATATTTAACTTATAATATTATAATTTATTATATTACTTTTATTTAAATTTTTACTTTTAGTTAAAAAATTAAAAACATTTTCACAGGTTTCAGTAGCCATTCTTTTTCTACATTCAAGTGTAAGTGCTGAATTGTGAGGTGTTAGCAAAGTGTTTTGTAAAGAAAATAACATATGATTTTCTATTGGAGGTTCAGTTTTAAAAACATCTAATCCAGCAGCGCGAATTTTTTTATTTTTTAAAGCATCAAATAAAGCATTTTCATTAACGATACCTCCGCGTGCAGTATTTATTAGAATTAAATTCGATTTAAATACTTCAAATTGTTCAAAAGAAATCAAATCATTTGTTTCTGAGTTTAGTGGCAAATGAATACTTATATAATCTGCAATCATAAATCCACTTTCTTTGTCTGTAGGAATATAATTCATAGAACGGATTTCATCATCGGAAATAAATGGATCATGAATGTAAATTTCCATATCAAAAGCCATGCATCTTTTAGCTAATTCTTTTCCAATTCTACCAAAACCCAAAATAAGTATTTTTTTCTGATATAATTCAAAATAATTAGGAAGATTTGCTTTTTCTTCAAATTTATTAAGTTTAACTAATTTATCAGATTCATAGATATTTTTAGTTAAGCAAAGCATCATTGTCATTACATGCTCAGAAACACTTACAGCATTAGCTGTGCCTGTTATAGCTAAAGCTATTTTGTTGTCATTTAAGAAATTGTAATCAACGTTATCATAACCAACTCCATGTCTTGCAACAACCTTTAATTTTTTTGCATTTGACAGAACTTTTTTACTTAATTTGACTGTTCTTACAACAATTCCATCCACATCAGATAATTCATTCGTAAGTTGATCTTCTTCTTTACTATTAGTAACAAAATATTCTATGTTATTATTTTCAAAGATCTCATATCCACAAGTATGAATTTCTCCAACCACACCAACTTTCATAAAAGATTTATATTCTATAATTATAAAAAAATAAATTGATTAACTCTTTAAATTATTTTTTTATTATAATAGTATCTATTTTTTTTGCGAAAGGAACCTATGAAAACAGTTAGAATGTCTTGTTCACACGCATTAATTAAATATTTAACTATGCAAAAAATTTTAATTAATGGAAAAAAAGAACCACTTTTTCCAGGTGCATTTGGTATTTATGGTCATGGTAATGTAGCTTGTATTGGACAGGCCATGGAAGAATATCAAAATGAACTTCCAGGATACAGAGGTCATCATGAACAAAACATGGCTTTAACTGGAATAGCATATGCTCGTGCAAAAAGAAGAAAACAAATATTTGTTGCTACTTCGTCAGTTGGACCAGGCGCAACTAACATGGTTACCGCAGCAGCAGTTGCATTAAGCAACAGACTTCCAATTTTACTTTTACCAGGTGATACATTTTCAAGTCGTTTTCCAGACCCTGTTTTACAACAAGTAGAACATTTTAATTCTCCTTCAGAAACTCAGAATGATTCATTTAAATCTGTATCAAGATATTTTGATCGAATAACTAGACCTGAACAAATTTTAACTTCTTTACCTCAAGCAATTAATGTGATGCTTGACCCTGCAGATTGTGGTCCTGCAGTAATTTCGATGTCACAAGATGTTCAAGGAGAAGCTTTTGATTATCCAGAAATTTTTTTTGAAGAAAAAATTTATCGAATAAGAAGAATTCACCCTGATCCAAATCAAATACAAAAAGCAGCTGATAAATTAAAA
Source organism: uncultured Alphaproteobacteria bacterium (assembly GCA_902524385.1). Lineage (GTDB taxonomy): Bacteria > Pseudomonadota > Alphaproteobacteria > HIMB59 > CACPNW01. Next base: position 135,960 of record CABZCZ010000002.1, read on the forward strand.
AAATCAAAACAACCTATTATTATTTCTGGAGGAGGTGTTTTATATTCAGAAGCTGAAGAGGAAATTTCTGCTTTTGCAATGAAACATAATATTCCCGTAACTGCAACTGTAATGGGTATTGGATGTATGAACAAAGATGATCCCTATTATATAAGTGCAATTGGATGTTTAGGAGAAGGCTCATCTAATAACCTTGCTACAGATACAGATTTAGCACTAGCTGTAGGAACAAAATTAGGAGACTTTACAACTGGCTCTTGGACGAATTTTGAAAATGAAAATTTTCAACTTGTATCAATAAATACTTCACGATTTGACACTATAAAACATCGTGCAACTCCTGTTGTAAGTGATGCAAAAATTGGACTTCAAGAATTATCAAAAGTATTAGGAGATTGGAGAGCGCCTGATAATTGGTACCAGCGATCTATTGAGGAAAGAGATAGATGGGATGAATATGTTGCTAAAGAGAGTGGGCCAACAAACCAAGAATTACCGTCCTATGCTCATGCAGTGGGTGCAGTTTATAGAAATTCAGATCCATCAGATATTGTTGTAACTGCAGCTGGAGGCTTAGTTGGAGAAGTGGTTCAAATATGGAAACCAAAAGAGCTAAATACTTTTGAAACTGAATGGGGATTTAGTTGCATGAGTTATGAAATATCGGGTGCACTTGGAATTAAAATGGCAAAACCTGATCAAGATGTAATTGTATTTGTAGGAGATGGTTCATACCTATTACAAAACAGCGATATTTATAGTTCTGTTTTGTATGATAAAAAATTAATAATAGTTGTTTGTGATAATGGTGGTCATATGGTTATTAATAGATTGCAGCTAGCAAAAGGTGGGAATGAATATCTTTGTAATCTCAATGCAGCCAGAGCTACAAATGTACAGTTTGTAGATTTTGAAGCTCATGCAAAAAGTATGGGGGCAAATGGTGAGACCGTTAAATCCATTTCAGAGTTAGAGGCTGCTTTTAAAAGAGCAAAAGAATCAGACAAAACCTATCTGATTTCTATGAAAACAGATGGTTATGAATGGTTAGAAGGTACAGCTTTTTGGGAGAGTCCAACACTTGAAGTGGATAATACCGAAGGTAAGAAATTAGCTCTTAATGAATTTTTAGAAGGAAAAAATAAACAACGTAAGGGCGTATAAAAATAAATTTCTTTTTCTAAAATTTAAAAATTGTATGAGTCAAAACAAGCCTATAATTTTATTAGATCCATATCCAAGAACAATGGACCTACTTTTTTCTAAAGAAAATTTAAAATACTTAAAAAAAAATTTTAAACTTATTACTGCTCCAAATAAAAATAAAAAAAATTTTTATGAAAAAAATTTACCAAAGGCAGATTATATTTTTGGGCAACCCAATTTACCTTTATCTTTAATTTCTAAATCTAAAAAACTTAAAGCAATATTTAATGTAGAGAGCAATTTTATGGACAATATGGATTATGATTATTGTTTTAGAAAAGGAATACATGTATTAGCAACATCTCCTGTTTTTGCTCAACCCGTTGCTGAAATGGCAATGGGACTTACTTTATCAATAGCAAGAAGTATTCATATTGCCCACTCAGACTTTATTTTAAAAAAAGAAAGGTATGGAGGAGAAATTAGTCAGAATAATTTTTTAATAAAAAATAAAACATTTGGTTTAATTGGTTTTGGTGATTTAGCAAAATCACTTACTCCTATACTAAAAGTATTCTCAAATAATATAATCGCTTATGATCCTTGGATTCCTGATAAAGAAATTGAAAAATTGGATGTTAAGCCTACCAGTTTAAATTTGTTACTCAAAAATGCTGACATCATTTATGTACTCGCGTCTATTACTTCTTCTAATAAATCTATGATTAATTCTTCAAAGTTTAAATTAATAAAAGATGGATCAGCGTTTGTATTAATGAGTAGAGCAGCCATAATAAATTTTGATGATTTTTTTAATTTTTTAAAAAATAGAAATGTATTTGCTGCTATTGATGTTTTTCCACAAGAACCATTTCCTAAAAATCATAAATTAAGAAAACTCAAAAATGTAATTTTTTCTCCGCATAGGGCTGGTGCATTAGACAGTGCATTTAAAGAGATGGGTGAATTAGTAATTCAAGATTTAAAACTGATTTCAAAAGGCCTACCTCCTAAATTATGTAAAAAAGCTGAAAGAGAAACTGTTAAATATTTACGATCGAAACCAGTTGATATTAATTAAAATTTATTTAAAAACATAGTTATGTCAGATCAATTAGTACTGGAAGCTAAATCAGTTTCAAAATTCTTTGGTACTATAACAGCTCTTCAAAATGTAGATCTTCATTTAAATAAAGGTGAGGTTCTAGGTGTCGTTGGCGATAACGGTGCTGGGAAATCAACATTAATGAAAGTTTTATCAGGATTATACAAGCCAAGTGAAGGGTCTCTTTTTTTTGATAAAGAGAAAGTAACATTAAATAGTCCAAGAGACTCTCAAAATTTGGGTTTAGAAATGGTCTATCAAGATTTAGCACTTGCTGGGAACCTTCCTATTGGCGATAATATTTTTTTAGGAAGAGAACCAACAAGAAAAGTTGGCCCTTTCAATTTTTTAGATCATAAAAAAAAAAAACAGTTAACCGAAGAGCATCTTGCAAAACTAAAAATAAACGTAAAGAGTGCTGATCAAAAGGTTGAAGAATTATCAGGTGGACAAAGACAAGCTGTAGCAATTGCTAGAGCTACAGCTTTTAATGCAAAAATTGTATTGATGGATGAACCAACAGCAGCACTTGCTGTTAAGGAAGTTGGAAAAGTTTTAGATTTAATTTTAAATCTTAAAAAGTTAGGTGTTAGTGTAATAGTAATTAGCCATCGAATGGATGATATTTTTACTGTTTGTGATCGCGTAATGGCACTTTTTCAAGGAACAAATTTTGCTGAATCAGAATTAAAAAAAACTTCAAGAGACGAAGTTATTGGATGGATCATGGGGAAAAAAGATTAATGGATAAGAGTCAAGAATCTTTATTTGTCAGACTAATTCCTTTTTTTGAAAGGTATGGGATCTTATTACTTATCCTAATAATGATTGCTGTTTTGCATTTGTTACAACCTGATGTGTTTTTATCATGGAGAAATGTAACAAATATTTTTAAACAGGTTTCCTGGCAGTCTATGTTAGCACTTGGTGTCTTTATGGTCATTGTAACTGCAGGTATAGATTTATCAGTCGGTTCAATTATTATGTTATCATTAATGGGACTAGCTATTGCTTCCAAAGCAGGAATGCCTTGGTACGTTGTTATGTTAGTTGCACCAGCAATTGGATTTTTGTGTGGTATGTTTAATGGTATTGGCATCACGTTACTTCGAATGCCTCATCCATTCATCATGACACTTGGTACTCTATATATATTCAGAGGAATTGGGAATCTAATTTCAGGCGGTGTGCCAATAACAGGATTTGCTGAACAGATAAGAGTTATTGGAAATGGTAAAATCAAGCTAGATGCATTTTTTGGAGAAGGGGCAAGAGAATACATACCCACAAGTTTAATTTTGATGATTGTAATATTTTTTATTTTTTGGATATTTTTAAATCATACAAGAATAGGTAAATGGATCTACGCTATTGGAGGTAACCCTGGAGCTGCAAGAGCAGCAGGTATTAATGTAGACCGAATTTTAATCGTAGTTTACACTCTATGTGGTTTTTTGGCGGGAATTGGAGGTTTAATTTTAGCTGGAAGAACGAATTCTGCTTATCCAAATGCTGGTTTACAATCTGAGTTAGATGCAATTGCGGCAGTCATAATTGGTGGAGCGAGCTTTTTTGGAGGCAGAGGAACAGTATTAGGCGTGTTTGCTGGAGTTATGATAATGGGTATACTCCGAAATGGTCTAAATTTGATGAACGTTAGTGTTTTCTGGCAACAAGTTCTGATTGGTTCTATTATTATTTTGGCCGTTTATATTGATGTTTTAAGAAGACAACTTGCAACCAGAACATAATATTAAAAAATAATCACTTTCTGACAAACAGTCTCTTGATTAGATTTTCATTTTTCATTAATGGTTAAAAAAAAAATTTAGGAGGAAAAATGAAATTTTTTATTTCTATAATTACTACTTCAGTATTGTTTTTTTCAGGTAGCCTTCTAGCAGGCTCACACGCTAAAACAATAATGTTAAGTACCAAAGGACCAGGTGCTGGAAACCCATTTTGGGCTTCAGTAGAAGCTGGTGCTAAAGATGCTGCTGAAGAATTAGGTGTTAACCTAATTATCCTATCACCACCACAAGAGAGTGATGTTATGGCTCAGGTGGCGCAAATTGAAGACCAAATAGCAAAAGGTGTAGACGGTATTGCGATTGCACCAACTGACCCTAATGCAGTTGCACCAATTCTTGATGATGCAATGGCTTCTGGTGTTCCAGTTGTATACATTGATACTAATGGAATTAATGAAGGTGTAACTTTCATTGGAACTAATAATATTAATGGTGCTGCTTTAGCCGCTCAATACATCTGTGATAACGTTCCAAGTGGCTCTGATGTTGCAATTCTTCAAGGAATGATAACTCAAACTACTGGTCAGCACAGAGCTGAAGGATCTCATAAAGGTCTTGAAGCATGTGGCATGAACATTGTTGCTGAACTTCCAGCTAACTGGGATACCGCACAAGGTATGTCAGTAACTGAAGATATCTTAACTGGTAACCCCAATCTAAAAGCAATCTTTGCTTCTAATGATAATATGGGTCTAGGCGCTATCCAAGCATTAAAAAATGCTGATATGCTAGATGATGTTTTGGTTGTTGGATTTGATGCTAACCCTGATGCTGCTGCAAGTGTAATGGCTGGTGAAATGTCAGCTACTATTGCTCAGTTCTCATACAACATGGGATATATGGGTGTAGAAAATGCACTTAAATTAGCTAATGGTGAAAGCATTCCAGATAACATTGATACTGGAACTGTGTTAGTAACTAAAGAAAATGCTGCTGACTTTATGTAAGTCATCAAGACTATTTAAATTAAAAAGGCCGCAATTTGCGGCCTTTTTTTATTAAAATATAACATTTACATATTGAATTAATTCCTTAAATTGAAATGATTATTTAGGAGGAAAAATGAAAAAATTTATTTTAATTATAGCTTCGGCTGTAAGTTTATTAACTTTTTCTTTCTCAGCAAATGCACTTAAAGTAGGTGCTCTATATCTTGATACTGCTGGTTTTTTTGGTGAGATTAAATATGGTATAGAAAAAGCTGGGGAAGAAGAAGGTATCGAGCTAACTGGAGCGAATTCTCAAAGTGATGTAGCAAGGGAAGCTGAATTTATCGATACGCTTTTAGCAACTGGCGTTGATGTTGTAATAATGTCACCAGTTTCAACTGATTCTTCTGTTGCAGCTGTTGAAAGACTTGCAGAAGCAGGTGTTCCAGTTGTATGCTATAATACATGTTTAAATGATGAAGATGCTAAAAGACTCGCTTATGCACTTGTTACTACAAGTCAAAGAGAGTTGGGTTATCCAGTTGGTGTTATTGCTGGAAACTGGGCAATCAAAGCTGGTATTGATTTAAAAATTGGTATTCATAATTGTAATAGATACGAAGCTTGTCAGGAAAGAGAAGATGGTTTTATAGATGGACTAAATTCTACAGGTGTAAATTTTGAAGTTATCAATAACCAAGAAGCCTTTGCAAATGATGTTGCAACTCAAGTTGGTACAGACATGCTTATTGCAAACCCTGAAATTAACCTAATGTATGCTGCTAATGAAGGTGGGACAATTGGTGCCGTTAATGCTGTTCTGGCAGCAGGACAAATTGGTCAAACATACGTAATGGGAACTGATGCAACTGCAGAATTAATGAATTTTGTAAGTGATGGAGAAATTCTATTAGCTGTTAATTCACAATTCCCAAGAGATATGGGAGCAGGTGCAATGAGAGCTGCACTAAAAGCAGTTAAAGGTGAGGCTATCGACGAATATGTTCAATTAACACCTACTAAAGTATTTACTTCTATAGACAAAATAGCCATTGATACATGGTTGTCTGAAAGAGGATACGACTAACTATTTTTTTAAGGGGTATCTAAAGATACCCCTTTTTCTTATGACAGAACAGACTCTAGAAAAAACTAAAAAGAGAATAAAAATCAGTAATCTGCATGAGATAGGATTGCTTATAGCGTTAATTATTGTCTTACTTTTATTTTCTTTCACTACTGAAAACTTTTTTACACAAAGAAATTTTACAAGTATTTTGAGAAGTGCCTCTTATGTTGGTTTAATTGCTTTTCCAATGACTTTTGTCCTTATCACTAGAGAAATAGATATTAGTGTTGGACCATCAGTTGCTTGGTCAGGTTTACTTTTTGTAATTTTAATAAAGTGGTACGACTTTGGTTATTTAACTTCAGCTGTAATAGTAATTTTATGGGGGACCTTACTAGGGTATTTTATAGGAGTAGCTAGAACAAAATTATTCATTCCTACATTTATTACAACTTTAGCACTATGGAGTGCCTTAAGAGGCTATTCTCTTTTTGTTACCGAAGGTCGGCCTATAGCAATAAGTAATAAGGAATTTAGATATTTTTTTGGAGGAGATATTTTAGGTTTACCAACAGTCACATGGATAATGCTTGGAGCTTTTCTTATTTTTTGGTTTGCAAGCAAGTATACTGTTACCGGAACTAACTTCTATGCAGTTGGTGGAAATCCTAAAGCTGCAAGAAATATTGGTATTAATGTTGATAGAGTAAAGATTTTAGCATTAATAGGAACCAGTCTTTTTTCTGCTATTGTTGGTATATTATTTGTGGCTAGAGTTTCCTCTGGAAACGCAAATTTAGCAGATGGAATGGAATTTGACGTTATAGCTGCAGTTGTTGTTGGAGGAACAGCACTTGCAGGTGCTGTAGGAACTATGACTGGTACACTTCTAGGATGTGTTTTTATAGCAATGATTAGCAATGGATTAATACATTGGGGTATAGATCCTGATTTGAATAGAGTAGTAAAAGGAATAATTATTTTTTTAGCTGTTGTAATTAATTCAAATTTTACCTTTAAATCAAATTCAGGTGGACCAAAAGAGGACTAATGGAGATTCTAGAATTAAATAAAATATCTAAAAATTTTGGAGCTATAAAGGCATTGGATAACGTTACACTTTCATTAAGATCAGGTGAAGTTTTAGGATTAATGGGAGACAATGGTGCTGGTAAATCTACTTTAATTAAAATTATAGCAGGCAATTTTAAACAGTCATCTGGAACAATAAATTTTGAAAATAAAAAAGTTCAATTTTCAAAACCTATGGAAGCGAGAGATAAAGGTATAGAAGTTGTCTACCAAGATTTGGCATTGTGTGATAATTTAACTGCTGCCTCAAATATTTTTCTTACAAGGGAGATTAAGAGAAATTTTGGAATACTAAAAATAATTAATTTTTCAGAGATGTTCAAAAGAGCTAAAGATATTTTCAAAGAACTTAAATCTGAAACTTTACCAGATGAGGAAGTGAAAATGATGTCTGGTGGGCAAAGACAAGCAGTTGCCATTGGTAGAACAAAATTATCAGCAGCTAAAGTTGTATTATTAGATGAGCCTACTGCAGCAATTAGCGTAAGACAGGTTGCAGAAGTTCTAGAGTTAATTAAGCAACTTAAAAATCAAGGTATTGCGGTTGTAATTATTAGTCATAGAATGCCAGATGTATTCGCTGTTAGCGATAGAATAGCTGTACTTAGGAGAGGCCAGTTAGTGGCTAATAAACTAGCGAAAGAAAGTTCACCTGAAGAAGTTACAGCTTTAATAACCGGTGCTATTGAAAAAGCTTGATTATAGAATTATTTTATAATTATGCATGTAGATGATACTTGGTTTAAACCTGAATTAAATAAAAGATTATTAAAAGATCTTTCAAGAAAGAGCGATTGGGAAGGTTTAAAACATTTTGGTATTTATTTCTTTTTTTTATTCTTCTTTGGTTTTAGTATTTTTTTAACATGGGGAAGCTTATTAGCTATACTTCCTCTCATTTGTTACAGTACAATATGGGCCTACAGCCCATCTAACTGGCACGAAACACTTCATAGAACAGCATTCAAAAGTAAATTGTTAAATAATGTTTTCTATTATTTAAGCTCATTTATGGCAAATATGGAGCCAGTGAGATGGAGATGGAGTCATACCTTTCATCACAGCCATACTCTTCAAACACACGGTGATTATGACCACGAAATACAATTGACAAGACCAACAGATTTAATTCATTTCTTTTGTCAATTTATTCCTTTTGGACAACTAATCTATCCGCATAAAACTCTTCAGTTCGAAATACTAAAACACTCAATGGGTTACTTAACAGATGTCGTAAAACAGAATGCTCCAGAAAAAGAAAAATCAATTATAATTAGAAATTCAAGATTGTTTGTTTTGTTGTGGTTATTAATTATTTCAATTTCGATATATTATAATTCTTGGTTACCAATTTTTTTATTCCTACTTCCAAATTATTTAGGAGCTCCACTAAACCAAATTGTCAACATAACACAACATTTGGGTGTGCCATTTGATGTTAAAGATCATCGGTTAACAACTCATAATATAAAATTAAACCCTATCTTTAGTTTTTTATATTATCATATGGAATATCATCTTGAGCACCATCTATTTCCAACTGTACCATCTTATAATCTTCCTAAATTACACAACCTAATCAAAGATCAAATACCTAAACCACATCCTTCATTATTTTCATTTTGGAAATCAGTTCTTCCATCTGTTATTAAACAAGCTTACAATTCAAAGCATACATACAAAATGTATTAATATTTATCAGATAATTTCAAAAAACTTTCGTATTCTTTATCTTCAATTCCAACAGTGATCTTAGGATCATCAAACTTTTTATCTTCAGTGTCTCTAATAAACTCCTTATAAGCATTTACTCTTTCAAGATGAAGTTTATCGAACTCTTTTTTAAAGTTTTTATAGATTCTTGAATGTCTTGGTACGTGGCCTGTGTTGTATCCAAGAATGTCTTGAGAAAATAAATATTGGCCATCACAACCAGAACCACTGCCCATTGAAATTGTTAATAGCTTTACTTTTTTTGTAATTATTTCAGCTACTTTTGGAGGAACAACTTCAACCTCTAGACCTATTGCTCCTGCATCATCAAGTTCTAAAGCATGTTCTAATACTTCTATAGCTTCTTTGGCATTTTTACCAATAGCTCTAAAACCACCAATCCAATTTACATGACCTGGAATCAAACCAATATGACTAATTACTGGAACTTTTTCTTTTCTTAAGCTTCTGATAATACTTGAACTATTATTTGTATAAAATGAATCACAACCAATTGATAACAATTTATAAGCCGCCCTTACCGCTTCATCAGCAGTTGCGTATGATTTTTCAGGTGCGGCACTCATCAGGTGTGTGTTAGGTGCCGCATCTCTTATTCTTTTAACATCATCTAATTTTCCAAAAATTCCATGGTGCGGCATATCATACGCTGTACATATCATATCAATCCCAGCCTCTTCTGCCGCTATTGCCTCTTCTACATTATTTACATATACCTCATGAATTTGTCTGACACTCTTAAGCTTTAACAGGTCATATACGGTTAGTTTATTTTTCATAAATATTGTTTATTTTTTTTTAATAAAAATTATATATATAAAATATATGACTGTCATTAGAGATACAAATGTTTCTGCGGATCTTGAAGCCAAACTAGGTAAGAATATTTGGTGGAAACCTGATCTTGACAGAAAAGTATTAAAAGAACTTTGTGTTAAAAGATCCTTACCAGGAATTATTTATGTCTCCTTATATTTTTTTGCTTTAGCTATTTCAGGTTATCTAGCATATTACACTTGGGGCACTTACTGGACAATTTTATGGTTTTGGGTTTATGGAACCATTTACACTTTCAGCGGCGCTTACGATCACGAAAGTCGACACAGAACACTTTTTAAAGAAAGATGGTTAAACGATTTATTTCAATATATTTTTTCTTTCATGACAAACTTTGAACCAGTTCGATGGAGATGGACTCACACATTACATCATAGTTACACATTACATACGAAAGAACCTCATGATTTTGAAATTCAAGTAGATAGACCAAGTAAGTTATTTAAATATTTCGTAAGTTTCATCCCTTTTGGACCTCTATTATGGATACATCAGTCCTATCTAGTAGAAACATTAAAAAATTCTCTAGGTATAATGACTCCGGTAATAAGAGATTGTGTTCCAAAAGAACATCAATGGAAAGTTTTTTTATCATCTAGAATTCACATGTTAATATGGTTTTCTATAATTTTATTTTCTATATATTTTCAAACTATTTTACCTGTATTATTTTTTCTTTTACCTACTTTTTATGGCAACACATTATTTTTTATGTGCGGTTTAACTCAACATGCAGGACTTGCGTTTGATGTTAAAGATCACAGAGTAAATACAAGAACAGTAATTCTTAATCCAATTTTAAGCTGGCTTTATATTAAATTAGAGTATCATATCGAACATCATATGTACCCTCAAGTACCTTGGTATAATCTACCAAAATTACATAAAATTATTAAGAATCAACTACCAAAACCAAACTATGGTTTAATTAGCGCCTATAAAGATATTGTGCCAGCTATTATTAAGCAGGCATTTGATCCTAACTACGTTCCTGTTAGAAAAATACCAAACGTATAGCGTAATTTTATTTTTCAATTTTTTATTTTAAATTTTGTAGTAATGTATATCATTTAACAGTATGAAAAATATTGGATTGATTGGCTGTGGTAATATTGCAGAAACATATTTTAGAGCAAAAGAATATTTTAATAACATAAATTTTGTAGCTTGTGCTGATATCAATCTAGATGCAGCTAAAAAAACAGCTGAGCAGTACAAAATTGCAGCTTTATCCGTGGATGAAATATTTAATGATAAAAATGTAGACATTATTCTTAACCTCACAATTCCTCAAGCGCACTATGAAATATCGAAAAGAGCTCTTGAGTCAAACAAACATGTTTATTGTGAAAAACCAATGAGTGTTAAATTTGATGATGCAAAAGAATTACTAAATTTAGCAAAAAAAAATAGCTTATATATTGGCAATGCCCCTGATACTTTTTTAGGAGGAGGAGGGCAGCTTACACGAAATTTAATTGATAATAATGATATTGGACAAGTTCTAACAGGTAATTTTATATTTGCCTTTCCGGGTGTTCAAGATTTTCATCCAAGTCCTGAGTCTTGGTTTCAAGAAGGGGGAGGGCCTGTAATAGACATGGGTCCATATTTTTTTACAACACTGGTTAATCTTCTAGGCCCTGTTAAAAATATAAGAGGTAGAGGAGCAAAATTTTTTGACAAAAGAGAATACAAAGCTGGTCCAAAAAAAGGAGAAACCTTTAATGTGGAAATTCCAACTTCGTACATGTTTAATATTGAATTTCAAAGTAAAGCAATTGTCCAGGGTTTCATTTCATTTGATGTTTTAAATCATAAACGTAATCATATGGAGCTTTATGGTACTATGGGTTCAATTGTTGTCCCTGACCCAAATATGTTTGGTGGTCCAGTATCTATTTCTGGGGAGTTTGGATCTGAATGGAAAAATATAAGTGTCGAAGATAAGCCTCTTGGAAAGACAAATATCGTCAATCATAGTGGAAGAAGTAATGAGGCACCAGAACAAGCAAATTATAGAGGTATTGGACTAGCTGAAATGATTGATGCGATTGAAAACAATAGAATGCATAGATGTAATGGAGAGTTGGCTCTTCATGTTATTGATGTAATTGAATGTGCCATGATTTCATCAATTTATAAAGTAGAAGTAGAACTCAGATCTTCTTGTGTGAGGCCAGAGCCAATGCATGATGATTTCGTGAGGCAAATCCTAAAAAAATAATAATAAATTTTACCTTTTGTTCATTAGTGCGATAATTTTACGTTTAAATTCACAATATTTCTGCTTGTTTTACAAATCTATTCTTGCTAGGGAAACATAAAAATAGGAGGAATGCATGAAAAAATTTGCTTCAATTATTTTAGCTTCAGTAGCTCTTTTCGCTACTTCAGCAAAAGCAGAATATAAATTTAACTTTGTTATGCATAGTGACACAAACAACGCTTTTTGGGCAGCAGTTCATAAAGGTTTTAAAGATGCTTGTGCACAAATTAATGCAGATTGCCAAATGTTAACTCTATCAGGTGATGGAGATCAACAGGAGCAATTACAAAACTTAGAATCTTCAATCGCTCAAGGTGTTGATGGTATTGTAACTACAATTACAAATCCAACAATTTTTGATGCCGCTGTTGACGAAGCTTTAGCAGCTGGTATTCCAGTTATTACTGCTAATACAGATGACCCAGAAGGTGCTGCAGGTAGTAATAGACTTGCATACGTTGGTCAAGATTTGGAAGCAGCAGGTTATGAACTTGCAGCAACTTTATCTAAACAATTTCCTGATGGACCAGTACATGTTCTTATAGGTGTGGCAGACATGAACCAATCATGGGCCTACACAAGAGCTAACGGTATTGCAAGATTTATGGATGACTATAAAGCTGCAAATCCAGATAGAGAAGTGACTTATGAAAAAATCGAATCTGGAATGGATCTATCAACTGTAGGAAACAGAGTAGCTTCATATGTTCAAACTAATCCAAATACTACTGCATATTTTGATGTAGGATTTTGGGAAGCAGGAGCAGCTCAAGGTATCAGAAATCTTGGTTATGAGCCTGGTCAAATGCTGCTTGCGGGATTTGACTTAGTTGACGTGGTATTTGAAGAAATGGAAAAAGGTTATGTTCAACTAACCGTTGACCAACAGCCATACTATCAAGGTTATATGTCAGTTCACCAACTATACTTAATGAACAAGTATGGTTTAAGTGCACTTGATATCAACACTGGTAAGGCAATGATTGGTCCGGATGATGTTGCCCAAATCCGTTCTTTCAAAGGAATGTCAGTTAGATAACAAAAACAATGTAAAGCCGGATAAAATTTATCCGGCTTTTTTTTAAGTAAGAAATTATATGAAAAGTAACAGATTAAAATCAATATTGATGCGTCCAGAAATAAGTACGTTCATAATGTTTGTAGTAATTATGACTGCATTCTTTATTGCAAATGATAAGTTTCTTAGCCCTAGAAATATTCGAATAGTTATGGGAATAACACCTGAGTATATCATCGTTGCTATTGGTATCGCTATACTAATGATCTCTGGTGAATTTGACTTATCAGTTGGATCTGTTTTTGCACTCGTACCTATGACAATGGTTCAATTAGTACATCAAGGCATTCCACCATGGTTTGCTATAGCACTGGGATTATCAATTGGTATTGCTGTTGGTTTTGTAAATGGTTTTATAACGATCAGATTTGGGATACCCTCCTTTATAGCCACTTTAGGTATGTTATACATTGCTAGAAGTTTAACTACTGTTGCAACAGGCGGATTTCCTCCACCATTCCCTCACTCATTACCAAATGAACTTTTTGTGTTTCAATTTGAAGTTTTTAGAGCATCACTATTTTGGATGCTTGGAGTAGCATTTATTGCTGGCATAATGCTACATAGAAGTAACCTTGGAAATTGGATTTATTCTACAGGCGGTGATACGCCCGCAGCATCATCAATGGGAATAAAGACTAATAATGTAAAAATGTTTTGTTTTATACTTTGTGGATTTTTAGCAGGCTTTGCAGGAATGATTCAAACTTTCAGAATCGAAGCCCCTTTACCTTCTCAGGGATATCTTCTTGAATTAGAGTCTATCGCTGCAGCAGTAATTGGAGGGGTCAGCTTATTTGGTGGAGTTGGAACAATATTCGGAGCTGCAATCGGAGCAATACTTATTCGCTTTCTTGAAAGTGGAATTATAATGGCGAGAATTGATGCCGAATGGTTCAGAGCAGGACTAGGATCTTTAATTATCATCTCCGTTGTATTTAATACTTGGGTTGTAAGAAGAGGTGAAAATATGGTTCATAAAAACCAAGCTGAAGAAAATGAAATTGACTCCAAGAAAAATACTCAGAAAAGTGAAGGAGAAACTAATGAGCAGTGAGAATATTATTGAATGCCAAGATCTTAATAAATATTACTCTGGAGTTCATGCTCTTAAAAATCTCAGTTTAAAAATAAAAAAAGATACGGTTGTTGGTTTAATTGGTGATAACGGTGCTGGGAAATCAACATTAATTAAAATTCTATCCGGTGCTCATGCACCTGACTCTGGCCACATTTACTTTGAAGGAAATGAAGTGAAATTTAAGTCTACTAAAGAAGCGATGAACTTAGGAATAGAAACTATCTATCAATATTCTGCATTAATTCCACAGATGTCTATTGCACGAAATATTTTTATAGGAAGAGAGCAGACAACTTTTTCACTTGGATCAATTGGTTTAATGAAATCTAAATCAATGGATAAAGCTGCGATGGAAGCGTTAAATGATGTTGAACTTCATTTAAGGTCTCCTGAAACACCTGTAAACCAACTCTCAGGAGGAGAAAGACAAGGTGTTGTAATTGCAAGAGCTATGTATTTTAAATCAAAAGTTTTAATCTTGGATGAACCAACAAACCATTTATCAGTTAAAGAAACAAATAAAGTTCTTCGGTTTGTTGAAGGATTAAAAAAACAAGGTGTAACATCGATATTTATTACTCACAACTTGAGTCACGTCTATCCTATAGCAGATCATTTGTGTGTTATGGCAAGGGGTGAAAAGATTGCTGATTTAGCAAAAGTGGATACAAACATTGATGAGTTAACTGATCTATTGGTAAATGGATAAATATTGTTTAAGATCACTTATAAATATGGGGGCGATTAATGATTAGTAAAACACAAATAGAGCAATATAATGAAGAGGGATATACAATAGTTGAAGATGTATTTAGTATGGATGAATTAAATCCAATATTAAATGAGTTTGAGGAAATCGTTGAAGATTTTGCAGACAAAGCTTTTAAAGCAGAAAAAATTTCAAATAAACATGAGGATAAAGATGTTTTCAAAAGATTGGCAGCTCTTGAGAAAGATTTTAAAGGATCATCTGTTTTAATTCATCATAGAGGAGAACTTAAACCTGCACTCGCAAATTTATGGGGATCAAAAAAACTTTTAGACATTGTTGAGAATTGGGTAGGAAAAGATATCTCAGGCCACCCTGTTTGGAACATTAGATCAAAAACTCCACAAACTGCAAGAATGACAGTTCCTTGGCATCAAGACTCAGCTTACTTAAAAGAAGGTGCTGAAAAAACGACTCAACCAGCTGCCTGGATTCCTTTTCTAGATGTAAATAAGGAAAATGGATGCATGCAGGTACTTCCTGGAGGACATAGACCAGAAAGAGTATTGAACCACAAACTTGAAAAAAAAGATGGTTCAGTAAAAGACTCTTGGTATTTGTTTATTGAAGAAAAAGATATTGCTGAGGAAAAAATAGTTACCTGTGATATGAAGGCTGGTTCTGTTTTATTTCTTCACCAATTAGTTCCGCATAGATCACTTGAAAATTTATCTGATTCCGTAAGATGGAGTGTTGATTTAAGATTTCAAAATCCAAAAGATGAAGCTGGATTTCATACTGGTTTAGTTGACCCAATCATAATGAGAAAATCTGATGATACCAATTATACAGCTGACTGGAATTCTTGGTTTGAAGGATACGAAGAACAACATACAAAATTTAGAGGCACTTCTAAAAAAGATCAGTTTGATTCTAGCGTTGATGGAAGCTGGCTTGAACGTTGGGATAATTAGACTAAATAATAAAAATGCACGTAAATTTAGAAGATTGGTACAAACCAGAACTAGATAAAAGGGTTTTAAAAAATTTATCAAAAAGAAAAGACCTACCTGGTCTAATACATTTCTTTTTTTACTTTTTATCTTTAATTGTCTCGGGTTATCTTGCTTACATAACTCTAGGTACTTGGTGGACGTACTTATTCTTCTTTATATATGGAACAATTTATGCGTTCAGTGTAGCTAACTGGCATGAAACTGTTCACCGAACTGCATTCAAAACAAGATGGATAAATGAAATTTTTTATCACATTAGTTCTTTCATGTGTGATTTTGAAGGTTTCCGATGGAGATGGAGTCATACATTTCACCATTCCAAAACTCTTCAAACTGAGGATGATTATGATCATGAAATTCAAGTTTCAAGACCTGTGGAGTTGTTAGCATTCTTTTTAAATTTTATTCCACTAACTGATTTACTTTATCCACATAAACTTATTAAGTACGAAGTTTTAAAACATGCCTTTGGAAAATTTTCACCAGTTATTGATATTACTGCCCCTAAAGAAGAAAAGAAAAAAATATTATGGAACTCAAGATTATATGTTTTGATATGGGTAATAGTAATTGCTTATTCTTTTTATATTGGTTCCATCTTACCAATTGTATATATTATTTTACCAACATATATTGGTAAACCAATCTGGTTTGCTGTTAATGTAACACAACATTTAGCAGCTAAAGTTGATACAAAGGATCATCGCTTAAGCACTTATTCAGTAAGAATAAATCCTATTTTAAGTTTTTTGTACTGGCATATGGAATATCATCTAGAACATCATATGTATCCAATGGTTCCTTCGTATAATTTAAAAAAACTTCGTAAAGAAATTGACTCAGAACTTCCTAAACCCTTTAATAGCCTTTTTGATTTTTATAGAAAAGTTTTACCTTCGGTAATAGCTTTAGCAACTAATCCAGATAAATATTATAAAGTGAAACTTAATAATTAGATTTACCAAGTTCCCAAATTTTCCATAGATTTCCATGGTTCCTGAACTGGAAGTGCTGCACCCTCTTGTAAAATTTCTAAAGATATTCCATCAGGTGAACGCACAAAAGCCATATGTCCATCACGCGGTGGTCTATTTATAGTGACACCATTATTCATCAACTTTTCACATACCTCATAAATATTTTTGACACTGTAAGCAAGATGACCAAAGTTTCTTCCGCTAGTATATTCTTCTGGATCCCAATTATATGTTAATTCGAGTAGTCCTGTTTTTTCATCACTGTTTTCTGCACCTAGAAATATAAGAGTAAAGCGTCCTTTTTCATTATCTACTCTTCTAACTTCTTTTAAATCCAACTTATTGCAATAAAAGTCTAGTGACTCATCAATATTGTTAACTCTAACCATAGTATGTAAATATTTCATTTTTATAATCCTGTATAATTTTGTATTTGTACTACAAAATACATAGTATAATTTAAATTATATGAAAACTGTTTTTTTACTTTTTGATTCATTAAACAAAAGAATGTTAAATTCTTATGGTGGAAAATATATTGAAACACCAAATTTTAATAGATTAGCAAAAAAATCGGTTCAATTTAATAATCATTATATAGGAAGCATGCCTTGTATGCCTGCCAGACGTGATATGCATTCAGGACGGCTAAGCTTCCTTCATCGAGCATGGGGACCTTTAGAACCATTTGATAATTCATTTCCAGAAATGTTAAGAATTAATAATACGTATACTCACCTAGTAACTGATCACTATCATTACTTTGAAGATGGTGGAGCAACTTATCATAATAGGTTTAATTCATGGGACTTTATTCGAGGACAAGAGAGCGATCCTTGGAAAGCAATGGTTCAGCCTCCACTTGAAAAATTGAGAGAAAAATATCACAAATCGCAATTCAATTTAAGTGATAGGGAGGGAAAATATTATAACTATGTAATAAATAGTGAATTTATAAAAGATGAGAAAGATTTTCCATCAGTGAAATGTTTTCAATCTGGATTAGATTTTTTAAATATAAATAAAAATACTGATAATTGGTTTCTACAATTAGAGACTTTTGATCCACATGAACCCTTTTTCGCTCCTGAAAGATTCAGAGAAAAACTTAAGACAAATTATAGAGGGCCAAGATTAGATTGGCCTCAATATGATAAAGTAAGGGAAAATGATGAAGAGGTTGCTGAATTAAAAGCAAATTATTTAGCCCTTATAGGATTATGTGATTATTTGTTAGGAACAGTATTAGATTTTTTTGATTCAAATAATCTCTGGCAAAATACAGCATTAATTTTAACTACAGATCATGGTTTTATGCTAGGCGAGCATGATTGGTGGGCAAAAAACAGGATGCCGTTGTATAATGAGATAGCAAATATTCCGCTTTATTTTTCTCATCCTGATTTCAAAAAGTATAATGGCGAAAAAAGAAATGTCGTTACTCAAAATATTGATTTAATGCCAACCTTTATGATAATGCACGGTCATAAAATCCCAAAAGAAGTAAAAGGAAAATCGATTGTAAATTTTTTAGATAAAGATAATGAAAGAGATTATTGTGCATTATATGGATATTGGGGTGGAGGAATTAATATTTCAGATGGGAAATATACATATTTTCATTATCCAGAAAATTTTAATCAATATGACAGAAGTAGGTACCAATACACGTTAATGCCTACAAATATGAGACAATTTTTTTCAAATGAAGAATTGCAAACAGCAACTATGCACAAACCATTTAACTTCACTAAAAATATTCCAGTAATGAAGGTAAATAAAATATTAAGGAAGACTGATTCCCTTGCGACTTTAATTGATACAAAAAGCGCCCTTTATGACTTGAAAGAAGATCCAGGACAATTAAATCAATTACATGATAATGATCTAATTGCTCGATATAAAGATCTCATGTTTAAAGAAATAAAATTATATGATCCTCCTAAAGAATTATTGGAAAACTATTTTAATCTGGAATAATTAGTAAAACTTTTATCATCGTGGTTTGCTTTAGGCATTAAGATAGAGTAAGATAGTTAACGAGGAAATTATGACAGATTATTTTAAAAATATACCTGAAATAAAATATGAAGGATCCAACAGTACTAATCCTTTAGCTTTTAAATTTTATGATGAAAATAAAAAAGTTTTAGGTAGGTCTATGAAAGAACATTTACGATTTGCTACTTGTTATTGGCATACATTTAATTGGCCTGGCCATGATCCATTTGGTGGTCAAACATTTGATAGACCTTGGATGCAAGCAGGTGATGAAATGAAAATGGCTGAAGTGAAACTTGATGCTGCATTTGATTTTTTCACTAAAATTAAAACACCCTTTTTCTGCTTTCACGACAGAGATATTTCTCCTGAAGGTTCAAATTATGCTGAGACACAAAAAAATTTCTTTCATATTATAGATTTAATGGAACAAAAAATTAATATCTCAGGAATGAAATTACTTTGGGGAACAGCAAATGCTTTTTCTCATAAAAGATATATGAGTGGTGCCTCTACCAATCCAGATCCAGAAGTTTTTGCATATAAAGCTGCTCAAGTAAAAGATTGCATGGATGCAACTAAGAGATTAGGTGGTCAAAATTACGTTCTTTGGGGTGGAAGAGAAGGATACGAAACTATTCTTAATACTGATATGAATATGGAAACTGCTAATCTACAAAGATTTTTGGAATTAGTCGTTAATTATAAACACAAGATTGGATTTAAAGGTCAAATTTTATTGGAACCAAAGCCTCATGAACCAACTAAACACCAATATGATTTTGATTCTGCAACTTGCTTAGCTTTTTTACGAAAGGCAGGTTTAGAAAATGAGATTAAATTAAATATTGAAGTTAATCATGCAACTTTATCTGGTCATAATTTTGAACATGAAATTGCTTATGCAACTTCGAACAGAGTATTAGGAAGTATTGATATCAATAGAGGCGATACTTTAATTGGTTGGGATACGGATCAATTCCCAAATAACCCTGCTGACTTAATTATGTCATTTTATTTTATTTTTAAAAATGGTGGCTTAGGCCAAGGAGGTATGAACTTTGATGCAAAAATAAGAAGACAATCTATTGATGCTGAAGATTTATTTCATGCTCACATTGGGGGTATGGATGTATGTGCTAAAACACTTATCGCTGTTGAAAAATTAATGAATGATAATGTTATTCCTAAGTTTATTGAAGATAGATATGAAGACTGGAATAAAATTTTGGGGCAGTTTATTCATAATAAAGATACTGGATTAGATGATATAAATAAAAAAGTAATCGATGATAATATTGAACCAGAACCTCGTTCAGGAAAACAAGAATATCTGGAAAATATCTTAAATAAATATTTGTAGTTACTAACCATAAGTTTCTATACTAATTGATTTATAAATATTATGAAAATTTATAAATTAGATACAGCATCAGATTTTGAAAAGTTAAACCTTTGTCTTGCAATAGGTAATTTTGATGGAATACATAAAGGGCACCAAGAAATAATAAATAAAATTAAGGAGATTGCATCAAACAATAATTTATTATCTTCTATAATGAGTTTTAATCCTCATCCTCGTGTTTACTTTAATCAAATTAATGACCCTTTTAATATTTATACTCAAAGTGATAAAATAAATTTTCTTGAAAGATTGGGTTTAGAAATATTTATAGATTTTACTTTTGATAACAATCTATCAATATTATCAGCTGATGATTTTGTAACTAAAATTCTTATTGACAAATTAAATATTAAATACTTAGTTATAGGTACTGACTTTAAGTTTGGAAAAGATAGAAAAGGTAATTTTAAAATATTACAAAAGTATGTAGAAAAAAATAATTTTAATATTCATTTAATCGATCCTATTATGCTTGCTGATAAATCTGATAAATATTCATCTTCAATAATTCGATCACAAATAAAAGAAGGTTATATGGAAGATGTTACAGAGTCTTTAGGTAGGCCCTGGCATATGCATGGAACAATAATTCAAGGTGATAAAAGGGCTAGAGAAATCAATTTTCCGACTGCTAATATGATACCAGATCAACACATATTACCAAAAAGAGGTGTTTACTGTGTTAAAGTGATGTTAGAAGGTAAAAAATACAAAGGTGTTTCAAATTTTGGTTTAAGACCAACAGTCGATGGAAGCAAACTCCTTCTAGAGACACATATGTTTAATTTTAGTAAAGAAATATATGGTAAAGAATTGACTGTTGAATTCCTTACATTTATTAGGTCTGAACAAAAGTTTAATAATTTTGAAGAATTAACTAAGCAAATCAATAACGATATAAATAAAGCTAAAAAATATCACCAAATATAATGGAATATAAAGATACAATTTTTCTTCCCAAAACATCTTTTGAAATGAGAGCTAACCTTCCTTCAAAAGAACCTGCAATAATAAAGGAGTGGGATAAAAAAAATATTTTTAAAAAGCTAAGAGATAAATCTATAGGTAGAGAAAAATTTGTTCTTCATGATGGCCCACCATATGCAAATGGACATATTCATATGGGGACAGCTCTTAATAAAATTTTAAAAGATGTCATTGTGCGAACACAACAAATGGTTGGAAAAGACTCTATTTATGTTCCTGGATGGGATTGTCACGGTTTACCAATTGAATGGAAAATAGAGGAAGAATATAGAAATAAAGGAAAGAACAAGGATGATGTCCCAACTGTTCAATTTAGAAATGAGTGTAGAGAGTTTGCAGAAAAATGGATCGATATACAAAAAAAAGAGTTTAGACGACTTGGTGTTGAAGGAGATTGGGAAAATCCTTACCTCACAATGTCAAATCAAGCAGAGGCACAAATAGTTAGAGAGCTAGGAAAATTTCTTCTTGATGAAAGTTTGTATAAAGGAGCAAAACCAGTTCTTTGGTCCGTTGTAGAAAAGACAGCTTTAGCTGATGCTGAAGTTGAATATGAAGATCATACCTCCAACACTATATACGTTAAATTTTTAATTAAAAATTCTACTGATAAAGATTTAATTGACTCTAATATTGTTATTTGGACAACAACTCCTTGGACGATTCCAGGTAATAGAGCTTTGGCTTATGGTAAAGAATTAGATTATTCACTTATTGTTGTTGAAGAATTAGAAAAGGATAGTTTAGTTAAAAAAAATGATAAATTAATATTTGCTTCAGAACTTTTAGAAAGTGTAACTAAAGAAATTGGTATTAAGAAATTTAGTACAAAAAAGAAATTAAAAGGAGATAATTTATCTTCTTGTGAGTGCGAGCACCCATTTAAACAATTGGGTTATGATTTTATTGTAAAACCATTTCATGGGGATTTTGTAAACTTAGAACAGGGAACAGGAGTCGTACACATAGCTCCTGGACACGGAGATGATGACTATGTTTTAGGTATAGAAAACAATGTTGATATTATCCAGACAGTTCAAGATGATGGAAAATATAATCAACATGCCGTTGGTTTTGAAGGTGAACATATTTATAAAGTAGATCACAAAATTGCAGATAAATTAGAAGAATTTTCAAAATTATTATTTAAAGGGACGCTTCGTCATAGCTATCCACATTCATGGAGGTCTAAAGCTCCTCTTATTTATAGAAATACTCCACAATGGTTCATTTCCATGGAAAAAAATAATTTAAGACACATTGCTCTTAAATCAATTGATGAAACTACTTTTTATCCTCCTCAAGGCCAAACAAGGCTTAGATCAATGATTGAAACTAGACCGGATTGGTGTGTATCTAGACAAAGAGTGTGGGGTGTACCTTTACCATTATTTGTAAATAAAAAAACGGGTCAACCTTTAAGAGATGAAAATATTATCAATAGAATAGCTGACATATATGAAAAAGAAGGAAGCAATACGTGGTTTACTGAAGATCCACAAAGGTTTTTAGGTGATGAATATTCAATTGATGATTATGAACAGGTAAAAGATGTAGTTGAAGTATGGTTTGATAGTGGTTCTACACATGCCTTTTGTTTAGAACAAAGAGAAGATTTGAAATGGCCTGCATCGATGTACTTAGAAGGAAGTGATCAACACAGAGGATGGTTTCATTCATCTCTTTTAGAATCTTCGGGCACTAGGGGAAAGGCACCATATGAAAGTGTTTTGACACACGGATTCGTTGTTGACGGAAGAGGACGTAAAATGTCTAAATCTTTAGGTAATGTCATTTCTCCTGATGATATTTTAAAAAAATATGGAGTAGATATTTTAAGATTATGGGTTGTTGCTTCTGATTATTATGATGATCTTAAACTTGATAATGCCATTCTCAAATCACAAGCTGAGTCTTATAGAAGAATAAGAAACACCTTTCGTTTTTTAATCGGTAATTTATATGATTTTACTGAAGAAGAAGCTATTGATGAGAGTGAGTTTCCAGAGTTAGAAAAATATCTTCTACATCGGTTGTGGGAAGTTGATCAAGTTGTCCAAAAATGTGTATCAACATTTAACTTTCACTTGATGTTTACAACACTATTGAACTTTTGTTCAAGCGACCTTTCAGCTTTTTATTTTGATATTAGAAAAGACACTATATATTGTGATAGTAAAGAGTCAGTTAAAAGAAGGTCTACTAGAACTCTATTAAATATAATTTTTAATCATTTAGTAAGATGGTTTGCCCCATCGATTTCCTTTACTTCTGAAGAAGCTTGGAAAGCCATGGGAAATAAAGAAAGTATACACCTACAAGATTTTTTACAATGTAAAAAAGAATATGAGGATAATCAATTAAATGAAAAATGGAATATAATTAAAAATATTAGAAAAGTTGCTACTGGAGCCATTGAAATAATTAGAGAAGAAAAAACTATTCGCTCAAGCCTTGAAGCACACATAGATATTTTTGTTTCTACAGAAAGTTATAAAAAACTAGATAAAGTAATGTTTGATGAAATTACAATTACTTCATCATTTTCTTTGTATGTTATTGACGAAAAATCCAATGGTTTTTCTATTGAAGATATTTCTGATGTTATTGTAAAAGCATCAAAGGTAAATGGAAAAAAGTGTCAAAGATGTTGGAAATATGAGGCAAAGTTAATAAATGATGAAGTTTGTAAAAGGTGTAATACTGTAATATTTAAGTGATTAAAACAACAGTATTTATTTTTTTGATATTATTAGATTTATTAACAAAATTTTTGATTCAAAAAAATTTATTTTTAAATCAATCAATAAGAATCAATGAATATTTTGATTTGGTTTATGTTCAGAACTTTGGTGTTTCTTTTGGTTTATTTTCTGGTTATGTTTCTCATTGGATACTAATATTTATAGCCTTATTAGTTGTTATATTAATTTTTTATTTATATATTAAATCAGATAAACAACTTGAAAAACTGGCTTATTTCTTTGTTATGATTGGGGCATTATCAAATATTATTGATAGATTGATAAATAGTTATGTTGTTGATTTTATCTTACTACATTATGAAAATTTTTATTTGCCAGCATTTAATCTAGCAGATATCTATATTACAATTGGAATTATCATGTTATTAATTAGTTTTTTTATAAAATCAAAAAAATTAAAATGAAAAAAGTTATTTTTGTAACAATCATTTCCTCAATTTTTCTATCTTCTTGTAATACTATAAGAAGTAGTGCTGGTGTAGAAAGAAAGGTAATAGATGAATACAATGTAGTTGAAAACCCTCCATTGGTAATTCCACCAAATTTTAATTTACTACCACCTGATCAAATTGAATCAAAAGATATTGATGATACCGATAGTGAGCTTGCAAAGGAAATTCTCTTTGGTCTGGATGAAGATAGTGATGAAACAGCTTCTGAAAATTCTGTTATTGACAATATTTTAAAAGAAACTGAAGCAGATCAAGTAGATAATAGTATCAGACAAGATCTTGATGGGAACTCAGAAGATGAAATAACTCAAAATAATACAGATGTTGAAATTGAAAATATAGAAGAGCCAAAAAAGAAGAAAAAGCTTCTCTTTTTCAAGAGTAAAGTAGAAAATGAAGATGATGAAGAAGATCAACCTAAAAAGAAAAAGAAATTTTTCTTCTTTTAATTTTATCAATGGAAATAAAATACTTTAATTCAAATTTTGACAAAATCACTCAAAATAAAGATACTGATCAAAGTATAACTAATGTAATAGAAAAACTGTCTTCTCTGAATATTATTTCAGATAAAAATTTATTAGAAGAAACTATAAAAATTTCAAATCAATTTAAAGAGAAAAAGGAAAAAATAATTGTATTTGGCACAGGAGGTTCAAATTTAGGAGCTAGAGCATTAAACAATATTATTTCCAATAATAAAATTACCTTAGAATTTTATGATAATGTTGACCCTATTAATTTTGAGAAAAATTTTCAAAATACTAATTTTGAGCTAACTGGCTTCCTAGTTATTTCAAAATCTGGTACTACACCAGAGACATTATCTCAATTTTCATGTCTCTATCAAAAGGCAATAGAAGCAAACAAAGTTGAAGTTTTTTTTTCAAATACTCTAATCATAACTGAATTTAAAGAATCACCACTTTTTACAATAGCAAAAGATAATAATTGTTTACTATTAGAGCATCATAAAGATGTTGGAGGTAGATATTCTATATTTACCAATGTAGGTATAGTTCCTGCAATCATTTCTGGATTAAATATACATACACTTTTTAGTGGAGCATCTGAAGTAATTAATAATATTAATAATTACAGACCTTATGATCTTGGAAGATATTTAACTCAAAAAGAAAATATAAAATTCACTAATAATGTTTTAATGACATATTCTGATTCTCTTTATTTTTTTGGAAAATGGTATCTGCAACTTTGGGCAGAAAGTATTGGAAAAAATAATAAAGGTATTACAGCAATTCATTCAGTAGGGACTACTGATCAGCATAGTCAATTACAATTATATTTAGATGGACCTAAAGATAAATATTTTACTTTTATCACTACAGATCATTCAAATAAAGGCATAAAAATTCATAATGATATGTTTAAAGGAACTGCTGTTGACTATTTTAAAGATAAAACAATGGGAGATTTAATGGAAGCTGAACAGCGTGCAACCATTGAAACTTTTAAATTAAATAATTTTAGTTTTAGACAAATCTATATTCCTAAAATAGATGAACAAAACTTAGGTAAATTATTATCGTTTAGTATTATAGAAACAATTGCTTCCTGTATGTATTTAGATGTAGATCCTTTTGATCAACCTGCTGTTGAACAAGGTAAAAAACTAACAAAAACTTATTTAAGACAATTTTAAAAAATAAATTATTGTTTTACCGTAAGTTTTTTTTTGAAGTATATTTAAATTTTCTGGTATTATAATATTATCTTTCATACTCGTCTCCAAACCAATCAAAGTAGTATCTTTAACTTTATTTGATAAATTTTCTAAAAAATTTGTTAAATTATACTTTCCATATGGTGGATCAATATAAACAACTGAAATATTTTGAAATTCTACTTCTAATGTAGAATTAATAATGTCTTCATCATAAATTTTAAATTGATTATTTTTACAAATACCTAAGCAATTTTTTGTTAAAATATTAATAACATTAATATTATTCTCAAAAAAAATTACCTCACTTATGCCTCTAGAAATTGCCTCTAAACCCATTGTGCCAATACCTGCGAAAAGATCTAAAAAAATTTTATTTTTATATAATTCAATAGAATTTTTGATTGCATAACTTTCAATAATTGAAAAAAAAGCTTCTCTTTTTAGAGAAGAAGTTGGTCTTACAAAATCATCAATGCTAGTTAATTTTTTTTGCTTAAACTTTCCTCCAGTAATCCGTATCATTTGCTAATTGAATTTAATTTTTGAAATTGCCCTTCTTTAAGTCTTCCAAGCTTATAAGGGCCATATCCAATTCTTATTAATTTAACTATTTTCCATGAAAAATAATTACAAATATTTCTAATTTCTCTATTTTTTCCTTCTTTAAGTTTAAAAATTAACCAACTGTGATTTTTTAATTTTTTTTCATAGGCAACTTTAATTTTTTTATAACTTATTTTTTTAATGGTAATTCCTTTATTTATTTTTTGTAAATCTGTATTTTGTACATTGCTATTTAAACAAACTCTATAGATCCGCTCAATGTTTGAAGATGGATGTTCTAAATATCTTGAATAATCACCATTATTAGTTAGCAAGACCAATCCTTCACTCATATAATCTAATCTTCCAACACTTATTAATTGACCAATATTTTTTGGTAATAAATCAAAAATTTTTTTTCTACCTAAACTATCTTTTGTACTACAAATATATTTTACTGGTTTATATAACTTCCATACTTCAACTTTATTTGCTTTTTTAACAATTTTATTATTAACTTTAATTACATCTAAATTACTTACTTTATGACTTGGATGAACGCATAGTTGATTATTAATTTTGATTTTTTTTTCTACAATTAATTTTTCTGCATCTCTTCGTGAACAAATTCCAGCACTGGATAGATATTTTGAAATTCTAATATTCACTTTGTTTCACTAATAAAATTATTAATTATTTTTATGTCATATTTTGTAATTAAAAATTCAGGATGCCATTGTAAGCCAATACACCATTTATGTTTTTTATGCTCTATTCCTTCAATAACACCATCATTGGCTGTACATGAAACATTTAAGTCCTTACCTACTTTTTTTACTGACTGATGATGTGCACTATTAACATTTATTTTTTGAGTCCCACATATTTCATGTAGTTGAGTATTTTCTGAAATATTAACACTATGACTAGTTTGATTTCTTGGATTTACTTGTTCATGGTTTATCGGGTCTCTTTTTAAATCTTGTATTAATGTTCCACCACATGCAACATTAATAAGTTGCGCACCACCACAAATTCCCAATATAGGTTTGTTATATTTAAAAAAATTATTGAAAATATTTATTTCAAAATTTGTTCTCTTATTTTTAATATTTTTAGATTGAGTGTTACTTGTTTTATATAATTTGGGATTAATATCAAAATCTCCTCCAGTTATAATTAAACCATCAATTAAATGACAAAAATCATCAATATATTTTTTTTCGTGCAACAGAGGAAACGGAATAGCATTAAATTTTGTTAAGGAAGTTAAATAATTTTCCCTCAATGCATACCATGGAAACTTTGAGTATGTTTTCTTTTTTTCACTATCAAGAGATATTCCAATAATTGGTTTTTTCATTATAATTCAATTATAATGTACAACATAAGTGTGTTCCAGAATGAACGTTGATTTTTTTATGAAAGAAGCAATTATAGAAGCAGACAAAGCTTATAATTTAAATGAGATTCCAGTTGGGGGAATACTTGTCGATAATACAACGAACAAGATTGTAGCCAGAAGTTACAATACAGTAAATAAAGATAAAAATGCTATCAAGCATTGTGAATTAAATCTAATTCAAGAAACTTGTGAAAAACTAAAGCTAAAATATTTAGAGAATATGACATTATTTGTTACCTTGGAACCATGCACTATGTGTGCTAGTGCAATAAGTGAGGTACATATTAAAGATGTATATTTTGGGGCTTATGATGAAAAAAATGGAGGAATTGAAAAACTCCGAGTTGCTTTTCAAAGACAAAATATATTTATGCCAAGTATTTATGGTGGCATTATGGAAAAAGAATGTAGTAGTTTACTAAAAAAATTTTTTAAAAATAAAAGTGATAGATAAAATTAATATACCAGAATTTGAGGTTTCAGAATTTAACCAAGCGTTTAAAGAAGTAATTGAGTCCAATTTTAATTATGTAAGAATTAAAGGAGAAATTTCTGAAGTTAAAACTGCAACAAGAGGTCAAATCTATTTAACACTTAAAGACGAGGATTCTATTTTAAGTGGAGTTATCTGGGATCAGAAAAAAAAATATTTAGATATAAATCCAGAAATAGGACTAGAAATAATAGCAATTGGCAGAATCACCACTTGGTCTCGCTATAAAACTACTTACCAAATTGATATTGATAAAATTGAAATTGCAGGAGAGGGGGCACTTTTAAAACTTATTGAAGAAAGAAAAAAAAGACTTCAAAGAGAAGGCTATTTTGATGAAGATAAAAAAATTCCATTACCTTTTTTACCTGAGAGATTAGGTATTATTACCTCTCCCACTGGCTCTGTAGTACATGACATAATTAATAGGGTGAATGATCGTTTTCCAATGCCATTAGATATATGGCCTGTTTCTGTTCAGGGTGTTGACGCAGCAGATAGCATTATAAATGCTATTGTAGGTTTCAATAACCTTAAATCTAGTAAACCAGATATTCTTATTGTTGCTAGAGGTGGAGGTAGTACTGAAGACTTAATGGCATTTAATGATGAAAATCTTGCAACAACTGTTTTTGAATCAAAGATACCAATTATTTCAGCAATAGGTCATGAAACAGATACAACAATTATTGATTTAGTATCAGATTTGAGAGCTTCTACACCAACTGCAGCAGCTGAAAAAGCTACTCCAGTTAGATTTGAATTAATAGAAAAAATTAATAATTTACAACTAAGATTAAGCACAAAAGTAAATTCACAAATTCAATCCAAAAAAGAAAATTATGAATATTTAAATAAATTTCTCAAATCTCCAAGCTTGATAGTTAATAATTATAAGGAGAAGCTTTTAGACGATTTTAAAAATTTAACATTATCGATTGAAAATAAATTTAGTATATCAAAATTGAATCTTCTTAACCTGGGAAAATCTATTATTTCACCAGATTCATCAATAAACTTAAAACAAACAAAGATTAACAATCTTTCAAAAAATCTTAATTTAAATATAGCTAATAATTATAAAGATAAGCTTGAAAAATATAAGTCTAATATAAGATTGCTCAATTCTAATTCTATTTCTTCAAATCTTAAAAAAGGATACTCAATTTTGATGGATAAAAAGAATATTGTTAAGACAAGTAAAAAAATTACTACTGACGATCAATTATCAGTGAAACTTATTGATGGTACAATTGATATAAAAGTAACAAAAATTAACTAAATCTTTTATGCTGCCAGAACCATTGACTGGGTTCTGCTTTAATCCACTGTTCAACCTTATTATGAATTTCTTCCATCATCTGAGTATCATTAATTTCTAAATTATTATGATAAATTGGCTGTAAAAACGTTAGCTCAATATTTCCATTATCAATTCTTTTATTTTGTATTGGAATTATTGGTAAGTTATATTTTCTAGCTATTTTTAAAAAACCTGTTTGTGTTTTAACTTTTTTATTAAAAAACATCACTTCTTCTCCTGAGGAGTCTTTTTGATCTATTAATAATACAATTGATAAAGAATTATTTATTGCATCAACAACATCTTTTGCACTTTTCTTACCCTTGGGAGTATAAAAGCTATTTTTAGAAACAAGAGAATTTTGTCTGATATTAAGTATTAGTTTATCAATAAAATTATTGTTTATATGCCTATAAATGCCACCAATATTAATTCCAATTCTATCTAAACCTGGAACTAATACTTCCCAATTAGATTGATGAATACTAATAAAAATTGCTTGTTTTTTATTTTTAATAAAATCTTCTATATTTTCTAAGTTGATATACTTTATTTTATTTTTAATAAAAATATCATTTATTCTTAGAAGTTCACAAATTGTAATTCCAAGATTATTCCAACTTTTTTTAATAATATTTTGTATTTCTTCATCTTTAAGATTTGGGAAAACATACTTACAATTATTTATAGCTGTTTTATTCGCTCGTGAAAATTTACCAAAAGTTCTAAATAAAAATGATGAAACTTTCAAAGATAGATTGAGTGGTAAAATTTTATATAAAAAATAAATAAAAATAAATCCAATATACTGTAAAAAGTAAATCATCTGCTTCATAGTGCTAAATCATTAATTTTATTTTCTAGTACATTACTTAAAATCTCTTTGAGTAAATTTTCATCTTCAAATTTGATTTCACCATTAAGTGTGCTAACTAAAGTACGATATGATTTTGGTATTCTTACAAAATCTTTTTTTGTAGTAACCAATATAGATTTTGTAAGATTAGCATTTTCAGCAAGATTTAACATGTCATTTTCATCAAATATATGGTGATCTGGGTAGCTAATTTTTTTTTCTAAAATAGCGCCTTGTTCAGTTAGTGAATTATAAAATTTTTCGGGATAAGCGATGCCTGCAAAAGCTGTCACTTTTTGATTTTTATAAATTTTATTATCCGTACTAATTTGAAACTTAGCATGAATAATTGGAACAGTGCTAGGTATTTTATCTCTAACATCTTGAGCAATGTCACCAATTACAATTACTAAATTTGCTCTAGAAATACCTCTTGATATACTCTCCCTAAGAGGTCCAGATGGAATCACTCGTTTATTTCCAAATCCTTGTTCACCATTAATTACTATAATTGAAAAATCTTTCTGAAGAGTTGGATTTTGAAAGCCATCATCCATAATTATGCAGTCAGCACCTTTTTCTTTAGCTAAGAAAAAAGATCTATTTCTATTTTGTCCGATCCAGGTTGGTGCAACTTCAGCTAGTAACAAAGACTCATCCCCAACACTTTTTGCTGAATGCCACTCTTCAACGAGAACATTGGATGTTTCAACTCCTCCATAACCCCTTGAAACAAAGTGAGGATTATATCCATTAAGTTTTAATAAATTTCCAATTTTTAATGCAACAGGTGTTTTACCAGCACCTCCCACCACTATATTGCCAATACAAATCACAGGAATTCCAGAAGATTTTTTTCTACTTACAAAATTTCTTATCTTTGTTCCAAATCTAAATAGTAATGAGAGTGGGTATAAAGAATTAGATAAATATGTATCATTTTTTTTATACCAAAATTTAGGAGCTTTAAGCATTGTAATTAATGTACTTTTCGATGTCTTTGAAAAGCTTTTCTTTTTCAAAGAAAGATCTATTAGAAAACTTAAGTGCATTTGCTTGAATTTTTTTTATTTCCAAATTATTATTTAGTAGTTCTTTCATCTTTATATCAATATTTTCAAAATTATTTACCATTATACATGATTTTGCTTTTACCATATCTTCATAAATATTAGTCCAATTATCAACATAATTACCGCTAATAATAGCACATCCATAACTTGCAGGCTCTATAGGATTATGTCCGCCAATATTTTTTAAAAAAGAACCACCTAAAATAACTAAATCACTAATTTTAAAATATTGATCTAATTTTCCAAAACTATCAATTATTACGATATTATTTTCCTCAAATTCTTTTTTAGATTCTAAAGAAATAGTAAATCCTTCTTTATTTAATTCTTGCTTAATTTTACTAATTCTTTCCGGATGCCTTGGTGCAAGATAAATTTTTAAATTAAATTCATGAATTGTTTTTTTAATACATTTAATTATCTCTTTTTCCTCATTAAAATGAGTACTCACAATCATGATTGTATTTGATTGATCTTTATTTATTGAAGAATTGTTTTTGTTAATAGCTAATTTTAAATTTCCAACATAATCAATTTGTAAGCTTGTTAATTCTTGAATTCTTTTTTTGTCATCTTTGCTTTGCGCAAAAATTTTATTAAAACTCTTTAATGAATTTCTGTAGAAATTTTTTGTATTTTTCCATTTTTTAAAAGATGATGGAGAAATCCTTGCATTTAAATATAAACAATTGATATTTTTAACTCTAATTTTATTAAGCATATTTGGCCAAATATCTGACTCTATCCATAGAATCAGATTTGGCTTCCAAAAGTTTAAAAATCTTGAACACCACAGAGGCACATCAAATGGGATGTACTGATGGATAATTTTATTTTTATAAAACTGCTTAATATATTCTGCTGAAGATTTTGTTGTTGTAGTAACTAAAATATCAAATACTTTATGATATCGTTCTATAATTAATTCTGAAGATTTAAATTCGCCAATACTTGCTGCATGTATCCATAAAGTTTTTTTCTTAGTACTTTTTTTTACCGTTGATTTTCCAAACCTTTCAATAAATCTTAGCCTATCCTCCTTTTTTCTATAGATACGAATAAATATATTAAAAATAATTACTGGTATGAGAAGAGTACTGAGTATTTGATATATTCTAAGCATTTAGATTTTTTTCTGCTGATACCATGCAATCATTAATTTTTCCTTCCAAGAAATTCTTATATTTATCTAAATCATCATCTTTAGTAGAAGAAGGAATACTAATTGGTTCACCCCAGACAAATCTACATTTTGAAAATGGATATGTTATTAAAAATGAATCCCAAGATTTAAGTTTAAGATTTTTATTTGAAGCAAAACCAAGTGGTATAATTGGGACTTGAGAATGAATTGCAATTTTTATAATTCCTTCTGAGACTTTCTTATTTGGTCCTCTTGGTCCATCAGGAGTAATACCAATATAATTTCTATCTTTTAAAATTTTAAATACTTTCCTTAATGACGGTGATTTATTTTTTGACATTATAGAAACATTTTTTAAATTAAAATGACCTGCAATATATGCACCAAATCGACCATCACTATGGCTAGATGCTAACATATTTAACACAGCTTTACTTTTCCATACATGTCCTATCATCATCAATTGACCATGCCAAAATGCCAAAATAAAAGGTTTATTCTCTCTCCACAATTTTTCTGGTAACTCAGAGTTTATAATCTGTATTTTAGAAGTGTAACATACGAATAAGATATATAGGTAACCTATAAATGCCAAAATTTTTTGAGATATAGAAAATTTAAAAATTTTTTTTTTAAAACTCATTTTCCAACTGTTCTTTTAGTTGTAATTTTTTGTAAATATTAGATTTTAAAATTAGCTCTTCATGTGATCCTTGATTTTTAATTTTGCCTTTGTCTAGAACGTAGATTATGTCTGCATCTTCTATTGTGCTTAATCTATGTGCAATTATTAATTTGGTTTTATTATTCATAAGATTGTTAATCGTTTCATGAATCTTATTTTCAGTTATGTTATCAAGAGAAGATGTAGCTTCATCCATAATTAAAAATGGTGCATCTTTAATAAGAGCTCGAGCAATAGCAATTCTTTGTCGTTGTCCACCTGACAATTTTATACCGTTTTCTCCGATGACGGTATGTAATTTTTGTTCCAATTCTTCTGAAAAACTATTCACTCCAGCTTTTTTAGCAACTGAAATTATTTCTTCATCGCTTGCTTTTAGATTTCCATATTTAATATTATTAAATATACTCTCGTTGAACAGAATTGTTTCTTGCGTAACTATTGAAACACTATTTCTTAAATCTATCAGATCTAGCTCTTTTATATCTTTAGAATTAATTAATATAGAGCCTGAATAATTATCATATAATCGCAAAATTATATTTGCTATAGTTGATTTACCAGATCCAGATAAACCAACTAATGCAACTTTTTTTCCTTTTGGTATTCTTAAACTTATTTTATCAAGTACTGTATTATCGTTATATGCAAATGAAACGTCTTTAAAAACAATGTCTCCATCTAGATCTATGGTTTTTTTTGGAGAAATATTTTCCATATTTTTTTCGCTTGTATCTAAAAGTTTAAATATTCTCTCAGCTCCAGCTAGTCCTTCTTGGACACTAATGTTTAAATTGCCAAGTGCCTTTACCGGTTGATAAGCCAGAAGAAGACTTACTAAAAAACTCATAAATTGACCTGTTGTCATACTTTCATTTAAGACAAAAACACCCCCAGCATAAATTGAGAGTGCTACAGCTAAACTTCCAATAAATTCCATTAAAGGGCTTAAGCGATTGCTTATAAAAGCAGATTTTGTAAAATATTTTTGAATGAAAGTAATTGTTTCAAAAGCTCTTTGTTTTTCATAGTTTTCTCTCGAGTATGCTTTTACTTGTCTAATACCTTTAATGCTCTCAGCTAATACATTAGAAAAAACTGCAATTTCGTTTTGGATAGTGTAAGTAATTTTTCTTATACTCTTTCCAATTTTTCTTATGGGCCAGATTGCTAAAGGGAATGCAAAAAAAGCAAAAAGAGTTAGAGTCCAACTTTGGTAAAACATATTACCTAGTAAAAAAATAATAACTAAAACATCTTTTATAATTCCTGTTACAGATTTAACTATTGCAAGTCTTAAGTAGTAAGTATCATTTATGAGTCTTGAAATTAAATTACCTGACTTAGAGTCATTATAAAATTTCATATTCAAATACATAAGTTTTTCAAACATCTGAGTTTGAAGTTTTGCAATAATAGAATGTGCAACTTTACTCATTTGATAAGAGTGAGTATATGTTGCCAATCCTTTACAGAGCGTCACTACAATAATTGCAATTGGAATTAAAAATAACATTTCTTTATTCCCTTTGATTAATACTTCATCAAGCGCAGGT
Source organism: uncultured Alphaproteobacteria bacterium (assembly GCA_902524385.1). Classification (GTDB taxonomy): domain Bacteria; phylum Pseudomonadota; class Alphaproteobacteria; order HIMB59; genus CACPNW01. Next base: position 171,168 of record CABZCZ010000002.1, read on the forward strand.
CTTACTAACCAAGCATGTAAACCTGTTGCTGCTGCTGAGATAACCATCATCAATAAAGCTAATATTATTTTGAGTTTATGACTCATTAAATAATGAAAAACTATTCTTGAAGTAACTGACTGTTTTTTATCTGCAGACATTAAAAAGTATGTAAAAGTAAAAATAACATAATTGCAAAAATATTATTTTGTCTGAAATAATAATTTGAACTTATCGGCGATGTTATATCCCATTTCTGAATTGCTATATACGTACAAATTGCGATAGTGGCTATAATAATTGAACTAAGTAAAAAATTTGAGGAATTCCATACGAAATAAGACAATATAATTAAGATAATAAGATAGCATGTTTGAACAAATTTTTTACCATTTTTATCAAAATAAACCGCAGTAGATTTGATTTTATTTAAAACATCATCTGACCTATCTTGGTAGGCATAAATCGTATCGTATGCTAACGTCCATAAAATACATACAAAATACAATATAAGAAAATCAAATGTAATTCGTGTATTAAATTGCATTGAAACTATTAGCACACCCCAACTAAAAATAATTCCAAGGAATAATTGTGGGAAGAAAGTTATTCTTTTCATAAAAGGATATAAAATAACAAATGGCACACTTAACAAACCTAATACAATTGATTTAAAATTAAACTCGAGAAGAATGAAAAAACTAATTACCAATAACATTATTAATAATAATATCGCTTCAGTAATAGAAATCTTTTTTGATGCTAAAGGTCTAAATTTAGTACGTGTAACTTTTTGATCAAAATCAATATCAATAATGTCATTAATTATACAACCCGCACTTCTCATTAAAAAAGAACCAATTAAAAAAAGTATATACCAAAATAATAGTTTAGAAGTTTCTGTTTTTAGTAACGCTAAACCAAACCAGCACGGCCACATTAATAGAAGGAAGCCAATAGGTTTGTTAAGTCTGATTAACTCGCAGTAATCAAATATTTTTTTTACAACTAAGTTATCCCACATATATGAATATAATGTTATAATTCTAAACTATTGTAATGAAAATGTCTAAAACACGATTATTTGTATCAAAAAAATTATCAGCCAATATTTTAATTTATATAAAAAATAAGCAGCACCACTTTCTGAAAAATGTTCTTAGAATCAAAAAAGAAGATAACATAAATTTATTCGATGGTTTGACAGGTGAATGGCTATCTAAAGTAATTTCTATCAATAGAGATAACATTGTTTTACAAATACAAAACAAATTGAGAGATATTCCTCAAGAATCTGATTTATGGCTAATATTTGCTCCAATCAAATCTTATAGAATGAATATCTCCATTCAAAAAGCTACCGAGCTTGGCATCTCTAGATTTATTCCAATTTTGACAGAATATACAAATCAATCAAAAATAAATTTTAAAAATTTTGAATTAAATATGATTGAAGCATCAGAACAATCTGAGCGATTGTCAATTCCGACTTTAGAAAAAACAATTAAACTAAATGATTTAGTTGACAATTTTCCATCTGATAGAGGGTTAGTATTTTGTGACGAAGGAAATGAAAATTTACCAACTATTTACAATGCAATAATTAATGAAACAAAAAAATACAAAAAATGGTCTGTCATTATTGGACCTGAAGGTGGTTTTTCTGAAAAGGAACGAAGAACTATCTCTTCTTTGTCTTCATGTATATCCGTCTCTTTGGGAAAAAGAATTCTACGATCAGACACTGCAACTACAGCTGCAATTTTTTCTATTCAATCGGTTATTGAATAAATCATAATGAGCGACAACCTGTCCTAGAATTTTGCCTCTAAATCACTGGTTAATTTACTGAATAATATATTTATTAGTGTATACAATACAAATTAAGATGCGCATTTTATCTTTTATTACCGCTACATTTATGACTTTTGCTTCTTCAGCAAATGGTATTTCTGATTGGCAGTTAGGTTTTCAAACACCTGCAAGTGACGTTATGAGAAATGTTTATGATCTTCATAATTTTGTATTGATTATGATGACTGCAATCACAATATTTGTTCTGTTTCTAATCTTTTATGTTGTATTTAGATTTAGAAGAAAAGTAAATCCAGTTGCTTCTAAAACCACTCATAACACATTTATAGAAATACTCTGGACTGGGATTCCAGTAATAATATTAATTTTTATGGCTATACCATCTTTTAAGTTAGTATATCAGCAAGATGTAATACCTGAAACAGATATGACAATTAAAGTCATAGGCCATCAGTGGTACTGGGAGTATCAATATCCAGAACATGATGACATTTCTTTTGAGAGCTACATGACACCTGATGAAGAATTAGAACCAGGTGACATAAGATTATTAACAGTAGATAACCACCTTGTTTTACCAGCAAATAAAAATATTCACGTATTAGTTACTGCTGGTGATGTGCTGCATAGTTTTGCTATGCCTTCATTAGGTGTAAAAAAAGACGCGGTTCCTGGAAGACTTAATGAAACATGGTTCAATATAGATGAGCCAGGAATATATAGAGGTCAATGTTCCGAATTATGTGGAACAGGTCATGGGTACATGCCCATTGTCATAGAGGCACTTAATGAAAAAGATTTTAACAATTGGATAATTGAACAAAAAAATATGTTAGCATTAGCTAACGAAATAACCACTAAAAAGAATATAATAGAATAGGAGAAAAATGAGTTACGCAGATTCAGCAAGTCACGACCATCATGATCATAAACCTGGATTTATAAAAAGATGGTTTTTTTCTACCAACCATAAAGATATAGGAACTCTCTATATAATATTCGCCATACTAGCTGGTTTAGTTGGAGGTTTCTTTTCATTATTAATGAGAGCTGAATTAGCTGCTCCAGGCTTAGATGTTGTTGCTGATGGTCAAGTTTGGAATGTAATTATCACTGCTCATGGTTTGTTAATGGTATTTTTTGTTGTAATGCCTGCATTAATAGGTGGTTTTGGAAACTGGTTTGTCCCATTAATGATTGGTGCACCTGATATGGCTTTTCCAAGAATGAATAATTTTAGTTTTTGGATACTTGTTCCTGCTCTAGTTTTATTAGTTGTTTCAGCAACAATAGGAACTGGTGCTGGTACGGGGTGGACAATCTATCCTCCACTCTCAAATAAACTTGGACACGCAGGACCTTCTGTTGATATGGCGATTTTTGCTCTTCATTTAGCAGGTGCTTCCTCAATCTTAGGTGCAGTTAATTTTATAACAACAATACTTAATATGAGAACACCTGGAATGACTCTGCATAAGATGCCTCTTTTTGTATGGGCTATGTTAATTACAGCATTCTTACTTTTATTAGCTGTTCCTGTTTTAGCTGGAGCAATTACAATGCTTCTAACTGATAGAAACTTTGGTACAACATTTTTTAATCCTGCAGGTGGTGGAGATCCAGTTCTTTTCCAACATTTATTTTGGTTCTTTGGTCATCCAGAAGTTTACATCATGATATTACCAGCTTTTGGAATTGTAAGTCAGGTCATCTCTACTTTCTCAAGAAAACCAGTATTTGGATATCTAGGAATGGTGTATGCTATGATATCTATAGGATTTATAGGCTTTATTGTTTGGGCTCACCATATGTTCACAGTTGGTATGAGTGCAGATTTAAGAGCATATTTTATGCTAGCTACAATTATTATTGCTGTTCCAACCGGTATAAAAATCTTTAGTTGGATAGCAACTATGTGGGGTGGATCACTTACATTTGAAACTCCAATGTTATTTGCAATTGGATTTGTTTTCTTATTTACACTCGGAGGTGTAACTGGTGTTATATTGGCCAATGCTGGAATAGACACTGTAATGCATGATACGTATTATGTTGTTGCACACTTCCATTATGTTCTGAGTATGGGAGCTATGTTTGGAATCTTTGCAGGTATTTACTATTGGTTTGGTAAGATGTCTGGAAGAAAGTATAATGAATTCTTAGGCAAACTACATTTTTGGTTATTTTTTATTGGGGTAAATGTAACATTTTTCCCTCAACATTTCTTAGGACTTGCTGGTATGCCTCGAAGAATTCCAGATTATCCAGACGCTTATGCCGGATGGAATCTTGTATCAACTTACGGTTCTTACATTTCCTTTGCTGCGACTTTGATATTTCTTTTCGCGATTGTGTATGCTTTATTTTTTGGAAAGAAAGAAGTTGCAAACCCTTGGGGAGAGGGAGCTGATACTCTTGAATGGACACTGTCTTCACCTCCACCATTCCATCAGTTTGAGACTTTACCTAAATTCAAAGGATAATTTAAGTGGATGCTAAATCCTTAGAAGCTGGTTATAGCAATAATTTTCTTTTAAGAAAATTGAAAGGCTATTACGAACTCATGAAACCAAGAGTTATGTCCTTGGTTATCTTTACAGCTTTTGCTGGAATGTTTTTGGCACCAGGGCAGATAACATTTCTAAACAGTTTTTTAGTAATTGTTGCTATTGCACTTGGAGCGGGTTCTTCAGCAGCAATCAATATGTGGTTTGATGAAGACATTGATAAAACTATGGAAAGAACAAAACTAAGACCAATTCCACTTGGAATAGTTTCTAAAAATGAAGCCTTAGTTTTAGGGATATTAACAGGGACTATTTCTTTAATTTTGATGCAATGGTTCTCAAATTCATTGGCAACAAGTTTACTTCTTTTTACAATTCTTTTTTATGTATTTATCTATACATTTTGGCTTAAACGAACGACTTCATTAAATATAGTTATTGGAGGAGCAGCAGGAGCAATTCCTCCAATTATTGGATGGACAGCAGTTGTTCCTGAATTAAATTTCTTACCAATTAGTTTATTTGTAATTATATTTTTTTGGACGCCGCCTCATTTTTGGGCCCTATCTGTATATAGATATAATGATTATAAAAATGCTAATGTGCCTATGTTACCAAATGTAAGCAGTATTGAAGATACAAAAAAACAGATTGTTTATTATGCTGTAATATTAATTTTATCGAGTTATCTTCCATACTTAGATAGCAATGTTGGAATAATATACTTAACTATAGTTACTATATTAAATTTATTATTACTTAATAGTTCTTTGAAGTTAAAAAAATCTAGAGAAAAAAAATCAATTCCAAATTCTGAAGGGTTGAAATTTTTTGCTATTTCAATTCTTTATTTATTCAGTTTATTTTCAGCATTGTTGATTGATCATGTGGTACTAAGATGAAAAATAGAAGAAGAAAAAATATTATCACTTTAATTATTCTATTTTGTATTGTCGCATTCTTTTATTTGTGGACTCTATTTAAGGCTAATATTTTTGGAGTATAATGACAAATACTAGAACAGCTTTAGGATTATCATTAATTGTTTTAACAATGATAACTTTAGTTGCTTTTTCGGTACCCTTATATGACTTATTCTGTCGAGTTACTGGTTATGGTGGTAAGACAAGTACATCTGAGTTCCTTTCATCATCAATTTTAGAAAGAGATATTAATCTTAAATTTAATGCGGATGTTAATGATAGTATAAATTGGACTTTCACTGCACCAGAAAACATTAAATTTAAAGTTGGTGAAAATAAACTCGTTAATTATAAAGCTACTAATCAATCTGACGTAGAAACAATCGGAACTGCGACGTTTAATGTTTTACCAGAAAAAGTTGGTCCATATTTTATTAAAACACAGTGTTTCTGTTTCGAAAAGCAGGCTTTGAAACCTGGAGAAACAGTTGAAATGCCTGTTGTGTTTTATATAGACCCCTCAATTAACGAAGATCCAACAATGAAAGATGTTGAAGAGATAACATTGTCATATACCTTTTTTAAATATATAGAATAACCAATGACTAATAAATCAACAACAGGGCAGAAACATCCATATCACTTAGTTGATCCAAGCCCACTTCCATTTTTATCATCAATAGCTGGTCTAGCAATGGCTGCTGGTCTCGTATTTTATATGCATTATGGAACTTCTTGGCTTCTCATTCTTGGTACTATTGGTTTACTAACTATTATGTTTCTATGGTGGAGAGACGTAATCAAAGAGTCAACTTTTCAAAAGGTTCACACACCTGTTGTAGAACTTGGATTAAGATATGGAATGGCACTTTTTATTGCATCAGAGGTAATGTTTTTTGTTGCTTTTTTCTGGGCTTTTTTTGATGCAAGCTTAACACCTAAATTACCCATAGAAGAATTTTCAGACACTTTTGATAGTAATGGTGCTGTTGGAATTTGGCCACCAGAAGGTATTAAAACTTTTGATCCACTTGATGTTCCTTTTTTAAATACATTAATATTATTAATGTCAGGTACTACTTGTACATGGGCTCACCATGCCGTTAGAGAGGGTCACAGAGATCAAGCAATTCAGGCATTATGGTGCACTGTTGGTCTTGGAATTTTCTTCTCATTTATGCAGGGTGTAGAATATTATGAGGCAGCTCATCATTATTTTAGTTTTACTGACGGAATATATCCATCAGTATTTTATATGGCTACTGGTTTTCATGGATTTCATGTAATGGTTGGAACTGCATTTCTAGCTGTTTGTTTGTATCGTGTTTATAAGAATCATTTTACTCCAGATAGACATTTTGGATTAGAGGCTGCAGCATGGTACTGGCACTTTGTTGACGTAGTCTGGCTGTTCTTGTTTGTCTGCGTTTATGTTTGGGGTGCATAAATTAAAAACTTTCCAATAAAATTTTTTTTATTTAGTTTATTTTGTATTGCGCTGACAATATTTTTAGGAATTTGGCAATTGCAAAGACTGGAATGGAAAGAAAAAATTGTAGCCGAATTTAATGAACTAAAGGATCAAAAACCACTTTCACTTTCAATGGGAAAAATGAAGTATCCAAACATTGACGAGTTTACTAAAGTTATCACTTTAGGAACTGTTGACAGAAGTAAAAAAATTTTTTTCCCAGCTAAAACATTTAATGGGATTTCTGGTGTTAGAATAGCTAGTTTATTGTCAGATAATCATGGTAATAATTATTTAATTGATGAAGGTTGGTTTGAGCAAAGTAGATATGATTATTTTAAAGACAATAATGAAATAATAAATGCTGAAATTCTTGGATACATCAGATATCCAACTCAAAAACAGATGTTTACACCTGAGAATTCTATCTCTTCAAATGAATGGTATTATTATGATTTGGAGCAAATTCAAACTTACTTAAATGTTAAGATTAATCAGAAATTTTTTATTAAAAATATGAGCAATTATAAAGAGAATTTCTTAATACCTTCATCTCAAAATCATAATTTTTCAAATAATCATTTGCAGTATGCAATTACATGGTTTTTGATGAGCTTTTCTTTTTTGATTATTTTTATAATTTATTTATTTAGGAAGAAAAAATGAAAACATATTTAAAACTTAAAGAAATCTTTAATGAAGCTTCACTGACATCAGATATTGCAGGTATTTTACACTGGGATATGGCAACAATGATGCCGAGTAGCTCAAGAGATCAAAGATCAGAGCAATTAGCCTATTTATCAAAACTTAGTCATAGTAAAATTTCATCTTTTGAAGTTGGCGATTTAATTGAAGACTCAAAGAATCTTAACCTAAATAACAGTGATCAGAAAAACTTAAATGAAATGGATAGAGAATATAAATTAGCTTCTGCTATACCAACAGAGCTTGTAGAAAAAATTTCAAAATCTTCAGCTAATTGTGAAGGTGTTTGGCAAGAAGCAAGGGAGAAGTCCGATTTTAATTTAGTAAAAAAAGATTTAGAAGAACTTATAAATTTAACGAAAGAAGAAGCTAATATTTTAGGAGAAACTTTTAAAGTTTCTCCGTATGAAGCTCTAATAAATAAATTTGAACCTTCTTCAGAAGAAAATAAAATATCTGAATTATTTGAAGATTTACAAAAATTTCTCTCACCACTTATTGATAAAATTATAGATAAGCAAAAAAATGAAGAAACACTTCAATTTGAAACAAGTATAGATGAAGAAAAGCAGAAAAATGTTTCTGAACATATAATGAAACAAATAGGTTTTGATTTTACAAGGGGAAGACTTGATAAAAGTGTCCACCCTTTTTGTGGAGGATCTACAAATGATGTTAGAATTACAACTAGATATAATAATGACAATCCATTTTCATCTTTAGATGGTGTTATGCATGAAACTGGACATGCATTATATGAGCTAAACCTCCCAAAAGATTGGATGCATCAGCCAGTAGGTAAATCTAGAGGGATGGCTATGCATGAAAGTCAGTCTCTATTAATTGAAATGCAAATTACAAGGTCTTTAGCTTTTAAAAAATTTTTATCTAATACTTTAAATAAAAAATTTAATATTAAAGACAAAGCTTCAAATCCAGACAATCTTTACAAATTAGGTACTCGAGTAAATAAATCTTTTATAAGAGTTGAGTCGGATGAAGTAACCTATCCCCTACATATTATTTTAAGATTTAATTTAGAAAGAAAAATTTTTAACAATGAAATAAATATTGCAGACATCCCCGATGCTTGGAATTATGAATTTAATAGATTATTTAATTTATCGATAAATAAAGATACTGATGGATGTTTACAAGATATTCATTGGTTTGCTGGATTATTTGGATACTTCCCAACATATTCATTAGGAGCACTCACTGCTGCTCAATTTGCTTCTCAATTGAGAATAGATCAAAAGAAATTAGATAAGGAAATAGAAAATGGTAAATTTACAAATTTAGTAAACTGGCTTAAAAAAAATATCCATGAAAAAGCTAGTTTTTTTTCAACTAATGAGGTTTTAGAACAGGTTACAAAGTCACCTTTAAATGCTAAATATTTTAAAGAATATATTACTAATCGCTATCTTTAATGAAATATTTAAGCACAAGAGATGATACTCTAAGTAGATCATTTAATGAAATTCTTTATCAAGGATTATCTAGGGATGGTGGTCTATATTTACCACAAAGCTGGCCCAAATTAGACTTACTGAGTTTAAAAAATAAATCATACGAAGAAGTAGCATGCGAAATTATTTTACCTTATGTAAATGAAAATATACAAAAATTAGAATTACAAAAAATTTTAAATGAAACTTATGCAAATTTTAATCATAAAAAAATAGCTCCATTAGTAGAATTAGAAAATAATAAATTTTTACTGGAATTAATTTATGGACCTACTTATGCTTTTAAAGATTATGCTTTACAATTTCTAGGTAACCTATTTTCTACAAGTTTAGAGATCTCTCCAAAAAAAATTACTATTTTAGGTGCAACTTCTGGTGATACTGGATCAGCTGCAATACATTCTTTTAAATCAAAAAGAGATATAAATGTATTTATTCTACATCCTCATAATAAAGTATCGCCTATTCAACAAAAACAAATGACCACAGTAATTGATAAGAATATTTTTAATATTGCTGTAGATGGTAATTTTGATGATTGTCAAAAAATTGTCAAAGAATTATTTATTGATGATGAAATACAACAGTCTACCAATTTAACTGCTGTAAACTCAATAAATTGGGCACGATTAATTGCGCAAGTTGTTTATTATTTTTGGGCTTACTTGCAAACTGATAAGCAGCAAATTAATTTTATTGTTCCTTCAGGAAATTTTGGTAATATTTTTTCAGCCTTTGTGGCTAAACAAATGGGATTACCTATTGGTTATTTACATATTGCCACTAATTCTAATGATATTTTGAAGTCCATAGTAGACAAAGGAGCAATGAAAAGAAAATCTGTTTCTCAAACATATAGTCCTAGTATGGATATACAAGTTTCAAGTAACTTTGAGAGGCAAATTTTTGAAAGCGTAAATAGAGATAGCAAAAGAGTAAATGAAGTATTTGAAAACTTTTCATCAAAAGGTTTTTATCAATTTGATGACTCTGTATTAGCTAAGTTTCAGCAAATATATAAGGCTTCTTCAATTGATGATAATCAGACTCTGCAAACAATTAAATATGTATATGATTCATATAATTATATTGCTGATCCACATACTGCAACAGGACTAAAAGTATTATTAGATAAAAAAGATGATGAAGCTTGGGTATCTTTGGTTTGTGCACATCCTGCAAAATTTGTCAATGCTGTGAATAAAGCAATTAATAAAGAAATTGATATACCGAAAGAATTGAGCAATCTCTTTGATAAAGAGGAAAAGATGACTATATTACCCAATAGTACTATAGATGTAAAAAACTTCATCTTAGAAAAAATAAGCAATGCATAAAATTACAACACTAAAAAACGGACTAAGAATAGTAACCCAGAATATGCCAGGGCTGGAAACAGTATCAATGGGCATTTGGAATTATGTTGGTGGTAGAGATGAAACAAAGGACATAAATGGTGTTGCTCACCTTTTAGAGCATATGGCTTTTAAAGGTACATCAACTAAAAATGCTCTTCAAATTGCTGAAACAATTGAAAATGTTGGAGGAGATATAAATGCATATACTTCAAAAGAAATAACAGCTTATTATGTAAAGCTTTTAGCTGATGATTTACATTATGGAATAGATATTCTTACGGATATTTTGCAAAATTCTACATTTTCTGAAGATGAACTTAATCGAGAAAGAGGAGTTATAATTCAAGAAATCGGAATGTACCTTGATACACCTGATGATATGATTTTTGATTATTGGCAAGAAAAAGCATACCCGGACCAGCCAATGGGACGTTCAATATTGGGTAAAACTGATATTATTAAAAATATTTCAAGAGACGAAGTTAAAGACTTTATGATGAATCATTATAATCCAAAAAAAATGATTATAAGTGCAGCTGGAAAAATTGATCATGATCAATTTGTAGAATCAATTAAAAAATTATGTACTAACTTACCAAGTGGATTATCTAGTGAAAGACATAAAGCTGATTATAAATCTGGAGAATACAGAGAAGATAAAAAACTAGAACAGATACACTTACTACTTGGTTTTGAAGGTATAGATTACCACCATGATGACTACTATTCTTTATTGGTTTACTCTTCTTTATTAGGTGGAGGTATGTCATCAAGATTGTTTCAAGAGATTAGAGAGAAACGTGGTCTTGTATATGGTATTTCTTCTTTTAGCTCATCTTACACTGACACTGGTGTTTTTGGTATTTATTGTGGAACAGGAGAAAATCAAATCCAAGAGCTCATACCTGTTTTATGTGATCAATTAAATGAAAGTCCTAACTCAATTACAGAAAAGGAAATTAATAGAGGTAAAGCTCAGTTGAAAGCAAGCTTGATGATGGGAAGGGAAAGTGCATTCAGAAGATGTGAAAGTGCTGCTAGACAACTTCTGGTCTTTGATAGAATAATTGAACCTGCTGAAACTATTAAAAATATAGATAAGGTTTCCAAAGAGACTGTTCAAAAGATTGCTAATGAAATTGTAAAAGGGCCAATAACTATATCAAGTATTGGACCATTATCTAAACTTGAAAATATTGATAAAATTCAATCACGTATAAATTAAACTTTACACTCTACTAAAAATTATTTATTTTATTTTCAAAGATTCATTAATTGAATGATTAGGTTCTCCATCTTCTGATGATAAATTCATAGATACTTTTATTGATTCACTATTTTGATACTTCCTTCAGTAAATTTTTTTTATATATAATTTTCTATTTCACATTGAGAACTAATACCAACTCTCTTAAGAAACTTTCTAATCTTTATATTTAAATTATCTTCATTGATAATTTACTATAAATTATTTTGATAGATTCATTCAATAATGTTATTAATTTTATGTGGAAACTGCTTCTTTTAAAACTAAACTTGGTTGGATTACAGTAAAAAAAAATAGCGGCAGTGTCTTTTCACTGAGTTTTGGAAAAATAAATAAAACGATTGATTTAATTAATATTAAGAACCAGATTAATTTATATGCTTCTGGAAAACTTCAAAACTTCAAGATTAACTATTCTTTTGAAGGTTCCCCTTTGCAAAAAAAAATTTGGAAAGAATTATCAAAAATTAAATATGGTAAAGTTTCAACATATGGAGAAATTGCAAAAAAAGTTGGTACGTCACCAAGATATGTAGGTCATGTTTGTGGGCAAAATAAACTTTTACTTATTATACCTTGTCACCGAGTAATTCGTAGTGATGGTAAACTCGGTGGATTTTCTGCAAGAGGAGGGCTTAAATTAAAAAAAAAATTACTCCACTTAGAAAAACATGTCTCTTAAAATAATAATTCTTCAACATACACCTCTAGTAACACTTGGATACTTTACAAAGTTAATGAGTGAAGACTTTATTGAAACAACAACCATTCGATTGGATAAAGGAGAAAAAATTCCTTTTAATCTTGATACATTTGATGGAATGATATGTTTAGGTGGACCAATGGATACCTGGATGGAAGAACAATATCCATGGATGATTGAAGAAAAAAAAAAGATCAAGGAATTTGTTTTAAATAATCAAAAACCATATCTTGGAATCTGTTTAGGTTGTCAATTTTTAGGAGAAATTCTTGGTGGTAAAGTAATTAAATCTAATCCCCCAGAAATCGGGATTTTAAATATTAATTTTTTAGATAATAAAAAAAAGGATCAACTTTTTCAAAATTTTGATAATAACATCAAAGCATTGCAGTGGCATAGTTACGAAGTAAGCGAATTAGTTAATTCTGATGTTACTACTATAGGATCATCAGATACTACAAAATTTCAGATTTTTAAGTATAAAAATCATGCTTATGGCATTCAATTTCATATTGAAGTAGATGAAAACACAATCATTAAATGGACCAAAGTTCCAGAATTAAAAAATGCTTTAGAAAAATGTTTAGGAAAAAACTCTACTAATGAACTAGATAAATTGCTTAGAAATAATATTCATAAAATGAAAAATAATACTAAAAAATTATACGATAATTTTAAAAATTTAATGACTACCTAAAAGTTTCATGCTTAGATAGTTTTGGAGAAAATGTATGAAAAAAATTAAAGGACCTGCTATATTTTTAGCACAGTTTATAGGAGATAAAGAACCATTTAATTCACTGCCCAGTATCTGTAAATGGGTATCTGATCTTGGATATAAAGGAATACAATTACCAGCAGAAAATTTAGCTGTTTTTGATTTAGACAAAGCAGCTTCGAGTAAAGATTACTGTGATGAAATAAAAGGAATAGCAAAAAATTTTAATCTTGAAGTAACTGATATTGCATCTCACCTAACAGGTCAATTGGTTGCAGTTCATCCTGCTTATGACACACTCTTTGATGGTTTTGCTGTTGATAAGGTAAAGGGTAATCCAAAAGCTAGACAAGAATGGGCTGTAAAAAGGATGATGAATGTGGCTCAAGCATCAAAAAACTTAAATTTAAAAACTGCTGCTACATTTTCTGGTGCTTTATGTTGGCCCTTTCTTTATCCATTTCCTCAAAGACCTACAGGTTTAGAAGATGAAGCTTTTGGTGAATTAGCAAAAAGATGGTACCCAATATTAGATAAATTTGATGATTGTGGAGTTGATCTTTGTTACGAAATTCACCCTAGTGAGGATTTACACGACGGTTCAACTTTCGAAATGTTTTTAGAGAAAGTAAATAATCATAAACGTTGTAATATGTTATATGATCCAAGTCATTATGTTCTCCAATGTTTAAACTATCTTGATCACATTGATATTTACTATGAAAGAATAAAAATGTTTCATGTTAAAGATGCAGAGTTTAATCCGTCTGGCAGACAAGGAGTGTACGGAGGTTATCAAACATGGATAAACAGAGCAGGTAGATTCAGATCACCTGGTGATGGTCAGGTAGATTTTAAATCAATTTTTTCAAAACTATCTGGTCATAATTTTGATGGATGGGCAGTTTTAGAGTGGGAATGTTGTATTAAAAGCCCTGAACAAGGTGCAGCTGAAGGAGCTCCATTTATTCAAAATCACATTATTGAAGTTACAGATAAAGCATTTGATGATTTCGCAAGTTCTGGAACTGACGAGCAAGCTAACAAAAAGATTTTAGGTATATAAGGAGTTATCATGGGAATAAGATTAAAACTTGGAATGATAGGTGGTGGCCAAGGAGCTTTTATTGGAGCAGTGCATCGTCTATGTGCGAGGATGGATGATAAGTATGAATTTGTTGCTGGTTGTTTATCTTCAACTCCTGAAAAAGCAGCTAAATCTGCTGAAGAAATTGGTCTTGATCCTTCAAGAAGTTACCCTGATTTTAAAACTATGGCTGAAGAAGAATCTAAAAGAGATGATGGTATTGAAGTAGTATCTATTGTTACACCAAATCATATGCATGCTGCACCAGCAATAGAATTTTTAAATAAAAATATTCATGTCATTTGTGATAAACCTATGACTTCTACAATGGAAGATGCTCATAAATTAGTTGAGGCAGTCTCTAAATCTGATGCTCATTTTTTCTTAACTCATAATTATTCCGGATATCCAGTTGTTAGAGGTATGAGATCACTTATTGAAAATGGAGCACTAGGCAAAATAAGAATTATTAAAGGATCTTATCTTCAGGGTTGGCTTGGCTCAAAAGAAGAAGACTCAGGTTCAAATAAACAAGCAGAATGGAGAACTGATCCTTCAAGAAGTGGAGTTGCAGGAAGTGTGGGCGATATTGGCAGTCATGCCATGCATTTGTTGGAATTTATAACTCAATTAAAATTACAATCAGTTAGTGCAGATCTCACAACGTTTGTTGAAGGAAGAAAATTAGACGATGATGCTTCTATAATGATCAGATTAAATAATGGAGCTAGGGGATCATTATCCATTTCTCAAGTTGCAACAGGCGAAGAAAATAATTTTAGTGTTGCTATTTATGGTGACAGGGGTGCATTGAAATGGAGCCAAGAAAATCCAAATTATGCAACATTTAGTCAAGTAGGGGAGGCGAGTCAGATAATAACTAGAGGCGGTTCAATTAAAATTGAACTAACTGAAGCTAATGTCCGAATCCCTGCAGGTCATCCAGAAGGATATCTCGAAGCATTTGCACAAATTTATTCAGACGCTGCTGATGTTATTCAAAATAAGGAAAATAAGGAAGAATTATTAAAAATACTCCCAAATATTGATGACGGTTTGCAAATAATGAAATTTATTAATGCTACGGTGGATTCGAGTAATAATAATTCTAAGTGGATAAATTTATCAGAAATAAATTGATATTTTAACAGTTTTGTTAGTTTTTTTTATATATGCAAATATTGCATAACAATATTCTCTTAAATATTCTTACTAAAATTTAATAATAAACTAATGCATTATTTACGTTCATTATCCCTTGGGATGACGGAAGTAGACGAAAGTCGAAGGAACGCATGCAAAGTTATAAATCGTTCAATTTGTCATAGGCAAATCGGAAGTAGGTAAAACCGAAGGAACGCGGATCTTAGTATTTAATTTCCATAGCTAAGCATGAAAAGTAACGCATGACTCAATGTGAGCCATGTACTGTGAAATTTATAATGGAGGATTAATGTTAAAAAAATCTATATATTTCATTAGCATTATTGCCGTCTTTATGCTCTTTAGTTCATATGCAAGAGCTGAAGTAGGCGGTGAAGTGCAATACATTTTAAATACATTCCTATTTCTTGTATCTGGGTTCTTAGTCATGTGGATGGCAGCAGGATTTGCAATGCTTGAATCAGGACTTGTTACATCCAAAAGTGTGGCAACAATTGCTGCAAAAAATATAGGCTTGTATTCAATTGCAGGAATAATGTTTTGGTTAGTCGGTTATAATATGGCTTACGGAATACCTGCGGGTGGTTTTATCGGATCTCCAATTCCTTGGAGTGATGGTAGTGCTGTTGATACAGGCTATTCTGATGGTTCTGATTGGTTTTTTCAGATGGTATTTTGCGCAACAACATGTTCAATTGTATCTGGAACACTAGCTGAAAGAATTAAAATTTGGCCTTTCTTTATATTTTGTGCACTCTTGACTGGTTTCATATATCCAATTGAAATGGGCTGGCAGTGGGGTGGAGGATACCTAGCGGAAGCAGGATTCTCTGATTTTGCTGGATCAACCCTTGTACATAGCGCAGGTGCAGCAGCAGCATTAGCAGGTGCAATTCTTTTAGGCCCTAGATTAGGACGTTTTACTGACAGTGGTGAGGCTGCTCCGATGGAACCATTTGCTAACTCCTCAATTCCCCTAGCAACTTTAGGTGTATTTATCTTATGGTTAGGATGGTTCGGATTTAACGGTGGATCACAGTTAGCAATGGGTACATTTGATGATGTTACTGCAGTAGCAACAATATATATTAATACCAACCTGGCAGCTGGTGCTGGTGTAATGGCTTGTGCTGTTATTTCAAGATTAGTAACTGGTAAAACAGATGTAGTAATGATGCTTAATGGAGCATTAGGTGGCCTTGTAGCAATAACTGCAGAACCATTAGCTCCATCACCAATCCTTGCTATAATTATTGGTGCAGTAGGTGGTTTAATTGTCTTCTACGGTACCAGACTTTTAATTTCTCTAAAAATTGATGATGTTGTTGGTGCAATCCCAGTACATGGTTTTGCTGGAATTTTTGGAACTCTAGTTGTTCCTATTTCCAATAGTGCTGCAAGTTATGGAGCTCAACTTTACGGCATAATAGCCATTAACGTTTTTGTTTTTGTTGTGTCATTTATTATCTGGTACATCATGAAAATGCTCTTTGGTATTAGAATTAGTGAAGAAGCCGAAAAACTTGGTACTGATAAATCTGAAGTAGGCGTAATGGCTTATAGCATCAGAGATTAATGAATTTAGTGATTAGCATATCAACTCCTTATAGTTGGTCACTAGAAAATGGGAGAGCATTTGCTCTCCCAAACTTGCTAAATATTAGTGAGACTTTTAATGACTGAAGCAGAAATAATAAAAGAAAAAAAAAGAAACATATATTCAAGCTTTTTCTCTGAAGACTATGTTTCTAAATTTTTATTTAAATCAATTTTACACCATGTAATCTCCTTAGAAATATATGAAAATAATAAATTGAATGGAATTTCATTTGAAACAATTTGCGGAAACATACCTAAGTCTATTGGCTCTAGATCATCTATTCAATCAATTTTAAATGAAGCTTTAGAAAAAAATATTTT
>CABZCZ010000003.1 GCA_902524385.1 uncultured Alphaproteobacteria bacterium
CCAAATACGCACTTGTTCTTTTCCAAATTTTTCAGCAGTTTCTGCTTTATTTAAACCAACTAAATCTCCATAATCTCTCTCATTTAGTCTTTGATCTTTTTCATAAATAAGAATTCCATTTTTATGTAAATTTTCTATTTCTGATGCCATGATTGCTATTTCTACTGTTTTATTTGCTCTTTCTAAAACACTACTAAAAATTTTATCAATTTTTATATTATTTTTTTTTAATAAAATGCCAGCATTATTTGCTTCATTTATACCTTTTTCAGTTAATGGAACATCTTTCCAGCCAGTAAATTTATTTTCTAAATTCCACTGACTCTGGCCGTGTCTAAGTAAAACAAGTTTGTTCATATGTTGCATATAATATGTTATAAGAAATTTGTTAATAATTAATGAAAAATACAAAAAGAATAGAATTTGATAGCCTAGGTTCAAAAAAAATTGATAAAAATAAGCTTTGGGGTGCTCAAACACAAAGATCCCTAGAGAATTTTAAAATTGGTGGTGAAAAAATACCGGTTGAATTAATAATTGCTTTAGGACAACAAAAAAAAGCTGCTGCAGAAGCTAATATTGAACTTGGTGTATTAAACAGAAAATTAGGAACATTAATTATAAAGGCATGCAATGATATAATTAATTTAAAACTTATTGAAGAGTTTCCTTTAGTAGTATGGCAAACTGGATCTGGTACTCAGACAAATATGAATGCTAATGAAGTAATTAGTAATTATATAATAAAAAAATTAAGAGGAAAAATTGGGAGTAAAGAACCGATTCATCCAAATGATCACGTAAATTTATCTCAATCATCAAACGATACTTTTCCAACAATAATGCATGTCGCAATTAATGAATTGGCAATCAAAGACTTAATTCCAAATCTAAAAAATTTAATAAAAGAATTTCAAAAAAAGAAAAAGATTTTTCAAAAAATAATCAAAATAGGAAGAACTCATACACAAGATGCAACTCCAATTACTTTAGGTGATGAATTCTCAGCTTTTTGTTCTCAATTACATACTTGTTTAAAAAGAATAGAAATTGCAAAATCAGAATTAAAATATCTTGCCCAAGGTGGAACTGCTGTAGGCTCAGGTATTAATGCTCCAAAAAAATTTGATAAAGTATTTTGTAAATATTTGAATAAACTGACTAAGGGTTATTACAAACCTTCTCCAAATAAATTTGAATCATTAGCTTCTCATGATCCATTAATTAATTTTTCAAATTCTTTAAAAACTTTATCACTTTCATTATTAAAAATAATAAATGATATTAGATTTTTGGCATCTGGGCCTAGATCTGGTTTAGGAGAATTAACTTTACCTGCTAATGAACCTGGATCATCAATTATGCCTGGCAAGGTAAATCCAACACAAATTGAGGCACTAAGTATGGTTTGTGTTCAAGTAATTGGCAATTGTACAACCGTAGATCTTGCAGGATCCAATGGTCATTTTCAATTAAATGCATATAAACCAGTTATTGCTTTTAACATTATTCAGTCAGTAAACCTTCTTAGTGACGGGGTTAAAAGTTTTTGTAATAATTGCTTAAAGGGATTAAAAGCAAATAAAGAAATTATCGATAACCATTTAAATAATTCTTTAATGCTTGTAACTGCTTTAAACAAAAGCATTGGATATGATAATGCAGCAAAAATTGCAAAAAAAGCCTTCAGTGAGAATTTAACCCTTAAGGAAGCAGCCTTAAAATTGAAATTAATTTCAGAAAAAGATTTTGATAAAATAGTCGATCCAAAAAAAATGGTTTAACTAAATATATTCGTAATTATTTTTATCAGCAAACAAAGACCTTAATAGTAAGTTATTTAGGTGATGGCCTGATTTGTTTCCTAAAAAATAACCTTGAATTGGGGCACCTGCTAAGTACAAATCTCCAATAGAATCAAGAATTTTATGTCTCACAAACTCATCCTTAAACCGTAAACCATCTGAATTTAGTATTTTACTTTCTCCAACAACAACAGCATTATCTAAAGAGCCACCAAGTGCTAAGCCATTTGATCTCAACATATCGACATCTCTTTCAAATCCAAAAGTACGAGCTGAGGCAATATCAGTTTTATAATTTCCATTTACTAGTTGTAAATGACAGCTTTGTTTACTAACTAGCTTACTAGGAAAATCGATTTCAAAATCAATTGAAAACTGGTCATTAGGTTTTAATTCCACAGATGAATCATTATTTACTACTTTTATATTTTTTTTAACTTTTAAAATTTTTCTTCTTTTATTTAAGCTTTGAGTAGAAGTTTGATCAATAAGATCAACAAACTTTATTGAACTACCATCCATGATTGGTACCTCTGGTCCATCAATCTCAATCTTAATATTATCTATATGTAATCCTGATAAAGCACTCATTAAATGCTCTATTGTTGATACACTATTACCATTTTGATTGCTTATAGTTGTACTTAGTTTTGTACTGCTTACATTTGACCATAAAGCCTCAATCACATTATTACCTTTAATATCTTTTCGAATAAACTTTATTCCGTAATCAACTTTAGCGGGATATAATTTCATAGTTACTTCTGCTCCAGTATGTAGTCCTATTCCTTTTATTGATACTGGTTTGCCAATTGTCTGTTGTTGATTGCTAGATGAGTATGATGTGTCTATCATTTTAAAAAAGTGCTGAAATCAGCACTTTTTATAAATATATATTTTTTGCGATTTTAACAACTAACCTAATATTTCAAAATATTGCAAATAATTCAATAATTGCTAATTGGCTTGTCTTCTAAGAAAGGTGGGTATATCCAGAAGTTCTTCCTCTGTTTCCTGATTGAACTCATCATCAATTTCAGAAGACTCAGTCTCTTCAGCGCTAAACTCCTCTTTTTCATCAATGCTTAAATTATTATCTTCAGAGTTATCTTCTGATTTATTTTTTTCAATCTTTTCATCTGAAGATGCAAAAACAGGTTCAGTCTTCCCTAGTGCGTCATTTTCTGAAGAAATATCTTCAGATTTATTTTCAGTAGAAAGAGTATCAAATAAGCTCAACCTTCTTACACTTGTTTCATTTGGTTTTTCAGTGTGGGAAGATGAATTTGAAACTTCCTCAGAAATATATTTAGTTTCAATTTGATCTACGGCTTCTGAAAGTTCATTTTGTTCAAACACTTTATCGTCAGTATTTCCTTCTAAACTTGAAGTCTCTATTTGGTTAATATTTGCTTGCTCATCTAGATCAATATTTTCAGAATTCTGATTATTGAGAATTTCATCATTTGAAATCGCATTAATTTCTTCATCTAAGAAGCTTCCATCTTTTAAAGAATGATCCTGCAATACCGTACTTTCAGTTAATGACTCAGATTTTTCTATATCTTGTTTGTAAATATCGTTATTTAAATTTATTGGTGCAAAGTTTTCTATCGGTTTAGCTGAAATATTATTATTTGCATCAATACCTGTAGCTACAATACTGACTCTAACGACACCTTCAAGCCTATCATCACAAGTAGTTCCGTAGATAATATTTGCTTCTTCATCAACTTCTTGTTTGACTCTATTTGCTGCCTCATCAACTTCGTACAATGTAATGTCTTTGCCACCAGTAATATTAATTATTAAACCTTTTGCACCTTTAAGGGACACATCATCAATTAATGGGTTTGCAATAGCAGCTTCAGCTGCTGCAATTGCTCTACCTTCACCTTGTGCCTCACCAGTACCCATCATAGCTTTACCCATTTCAGACATAACAGTTTTGATATCTGAGAAATCTAAATTTATCATTCCAGGCTGAACCATAAGATCAGTTACACCTCTTACACCTGCATACAGGACATCATCTGCCATCTTAAAAGCATCAGAGAAAGTAGTTTTTTCATTGGCAATCCTAAATAAATTTTGATTTGGTATTGTTAGTAATGTATCAACATACTGTTGAAGTTCTTCAATTCCTTTTTCAGCTAACTTCATCCTTTGAGAGCCTTCAAAATGAAAAGGTTTAGTAACTACACCTACAGTTAGTATCCCTTTTTCTCTTGCTAATTTAGCAATAACTGGTGCAGCTCCTGTGCCTGTTCCACCACCCATACCAGCAGCTATAAAAAGCATATGACTACCTTCAAACTTTTCACTTAAATCTTGAATTGCTTCCTCAGCAGCCTGTCTTCCAATATCAGGCCTCATTCCTGCTCCTAAACCTTTAGTGCTGTTTAATCCTAATTGAATTTTATTTGGGCAACTTGAAATTTGTAGAGCTTGTGCATCAGTATTTGCTATTAAAAAGTCTACACCTTCTAAATTAGCATTAATCATGTTATTAACTGCATTTCCACCAGATCCACCTACTCCTAAAACTGTTATTTTAGGATGTAAGTTTTGTGCTACATCTTGTATTGAAATATTGATAGTCATTATAATCTCCGCCGTTTTAAATAGTTTTTAACGATTTATGTTCGAAATCGTCAATATATTTTACTAGATATAGTATTATCTAAATATATTGGTCAAGCCAAGTAAAAAAGCCGGAAATTCCTCGTTTTTTTGATGTTTTTGAATGATTTGCTAGAAAATCAATTTTAAATAAACCTTGGTCATACAATATAGACCCAATAATGTCGCAGTAATTAGGTTTTTTAAAATTATTTTCCAAGTTTAATTGTTCTAAAGGGCTAGATACTCTCACACCACTTGCAAAAATTGTTTCTACATATTTTGTAATATTATCCATCATTGCACCACCACCAGTTAGAACTACATTGTTTAATTTTTTAGTTCTTAAATTATTATCTCTAATTTTTTGCCATATCATCTCTAAAGTTTCTTCAATTCGAGGTCTAATAATAGCATTTAAGCTCGATCTTGTTATTTGTTTAAATGTGTTTTTATCCCCTGAAACAATTGGAATTTCTATTATTTCATGATCGTCGCTGGGAGATGAAACTAGAGAGCCATATAAAGTTTTTAACCTTTCAGCGCTGGAAATAGTAGTTGATAAACCCCTTGCAATATCTAATGTAACATTATTACTACCAATGCCTATTGTATCTCCATACACAAACTTATTATTTTCAAATACCGATATAGAAGATGTGGAATGTCCTAAATCAATACAAATAGTTCCAAGTTCTTTTTCATCTTTTGTTAGTGATGATAAAGAGGAAGATAACGGAGAAGGAATATAATTATCAATATTAAGTTTCAATTTTTTGATAACACTAGAAATATTAGCTGAATATTTTTTTTGAATATATATTTTATAAAAGTTAATTTTAATATTATCTGAATAATTACCAATCGGAGCATCGAAATAAAGATTATTATCGATATCATATGAGGTTATATTGTTAAATATTTCAAATTTTTCACTAGGATTATTAAAATATTCGGATTGATTAATTATTTTTTTCAGATGTAATTCAGAAATCCTCTCATTTTTTAATTTTATTTCTGAATTATAATAATGAGAATTAGAATTTAACAGAGACAAGTTTAGATTAATAGAATTTAGTTTAGTTTGAGATTGTTTTTCAGCATCTACAACTAAAGATTTAATTTGATCATATAAATTTTCAAAATTTAAAATAATATTTTTTTTAATATTATTATTAGGAACACTAGCAATTGATAAGATATTTATGTTTTCAGTATTCTTATAATCAGCAATGACAAATGATATTTTTGAATTACCAATATCTAAACCAGCTTTAATCATTTAAATTAATCAAGATTGTTTTTTTAAAATTTCTTAAATCATATGTTTTTATATTATTAATATCGGTTTTGCTAAGTTTATTTTGTATCATAATAAAATTTTGAATAGATTTATTTGGATCTTCTTCTGAAAGCATTAATTTCACATGGCTATATAAATTTATATCCCATCTTCTTTTATTAATAAATTCCAAACTCTCTATTTGAAATTTTTTTTCAAAATCATTATTTTTTAAAATATTAATTAGTGAATTTGCTTTTAAGTTTGAAGAATTACCCTTAAAAATTAATAATGACTGATCAGCTAAATTTATATTGTAAATTTGATCTATAATTTTTCCATTTTCATCAAAAACAAAATATTTCTCATTAAAAAAATAAATACCTATTGGTTTGTATTCTTTAACCCTGATAAATAAAGTGTCTTTATAATTTGTATTTAGATATATTTCTTTGACCCAATTATTTTCTTTTATTGAGTCGTAAATTTGATCCAATGGTAATAAAAAAATTGAAGATTGCATATATTTTTGTAGTTTTTCTTCTACAAATTTTATTTCAATTTTCTCCAAACCTGAAATATCAAGTTTTGTTAATTGATATTCGAAATTTTCTGAAAAACTCTCAATAATATTTTTAGATATCTCAATTATATTATTTTTATTAAAATATAGTAAATATGAAGTAATAATTAAAAAAAAGAAAATACAGAAATAAATAAATGATCTAAAACTTAAAACATATCTTCTCCTATTAATATTGTTCATACTAATAATTCAAATTTTTGATCAATATAAAAATGATTTCTGAAAAAGATAGACCTTCATAATTAGCTTGCTCAGGTAATAAGGATATAGGTGTAAGTCCAGGTTGAGTATTTGTTTCTAAAAAGAAAATTTTATTTTTTTTTGTATCAAAAATAAAGTCAGTTCTCGCAAGTGAATTACAACCTAAGAGTTTATGAGCCTTAGTAGCAAATTTAAGACATTTAGCATAATTTATTTTACTTAACTTAGCTGGTAAAATATGTTTAGCATAACCTTTTGAATATTTTGCTTTATAATCAAAAAAATTATTTTTTGATTTTATCTCTGTAACAGCAAGTGCATGAATTTTTTTATCCAATTTAATTGTTGAAACTGTAAGTTCTCTTCCAGATATATACTCTTCTATTAAAATTTCTTTGTGATTATTTAGTTTCCTTTTAAATTCCTCTAAATTTGAAATTAAAATATCAAATTCTTTTTGATTTTTAATTATTTTTATACCAAAACTTGAACCACTTCTATTGGGCTTAATAACAAATTTTTTTAATCTACTTTTGATATTTATTAATTTCTTTTCATTCAAATCATTTATGTTTAATAGATAATATTTTGGAGACATTAATTTATTTTTAATAATTTCTTTCTTTGATGCCGATTTATTAAAACATAGATTAGATGATTTAATATTAGAATGAGAAAAAGGAATTTTATTTTTTTTTAAAATTTTTTGAGTTTGTCCATCTTCACCAAAAGGTCCATGTAAAGCATTAATACAAACAAAATTTTTATAATTAATTATTTTTTTATGAAAGTTTTTAGGATTAACTCTTAATTTCTTAAACTTCAATTTATTTTGATTAAGAATTTTTTGAATTTCTCTAGAGGTCACTAAAGATACATCATGCTCTTCATTATTACCCCCTTCTAAAATTAAAATTTTTTTATTACTCACCTATTATTTTTACCTCCCATTCCAATTTTATATTGAATTTGGTAAATACTTTTTCAACAATACTTTTACCTAGGTTTTCTATATCTGTTGCTGAAGCACTTCCCCTATTTATTAAAAAATTTGCATGTTTATCACTCACATATGCATCTCCATAATTAGCACCTTTACATCCGGCTTCCTCAATTAGCTTTGCAGCATGAAGATTTTTGGGATTTTTGAAAGTACTACCGGAAGTTTTATTTTTAATTGGCTGAGATTCTAACCGTTTATTTTTTATTTCATTAATCTTATCTTTTATTAAATTTTGATCTCCATAATTAAAATTAAATATAGCTTTTGTAACTATATCTGTATTATTGATTTTTGAAGATCTATATTTTAGATTTAGTTTATCTTTTGTAATTGTTTTTCTTTGACCAAAATTATCACAAATTTCTATACTATTTATAACATCTACAGTTTCCGAACCATAACAACCAGCATTCATTTTAACCGCTCCACCTATCGATCCTGGAATACCGCTATAAAATTCAAAACCCTCTATATTTTGCCTCAATGCATAATTTGATAAATTAATATCTAAAATACTAGCGCCAACTTCAAGTTTGTTATCATTAATATTAATAGTATTAAAACCTTTACCTAATTTTATAAGAGTTCCATTATAACCATTATCTCTAATTAAAAGATTTGAACCTGAACCTATTATGTAAAAATTTTCATTATTAATTTCATTTAGTATAATTTCTAACTCTAAATTATCTTCGACTATAGCAAATATTTTTGCATTACCTCCTGTTCTGAACCAAGTATGTTTACCAGCATTATAATCTGAATAAATTTTACTTTTAAGATTATTAGCTAATTCTATAATTTTTTTTGACATTAGTTATTCAAATATTTTTTTGCAATACTTGATATTGAACCCGCACCCATAAAAACAATGGTATTTTGATTCATTGTATGAGGTTTCATTAATTTATTTAAATCACCTATATTCTTTATATATATAACATTTTTATTTTTTTTTAATATTTTAGAATATATATCCTTTGAAGTTGCACCCTTGATAATCTTTTCTCCAGCTGAATAGGTTTCTAATAAAAATAAATAATCAACTTTAGATAAAACATTAATAAATTTTCTAATTAGTATTTTAGTTCTAGTGTATCTATGTGGTTGAAAAACAACTATTACTTTATTTTTAAGACTTTTAGCTGCACTTAGTGTAGCTGCAATTTCTGTTGGATGATGTGCATAATCATCATACACAAAAGATTTATTTTTTTTTCCAATAAATGAGAATCTTCTTTTTACACCTACATAATCATTCAACGCGTTATTAATATCTTTATTTTTTATTCCATTTAGTTTGGCAGCAACAATACTTGCAGTTGCATTTAAAATATTGTGATTGCCGATTGCATTGATATTAAATTTATAATTAGAAGAATGAATAATTTTATTGTTAATTTTTAATTTAAAAGATGTTTTTAATTTATTTTGTATAATGTCAAAGATTAACACATCTGCTTTTTTATTTTTTATTGAATAAGTTAAAATATTTCTAGTTTTTATTTTGTTAATTAGTAATTTAAGGTTCTTATCATCATAACACATTATTGTGGTTCCATAAAATGGAAGCAGATTTATAAATTTTTCAAATGCATTAATTAAATTTTTCTTTGATTTATAAAAATCCATGTGTTCAATATCTAAATTAGTAATAATTGATATTTGATGGGGGAGCTTTAAAAAGGTACCGTCACTTTCGTCTGCTTCAACAATCATCCACTCCCCTTTTCCATAGCGATTATTATTAGAAAAAGAATTTATAATCCCACCATTAACAATAGTAGGGTCTAATCCTGCTTCATTAAAAATGTTTCCTACCAAACTAGTAGTGGTAGTTTTCCCATGAGATCCAGCTATGGCAATAGATTTTTTATTTTTCATTAATTCTGAAAGCATATCAGCTCGAGAAAGAACAGGGATTTTCTTTATATATGCCTCTTTTATTTCAGGATTATTTTTTTTTATAGCTGATGAATAAACAACAGCATGAGCATATTTAATATTTTTTTTATTATGTCCTAAAAAAAATTTTATACCTTTTTTCTTTAATCTTTTTGTGTTGTCGTTTTCTGATATATCACTACCCTGAATCGAAAATCCTTTATCTAACATCAATTCTGCAATACCAGACATTCCTATTCCTGAAATACCTATAAAATGAATTTTACTATTAATTTTCATTAAGTATTAATTTATAAATTAAAGTGTTAGAGTTTTTAACTTGAATCATATCAAACTTCTTATTCATTGATTCTAATTTTATTGGATTGAAATATATTTCATAAATATGTCTTTTTACTTTGTCTAAAACATCATTATTTTGATCAATAATTATGGCTAAGTCATGTTTAGCTAATATTTTAGCATTAAAAAATTGATGATTATCTTTTGAAAAAGGTAATGGAATTAAAATCGAGGGAAGTTTATAGTTAATTAAATCAACAATTGTGCCCGCTCCAGCTCTACATATTGCTAAATTAGCTTTAGCTAGTATTTCGTCTACATTTATAAAAAAATCTTTTAAAATGATTGGTGATTTAATATTTCTTAATTTTTCTTCTTGTTTTTTAATCAAATGTTTAGCACACTGAAATATAAATTTAGCTTTTATAATTTTTTCATTATCTATAATTTTAATTAAATTTGCTGCAAAGTTTGATACAAATTCTGATCCTTGGCTTCCACCGGAAATAAAGATTGTAAAGTTACTCTCAGAATTTTTATTATTTATATTAATATTTTTTTTAAAATTATTTTCCGGGGAACCTACTACAAAAATTTTGTCTTTAAACTTTGAATTAATTTTAGATTTTATATCAAAATTTAAAAATAATTTATTTGTAAAATTCAGAAAAAATTTATTCGTTCTGCCTATTATAGAATTTTGTTCATGTATATAAAGCTTAACTTTAAAGAATGATTTAAATAATATACATGATAACATTGGAGAAAACGAAGCATAACTTCCAAAAGAAATAGTGTGTGATGGTTTTAATAAAAATATAATAATAAATGATTGAATTAATCCTAATAAAATTTGGAATATACCAAAGATTTTAAATATTATGTTCCCATTTAAATTTGATGCGCTAATTATATAAATTTTTCCATTATAATTATCAAAGTATTTATAACCTCTTTTGTCAGTTATAATTGTACAGTTTGTATTCTTTATAGATAAATAATTAGCAAAATTTTTCGCTGGTATAACATGCCCACCTGTTCCTCCTGTAATTAGTAAAATATTTTTTTTCATAATTCTTCATTTTTTTTGTTTGTAAGAGATAATAAAAAACCAAATAAAATTGCTATTGATATCATGGAAGAACCTCCATAACTTACAAATGGCAGTGTCATACCTTTTGTTGGTATAAGACCTAGTGAGCTAAAGATATTAATTAAACATTGCAATCCAAATGAGCAAATTAAACCACTAATTGCTATTATTTTATATGGATCTTCAAGTTGTAGAACTTTTAATAAACTTCTTATTATAATAGAAAGAATTATAAAAATAATGATTAAACAAAAGATAAATCCTAATTCTTCTCCAGCAACAGCAAAAATAAAATCGGTGTTAGCATCAGGTATTTTTTCTTTTAAAATACCTTGCCCTGGACCCTTCCCAAGTAGCCCACCATTTTTAAATGCTTGAATACTTAAATCTATTTGGTATGTATCAGTCCCACCTAACCCACCAAGAAATGAATTAATTCTTGATTGAACATGATCAAAAATAAAATAAGAAAAAATTGAAATTCCTAATATAAATAAAAATGCAACAATAACTAAAAAAATTGATAAACCAGCAACGAATAATTGGCAAAAAAAAGTTGCTGACAGTAAAACTGTCATTCCCAAATCAGGTTGTATAAGTATTAAAGATAAAAGTAAGAAGAAAAAAACAAACAGTAAAGGTAAATAAAATTTTTTATCTTCTATAGATTTACTTATACACCATGCCGTCAATATGACAAAAATAGGCTTAATTATTTCTGAAGGTTGTAGTGTAAAGTTAAATATTTGAAACCATCTCTTAGCGCCTTTCACTTCGTAATCTAAAAAAAGTATTAGCAGTATTATTATTAATAAAATAATAAATAAAAATAGTGAAATTCTTCTTATATTTTTACTATCTAAGTCTGATAGCACAATAAGTAAGAAAATTGAAAAAAGAAAAAAAATAGAGTGTCTATTTATGGATAAATTTTCATCTATGGAAAATGAAAGTATTAATCCCGTAAAACCCAATAACAATATTAATATTATATTAATTCTATCAATTGAGCTCCACCAATTCTTTAAAAATTCCATAGTTAATTTATATAATTTCTAATTAACTTATTAAAATGTATGCCTCTTTCTTCAAAATTTTTGTATTGATCATAAGAGGCACATGCAGGAGCAAACAATATAGTTGATTGATTTGGATTTTTTTTAATATCCTTAAAGGTTTTTTTGATAACTGATTTTAAATTTGCTGACCTTTTTACAACTAATTCTTTTTTTAATTTTTTTTCAATAAAATATCCTGATTTTCCGTAGGTATATACACAGCTAATTTTATTTTTATATTTTAGAAGAATTTCAAAATTTTTTTCTTTAGCTATGCCCCCTAAGATTAGATAAATATTATTGTAATTTACAACTGAATTTATTGTTGAATTTAAATTAGTAGACTTGCTATTATTTACAATTGTTAATTTATTATTTGTAAAAATTGTAGATGATCTAAATGGCAGACCATTAAATGTTTTAATAACCTTAAGAAAATTAGTTTCTGGAATTTTTAATATTTTGCTGCACATATATGCTATTAAAATATTTTGGATATTAAAATGACCTTCTAAGTCTTTTGAGATTTTTTTTATAAATAATTTTCTGCTTTTTTTGAAATAATTATCTAGAATATAATCATTATTAGCGAAACAATCGGCTGATTTATCGACTAAAGAAAAACTAATTTTATTTTTTATTTTCTTTTGATTAAATATCTTTCTTGAATGAATATCATCAATGGATAGCAAATTAATTCCGTTTTTAGAAATAATATTTTTTTTCTGATTAATATAATCTCTAATATTGTTGTACCTATCTAAATGATCGCTAGATAAATTTGTTATTACTGATATTATACTATCAAGTGACTTAACTGTTTCTAATTGAAAGGAACTTAATTCGATAACATGAACTTTATATTTTTTTTTAAGAAGAAAAGCATTGCATAATGATTCTCCAATATTACCACCAATAAATGTTTTAGTTTTATTTTTTTTTAAAATGTCTCCTATTAATTTGGTTGTTGTTGATTTACCATTTGTGCCAGTAATAGCTACAATCTTTTGATTTGTTAAATTCGAAATATATAGATTTAAATCTCTATTTACTTTTTTATATATATCTTTTCTTTTAAATTTTTTTTGTCTTAAAGATATTCCTGGGCTAACAAAAATTTTTTCAAAATCATTCAAATTATCTTTTTTATTATTAAAAAAATAATCTTTATTATAATTTTTTTTTATAGTCTTTCTTACTATTGGATTATCATCCCACATCTTAAATTTTATTCTTTTATTTTCAAAATAATTTACTATAGAAAGTCCTGATTTTTGAATTCCATAAATTAAATACATTATCTAATTCTTAAAGTTGCAAGACCTATCAAAGCTAATACAATTGTAATTATCCAAAAACGAATAACTATTGTTGACTCAGGCCATCCCTTTTTTTCAAAATGATGATGTAGTGGAGCCATTAAAAAAACTCTTTTTCCTGTTATTTTAAAAATGAATACTTGGATTACTACAGACAAGGTTTCTAAAACAAATAAACCTCCTATTATTGCAAGAAGAATTTCATGTTTGCATATTATTGCTATCGAGCCTAAAGAGCTACCTAATGCTAAAGATCCAGTATCACCCATGAAAACTTTAGCAGGTGGTGCGTTAAACCATAGAAAACCTAAAGCAGCTCCAATTAAAGAACCACAAAAAACTGCTAATTCACCAGTCCCAGGAATATATTGGATAAGTAAATAATTAGAAAAAACTATATTACCTGATACATAAGCTATGAAAGCAAAAGACATAGCAACAATCATTACAGGGACAATTGCTAAACCATCAAGTCCATCAGTTAGGTTTACTGCATTAGCCGATCCTATAATTATAAATATTGAAATTAGAAAATAAAATATTCCAAAATCTATAATTAAATTTTTAAAGAAAGGAAATGTCATAGATTTGCTTATACTTGGATCTAAATTGATAAGAATTAAATATGTAATGAAAAATGAAAAAATGATTTGAAATATAATTCTTATTCTTGATGAAATACCAGCACTTGTATTTGATTTAATTTTTTGGTAATCATCTGCAAATCCAATAGATCCAAAAATTAAAATAGTTAAAAGTAGAATCCATATAAAAATGTTTTGTAAATCAGCCCAAATAATTGTTGAAACAAAAACACTTAAAATAATCAACAAGCCGCCCATTGTTGGGGTACCTTTTTTTGCAATTACGTGCGACTCTGGACCATCATCTCTTATTGGCTGACCAGTTGGCTGAACATTTGATAATTTGTTAATAATATAATTTCCGAATATGAGAGAAAAGAATAATCCAGTAAGAATAGAGGCGCCAACCCTAAATGTTATATAACTAAAAATATTTAGAAAACTAAATAAAGATTGATATTCAAAGGCCAAATATTTAATCAAATCGATACCTGCTTTAATAATGTTTTTGCAAACTTATTTATTTTTGTTGAATTAGAACATTTAATTAAAATAATGTCATTATTATGCACTTTCTCTTCTAAAAATTGCATGATTTTATTCGTATTTTTAAAATAGATAAATTCATTATTTGGATTAAAAAATTTTTTTATAGATAATTCAAAGAATTCGCCACATAAAATTACAAATTTAAAAATAGTGTTATCTAATTGTTTTAGTAATTTATAATGAATTTTATAAGAATTATTTCCTAATTCATTCATTGTTCCAAGTATTATTATTTTTTTATTATTCTTTGTTTTTATATTTTTTAAGTTTTGTATACTTTGTATCATTGTATCTGGATTAGCATTATAAGATTCATCAATAATATTTATTTTTTTCTTATTTAAAGAAATTTTATGAACTAATCCCCTACCTTCAACTGGTTTTAAAAGCTTGAAACGATTTAGAACTGATTTAATATTTAGAGAATTTTCATTGTAAAATGCAATACAAAATAATAAGTTATTTAATCTATGTATTACTACTGCATCAGTAACAATATTAATTTGTTTTTTATTAATTGATAAAGTTACTTTATGAAAATTTTTAAATGGAGATATCTTTTTAATAAAGTATTTTTTTGAAGAATTATCAATACGAATTATTTTAAGATTTTTTTCTTTTTTTGCCTTTGTAATTAAAATTTTTTCAGATTTAGATGAAACATTTAGATATAGGTTTTGTCTATTATTATTATGTTTTAAAATAAATATATCAGCTTTTTCTCTAGCTATATTTTTTTTATTTTGAAAATTTTCAAGATGCGTAGATTGTATATTTGTAATAAATACCTCTGATGGTTTAACTAAATTACTAAGAAATTTTATCTCACCAAAATTGTTTGTTCCAATCTCAAAAATTGCAAAGTTTGACTTTAAGTTTAAATTTAGTAAAGATATTAATACACCTAACTGATTATTATAACTTTTCTTTGAGTAAGAAATAGTATGATCTTTTTTTAAAAAAAATGCTAAAGTTTCTTTTAAAGTTGTCTTACCAGCACTGCCAGTAATACCTATTACTTTACCTTTATATAAATCTCGTTTTCTTTTTGCTATTTCAGAAAGATATTTATAAATATTATTTACATATATAATTTTTTTATTCTCTTTAAAATATTTGTTATCAGTTAGACAAAATCTTGCACCTTTATTTATTGCTTCACTTATGAATTTGTTTCCATGAAATCTTTTACCTTTTAAAGCAAGGAATATATCACCGCCTTTAATATCTTTACTTGATATTTGAATTTTATCTTTTTTAGATATTATGTATTTCTCTAATTTATTTAATTCACTCATTAATTTAATAATTGTTTCACAACTTTAAAATCATCAAACTTAATTTTTTTATTTTTTAAAATTTGAAATTTTTCGTGCCCTTTACCTGCTACTATTAAAATTTCATTTATTTTTAATTCTTTAATAGCTAATTTAATTGCTTTTCTTCTATTAGATACTTCAATAGCTCTAGAACAATACTTTAAGAGATATTTCCTTATTTTAGATGGATTTTCATTTCTAGGATTATCATCTGTTATATAAATTTTACCTGCATATTTATTTGCAATTAATGCCATGGATTTTCGCTTACTTTTATCTCTATCACCACCACAACCAAATAAAATTGCTGGTTTTATTTTTTTGATTTTATAAGCAGTTAATATTTTTTTTAATGCATCTGGTGTGTGTGCATAATCAATAATAATTTTTGAATTTTTTTTCTTATATTCAATTGTTTCTAAACGACCTGTGGGATTAGTAACTTTTGATAGTACTTTTATAATTTTATTTTGACTAATATTGAGTGCTAAACAACAAGTAATTGCACATTCTAAATTTTCAAATTCTATGTTTGTTTTTAGTTTTAAATTTTCTAATTTATATTTTTTATTGTTAATATTCAAATATAGAACATCTTTAATCTTTAACAATTTTAAACTTTTATTTCCAAAAAATTTTAATTGGGCATTTTTTTTTATCAGTTTATTTTTTAATTCTGATGAGATTTTTAATCTTGAATTAATTATAGCAAATCCCTTGTTTTCTAAATAATTAGTAAAAAGTTTAATTTTTGATTTTTTATAATTTGAGAATGTTTTATGGTAATCAAGATGATCTTTCGAAATATTTGTAATAGCTGCAATATTTATATGAAAGTTTCTTAACCTGTTTTGTTCTAAAGCATGACTTGAAGCTTCAAAAATGTAAATATTTTTTTCTCTTTTATTAGAACATCCATATTTAAATAATTCCTCATAGGCAGGAGTTGTTAAATTTATATCATTTATTTTTTTTCCATTGATAAAATGCCCTAAGGTACCAACCGTTGTATTATTATATTTTAGTGAATTAAGAATTTTTGAAATATACCAAACTACTGACGTTTTTCCATTTGTACCCGTGACGGCTATCGTTTTAAAGGGAAGATTATTATGAAGCTTATTTAATAAAGAATAGGTCTCAAAATTAATATTAGATACAACAAATTGAGGAATTTTTAAGTTTTTAATATATTTATTCGAAATTATAGCAGGGGTTTTATTCTTAAGTGCTTCATTTAAATAAATCTTTTTTACCTTTGTATTTTTGTCATAAACAAACAACGTTTTGTTATTAGTAAATTTTGAATTGGAGGTAATTGAAGAGAAATATTTATTTTTATTGAAGTTGTACGTTTTATTTACACTTATAACTTTTGATAAATTAGACAGTAGCATTTAATTTTCTATATAAAAAATTTGTGTCTACTTTTAGAAGTTCATCATTTTTATCTTTTGAAATATTAAAAAGGTTTATAATATTAATAATAATATCTTTTACCAAGGGTGCATTTACTCTTGCTCCAGTCATTCTTTGTTTTGTGCCTATTTCTTTTTTTGGATACTCGATAGCAGTGTAAACTACATATTTTGGATTATTTGTTGGGAATATTCCTATAAAGGACGTTAAGTTTCTATCTTTGTAATATCCACCATTTGGATTTAGTAATTCTGACGTTCCAGTTTTACCTCCTATAGAATAACCGTCTACTTTTATTCTAGGACCAGTGTATTTGGTTTTGATAACAACAGAACTTAATAAATCTATAAAGAATTTAGATGATTCTTTTTTAATAAAAATTTGTTTTTGTTCAATTTGTTTATTTAATTGAAGTGTAGGAAAAACCTCATTCCCATTATTTGCCAATGTAGCGTAAGCCTTAACTAAATGAAGAGGTGTAATTGCAAATCCATGACCAAACCCTATAGTTGCTGTTTCTAACCTGCCCCAATTATTTTTATTTCCTAGAGGAGCTGAGCTTTCTTTGTTTTCTATATTTATTTTTTTATTAAACCCTAGTTTTTCAAAAAATTCTTTTTGGTTTTTTTTACCAATTAATGTAGCAATCTGAGCTGTACCAATATTAGATGATTCAACAATTATTTTTTCAACATCATAAATACCATTATCTTTGTATTTATCATAATCACCAATATTTAAATATTTTTTTGTAACATCAAAAGTCATCTGAGGATCTAAAATATCTAAATCAAATCCAATAGTTGCAGTTATTGGTTTGAATGTAGATCCCATTTCATAATTAGACTGAAAAACTCTGTTTATTAGATTATTATTATTAAATGATGATTTGTCTTCAGGATTAAAATCAGGTAAACTTACTGATGATAAGATTTGTCCATTAGTAATATCCATTACTATGGCTAAACCTGATTGAGCTTTATAATTATTTATAGTTTTTAAGAGATTTTCTCTAACCAACTGCTGTAAATTAACATCTATACTAATATTGATATCTTGTGACTTTGAGAGATCATTTTCAAAATATCTCTCAATTCCACTTTGTCCATACTGATCAATATCTACATATCCAAGAATATGAGATAATGTATTTTTATAAGGATATATTCTTTTAAATTCCTTGTGAGCTTTAATATTTATTTCGCCTAGATTAATTATTTCTTGATATTCAATTGGAGATATATTTCTTTTTATCCAAACAAATTTACTTGATGATAGTAATTTTTTTTCTATTTTTTTTATATCTAAATCAAGAATTAATCCTAATTTATTTGCGAGGCCTATTTTATTTCTTATTTTGTTAGGATTTATCGATAAAGATATACTTTCAATTGAGGTGGCTATAATATTTCCACTCCTATCATAAATACTTCCCCTAGTATCCTTTTTAACGTAATCACTTGTTTCATCAATAGAATCAGGAAAAAGCATTATTGATGAAATTCTATAAATAGAAATAAAATAGACAAAGATAAAAATTGTAATTGAAAAAAAAACTCTACTATGAAGTAATTTTAATGAATCACTATCAAATAATTTAAACTTGCTTAACATTCATTAATTATTTGAACTAACTAATTTTATATTTTTATCTTTATTAGGAAATTCCTGAATTTTTACAATACTAGAAACATTATCATTTTGAGATTCATAAAAATACAATTCATAGAGTATTTTTAAATATGAGCTATTTTGATGAGTAGCTAATTCAATCTTATTTATTTTTAAATTTTCTAAAATTTTAGATATACTAATTTTTAGATTTTGATTGTCTTTTTCAACTTCTCTAGTATTTTTAGCAATAAATATCATTAAAAAAACAAGGATTAAGTTAAGGATTAAAAAAAAAATAATTGATTTAGAATACTTCATTATTAAATTTTCTGAGCTACCCGAAGTTTTGCTGATCTAGATCTGGGATTTTCGAAAATCTCAGAAGCCGATGGCAATATTGGTTTTTTGGTGATTATTTTAAGTTGAGTTGCCAGTTTATCAGGTAACTCCGGGTAGTGGCGGGAGGAACGCCATCGTTTACCACTATTGTGGTTAAAAAAATCTTTCACAATTCTATCTTCTAGACTTTGGAAAGAAACTACTAAAATTAAACCATCTTTATTTAAAATTTTTAAAGTTTTTTCTAAACTCGTCTTTAGTTCATTTAACTCATCATTTACATAAATTCTAATTGCCTGAAATGTTTTTGTTGCTGGATGAATTTTGTTTTTTAATTTATTCTTTTTTGGTAAACATTTTTTAATAATGTTTGATAATTCTATCGTGTTGTTTATAAATTTTACTCCTCTGTTTTTTACTATTTCTTTTGCAATAACTCTTGAATAACGTTCTTCTCCATATTGATAAATTATATCAGCTAAATTTTTTTCTTCGTACTTATTAATTATATCATAAGCATTTTTATCTGAACCACCCATTTGCATATCAAGTGGTCCAGATTT
Source organism: uncultured Alphaproteobacteria bacterium (assembly GCA_902524385.1). Classification (GTDB taxonomy): domain Bacteria; phylum Pseudomonadota; class Alphaproteobacteria; order HIMB59; genus CACPNW01. The sequence goes on from CABZCZ010000003.1 coordinate 19,544, forward strand.
GTTGAATGAAAAACCTCTTTGCGCATTATCTATTTGATTTGAACTTGTACCTATATCGAAAAGAATTATGTCAAATTTTTTATCTTTAAACTCTGTATTATTTACTATTTCCTCAATTTTACTAAATTTATCATTTATTAAAGTAAAATTTGAAAATTTTGATTCTATTTTTTTTGCAAATATTTTTGAAGTAGGATCCCTATCTATTGCTAACAAATGTTTTACATTAAATTTTTCAAGAATAGTTTTTGAATAGCCTCCGCCACCAAAAGTGGCATCTATTATATTTATTGATTTTGTTAATGGTAGAAAGGATATTATTTCATTAATCATTACTGACTTATGTAAATTTTTCATATTATTTTTGTTGTGTTAACATCATTCGTAATGATTTTTTTTCATTTAAAAGACGTCTTCTTGAATCTTCGGTATTTTTTAGACCTTTTTTTGGCTCCCAAATTTGAAAATAATAGCCTTGACCTAAAAAAGCAGCTTCAGTTTTAATACTAGCGTATAATTTTAATTCATCAGGAATTAAAAATCTTCCTTCTTTATCAATTTTAGTTGTTACTATTTCAGAAAATATAGATGTTGAGAAATCATCATAATCTTCTGAAAAAAAATCTAAATTATTAATTCTTTTTGCAATTTCTTTTAACCTTCCGACACCACAACCTTCAATAGAAGGTGTTTTTATAGATTTGTATAAAATAATTTCATTTCTATTAGCTTTTGGAAGTACATTTCTAAAGCTAGAAGGTAAAGAAACTCTTCCCTTCTTGTCTATTTTATTCAAATATTTAGATACAAATAAATCCATGAATTATGGGTTATCATGGGATTATATGGGCGTCAATGGGTATATGAATTAATCGTAAATGTTCTTTGTATGTTCTCAATAAATAAAGATGGTGCATAAGCCGGGTTCTGTAATTTAATAAAAAATTGATGATCATTAATCTAGAACAAATGTTACCATTTGTTTCAAGCAGTCTACCCGAATAACTCAGCTGGAACTGATTGTTATTCCTATTTGACCTTGCTCCAAAAAGGGTTTGCAATGCCTTTTTTGTTACCAAAAAAGCGGTAAGCTCTTACCCTACCATTTCACCCTTACCTTTTCAGGCGGTATATTTTCTGTTGCACTTTCCCTAAGCTTGCACTTGCCAGGTGTTACCTGGTTTTTTTTCCAGTGGAGCCCGGACTTTCCTCTTGATTTCTCAAGCGATCATCGCACCATCAATTAGAGTAATAAATCTATTTAATTTTTCGTCAATAAATTTTTAAATAAATGCTTGATTATATAAGTATAAACAATTTCTTGATTTACATAAGTTAATTCACTTAAGTATCTACTTTTATAAGCAGAGATTAATCTATTATATTGTTTTAAATTTTTATAAACTTTACGAGTGTCATACCCAATTAGTGAGAGAGCAAAAATTATAATTCTTTTTTTTGTTCTAATGTTATATTTTTTAAACCAATCTTCAATTATTTTTGTGTCATTTTTTTTTATATTTTGAAAGTTTGAGATAATTTTTTCATTTCTTAATGATTTCCAAGGAAAATATTTGCCTGGATCCTTTTTTCTAAATGGTGATATATCAGAATGTGCTAAAATATTTTTTTTATTAATTTTATGTTTATCTATTATTTTAAGAATTAATTTTTTTAATGAAGATATCATTTTAGAAGAAAATTTATTATTTTTTCCATTTGGGTTATAATCAAGCTCAATTCCTATTGAAAAAGAATTTATATCAACAATATCTTGCCAGAATGATTGACCTGCGTGCCATGCTCTGAACCTTTCATTTACTAAATTATAAATTACACCATTTTGAGAGATTAAGTAATGGGCACTTACTTTTTTTTCCTTTGTGCACAAATATGTAATAGCTTCTTTAGTATTTCTTAATGCAGTATAATGAATTATTATAAGCTGTATTTTAGATTTATTTCTTGAATTGTAATTAGGAGATTTGTATTTGGTTATATATTTCATTCAAATTTTAAAATTAAAATATATAAATAAATTATGATAAAAATTTTTATCTGTCTAATATTAATAGTGGTATGTATTAGTTGTTCAAATACTAATATAGATACTAATACAGAAAATAACAAAATTTCATTAAATGATCCAGAAAATCTATATAAATTAGCAAAAATAAATTTTGATCAGCAAAATTTTGAATTAGCAAGAAAACAATTTGCAGAAATTAAAAAACTATTTCCATTATCTAACGAAGCTATACAATCAGAAATTATGATTGCATTTATAAGTTATGTTCAAATGGATTATAATAATGCAATTTTAAATTTTAAAAAAATAATTCATAAATACCCATCACACAAAGATCTAGATTATGTCTATTATATGATAGCCTTATGTAATTATGAGCAACTACAAAATGAATCCTTAGATGGTTATTTTAATGATTTAGCGTTAGAAGCATTTGATCAAGTAATAAATAGATTCCCTGATAGTAAATACGCCAAAGATAGTAGGCAAAAAATCATTTTAGTTAATTCTAATATAGCAGCGAAACACATGGAAATAGGAAGATTTTATTTAAATAACAACAAATATATAGCAGCTTTAAATAGATTTAAAATAGTAGTTGATGAGTATTCAATTACAAAATTTACACCTGAAGCCTTGCACAGAATGGTCGAGGCATATTATGCAATAGGGATGTATGAAGAAAGTTACAATACTGCTGCATTATTAGGATATAATTACCCTAATTCTAAATGGTATAAATTAAGCTATAATTTAGTCGAGCAAATTAATGCTAAAGAAACATTCTTAGAAAAAATTAGAAATTTTTTTGATGGATAAAGAAGAAATAATTTTAAAAAGATTAAAAGAGCTTGCTGATTTAATCAAAAAACATAATTATAATTATCACACTTTAGATAAACCAAAAATAACTGATAATGAATTTGATAAGTTAATTAAAGAAAATGATGTTTTAGAAAAAAAATATCCAAATTTAATTTTAAATAATAGTCCAAACAAGAATTATGGCAGTAAAATAAAAGATAATTTTAAAAAAATAGAACATGAATCTCAAATGTATTCACTTTCCAATGCTTTTGATAATAATGATATTAAAGAGTTTATAAAACGTACAGTAAAATTTTTAAATTTAGATAATGATGATGATTTTCAATATATCTGTGAACCAAAAATTGATGGACTGTCTTTAAATCTTTTCTATAAAAATGGAAATTTAGTTTCTGCAGGTACAAGAGGAGATGGATTTATCGGAGAAGATGTTACTGAAAATATTTTAAATATAAAAAATATTCCATCGAAATTAAAAAAGAATTTTCCAGCTTTTATTGAAATTAGAGGAGAAGTATTCTTAAATAAAAGTGATTTTGAAAAACTTAATTCTAAGTTAGATAATAAATCTAAATTTGCAAATCCAAGGAATGCTGCGGCTGGCAGTCTGAGACAACTTGATACCTCTATTAGTCATAGTAGACCACTTAAATTTATACCTCATGGTATTGGTAAATGTTCTGATAAATTTGATAAAATTGAGAATTATTATAATCAACTAAAAAATTGGAATATTAATCCCAATAATCTGAGCAAAAAATGTTACTCAGTTGAAGAAATTATTAAATTTTATAATCAAATAGATCACCAACGATCACGTATTGATTATGATATTGATGGATTAGTTGTAAAAATAAATAGTTTTATACTTCAAGAAAGATTAGGTTATGTCGGAAAAAATCCAAGATGGGCAATTGCCTTAAAGTTTTCTGCTGAAAAAGCTAATACTATAATTCAATCTGTTGATTACCAAGTTGGGAGAACTGGTGCAATTACTCCTGTCGCTAGATTGCAACCGGTTAATTTAGGTGGTGTTATTATATCAAATGCTTCTTTGCATAATTTTGATGAAATAAATAAAAAAAATATAAATGTTTTAGATCTTGTAGAAATTGAAAGAGCAGGAGATGTTATTCCATATGTTACTAGATTAGTTAAAAAAAATAGTAAAATTAATTCTAAAATAAAACCACCTAGGAAATGTCCAATTTGTAAGAGTAGTACTTTAAAAGAAAAAGATGAGGCGATACTAAGATGTTCAAATATACATGGTTGCAGTTCACAGAAAATAGGGAGAATAATTCATTTTGTAAGTAAGAAAAGTTTAAATATTGATGGATTTGGTGAGAAACAAGTTAAACAATTATTTAATTTAAAATATATAAATAAAGTAGAAGATATATTTAATCTTAAAAAGTTTGAATCAGAAATAATTAAGCTAGATGGATGGGGTGAATTATCTTTTTCCAATTTAATTAATTCTATTAATAATTCAAAAAAAATTTCATTAGATAAATTCATTTATTCACTTGGCATTAGATTTATAGGAGAAGTTAATGCAGAAATCTTAGCAAACGAATTTAAAGAACTAGATTTATTTATTTCTTCTTCAAATAATGTAAACATGTTAGAAAATATTGATGGGTTAGGACCAAAAGCAATATCTTCTGTTATAAATTTTTTTTCTAAAGACATAAATAAGGAAACTATTAAATATTTAAAAAACCATTTATCTATTCAATATATAGAGAATAAAACATTTGATAATTTTTTTTCAAATAAACATTTAGTTTTTACTGGTACTCTATCTGAACTTTCAAGAGATGAAGCTAAGTACTTAGCAAAAACTAAAGGAGCAAAAATATTGTCTAGCATTAGTAAAAAAACAGATTTTCTAATAGCTGGAGAAAAAGCAGGTTCAAAAATAGATAAAGCAACAAAATTAGGAATAAAAATTTTAAACGAAAAAGATTTCCTTGAAAAAATTAATCTATAATTTTCAAGAACTTCAAATATACTTTTTTTGAAGAAGAGTTCTTAAAATCAATCAAGGCTTTGTCACCATCTAATTTTATTATTTTGCCATTACCAAATTTTTGATGATAAACATGTTTCCCTTTAGATATATTAACTTCATATTCTAAATCTTGATTAAAATCCCAACTGATATTATTTTTTTTTGAATTTTCTAATAATCTTCTTCTTCCTGGTGTAATAATTTCTTCACTAAATGAGTCAGTTTCTAGAAAATTATCTAAAAAATTATTATTTTGAATATATTTAGAGTCGTTTATCTCTACTTTATCTTCTGGAAGTTCACTTATAAATCTTGATGGCAAATTATAATCGTGTGATGCAAACGAATATCTATTCTGATTTACATAGGTAATATAAATTTTTTTTCTTGCTCTCGTTAATGCGACATAAGCCAATCTTCTTTCTTCTTCTAATCCATGATTACCCGACTCGTCTATTGATCTTTGACTTGGAAAAACTCCCTCCTCCCAACCAGCTAAAAATACATAATCATACTCTAATCCTTTGGCGGCATGCATTGTCATAAGAGTTAACGTTTCTTCTGAAGTGTTTGTTATATTTTCCATAACCAATGAGACATGTTCTAGAAAACCTTCTATGTTTTCAAATTCTTTTAAACTTTCTATAAATTCATTTAAATTGTCTATTCTTGATAAACTGTCAGGTTTATTTGAACTCTGCTCCTCTTTTTTTAAGTAATCTAAATAACCAGAATCTTCTATTATTACTTTGGCTAATTCAATATGATCAAATTTCTTCTTAACCTTTTGCCATTTTAAAATGCTGTCAGTAAAATTATATAATTCTGCCTTAACTTTTGAATTACTCTTAAATGTCAATTGTTGTGCAGATTCAAATAGAGAGATGTTATTCATTCTTGCATAACTTGTAATTTTACTAACTGTAGATTTTCCTATTCCTCTTTTAGGTACGTTAATTATCCTTTCAAACGCTAAATCGTCAGATAAGTTATTTGTTAGCCTTAGATATGCAATAATATCTCTAATTTCTTTTCTTTCATAAAATCGTAATCCTCCAATTATTTTATAAGGAAGTCCAAGATTGATAAGTCTTTCTTCAAATGATCTAGTGTGTGCAGCAACACGAAATAAAATTGAGATCTCACTCAAATTTGTTTTATCTTTTATAATATTCTCTATTTTATCTGTTACAAAAATAGATTCTTCTTTTGTTTCCCAAAATCCATTAATTGTAATTTTTTCACCAATCTGATTTTTACTCCATAATTCTTTTCCATATCTCCCTTTATTTTTTGAAATAAGAGTTGATGCACAACTTAAAATATTTCTTGTTGATCTATAATTTTGTTCTAATCTTACTATTTGAGCATTCTCAAAATTTTTTTCAAAATTTAATAAATTAGTTACGTCAGCTCCCCTCCAGGAATATATTGATTGATCATCATCTCCAACACAACATATATTTTTATTTCCTTTATACAAACATTGGATCCACTGCTGTTGTATTGGATTAATATCTTGGTATTCATCGACATGAATATATTTAAAAATATTTTGATATTTTAATAGTATATTATTATTTTTTTGGAAAATTTTTATACAAAATAAAATTAAATCACCAAAATCAACACTATTTAATCTTAGAAGTTCAGACTGGTAAATAGAGTAGATTCTTCGAATTTCTTTATCATTTTTTCGATATTTATTTTCACTTAATTCATTAGGACTTAATCCTTTATTTTTTAAATTGTCTATAGCTGATAAATAATATTTAGGTGAAGTTTCTTTTGTATCTATTTTTTCAACTTCACAAATGTTTTTAATCAATTTTAATTGATCATCTACATCAATAATTAAAAAATTTTTTCTTAATCCTACTTCCTCGTAATGTTGTCTTAGTATTCTTAGTGACAAAGAGTGAAATGTTCCAACCCACATATTATCTATAGGAAAATTTAGTGCATCTCCGATTCGTGACTTCATTTCACTTGCAGCTTTATTTGTGAAAGTAACTGCTAGAATTTGCCTAGGAGTGGCAAGTTTTTTAATTAATATATTTAAGATTCTGAAGGTTAATACCCTAGTTTTTCCACTACCAGCACCTGCTAAAACAAGAAGAGATCCATTGGTTTGGTGTACAGCACTTCTTTGTTCTTTATTCAATAAATCAAGATAATTTTGCGAATTTTCTGTCATTTTTTTGCTATAATAGAGATATATATAATGTAATTTATAAACTATATTAAATAAAAGTTTAGTTATTAGTGGTTAGTCTATGAGTAAAAAAATTATAATTCTATTTTTTCTATTTTTCAGTTTAATATCCTATAATGTAATTGCGAGTGATGCAGATCAGGTAAATACTAATTCAGAAGATTTTGAGACAACCACAATAGAAGATGAAATATATGATCCTTTTGAAACAGTAAATAGAGCTATATTTAGCTTTAACAATATAGCTGATAGAATTGTTTTAGAGCCAATTGCAAAAGGCTACAAAAAATTACCTTCTCCACTACAAAGTGGAATTAATAATTTCTTGAGCAATTTAAGAGCGCCATTAGTTGTTGTTAATCAATTATTACAAGGTCAAAGTGAAAATGCCATTCAATCTTCAGGAAGATTTTTTGTAAATAGCACTGTAGGTGTTTTTGGTCTGATTGATGTAGCTGAAAAAATAGGACTTGAGGAAAAAGAAGAGGATTATGGACAGACTCTTGCTACGTGGGGTGTTGGAGATGGTTTTTATATTGTTCTTCCTTTATTTGGACCATCAAACCTTAGAGATACATCAGGAATGGTATTAACAATGTTGACAGATCCAATTAATGCATATGCAGCAAGTGAAGGTGAAGCTTGGTTAGTGCCAATGAGAACAGCAGTTAATGCTGTTGATACAAGATCACAAATAATTGATGAAGTAAATGCATTAAGGGATAATTCAGTAGATTATTATGCAGCAGTAAGAAGTTCTTACTATCAAAATCGCAAAGCAGCAATTAACAATGTGGATGACTCAGAATTAACACCTCTACCTCTTATAAGTATTGAATTTGAATAATGAAGTTTAATCTAATTATAATTTTTTTTATTATCTTTATTTCAAAAAATTTGTATTCTGATGAAACTTCAGAATGGCTTAAAAGAGAAATAGACATCATTCTTGAAGCTTATAAAAATCAAAATCTCTCAAATGAAAATAGATTTCTTCTAATAGAAAAAACTATAAATAATAATTTTGCTGGTACTGGTATAGCTAAATTTGTTGCAGGGGAAGCTTGGAAAAAATCAGATAAAAATACAAAAAAAATCTACATAGATAATTTTAAAAGACATTTAGCACTAAATATAGCTTCAATGATGCAGGGATATTCAGATCAAACATACGAATTAACAAAATCAAAATATGATAACAAAAACCAGGTTACTTTAATTGATATGGAGATTTTTTCAGATACTGGATCAGTTATTGTAACATGGCGAGTAAAAGAATCAAAAGATCGATTTTTTGTTATTGATTTAATTGTTGCTGATATTTCTTTAGTAGTAACAAAAAGATCAGAATTCAATTCAATGTTAAAAAAAGTTGATAATGAACTTTCAAAATTTAATGAAGTTTTATTTGATCAAAACCAAATAAGTTATCTAAGAATCACTGAATAAAATCTAATAAAGTTCTCAATAATTAAATTTTTAAATTCTTTATTTCTTCTTCTTTTAATATTTTAGGTTGAGTAGGATTAGTAGATAGTTGATAAGATTTTCTTTCTTCAGCTGATTTTATAATTCCATCCATAATCTCGAGAACATGAAGAGATAATTCAAGAGAGCATCTTGCATTTCGATTATTGGATATAGAATCAATCATTTCTGAGAGACCTATTCCTCTATAATTAGCTTTTTTGTTTCCCTCTTCATCACTTTTATTTGGAATACCTAATAACATACTATCATTATTTATAGTTTCCCAATCACTATCTTTTTGCGAAATTAATAGATCACCACTAAAAAAATTTGGATCGGGGACTATCATTGAACCATCAAGTCCATAAAGTTCAATTGTTGAATGATTATTTTTCCAGACATCCCAAGTACAAAAAAACTGAATTTTTGCATCGTTTTCAAACTCCAATGAACCCATTAGAGTTGTTGGAGTTTCAACCTTAATTTTATCACCGTATCTAGGTTGACTAGTAATTGTTCTTTCATTTGTAGCAGTGCCACTAATTGCATTTATTTGTTTTACTGGTCCAATAAGGTTTACTAATTGAGTAATATAATAAACACCAACATCAAAAACAGGTCCAGCTCCAGCTTTAAAGAAAAAATCTGGGTTAGGGTGCCAATGCTCCATTCCATGAGACATTAAATTAAAAGTTCCTAGAACAATTTTACCTATTTTATTGTCTTCAATTAATTTTCTAGCTCTTTGTCCTGCTGCTCCTAAAAATGTATCTGGAGCACAACCAACATACAAACCTTTTTCATTTGCTAGTTTTTGTATTTCTAGACCCTCTTGAAAATTCATTGCCAAGGGCTTTTCACTAAAACAATGTTTTTCACTAAGAAGTGATTTTGTAATAATTTCTTTATGAGCTGCAGGAATTGTTAAATTAATTATTAAATCAATTTCATTGTTTTCTAAAATTTTCTCTACTGATAAAGCTTTAACCTTATATTTAGATGCAGCATTTGATGCGACTTCTTTATTTATATCAGAACAAGCAATTATCTTAAAATTATTAAATATTTTTTGGCATTCAAAATATGTTTCAGAAATATTTCCACAACCTATTATACCAATATTCATGATATTTTTTCTAAATTTGCCAATGATTTAGTTGTGAATTCTTTATAGTCTTTAGGATCATCATGTTCTAAAACAAATACTTCGCAAGGTGTTTTTTTAACTTCTGAAATTAGTCTAGGCCAATCAATAAAACCTTCTCCTACAGCAGATTGTTCATCGTGTTCTAATAAGTTATTACTTTGATCATAAAAGTCTTTTAGGTGACATCCAATAATTTTATTTGAATATTTATTTATCCAAGGGATAGGGTCAGAACCACCTGCAATGGTCCAACCTAAATCAATTTCAAATTTCAAGTTTTCATTATGATCCATCATACATTCAATAGGAAACTTTCCACTAGGCAGTGCTTTAAATTCATAAGAATGATTGTGATAACCAAGCGTTAATCCAGCATCTTCAAATACATTTACATAAGAAGATAATTTTTTTCCAAATTCCATCCATTCTTCCTCATTCATATTAAATGTGTTTTTAAACTCAGCATCTTTTCTTGCTGGAGGAGCAGGTACGATAACATGTTTGATATTCATTTTATTTGCCCGATTAATGATATCACTTGGATCTGTTAAAGATTCATAACTAACATGAGTAGACTTTGATGTAATATTTGATTGATCCAAAATTGATTTAAATTCATCTATATTCATTGACTCTAAACCAAAAAGTTCAATATTCACAATACCTGAATCTGATAAAAATTTTAGTACAAGATCATAAGGTTGAAAGTGTCTTGTAGTGTAGAGTTGCATTGATATTTCTTTTTTTTCCATTTTAATTTTTCTCCATTAATTTAAGTTTAACCAGTTTATCTCTTCTTTATTTAATTCTATATCTAAACAAGGAAGAGTGGTATCCAACTCACTAATTGATCTAGGGCCTATTAAAGCAAAAGATGGAAAAGATTGGCTTAATGTCCAACTTGCTGCAATATTATTTGCAGAGCATCCTTTTTTTTCTGCTAATTCTCTAGCTCTTTTTTTTCTCTCTTTATTATCGTCACTATCATAACAACTTATAGGGCCACTAGAATTTTCACCTGGTTTTCTCCAGGATGATTCAGCCTGTGTGATTTTTCTTTCTATTTCATTGGTAATTATATCATCTAAAAAGTAACCTCTTGCTTGGCTTGACCATGACATATGGGATTTTTGAGTAGTATTAAGATAATCCATAATTTCATTGTCATTTGATGATAAGCATCCATTCCAAAGTGGATTAATCATTTTAGCAAGAGCTAAATTATTATTTATTATAGACATTTCTTGTTTATTATTTTTTTGTGCCCAGTCATTTCCCTTTTTAAATCTTTCAATAGTCCAATTTGAACCACCAAATATTTTTATTCTTCCTTTTTCTTTTTCTACATTTAAAACATCAATAAACTCATCTACTGGATAATCATTATTGTCACGATGCATAATATAAATGTCCACATAATCTGTTTTCATTCTTTCAAGAGAAATAGTTAACTGTTTTGAGATAGCTTCAGGGTTACAATCAGGTGTATGAGCACCTTTGCCCAAAATTAGAACATCTTCTCTATTATTATTATTTGTTAGCCACTGTCCTAAAACTTTTTCATGGTTACCACCACCATAAATAAATGCTGTATCAAATATATTTCCACCAACTTCAATCCAATGATCCCATAACTTTGAAGCTTCAATGATATCATCTTGATTATCACATCCCATAACAAGTTTAGAAATGTCTTTATCTATTCCTTCTATTCTATCGTATTTCATATTTCATCCTGTGGCAGTTTATAATTTACTTTCTCTCTCCAGCAATCAAGAGCTTTAAGATTTCCTAATGTGTCTTCCCAAGTCATTGCTGGATGAGGAGGTTCGGTTTTTTCTTTTGCAATACATTGACTTGCAAGTTCTCCCTCAAAGAAAAAGAGATGTTCAGGTCCTTTGACATTGACTATTTCTTCATTTACATTTTTATTTATAATAATTTTTGCATGGTATGGACCACCATCTCTACCGGGCATCCAAGGATCTGGTAATTCAATTTCTCCCCGTGAACCTATAATAATTGCATTATTTTTCATTGTTTCTCTAATAGCCGTAGATACTTTAGCTTTTATACCATTTTTAAATTCTAAATTTGCGTGAGCAATTTCATCAACGCCCGTTTCCCCTATTTTTGCTTTAGCATTTAAAAATTTTGGTTCTGAAAATTTATCTCCTGTTGCTACTGCTGCTATTAGTCTAGAAAAAGAAATGGGATATAGTCCAACATCAAGTATAGCCCCTCCTGCTAAATTTTTATTAAATAACCTATGATCAGGTATTGTCTTTCCCATATCAAAACCAAAAGAGGTTTCAATAGATATTACATCTCCTATTATTTTGTTTTTAATTATCTCAACTAGTTTTGGAATTTGTGGATGGCAACGATACATAAAACCCTCCATGTAAAAAACGCCAGCTTCTCTTACCGCATCAATAATTTTCTTTCCTTCATTAAAATTTATAGCTCCAGGTTTCTCACAAAGAATGTGTTTACCTTTACCAGCAGCTTTTATTGTCCATTCAGCATGTAAAGTATGGGGTGTAGAAATATATATAGCATCTATGTGTTCTGAATTTATAATATCTTCATAAGAATCAAATCTAAAATCAGGATGAATATCATACTTGTCACCAAAGTTTTTCCTGCGATCTTCACTTTTACTCGCTATGCTAACTAATTGTCCAGAATAGGAACCTTTTAATCCATCAGCAAAATTATTTGCTATATTTCCAGGGCCAATGATACCCCATTTAATTTTTTCCATTTTATTTATTATTTGGTGTCAATACATTTTGATGTGGCATAACTATTTTTTTTTGAAATTTTGATAATCTTGATAGAAGGTCTTTAGATGGTCTGTATGGATGTCTAAAGAAACCCCAAGAAGGTCCATATCTATAAACTACTATTCTTCTTTCACCTTTATTTATTTTTTTTGCTGATCCATGACAGAGTGAATCAACAAATAAAAGAGCTTCTCCAGCTTTCATATAAACTTCTTTAGCTCCTGTCATACCTTCTGCAGAGGATACTTTGCCTCCTTTTAACATTTTATTGTCTCTAAATTCAGGATGTACAATATTTGATTTATGTGAAGATGGAATTATTACAGTACCGCCATCACCTGGACCAATATTTGTTAGAGCAAGAAGAATATTTACTTGTGAACAATGAAATTTTCCATTTTGATACCTGTAATGATTTCTTTGCAAACCTTCGGGATTACCTGAATGAATACCAATAGCTTCACCAGGTCCACGAATATTGGCAAAGTTTTCATCTATAAAAAGAGGTCCATGAAGATGATCAAAAGTACCCTTTCCTCCAACAAAATGTAACATATGATTTATCCATGATGGATGATCAATTAATTTTTCAAATGGTTTTCCAGCTTCATAAATTTGCTGAAGATTTAAACCCTCTTTTCCACCATAATTGTGACCATGAACATGGCCTGCCCATTCATCATTTTTAGTATTTTTTAATTTATCAAGAATATTGTTAAGATCTTTTAGTTCTATTTTATTTAATGCATTTTTTATGATTAGGTATCCATTTAAATCAAAAAGATATTCATCAAGTTTAGAAATTTTTTTCACTAGAGTATTTTGAAATAAAAAATTTAGTTTTTCAATATAAAAATTTAATTTATGACTGCTTTAAATTCTCCAGATTTATATTTTGTTGCCATTGCACCCAGAGAAATTGAATTTATAGAAGAAGCATTTCCTGCAGTTCCAAATTCTTGCAATCTACTTTTAACAACTTCTTTCATAGCATCCTTAGAAAGTAATAAATATTTACGAGGATCGAATTGTGAGGGATTCTCATGGAAGTATTTTCTTACTGCAGCTGTAGCAGCTAATCTTAAATCAGTATCAACGTTAACTTTTCTTACACCATGTTTTATACCCTCTTGGATTTCAGAAACTGGTACACCGTATGTCTCTTTTATTTTTCCTCCATATTCATTAATGGTTTTTATTAAATCTTGTGGAACTGATGATGAGCCGTGCATAACTAGATGTGTATTTGGAAGTCTTGAGTGTATTTCTTTTATTCTATCTATTGCTAAAATATCTCCAGTTGGTGGTCTTGAAAATTTATAAGCACCATGGCTTGTACCAATTGCAATAGCTAATGCGTCAACATTTGTGGCTTTAACAAAATCTGAAGCTTCATCAGGATCAGTTAATAGTTTATCATGATCAAGTTTACCTTCAGCACCAACTCCATCTTCTTTTTCACCTGTTCCAGTTTCTAAAGAGCCTAAACAGCCTATCTCACCTTCAACTGAAACTCCTAATGCATGGGCCATATCTGTTGTTTCTTTTGTGACTCTCACATTATAGTCAAAATCTGAAGGTGTTTTTTGATCATCTAACAACGAACCATCCATCATCACAGATGTAAAACCAAGTTCTATACAATTTTTACAATCTTTTGGAGAGCCGCCATGATCTTGATGTAAAACTGTTGGGATTTCAGGAAATTCATCCATTGCTGCTTCAACTAGTTTTTTCACAAAGATAGGTCCAGCGTATTTTCTTGCAGCACCTGATGCTTGAAGTATTACAGGACTGTTTAATTCTTTCGCCCCTTCCATTATCGCTCTAATTGCCTCTAAATTATTTACATTGAATGCAGGTACACCATAATTATTCCCAGCTGCATGATCTAGGAGTTGTCTAAGTGAAATTAAAGACATGAAGATCTTTTATATTTTACAAATTTATTTGCAACAAATTATCCTTTAACTGCTCCGAAAGTAAGTCCTCTAATAAATTGTTTTTGTAAAATAAAAAACATAATAACAGGAGGTAAAGCACAAACTATTGAACCTGCTGCAATTAAGTTCCAAGAAGCAACCCACTGCCCTCTTAAAGCTTGTAAACCGACTGTTACTGGCCTTACACTATCACTTTGCACTAATACCAAAGCCCAAAAATAATCATTCCAAATAAATGTAAAAATTAAAACACCTAAAGCTGCTAAAGCTGGTCTCATTAGAGGTATAATTATTTTTGTGTATATATATACCTCTGTTGCTCCATCAGCTCTAGCTGCTTCAATTAATTCAAAAGGTAATTCTTTTATAAAATTTCTTAGGAAAAAAGTACAAAAACCAGATTGAAATGCAACGTGAAATATTATTAATGCATACCATGTATCATACATTCCAAATTGAATTGTAATACTTCTAACAGGAACTAATAATATTTGAAAAGGAATAAAATTTCCAGCAATAAACATTGCAAATATAAACATGTTAAATTTAAACTTATGAATAGCAAGTGTAAACCCTGACATAGAGCTTATAATCAATGTTATTATTGTTGTTGGAATAGTTATTATTAAACTATTTAAAAAATATGTTGCCATGGGACTTCTTACAAAAACTTCAGAATAATTTTGTAAAAAATTTAATTCTGTTGGAATACCCCAATAATTTCCAGCATTTAAATCTGATAGCGACCTCAAAGATACAAGCATTATTGCAATTAGTGGGAGTAACCACAAAATAACACTCAAATATAAAAATAGCCTATATCTGTACTGATTAATTTTTGGAAGTTTCTCTACTGGTAAAGGAAACATTACTTTTCACTACTTTCATTAATAAATAATCTATACAAAAACCATGCAATATAGATATCCATTATAAGAAATAGTATTGTTGCTATTGCAGAACCATAACCCATCCTATAGCTAAATAATGCCTCTTCATACATTTTGTATGCAAGAACAGAAGAGCTTCCCCAAGGGCCACCTTTAGTCATTATAGCAACCATATCAAAACTTCTTAATGCACCAACAACAGTAACAACAGTTGCAATAAATGTTGCTGGCCTTAATTGTGGTAATATAACATTCCAAAACATATTAAAACCTGAAGCACCATCTATTCTACCAGCCTCAACTACTTCGGTATTTATATTTGTTAATCCAGTTAGATAAATTATCATTGTGTAAGCAATAGCAGGCCAAAAAAATGCAAAAATAATTGCATAAGTTGCCAGTGTTTCTTCAGCTAAAAAAGCAATGGGTTCTAATCCAACAGATCTAAAGATTAGATCTAAAAGTCCATATTTTGGCATATAAAACCAAGTAAATATCAAACTGACAACTACTAAATTAATTACAAATGGAAAAAAAAATAAGGGCTTTATAAATTTCATTTCTTTTATATTTTGATTTAAAAAAATCGCTAATCCTAAACCAATTGGAATTACTAAAAGACTTAAAATAAGCCATTTTAAATTATTAATTATATTTATTGGAAATGTATAATCATCAAAAAATAATTCTCTATAATTATCTAAGCCAACCCATTTCCAATTTTTTAATTCTCCAGAGCTATCTAATAATCTTCTATCCATACCATTCCAGGAATGAAAACTTACCCAAATAGAGTCTATTATTGGATAAATAACATATAATGAAAAAAGTATAATTGTTGGTGCTAAAAAATAAATTGGAGCAAATTTTAATTGATTTTTTTTTAAATAATTTATCATTTTACAAAAGGCGGACTTAAAGTCCGCCTTTAAAACAAATAGTTTATATTATTTAAAAACTCTTTTACGAGTTTTATCAAGCCTAGATCTAATAGCTCCGATTCTATCAGGTTTCACCATAAATTCCTGTAAACCAGGCATTCCATCAGCATGCATATCAGGGTGAGTATCACGGTCGTAGAACTGAGCAATATCACTTGCATTACTTAAGACTTTAAATCCTTGCATTTGAAATCTGTCTTCAGGGGCTTTTGCATTTCCATTAGGAGTTAGAACACCGTTTCCAGAAGCCAGTTTATAAGCTTCCTCTGGATTTGCTAAGAAGGCGAGAAATTTTCTTGCATCTTCTTTATTTTTAGCACCACTTGGGATATGGAAAGTATCTGTAGGAGCATCTTCTGCCATGCCTATACCTTCATAAATTTTGGGAAATTGAAAATAGTCAACTTTGTCAACCATTCCGGCATCTTCAAAAAATGGAACCATAAAATTACCCATTAGGTACATAGCAGCCTCACCATTAATCATTGGTGTAATAGCTTCCTGCCAAGATAATGCTGCATGATCTTCAAGAAAATAACCTGCGTTTAATAATTCAGCCCATTTATCAAAAACATCATCAAGTCTTGGATCCTCATAGCTAGCATCACCATTCATTAAATCCATATGAAAATCGTAGCCATTAACTCGCATATTCATATAATCAAACCAACCAGCGGCTGTCCATAAGTACCTTGTTCCGATAGTAATAGGTGTTACACCATTTTTCTTAAGCATAGCACAAACCCATTTAAACTCATCCCAAGTTCTCGGCTCATTTAAACCAAGATCATCAAAAATATCTTTTCTGTAATAAACTCCCCACTGGTAGTAACCATATGGAACACCATACTGTTTACCATCAACTGTAAGAGCTCCTTTTGTTGCCGACATTGAGTCGTTAAAACCAGCACTTTCCCATACGTCTGATACATCTTCAAACAATCCTTGATCGACAAAAAATTTCATTCTATTTCCTGCAAACCAAATTGCGACATCTGGTGGATCAGCTTGTAGAAAGTTTCTTATTGAAACTTTATATTCCTCAGTATCAAAATCATTTACAACAACTGTTATGTCAGGGTGAGCTTCATCAAAAGCTTTGATATAAGCATGCATAACTTCATTTGCTCTTGGGTCTGATTGGTTACTATTTATAACTAATGTTCCCGCATATGAAATTGTTGAAAGAAAAAATGTAGAAATAACTACTAAATATTTAAGTATTTTCATTTTACCTCCCATGAAAATTGTAAATATTCTGTAACATATCTCGATGTATTTAAAATGATAAAATTTAATATTTTAGAGAAATTATAGAAGTGGTGGGCCCTCAGGGACTTGAACCCCGGACCACCCCGTTATGAGCGGGGCGCTCTAACCAACTGAGCTAAGAGCCCTAAAAAGCCTTATATACAAAAAAAAAATTTAGTAATATGGTTTTTTTAATTATACATAAATTAAATGACTAAACTAACTATTATTGGTGCAGGAAGCGCAGTATTTACAAAAAATATAGTAACAGATATTTTATCAATTGATAATTTTAAACAAATGGAGATAGCTCTTCATGACATAGATCCTGTCCGACTAAAATCATCACATGATTTATTAAACATAATTTCAAAAAAATTAGGTGCTAATCCTAAAATAACATCTCACACAAATAGAAAAGAATCTTTAAAAGGTTCAGATTTTGTGCAAACCACAATTCAAGTTGGTGGTTATAATCCATCTACAATTATTGATTTTAAAATTCCAAATGAATTTGGTTTAAAACAAACTATAGCAGACACTTTGGGAATTGGTGGCATAATGAGGGGGCTTAGAACAATTCCTGTGTTACTTGACATTGCAAATGACATAATAGAGATTTGTCCAAAAGCTATTTGGTTACAATACGTTAACCCTATGTGCTCAAATATGATTGCAATCAATAAAGCATTTCCTGAACTTAAAGTAATCGGATTATGTCACTCGGTACAAGGAACTGCTGAAATGTTAGCAAAAGATTTAAATGAAGATATTAATAATATCGAATATCTATGTGCTGGTATAAATCATATGGCTTTCTACAAAAAATTTGAAAAAAAAATAGAGGGAAAAGCTAATGAGGATTTATATCCAAAATTAAAATTATTAGCTGACAAAATTATAAATAATGAAGAAGAGTCTTCGAGAAGCAATAGTGTTGATAATGAGTCTAATAAAATTCTCTATGAAAAAGTTCGATATGAAATTTTAAAAAGATTTGGATACTTTGTTACAGAATCAAGTGAACACTTTGCCGAATACGTTCCATGGTTTATCAAAAAAAATAGAAATGATGTAATTGAAAAATATAAAATTCCTTTAGAGGAGTACATAGATAGATGCGAAAATAATATTAAATTATGGAATGATTTAGAAAAAGATATGTCTTCAATTTATGATCAGCCACTTGGTAGAAGTAATGAATACGCATCCTATATTGTTGATGGAATGGTAAATGGTAATGAGATTACAATAAATGCAAACATAATGAATGAGGGATATATAGAAAATTTACCTTCAAATTGCTGCGTGGAAGTTCCTTGCATTATTAATTCAAATGGATTTATGCCACAAAAAATTGGAAAATTACCAGAACAATTGACTGCTCTAATGAGAACAAACATAAACGTTCAAATACTTACTGCAGAAGCTGCACTAACTAAAAAAAGAGAGCATATTTATCATGCAGCTATGCTTGATCCATTAACAGGTGCAAATTTAACAATAGATGAGATATATGATATGACTGACAAAATGATTGAAGCACATGGCAATTACTTACCTCAATATAATTAATGACTAAACTAACTGTTAAAGATTTATTCGATAAAAAAGGAAAAGTTAAGTTAACTGAATTATATGTAACAAATGCTCTTGAAGCTTATGCTGCTGAAAAAGCAGGAATAGATATCCAAATTGTATCTTTTAAAAAAGAGACTCTTAGAACAGGAGTGCCAACAAATAGATGGTTTAGAGATGCCCACATAAAGGATATTCGAGAAGCTGCACCAAATACTTTTATGATATATGGTCTTGGTCAAGTATCATCGCCTGACAAAGCTATCGATGCTGCACTAATAGCAAGAGACAATGGAGCGGATGCTGTATACTGTGGAAATAGCCCAAAATATATAGAGGCTCTTCGCAATGAAGGTTTGCCAGCAGTCAGTCATATTGGGCTAATACCTTATAAGAGTACATGGACCGGTGGCTTTAAAGCTGTTGGCAAAGATGCTGTGTCTGCATTAAAAGTTTATCAAGATGCAATTGCTTACGATAATGCTGGTGCTATAGGACTTGAGGTAGAATGTGTACCAGACCGTGTAGCTGAAATAATTACTAAGGAAGTTAATTTACTTACATTGTCAATGGGAAGTGGACCAAAATGTGATGTTGAATTTTTATTTATTCAAGATGTTATTGGCACAAATACAGAAAGAGTTCCTCGTCATGCTAAAGTATTTAAAGACACAAATGTATCTTATGAAAAACTCTTAGATGATACTATAGAAGGTTTAAAAGAATTCATTAATGATGTGAAAGAAAAAAAATTTCCCGCACCTTCTAACATTGTTGAAATTAAGGATGAAGAATTTGAAAAGTTTTTAAATCAAATTAATTAAATATTTATCGTCAATAAATCGTTTCCAATTATTGGATCTTTACCAAAATCTTTTCTGACTATCTTTTTTAACTTTGAAATATTAAATCTAGTAGGAACAAAGTGAGTTAATACTAGTTTTTTACAATTAGATAACTTTGCAACCTTACCTACTAAATTACTAGGGGTATGATATTCTTTAACATTATGTAATGTTTTTTTTGATCTGAGTCCTGAAGTTTGATTAATCTCATACTCAATGAAAACTTCATGTAAGAGGACGTCAGCATTCTTAGCATTAAGCATCAAACTTTCACACGGTCTTGTGTCACCACTTATAGTAAGTTTTTTATTCTTATTAAAAAAAGAAAAACCATATGCGTGAGGAACTGGCTTATGATCGACTTCAAAATATTTTATTTTAATATCATTAATGTTTATAAATCCTTTTTTTTGAAATTCATAAACCTTGTAATTTAATGCTTTGGAAGATTTTCTTTTTTCATAGGAAATTCTCAACTTACGTTCACTTTTCCAAGCTAAGAAAATTTTATCTACAAATTTCTTTGTACCTTTAGGTCCATAGATTTTCCATTGAGAAGATCTGTCTGAATGCCATGAAGAGATTATAAGTTGATATAAATCTATTACATGATCAGTATGAAGGTGAGTAAGTAAAAGTGCATCGATATCAGCAGAAGAGTTTTTACTTTGATTTAATCTTTGTGTAACTCCAGATCCACAGTCGACTAGAATTTTAGTTTTTTTAGTTGATACTAAATTTGAAGAGCCGCATCTTTTATGATCTACAGATGGACATCCTGTTCCTAGAAGAGTTAACTTCATTATTCATCAAGAAACGTTTTTAATTTCCTTGCTCTTGTTGGGTGTTTTAATTTTCTTAATGCTTTAGCTTCTATTTGTCTTATTCTCTCTCTAGTAACACTAAATTGTTGACCAACTTCTTCAAGTGTATGGTCACTATTCATTCCAATACCAAATCTCATTCTTAAAACTCTTTCTTCCCTAGGTGTTAAAGATGAAAGTATTCTAGTAGTGGTATCACGAAGAGAACTTTTAACAGCTGCATCTATTGGAATAAGAGCATTTTTATCTTCAATAAAATCACCCAATGAACTGTCCTCTTCATCACCAACCGGAGTTTCAAGACTTATTGGTTCTTTAGCAATTTTTAATACTTTTTTAACTTTATCTAATGGCATATGCAATCTATCAGCAAGTTCATTTGGTGTCGGCTCTCTTCCTATTTCGGACATTATTTGTCTTGTGGTTCTTACAATCTTATTAATTGTCTCTATCATATGAACAGGTATCCTTATTGTTCTTGCCTGATCTGCTATTGATCTTGTTATTGCTTGTCTAATCCACCAGGTTGCGTAAGTTGAAAACTTATATCCTCTTCTATACTCAAATTTGTCAACTGCTTTCATTAGACCAATATTACCTTCTTGAATTAAATCTAAAAATTGAAGGCCTCGATTAGTGTACTTTTTTGCTATTGAAATAACTAATCTAAGGTTTGATTCTATCATTTCTTTTTTTGCCCTATTTGCTGATCTCTCTCCTTGTTGAACTGTGCCAACTATTCTCCTAAACTCTGAAAGAGGCAATTCTGAAGCAGCTTGTATCTCTCTAATCTCATCAATATTTTTATTAATTTCTAAATGATTTCTGTTAATAAATTTTTCCCAGTTTTTATCCTTCGTAGCTAATAAACTTTGTATCCAATTTTTTTCAAAATTAAAGTTTAAGTATTTAGATATAAAGTCTTCTCTTTTAATACCTGAGCTGGTTGCCATACGAAGCATCTTTCCTTCTCTTAACAGTAACTTTTTATTTAGTTCGTATAAAGCTTCCATTAATGCTTCAATAGTAGTTGAATTAAAATGTACTGCTTTCATAGCCGCAACCATTTCCTTTTGTATTTTTATATATTTTTTTTCTAAAGAAATAAAATTTTTTTCATTTTTTTTATCTGCATTGATTAAATCTTGACTATATTTTTGAAGTTTTTTGAAAAGTTTAGTTATATCATTAAAGTCATTTAAAACTTTTGGTTTAAGTTTATCCTCCATTGCCGCAAGAGATACATTTAAGCTATCATCTTCATCTTCTTCCTGCTGTTGCTCATCACTATTATCTTCATCATTGTTATTTTCATTGTCATTTTTTTTCTTATTATCTTCTTTTTTATCTCCACCACTTTCAATTAACTTTAGTGTGTCTTCAAGTTTAGAATCTGAAATATCTGACATATCGTAGGTAGCTTCTAAATCTACAATATCTCTTAGAAGCATAGTCCCATCTTTAATTGCATCTTTCCAATTTATTATTGATCTAATTGTCATAGGGCTTTCACAAATGGCACCTATCATTTTTTCTCTTCCAGCTTCAATTCTTTTTGCGATAGCTATTTCACCTTCTCTACTTAGAAGTTCTACTGCACCCATATCTCTTAAATACAATCTTACTGGATCATCAGTTTTTCCTGTTTGTTTTTTTTCTTGTTCCTCGGAACCTTCTTCAGATTTAACAGTTTGTTCTTTAGCAAGAGAGATGATTTCTTTTGCTTCTTCCTCAGAATATATTTTTATATTATTTGTAGTGATTAAATCTTTAAATTTTTTAATATTTTCCTCAAGTCTAAATCTTTTAGGAATAACTTTTTCAATAATCTTTTGAGTATAAATTCCATCAACTTTATGTTTATTAATTAACTTGATAAAAATTTCTTTTATTTTTTTGTCAAACTCTGAAATGACCTTTGGAATTTTTTTAGATTTTTCTTTTTTTATTCGTTTAACATAGGATTTTTTTGATACTTTTTTTGTAACCGGTTTTTTTGTTTTTTTTGTAACTTTTTTTTTTGAAATTTTTGATTTTACAGCTGATTTTTTTTTAATAACCTTTTTTTTAATAACCAGCTTTTTTTTGGATTTGCTATTTCTTTTTGCAATTACTTTTTTTTTCTTTTTTGCCATAACTCTATTCTAGTAATTCATCATTACTATGAAGATTAAAAGTGATATTCTTTAACTCATCCCAAGTAAGTGGAGATGTGTTATTTTCTATATCATTTAGGCTTTTATTTATTTTTTTCAAATTTGAAAGTCTTGTATTTAAGTTTTTAATAGATTCTTTAATTTCCCTTAATGCATGCTCACTATTATAATCCTGTTGAACGTAAGGAAATAGTTGAAAAATACTATTATCTTTGGTTTTTTTATAAATTTCAGAGGCAATATTTGAAAAATTACTTCTATCTATCTTTTCTTCTTCAACCTCTAGAAATTCTGAATTGTGTATACAATTTAAGAACTCAATTTGATTATTATTTAACAAATTAGATTGAGTCAAAAGAGAATAGAGTTTATTCCTCAATTTAACGTGATTTAAATAAGCAGTTAAGAATGAAAAAATTTGTTTTTCTTTTAAAGATGTTTTATTTTTTTTTATATTAATTGAGTTTTTTTTGCTTGAAAATAATTTTATTTTTTTAAAAAATAAAGACTTGAATTCATTTTTATAAAAATATTTAATTTTTTTGTCTTTTATATTATTCACCAGTTCATCAATGTAGTTATCAAAAATAACTTTATTATCAGATTTACTAAGGTCTATTGATTTAGATGATTCATCAAAGATAAAATCAACAATTGAAAGTGGGTTTTTTAAATATTTTGCAAACTCATTTAAAGAAAATTCATTTATATATGTGTCTGGATCATATTGATTAGGAAGTACAATAAATTGTAATAATTTTGATGGAGTTAAATAAGGTAAGGACATCACAGCACTTTTGAAAGATGCTTTTATACCAGAAGTATCACCATCAAACATCAATGTTGGCTTATTTACATATTTCCATGATAATAAAAGATGACTTTCTGTTAAAGAAGTCCCAAGCGGAGCTACTGCAGTTTTTATGTTTTTTTCAAATAAACTTATTACATCCATATAACCTTCACAAATCAACATATTTTTTTTTGATCTTATATTTTGCTTAGCATGGGAGAGGTTGTATAATATGTTTCTTTTTTTAAAATATTCACTTTCAGGAGAATTTATGTATTTAGGATTTGAATTATCCAACACCCTTCCACCAAATCCAACAATCTTTCCATGTTCATTTGCAATTGGAAACATTAATCTTTTGTAAAAAAAATCACGTATCCTATTATTTTTATCTAACTTTACAACATTGCTTTCTAGTATTTCCTTATCATTAAAATTTTGTTCTTTTAGAAATTCGTAAAGAGTTTTTTTTTGATTAGAAGAAAATCCTAATTTAAAAAATTTAATTGTTTCATCAGTTAGATTTCTTTTATGTAAATATTCCATACAAAGTTTACTGTTATTTAGATTATCTTGAAACCATTTTGTTGAAATTTCTAAAATCTTGTAAATTTTATCGTTCTTTTTATTAATTTTTGCTTCAAAGTTGTCGACTATTCTAATGCCAACTTTCTGAGCTAACTCTTTTACTGCCTCAGGGAAGGAGAAATTATAAAGTTCTGTATAAATGGTAAAAATATCTCCTTTGGCACCACAGCCAAAACAGTAATAGGAACCTAATTCATCATTTAATTTGCACGAAGGAGTTTTTTCATCATGAAAAGGACAACAACACCAACTGTCTCTTCCTTTTTTTATAACTTTTGTTTTTTTTTCAATTTCTTGTGAAAGAATAATTTTTGACTTTATTAATTCAAGATCATTTTTTGAAAATGACATTAGTTGCCCAGTGAGGATTTAGCAATTTTTCCAACTAAACCCATATCTATTTTTCCAGTATATTTTTCCTTAATTATTTTCATAAGAGCACCCATGTCTTTAAGAGATGTAAAATTATTCTTTTTGATTATACCCTCAATAATTAATGTTGTTTCATTTTCATCCAGTTGCTTAGGTAAAAATATTTCTATTATTTTGATTTCATTTAACTCATTATCAATAAGATCATTCCGATTCGCCTTTTCAAACGCTTCTATTGAGTCTTTTCTTTGTTTTACTAAATTTTGAAGTAAACTTAAAATATCTGAATCGGTCAAAGCATCTTGTTTTCCTCTTATCAAAATTTCCTTATCTTTTATTGCACTTTTTATTAATCTTAAAGTATTTATTGAAATACTGTCTTTTTCTTTAATAGAATTTTTATAATGAGTTTCAATGTTATCTTTTAGGCTCATATTTATTTCACTTTCTAATTTATTTATTTTGATAATATAATTCTTCTTTCTAATTTCAACTAATCCTTGACTACATTGTTATAAATGCATACTAAATATCATTTTGCTTCATCAAAATATAATGGAAGTTTTAAAAAAAGAACCACATATTCACAATAAAACTGCTGCTCTTGTATTGGAAAATGGAGAAATTATTTGGGGTTATGGTTTGGGAGAGAAAAAGGCAGCAATAGGAGAACTATGTTTTAATACCTCACAAACTGGTTATCAGGAGGCATTATCTGATCCTTCATATACAAAGCAAATCATTACATTTACTTTTCCACATGTCGGTATTGTAGGTACAAATCAGCAAGATCAAGAGTCAAAAAAAATCTACGCTGATGGTTGTGTAATAAATCAGCCATTATCAGAATATTCAAATTGGAGAGCAGAAAATGACTTAAATTCATATTTCTTAAAAAACAAAATTCCATGTATTTTTGGAATTGATACTAGATACTTAACTAAAAAATTATCTTTAGAGGGAGCTAAGAAGGCAGCAATTATTCACTTTGGAGAAGGTGAAACTAAAATCGAAATACTTAAATCTCAAATAAATGATTGGAAAGGTCTTCAGAATTTAGATCTAGCTGGGATAGTATCGACAGATCAAAACTATAATTGGAAAAAAAAAATATGGAAAAGTGATAAATCAATTAAAAAGAGATTTAAATATAATGTCACTTGTTTGGACTTTGGAATCAAAAATAACATTTTAAGAAATCTAAATGAATTTAATCTTAACCCAACTGTTTTAAACTTATTTTCTAGCTACGAAGAAATAATAAAAACTAATCCCTCAGGAATTTTTTTATCAAATGGTCCTGGTGATCCTTATGCTACAGGTAGTAAAATAGTTAATGTAATTAAAAAATTAATTGATGATAATATTCCAATATTCGGTATTTGTTTAGGGCATCAAATTCTAGGATTGGCATTAAATGCAAAGACTAAAAAAATGTTTCAGGGTCATAGAGGATCAAACCATCCAGTCAAAAATCTTAAAACAGGCATTGTTGAAATTACTTCACAAAATCATGGTTTTGAAGTTGATAGAGATAGTTTTAGTAAAGATATAATTGAAACTCATGTTTCACTATTTGATGGGACTAATGAAGGTTTAAAACATAAGAATTTGCCAGTATTTAGTGTTCAGTATCATCCAGAGGCGTCTCCTGGTCCACATGATAGTCATTATTTGTTTGAAGAATTTTATAAACTTATTAAGAAAAATGCCAAAAAGAACTGATATAAATAAAATATTAATAGTTGGCGCAGGTCCTATAGTTATTGGTCAAGCTTGTGAATTTGATTACTCGGGTGCTCAGGCATGTAAATCTCTCAAAGATGAAGGTTACAAAATTGTATTAATTAATTCAAATCCAGCAACAATAATGACTGATCCGGAATTAGCTGATCAAACTTATATTGAGCCTATAACCAAAGAATTTATAGAAAAAATAATTGAAATTGAAAAACCAGATGCTCTTCTCCCGACTATGGGAGGGCAAACTGCTTTAAACGTTTCAATGGAACTTTTTAATAATCGTATACTTGAAAAACACGGGGTAAAAATGATTGGAGCAAATCCAACAGCAATCGAATTAGCTGAGGATAGACAAAAATTTAAAGATGCTATGAAAGAAATTGGACTAAGCTGCCCAAAAAGTTATGTGGTTAACACTATTGAAGAGTCAAAAAGAGTAAAAAATGAATTAAATTTACCTCTTGTTATAAGACCAAGTTTTACTCTTGGAGGTACGGGAGGTGGTGTTGCCTATGATGATGAGGGATTTATCGATCTATGTAATAGAGGTTTAAATGCTAGCCCAACAAATCAAATACTTATTGAAAAATCTGTTTCAGGTTGGAAAGAGTTTGAGATGGAAGTTGTTAGGGATAATAAAGATAATTGTATCATTGTTTGTTCTATTGAAAATGTTGATCCAATGGGTGTTCATACTGGAGATAGCATTACAGTAGCTCCGTCCTTAACATTAACTGATAAAGAATATCAAATTTTAAGGAATGCTAGCATTAAGGTTCTTAGAAAAATAGGTGTTGATACTGGTGGCTCAAATGTTCAATTTGCAATAAATCCTGAAGATGGAGAAATTAATGTCATTGAAATGAATCCACGAGTTAGTAGATCTTCTGCATTAGCATCAAAAGCAACAGGCTTTCCAATAGCAAAAATTGCTGCAAAATTAGCTGTTGGTTACACTTTAGATGAACTTGAAAATGATATTACTACAACAACCCCTGCAAGTTTTGAACCAACTATTGATTACGTTGTAACAAAAATACCAAGATTTACTTTTGAAAAATTTGCGGGTGCTAATTCTGACTTAACGACATCCATGAAATCAGTTGGAGAAGCGATGAGTATAGGAAGGTCTTTTAATGAATCAATTCAAAAGGGATTTAATTCTCTTGAATACGGTCTAACCGGTTTTGATAAACCAAAACTTAGCTCGAATGATAAAAATACAATTTTGCATGAACTTAAAATACAATCATCTCAACGCTTGTTAGTTGTAGGAGAAGCACTTAGAATTGGGCTTACAGTTGATGAAATAAATAAAATTACAAAATATGATAAATGGTTTTTATATCAAATTAAAAGAATAATTGAGTTTGAAAAAATCTTAAAAGAAAAAGGTCTCAACAAAAATATTATATTATATGCAAAGAAAATAGGCTTTTCAGATAGTAAAATTTCATCAATATTGAATGTTAAAGAAAATGAATTAAGAGAATTTAGAAATAATAATAATATTAATCCCGTCTTCAGACTTGTCGATACTTGTGCAGGTGAATTTAGCTCTAAAACTCCCTATCTTTATTCTACTTATGACTGGGATTTTGAAAATACTAAATTCTGTGAAGCAAATCCAACATCAAAAGATAAAGTGATAATTCTTGGCGGTGGTCCTAATAGAATTGGTCAAGGAATTGAATTTGATTATTGCTGTGTACATGCAGTCTATGCATTAAAAGATAAAGGTATTGAAACAATAATGATAAATTGTAATCCAGAAACAGTTTCAACTGACTATGATACTGCTGATAGATTATATTTTGAACCACTTTCTGCAGAAAGTGTTATTGAGATTTATAATAAAGAAAAAAATAAAGGAAATGTTCTTGGTGTTTTAGTTCAATTCGGAGGTCAAACTCCCCTAAAAATTGCAAAAGAAATAGAAGATGCCGGAATAAAAGTTATAGGCACTTCAACTGAAGCAATAGATTTAGCTGAAGATAGAGATAGATTCAGTGAAATATTAATGAAACTAAAAATTGCTCAACCAAAAAATGCATTTGCAAATACAGTAACTCAAACTTTAGAAAAGGCTGAAGAAATTGGATATCCTGTTTTAGTCAGACCTTCATATGTACTTGGGGGAAGAGCTATGCAAATTGCATATAATAAAGATAATTTAGAAACATTTTCTAATGAAGCACTTGAAGTTTCTTCAAATAATGTAATTTTAATTGATGAGTATCTTGAGAATGCCAAAGAAATAGATGTAGATATAATTAGAGATAAAGATGGAGAAATATACGTAGCTGGTATTATGGAGCACATCGAAGAAGCAGGCATTCACTCTGGAGATAGTGCCTGTTCCTTACCTCCCTATTCAGTTAGTAAAGAAACTCAGAATAAAATTATTGAGTGGGTATCAAAAATTGCTAATGAAATTAATGTTGTTGGATTAATGAATACTCAATTAGCAATTAAAGATAAAAAAATATATGTTTTAGAAGTAAATCCAAGAGCAAGCAGGACAGTACCATTTGTAGCAAAATCAAAGGGTATTCCAATTGCAAAAATTGCTGCAAAAATAATGATCGGCGAAAATCTTAGATCAATTTTAAATGATTATAAAATTAATGAATTAAAAAACTTTAATGTTAAAGAATCTGTTTTTCCTTTCAATAAATTTGATGGTGTTGATCTTATTTTAGGTCCTGAAATGAAATCTACTGGAGAAGTAATGGGAATAGATGAGACTTTTTTATCTTCCTATATTAAGAGTCAAATAGCCTGCGGCAATATTCTTCCAGCCAAGGGTTCAGTATTTATCTCAATAGATAATGATAATAAAAAATTCATTACTAAGATAGCACAAAAATTAGAAGAATTAGATTTTAATTTGCTTGCAACTAAAGGAACTGCAGAATTTTTAAATGCTAATAATATCAAGACAAAAATAGTAAATAAAGTTAAAGAAGGTAATCCTCATGTAGTTGACTCATTAGTTAATAACGAAATTCAGCTTGTAATTAATACAACAAAAACTCAATCATCTATCAGAGATAGCTATAGCATAAGAAGGACATCATTAATGTATAATATTCCATATTATACGACAATAGCTGGAGCAAAAGTTGCAGTAGATGCTATTGAACATATGAAAAGTCAAGAATTCACAATAAAAAGTCTTCAAACTATAAATTAATTTTATTGACTATAAAAAATAAATAAATCATCATATATTTATGAATAAAATTCCTATGACCGCTCAGGGTTATACAAAATTACAAGATGAATTAAAGAAATTAACATCTGAGGATAGACCAAAAATAATTGAAGCAATAGCGGAAGCTAGAAGTCATGGTGATTTATCTGAAAATGCAGAATACCAATATGCTAAAGAACAGCAAAGTTTAATTGAAGGAAGAATAATAGATTTAGAGAGTGCCATTAGTAAAGCAGAGGTAATAGATGTTAAATCTGTTGAAGGTGATGAGATTAAGTTTGGTGCAACAGTTGAAATTGAAGATGATGAAAGCGGAGAAAAACAAAATTATCAAATTGTTGGTGAATATGAATCAGATATTGAAAATAAAAAACTTTCAATTATTAGTCCATTAGCAAGAGGCTTAATTGGTAAAAGAGAAGAAGATAATGTTGAAATCAATAGTCCAAAAGGTTTAAAAAGTTATACAATATTATCAGTCAAATACATTTGAAAATAGATAATCCTAAAATTTGGTCATTAACTGATGGTTCACAAGGCATGATAAGTCAGACAAAAGGGATTGCAAATGAATTGAGTATGAATATAGAAGAATTTAAAACTGAAATAATTTTTCCTTGGAATAGATTACAACCTGGGATACTTCCTATTTTTAGTTGGATATTTAAAAATAAGTTGCCTTTAAGCGAAATACCTGATGTGGTTATTAGTTGTGGAAGAAAAAGTGTTTACTTATCAGTCTATCTTAAAAAAAAATATCCTAATATAATTAATATTCATATTCAGAACCCAAAAATTTCTTCAAAATACTTTTCATTTGTTATAGTTCCAAATCATGATGCTGTTTATGGTGAAAATATAATTAATTCCATAGGTGCGATACATCATTTTAAAAAATCTAATAATTTAAAAAATCATTATGAAATTAATACAAAAAATTTGATTACATGTATTATTGGAGGTGAAAATAATCACTATAATTTCTCAAAAAAAAATACTTTGGATCTTTGTGAAAGAATAAAAAAAATAAAGATTTATAATAACAATAAAGAAATTTTAGTTATTACCTCAAGAAGAACTAATCAAGAAATTAAACATATATTAAAAAAAGAATTGAACTCTTTATGTACAATATGGTTTGGAGAAGGAAAAAATCCATATGAATTTGCTCTTTATAATTCTAGTTACTTTATTATTACTTCTGACTCAACCTCTATGATTTCCGAAGCAAGTATTTCTGGTAAACCAATTTATGTTTATCAATTACCAATGAAGAGAAAAAGTAAAAGATTTATTAGATTTCATGAAGAATTTAAAAAAATGAATATAACAAGAGATTTTAATACTTTAGACAAGTTAGAAAATTGGGCATATCCGATACTAGAAGAAAGCGAAAGAATTGCTGGAATTATAAAAAAAAGAATTATAGAAAGGAAAAATGAATCTTGAGAATTTAATTCATGCAGACTTTCCATTTAATCACTGGGTATTTAGTAATTGCTTGGAAGAAGGTGCATTAGATGAAATTTCCTTTAGTAACATACCATCAGGGGATAGAATGTACGATGGGACAAGAGCTGCCGATCATACAGGACAGGGAGTTGATGGTAAATTAAGACTTTTTATTACAAAAAATAATTGTCAAAACTTTCCATATCTAACAAAATTAATTCAATCATTACAAAGTAAAGAAATGGTTAATATAATATCAAAAATAATCGATAAAAATTTATCAAATTCATATGTCAGACTAGAAGTAATTGGAGATAAAAAAGGATTTTGGCTAAAACCACATAAGGATATCTCAGAAAAATTAATGACGATGATGGTTTGGGCAAACCCATATAATGAAGCATCAAATTTGGGCACTGATCTATACGATAAAAATTTTAAATTAGTTAAAACAATTGAGTATATTCATAATAGTGGTTATTTTTTTTCTTCAGGAGATGATACTTGGCATGGACTTGAATTAAAAGAGATACAAAAAGAAAGAAGATGCATTCAAATAAATTATGTTACTTTTAATACAGATTGGCCAGTTGAAAAAAGTGACTAAATTATTAACTTAATTATATGACTGAAAAAATAGAAAATGATATCTTAATTATTGGATCTGGACCAGCAGGCTATACTGCAGCAATCTATGCAGCAAGAGCAAATTTAAAACCACATTTAGTTTCAGGTTTAGAACCAGGAGGACAGCTAACTATCACCACGGATGTAGAAAACTATCCAGGGTTTGAAAATGTCATTCAAGGTCCTTGGCTTATGGAACAAATGAAAGAACAAGCTGTAAAAGTAGGAACAATTTTTCATAACGATATTGTAACCTCAGTAGATTTTGAAAAAAATCCATTTATTTCCAAAACTGAGTCAGGTAAAGAATTTGTATCCAAGTCAATCATTATTGCTACAGGTGCTCAAGCTAGATGGCTGAATTTGGAAAGTGAAAAAAAATTTAAAGGATTCGGTATTTCTGCTTGTGCAACTTGCGATGGATTTTTCTTCAAAGATCAGCAAGTAGCAGTTATAGGTGGAGGAAATAGTGCAGTGGAAGAAGCAATGTTTTTAACTAAATTTGCCTCAAAGGTATTGCTAATCCATAGAAGAGATAGTTTGCGAGCTGAAAAAATTTTACAAAACAGACTATTTAACAATAAAAAAATTGAAGTAATTTGGAATAGTAAGGTTTCTGAATTTGTTGGAGAAGAAAATCCAAATGAATTAAAAAAACTGATTTTAGAAAATACATTAGATGGCACCAAAAAAACTATTGAAGTAAATGGTGCGTTTATAGCTATAGGTCATGATCCTGCTACTTCACTTTTTATTGATAAGTTAAAAAT
Source organism: uncultured Alphaproteobacteria bacterium (assembly GCA_902524385.1). GTDB lineage: Bacteria > Pseudomonadota > Alphaproteobacteria > HIMB59 > CACPNW01. The sequence goes on from CABZCZ010000003.1 coordinate 52,029, forward strand.
GGATGAGGAGAATTATATAATTACTAAACCGGATAGTACTGAAACAAGTATTAAAGGAATCTTTGCAGCTGGTGATGTAAAAGACAAAATTTACAGACAAGCTGTAACTGCTGCTGGTATGGGTTGTATGGCTGCTTTAGAAGCTGAAAAGTATATAGCTGAGAATTAATTAACCCTGTCTTGCTTTCATTCTGGGATTTTTTTTGTTAATTACATAAATCCTACCTTTTCTACGAACGATTTTACAATCTTTATCTCTAATCTTGGCAGTTTTTAATGAACATTTAACTTTCATAAAAAGCGCTTTAAATTCTGGGATTTGTTTTGTCAAACATATATTATCTAAATTAATATGAGAAATTTATCATACCCAGGAAGATCTAATGTTTTAGCTCAAAATGGCATGGTGGCAACATCAAATCCATTGAGTTCTATAGTTGCTATTAATGTACTTCAAAAAGGTGGAAATGCCGTTGATGCTGCTATTGCGGCCTCAGCTGTTCAAGCTGTTGTATGTCCTAGTGCAACAGGAATTGGTGGAGATTGTTTTGCAATTATTTCGATGAGTGGGGAAAAACCAATTGCTGTAAATGGGTCTGGAATTGCACCAAAAAAAGCAAATTTACAATTTTATAAAGATAATAAAATAAAAAGTATTGGTTTAACAAGTCCGCATTCAGTTACTATTCCTGGAGCAGTTCATGCATGGTGTTCTATGCATGAAAAATTTGGAAGAATTGATTTTAAAGAAGTTTTATCCAGTGCAGAAAACTTTGCGAGAAATGGATTTCCTGTTCATGAAGTTGAAGCTATTGCATGGAAAGAAAATGAACAAAAACTTAAAAAAAATACTAATTCTAAAAGATTATTTTTAAATGAAAATCTTAGTTATAGTTATGGTAATGTTTTTAAGAATATTCCTTTAGCAAATACTTTAAGTGTCATCTCAAAAAATAAAATTAAAGGATTTTATCAAAGTGAAATAACTAAGGACATGGTCAAGACATTAAATAGACTTGGTGGACTGCATACAGAAGAAGATTTCTTTAATCAAAAAACGTTATTTTCAAAAACAATTACAAATTCATATAGAAATTTAAAGATCCATCAATGCCCTCTAAATAGTCCTGGATTAGTTGTCTTGATGATAATGGCAATGACTGAGAAATTAAATATCAAAAAATATAATCCTTCAAGTTTTGAAAGATATCATCTTCAGGCTGAAATTTCAAAAATATGTTTTGAAGTTAAAGAAACTATACTTGGTGATCCTGATTTTAATAATATTAAAATTAAAGATTTTTTAAGTAATGAATATATAAATTCTTTATGTTCTAAAATTAATAAAAATAAAATTTACTCTTCAAAAAAAGGTAATGTAACTTCTCACCCCGAAACAATATATTTAAGTGTTGTAGATAGAGATTTGAATTCAGTATCTTTTATTAATTCAATATGTCATAGTTTTGGAAGTGGAATTACAAGTAATAAAACAGGAATTCTTTTTCAAAATAGAGGTGTAAATTTTAGATTAGAAGATGATCACCCCAACTCAATTGATAGTCAAAAAAGACCACTTCATACAATAATTCCTGGTCTAATAACTAATAAGCACGATGAGATCATGTATTCTTATGGGGTAATGGGAGGGCAATATCAGCCAATTGGTCAATCTCATTTGATTCAAAATATAATCGACTACAACATGTCAGTACAAGAAGGTTTAGATTTACCTCGAGCATTTGCTCTTAATGGTATCTTAAATGTTGAAGATTCATTAGATGATAAAATTGTAAAAAAATTACATAATATTGGTCATAAAATTAAAATAAACAAAAATGCTATTGGTGGTGGTCAATGTATAAAAATAGATAGAAAAAATGGAGTTCTTATTGGGGGATCAGATCCACGAAAGGATGGTATGGCAATTGGGTACTAATCTATACTTTCCCAAAAGTGTCATTATACTGATTATTTACTCTTACGAATGTCGTACACTTACTAAGCTGTTTTAATGATGAGGCGCCAACATATGTACAGCTACTTCGTACTCCTCCTAGAATATCTCTGATTGTACTATCTAACGAATTCTTCATTCTTATTTTAACTTTTTTTCCTTCAGATGATCTATAATTTGCCAGACCACCATAATGTTTCTTATTAGCTTCTTCAGAACTCGATCCATAAAACTCAATGTATTTACTTCCTTTCTCTTCAATAATTTCACCTCCACCTTCTTTATGTCCTGCTAGCATTCCACCAAGCATAATAAAGTCTGCACCAGCACCAAATCCCTTTGCAACATCACCAGGACAGGTACAGCCTCCATCTGCAATAATATGCGCTCCTAATCCATGTGCTGCATCGGCACATTCCATTACTGCACTTAGTTGTGGATACCCTACTCCTGTTTGTATTCTAGTGGTACAAACACTTCCAGGACCAATACCAACTTTAACAATGTCCGCCCCACTTAATACTAATTCCTGAGTCATATCTGCAGTTACAACATTACCTGCAATAATTGTTTTTTTTGGATATTTTTTTCTTACTTCGGAAACAAAATTACTAAAGTTTTCTGAATATCCATTTGCAACATCAATACAGATGAATTTAAATTTTGGATATTTTTTTAAAATTGAATTTAACCTATTGTAACTATCTTTACTTGTTCCACAACTAAGAGCAATTGAATCAAAGAAAATATTTTTATTGTAAATAGTTCCTATTTGATTAATATCATGCTGTTTTGTTAGAGCTGTCATTAGTTTGTGAGAAGTTAGTTTTTTTGCAACATCTATTTCACCAACACCATCCATATTAGAGGCTATTATTGGAATTCCTTTCCATAATGATCTTGAATGTTTGAAAGTATATTTTCTATTCAAATCAACATCTTTCCTGCTTTTTAAAGTACTTCTCTTTGGTCTAAAAAGGACATCTGAGTAGTCGAGTTTAATTTCTTCTTCTATTCTCATAAATACATTCGCATATTTGTATTAAATAATTTAGAAATTAAAACAAATATAAATTGTTATTTATGAACTTAAATACGTTAATAAATGTAAATAAAATAAAGTTTGATATTAAATTTGAAAAACTTTTAAAAAATAAACTAGAAAAATCTAGTTTATCAAATGCAATGTTTTATAGCTCTATGAATGGAGGAAAAAGAATAAGGCCTTTTTTGGTAATGGAGTCTGCGAAAATATCAAAAATTTCATCAAATGATGCCTTCATCATTGCCTCATGTATTGAATGTATACATTCGTACTCTTTAATTCACGATGATTTACCATCAATGGATGATGATGATTATAGAAGAGGTAAATTAAGTACTCATAGAAAATTTAATGAAGCTACTGCAATTTTAGCAGGAGATGCCTTACATGATTTAGCATTTGAATTGATCTCAGGAAATCTTAAAAATAAAAATGTTATTTCTAGATTAAATTTAATAAATTATCTATCTTTTTGTATTGGACATAAAGGATTAGCTCTTGGTCAAGCTTTAGATTTAGAATTTGAAAATAAAAAGTTATCTAAAAATAAAATTTTAGATATGTATTCAAGAAAAACTGGTAAGTTATTTGAATTTTCTTTTGCTGCACCTTTTATATTAAAAGATAAAAGTAAAATAGATATTCAATTTGCTAAAGATTATGGAATGTTATTTGGTTTAATATTTCAAGTAATAGATGACTTAATCGATGAAAATGGAACTTTTAAGAAAATTGGAAAAACACCAGGTAAAGATGCTCAGCAAGGTAAAAGTACTTTACTACAATTAATTGGTGAAAAACAAGTTACTGATTTATGTAATAATAAAATAAATACTTTTATAAAAAAATATAAAAATAGATTAAATCGAAACCCTATACTAATAAAGATGCTAGAATTTGGAATGAAAAGAATTCTTTAGTAATGCACTATTTTCTTTGCAATATATAAACCTGTCGTAGCTGAAAGAGCTGTTAGTGAACCTCCCCAAAACATATCAACGAAAGTTACAGTTGGTGACCAACCTTTAACTACAGCCATATTTGTCAAGTTATAGGTTCCATATGCGACTAAGCCAAATATAAAACCCGTATAAACCGTTTTAAATATACTAGTAGAGTCCATGCATGGCTGTATGACTACTAGTGCCATTCCAAAGACATATAATATATAAAAAAGAGCAGCTGCCCAAAGAACGGGTTTATCTGAAGGACCAATAATTAAATCACCTAATAAGGGTCTATAAAAGGATTTTGTAGCGAAACTAAGCCAGATTACATCAATAATTAAAAAAATTATTGACGCTAAAACGGTAGCTATAAGAAGGCATTTAATCATATTATTTAAATATATCATATTATTAAATTTCAAGAATGATTATTACATTATATGGTGGGTGTGACAGGGATTGAACCTGTGACCCCTGCCGTGTCGAGGCAGTGCTCTACCGCTGAGCTACACACCCAAGTATTATTATTTACATAAAAATATAGTATTAGAAGTATAATGACTTTTAAAGCTAAAGCAATAATTGAAAGATTGAAATAATATTTTTAAATTTTACTTAATTTTACCTTTTTTAATCATTAATTAAGTAAATAAATTATAAACATATTGATCAATTTTTTATTAAATAATATTCAGAGTTTAGAATTATTCACACAATTGAATATTGAAATTAGGAGATAAATGAAGGTAAAAAAAAATAATTTTACAGAAAATGAAATCTCTAAAGCTCTAAAAATTTATAATTATTTTATTGAAAATTCATTCTCTAATTTTGAAGAAAAAAAATTATCTAAATCAACATTTAATTTATTATTAATAAAAATTAAAAAAAATAAGTTACCATTTATTTTAGCAATTAAAGAAAATGAAGTTATTGGATTAGCCTTTGTAAATAAATTTAGAGAAAAAAGTGGATATAGATTTTCATATGAACATTCAATCTATGTAGATCCTGGTTATACTAATAATGGTTATGGTAATAAAATATTAAAAGAACTTATCAAAATATGTAAAAAAATTACAAAAATTAAAAATTTAATAGCAGTGATTGGTGGAAAAAATAATTTTGCTTCTATAAAAATTCATAAAAATAATGGATTTCAATATATTGGAACTATAAAAAAAGCCGGTTTTAAAAAAAATAAGTGGGTTGATTCGATTTATATGCAAAAAAGATTATGAAAAAAGTAAACACTAAGAATTTTAAAAAAACACTTAGTAAGTTCACAACAGGAATTACTGTTGTATGTGTTAAACATAATAATTCAATATATGGGAAAACTGTTAATTCATTTAACTCTTTATCTCTTAACCCTCCTATGGTTTTGTTTTCTTTAGGTAATTACTCATCTTCAATAAAGCAGTTTTCAAAAACTAAATTTTTATCAATAAATATTTTATCTAATAAACAAAAAAAATTATCTGATAGTTTTGCCTCAAATGCGCCCGACTTAGAAGATATAAAATTTATTGAAGGAAAAAATAAAACTGTAATTATACCTAATTGCATAGCAAATCTTGAATGTGAGCTAATCGATAAAATCAAAAAAGGTGATCACGTAATATTTATATGTAAGATTTTGGAATTACAATCTAATGATAAATTAAAACCACTTGTATATTTTAATTCAAAATATTTTTAGGTGTTTAGAATTTTAAGATATCTAATTTTAATTTCTTTAATATCATCAGGATATTATTTGTTTATTTTTGAGTACTCAAATATATCAGAAAAATATATTTTTGATGAAGAAATTATAAAAAAAGAAATAGTAGAAGATAAAAAAGAAAAAAAAGAAGAAGATTCACCTAATATAAAAAAAATTATTGATAAAGAACAATTTGTTCAGAAAAAAATTGAAATTTTACAAGGTGATACTTTTGTCTCTATTTTGGAAAATCTAAATTTTAAGCAGAAAAAAATTTATGAAATCATAAATAAGATAGAAGGTTCTTTTGATTTAAAGAAAATTAAAACTGGAGAAATTATAAGTGTTTTTGAAAATAATTTTGGTGAAATAAAAAAGATTGAATTTTTTAAGAACAGCGAGACTATTATCTCTGTTAATTTGGATAAAGAAATAAATTTAAATATAATAGAATTAACAAAGAATTCATTTATTGAATCAAAAGAATATAAAATTTCAGAATCATTATTTTCAGATGGTATCAAAAATGGTGTATCATCAGATATTTTAGTTAAAATTATAAGGCTATTTAGTTTTGATCTCGATTTTCAAAGAGATATTAGGGTCGATACAATTGTTTCAATATCCTATGAATTTGATGAAATTGTTGAAACAGGTAGACTAGAATACAACGATATTAAATATGCTTCGATAATGATTGATGGAAAACAGTTAGAATATTTTATGTTTATTACAGATGATGGTTATATTGATTATTTTAACAGAGAGGGAAAAAATGTTAAAAAATCAATTTTAAAGACACCTTTAGATGGTGCTAGAATTTCATCAAATTTTGGTATGCGTAAACATCCTATCTCAGGTTTTAATAAAATGCACAAAGGTGTTGATTTTGCTGCACCTACAGGAACACCAATTTATGCTGGAGGGAATGGAATTGTTGAATATGTTGGAAGGAATGGAGGATATGGAAAATATATTCGTATAAGACATAATAATGGATATGAAACGGCTTATGCACATTTGTCAAATTATAAGAAAGGTATTTCTAAAGGGGTCAGAGTTAACCAAGGTGAAGTTATAGGCTATGTAGGCAGTACAGGAAATTCTACAGGGCCTCATCTTCATTATGAAATTATTTATCAAAATAAACATATAAATCCTTTAAAACTAAAACTACCGTCTGGAAAAATACTTCAGGGTAAAGAATTGGAAAAATTTAGAAAAAAATATAAAATAATATATGCTGATCATTTGAGCATGTTATACGAATAACTACTTTGTTGATCTTGTTCTTTTTTCTTTAGATGGTTCGGCTATAAATGTAATAGATTCGATAGAATCCTCTTCTGCTTTATCGTCGTTATTTATTTCGATAGTTTCATTATCAGTATCTGAAGTTTGTTCATTTGAAGTACTTTGTTTTTGCTCATCAAAATTTGAATTTTCTTCGATATTAATACCTAGCTCAACCATTATTCTGAAGTAGTGATCAGTAAATTGATAATAGTATTCAGATTGTATTCTATCACCCGATCTTGATGCTTCTTTAGCTAGTTTTAAGTACTTGTTATATTGCTGAGATACATTTCCTCTATTTCTATTATTGAAATTTTTGTATCCACCAGGTTTCTTAAAACTGGTTCTTCTATTACTCTTATAAGCGGTTCTACCGTTTTTTTTATACATTTTATATGGAAATTAAAAATTTATAAATTATTAATCTTTTTTTTACCTATACAGTTCATTTGATTTATTTCAACTTATATCTTTGAAAAACTAAGGATTCTTTCGATTCCTTGAAGATCATTGACACTTTTATTTAAATATAATCCAGAATTTTCAAATATTTCTTCACAATCTTGTCTCTGGTTAATGCCAATTTCACATATAAAATAAGAACTTTTATTCAGTAATTTATTAATATTATTTGAATATTCTCTATAAAATTTCAAACCATCATCTCCTCCAACTAAAGCTAATTTAGGTTCAAAATTTTTAACTTCTGGATCTAAATTATTATACTGGCCATTTGTTAAATATGGTGGGTTAGATACAATTAAATCAAACTTGGAATTGATATATTTAAAATCAATCATCTTAAGTTGAATTTGATTATAACAATTATGTATTTTTAAGTTTTTTCCTGCAACCTCTAATGCTTCTTTAGATATATCTATAGCTGTTATAGATGCATTTTTAAATTCCTTTGCTAGTGATATTGCAATGCAGCCTGATCCAGTACCGATGTCTAATATTTTTAATTTAAGTTTTTTGTTTCTATAAATATTCAATGCTTCTTCAATTATTAGTTCAGTTTCAGGACGTGGATCTAACACAAAATTATTTACATAAAAATCATTTTTCCAAAAAGATTTACTGTTAATAATTTTAGCTATTGGTTCTCTATTAATTCTTTTTTGGAGATAAGATTTAAATTTAACAATATTAATATTATCTAGGTTTAAATTACTTAAAAAAATTTCATTATTTTTTTTTGAGGCATGCTTTAGTAAAATTCTAAGTTCTAGTTCTGGATTATTTATATTTTCTCGTTTTAATTTAGTTAAACTATCTTTAATTAAATTATTCATTTTTCATATTTGCTAACTTTGTACTCTCTTCTTCAGCAATTAAAGGATTTATTAACTCATCTATTTTACCCTCAAGTATTTCAGACAGATTATACAATGTAAGATTTATTCTATGATCAGAAACCCTTCCTTGAGGAAAATTATAAGTTCTTATTCTTTCAGATCTATCTCCAGAACCTACTTGATTTTTTCTTTGCTCAGATCTTTCTTTGTTTTTTTCTTGTATTTGATTGTCTAGTAATCTTGAACGTAAGATCTTCAAAGCCTTTGCTTTATTTTTATGTTGAGATTTTTCATCTTGTTGAGAAACTACTATGCCTGTTGGAATGTGTGTTATTCTTACGGCGCTATCAGTAGTGTTTACAGATTGTCCTCCTGGTCCACTTGATCTAAATACATCAATTCTAAGATCTTTATCAAGAACTTCAATATCAACCTCTTCAGCTTCAGGTAGTACTGCTACAGTAGCAGCTGATGTATGTACTCTTCCACTACTTTCTGTTGTCGGAACCCTTTGCACTCTATGAACACCAGATTCAAATTTTAGTTTTGAAAAAACATTTAATCCTGAAATATTACAAATAGCCTCCTTTACTCCTTTTAAACCTGTTTCTGATATTGATAAAATATCAAATTTCCATGAATTTAAATCGGCATATCTCTGATACATATTCAATAAATCTAAAGCGAAAAGTGATGCTTCGTCACCTCCAGTACCAGCTCTAATTTCTAATATTGAATTTTTAGAGTCATTTTCATCTTTTGGAATAAGTAATTTTAATAATTCCTGTTCAAGATCTTTGATTTGATTTTTTTTTTCAATAAGTTCCAACTCAGCTATTTTACTAATTTCTAAATCATTATCTTTTACTAACAAATTAAGATTTAATATATCTTTTTGTAAATCATTGTACTCTTGAATTTTTTCTACAATTGGTCGGAGTTCGGAATATTCTCTGTTTAATTTAATTAATTCATTTGAATCAATATTATTCATATTGTTTAATGAATTTTCAATTAATTTAAATTTTTCTAAAATTATTGAGAATTGTTTATCTAGATTTATCATTCAAATGATTAAATATTTGATTAAGCTTTAATTCTTTTTGTTCGCCATTTATTAAATTTTTAATTGTAAAAAAATTACCATTTAACTCATTTTCACCAATAATAATTATATAAGATGCTTGAGAGGTATTAGCTTTTGTAAATGATTTTTTTAGATTATATTTATAATTCCAATAATATGAAATTTTATTTTCTAATAAGTATTTTTGTAAATTTAGAAAATGATTGTTAAATTTTTCATCTGTTACTGCAATATGAACGCTAGAGCTTGTTTCATTTTCTGCATCCATCAATAATGCTAATCTTTCAATTCCTGCAGCCCAACCAATACCAGGTAAATCAGGTCCTCCTAAAACTTTAATTAAACCATCATATCTTCCTCCACCTAATAGAGTGTCTTGACTTCCCAAATTATCTGATTTGTATTCGAATACAGTATTGCAATAATAATCTAGACCTCTTACAAGATTAGGATTTTCTTCAAAATTAATTTCAAGCATATTCAATGCTCTTTTAAGATCTTCATAATGCTTTTTAGCTTCATTAGTTAAATATTCATAAATTTTTGGCGAAGATTTTGAAAGTTCAATATCTGCCTCATTTTTTGAATCTAAAATTCTTAATGGGTTAGTATCAATTTTTGTAATGCTTTCTTCCGATAATTTTTTTTTATGATTGTTAAAATATTTTGTAAGATTTTTTTTAAAATCAATTAAATTTTTTTTATCTCCTAAAGAATTAATTTGAAGTCTTATTACAGATTTAGGTAAAAGTTCTTTTAAAATTTTATTTGATAGTAATATTAATTCAACATCAGCAAGAAAATCTTTAGTACCCAGTATTTCAAAATTTATCTGATTAAATTGTCTGAATCTACCCTTTTGTGGTCTTTCTCTTCTAAACATTGGTCCAATACCAAAGATTTTTAATGGAAGATCATTCAAAAGATTATTGGTAATGGCAGCTCTAATCATAGGTGTTGTATACTCTGGGCGTAGCGTTAAGAATTCGTTATTTCGATCTTTAAATGAATACATTTCTTTCAAGACAACATCTGATAGCTCTCCTAGAGGTTTTTTAAATAAATCACTAAATTCAAAAATTGGTGTCTGAATTTCTTTAAAGTCTTTTAAATATGCGTTTTTAGAAACAATATTAGAAATACGATTAAATTTTTTTATTTCTTTTCCAAAAATGTCATGGGTTCCTCTTACTGATCTTAATTTCATTTTAATTACTAAGTTCTATTTCTTTTGTTTTCTTTCTAATAAGATCTTCAAGATAATTTTCTAAATCTACATTTTTCACAACATTATTTTTTTTTCCATCAAGATAAATCATATGTGTATCATTACCACCACCAGTTATTCCAATATTTGTCATAGTTGCTTCACCTGGACCATTAACAACACATCCAATTATTGACACAGTTATAGGAGTAGAAATATCATCTAATTTTTTTTCTAAATTTTTTACAGTTTTTATTACTTCAAATTGTTGTCTAGCACATGATGGACATGATATAATTTTTACACCTCTATTCCTTAATCCTAAGCTTTTTAAGATTTCAAAACCAACCCTTACCTCTTCCTCTGGCTCATCTGATAGTGATATTCTAATTGTATCTCCTATTCCTCTCAAAAGTAAATTTCCAACTCCAATTGAAGATTTAATTGAGCCCGTTCTTTTTCCTCCAGCCTCCGTTATACCTAAATGCAATGGATAATCGCATAATTCAGCTAATTGCTCATATGCTTTTATAGACATAAATATATCTGAGGATTTCACACTGATTTTAAAATTGGTGAAATCATTATCTTCAAGTATTTTTATATTTAATTTAGCACTTTCAACTAAAGCTTCTGGATTAGGTTCAGAAAATTTTTCTAAAATTTGTTTTTCTAAACTTCCTGCATTAACACCTACTCTAATTGAACAATTATTGTCTTTCGCAGCTTTTATAACTTCCTTTATTCTTTCAATGCTGCCGATATTACCGGGATTTATTCTAATACAAGCAGCACCATTATTTGCTGCTTCAATTCCTCTTTTGTAGTGAAAATGTATATCTGCAATAATAGGAACAGGGCTATGTTTAACAATTTCTTTTAAAGAATATGATGATTCTTTATCTGGAACAGAAACACGAACTAAATCAACCCCTAGTTTTGCCGACCTTTCTATTTGAGCAATAGTATCTTTTGCATTAGAAGTTAGAGTGTTTGTCATTGTTTGAACTGCAATTTGATTATTGCCGCCGACACTTACATTTCCTACTTTTATCACGCGCGATTTTCTTCTTTGAATTTGTTGATACGGTCTTAGCATCTAGTTAATTAGTAAAATCTTTATGTAATATAAAAGAATCTATTATGTCACCGTATTCACCTATTTTGCCTCTTAAATCACCATTTATAAGCACTAAAATATTTCCCGCATTACCTGCTGTAATATTATAATTCAATTTAAGCTCATATGAAAATTCTTCATCTTTATCCATTAATTTGCTCAAAACAATATTATTTGATCCATCTCTTAGTTGCAACCAAGTTGGATTTAAAATTTTTAATGTGGCAATTGTAGATATATCTTCATCAAATTCTGAAGATGCTATAGCACTAGAATTATTTAGTAAATCACTTTTATCAATATCATTACTTTGAAATAAATCATTATTAAATGTATTAGCTTTTTCCACTATAGGTTCCAAGCTTTCAGGTATGTCTGGCACTAAAGCAAAATCAATTTCATTATCATTTTGGTCGATAAATAATAAATAAAATGAAGTAAATACAATCAATATTATAGAAGCAGCAAAAAACTTTTCTATTTTAAAAAAATTATTTTCAACTATTGGAGTAATATTATTTTTCTCTTCATTTATATTAAATGAAACTTCATCTTTGAACTTTTTTATAATTGTATCGGTATCTAGCTCAAGAAAGTTTGAGTAAGATCTTAAATGTCCTATATTAAAAATAATATCTGAATTATTTTTAATATTATCATTCTCAAGATCATTAATGATGCTTTTAGAAATTTTTAACTCAATTGATATATCGCTAATTGAAAGGTTTTTAGAGTTTCTTTCAATTGATAGAATTTGACCTACTTTGTTCATTTAACTATTTAGATTATATGCTTCATGTAGGGATTTTACAGCAATTTTTGTGAATTTTTTATCTATTAAAACACTTATCTTTATTTCAGATGTTGAGATTGCTAATATATTTATTGAATTATTTGCTAAAGTTGCAAACATTTTGTTTGCAACTCCAGATTGAGACATCATCCCCATACCAATTACTGAAATTTTAGAAATATTGGTATCTGTTTCAATAGATTTAAAATTAATTAAATTTTGATTTTCTTCTAATAATTTTTTAGTATTTTGAATTTCACTGTTTGGAACAGTAAAAGTAATATTTGCAGTTACACCATCTTGAGATGTATTTTGGACAATCATGTCTACATTAATATTGTTATTAGCTAACAATCCAAAGATTGTTGCAGATATACCAGGCTTATCAGCAATACCAGATAAAGTCAGTTTTGATTCATTATTACTATAGCTTACCCCACTTACAATTTCTTTTTCAATTAGTTTATTTTCATCTACTATAAGAGTACCAGTTTTGTTTGTTATTGAAGAAAGTACTTGCAAAGTAAGATTTTTTTTCATTGCCAATTCAACAGAACGAGTATGTAGTACTTTTGCTCCGGTAGAAGACATTTCTAACATTTCTTCGAATGCTAATTTATTAATCTTTTTAGCTTTACATTCAAGATTTGGATCAGTTGTGTAAACACCGTCAACATCAGTATAAATATCACATCTATCTGCATCAACAGCTGCAGCGACAGCGACAGCAGTCGTGTCAGATCCGCCCCTTCCTAATGATGTAATATATCCATTTGTACCAACGCCTTGAAATCCAGCAAGTACAATAACATCATAATTTTCAAGATATTGGTCAATTCTATCTTTATCAATGTTTAAAATTTTAGCTTTTTGATGGTTACTGTCTGTAATAATTGGGATTTGCCACCCAAGTAGTGGAATAGATTTAATATTTCTTTTTTTTAATATAGCTGAAAGAAGTCCAACTGAAACAGCTTCGCCAGAACTTAAAATTAAATCATTTTCAATCATCTCATTTGATTCAATTTCATCTATATATTCTTGCATTTTGTTTGTTACACCTGACATTGCAGATAAAACTACAATCAACTTTTTATTATTTAGTTGCTTTTCAACAATATTTGCAACATTTTTGATTTTATCGATACTACCAATTGAAGTACCACCAAATTTCATTACGACAAGTTTCATTGACTTAAATATTTTTTAAATTATTTGAGCTATTATAATTATTGCTTCTAACAAACAAGATTTATGATGAATTTAAAATCAAAAAATGAAGAATTTGCCTTGTTTAATCAACTTTCAGATGAATGGTGGAATGAAAATGGGAAATTTAAGATTCTTCACCATATTAAAAGTCATAGAATTACTTATATATTAGAACAAATTAATAATAAGGATATTAAAAATTTAAAAATACTGGATGTAGGCTGTGGAGGTGGAATAATTTGTGAGCCATTAGCAAGACTAGGTGCTAACGTTACAGGTATAGATTTTTCTCCAAATAATATTCAAGCAGCTAAGTTGCATTCTAAAAAAAATAAACTAAAAATTAACTATATTTATAAAGATATTGAAAAATCAAAATTTAATGAAAAATTTGATATAATTATAATGTTTGAAGTTTTAGAACATTTAGATAATTGGAAAAAAACTATTAAAAGTATAAAAAAAAATTTAAATAAAGATGGTATAATAATAATTTCTACAATTAATAGGAATTTACTTTCTAAATTATTTGCAATTAATATAGCTGAAAATATACTTCATTGGATCCCAAAAGGAACACATGATTATAATAAATTGATAAAACCTGAAGAATTAAAAATAACTTTATCAAAAGAAAATTTTCATTTAAGCAATATTAGAGGACTTGTTTTTGATCCATTAAGCAGAGAATGGAAATTGTCAAAAAACTATATTATTAATTATTTTTGTACTGCAAGGTTGATTAATTAGTTTTTTTTGTTGAAAAAGGCAATGGCAATACATCGATATCTTCATCAATAAGTTCTTTAGTTTGCTCAATTGAAGCCTCACCATATATTGCTCTTTCTCTTGCTTCACCATATTTAATTTTTTTTGCTTCTTCAGTAAATTTTTCACCAACATAATCAAATTCTTTTTCTATAATTTTTTTCAATCTCTTAACATTTGAAGCAATTGATTTATTTTTTTTTGAAATTTTTGTATTTGATTTTTTTGATACATTTGGAGACATTAAACCTTTTTTAACTTGAATACTATTACAGGAAGGGCAGGTCAACAAACCTTGCTTAATTTGCTTATTATAGTCTTTTGAATTTTCGAACCATCCTTCAAAGGAATAATCACAATCAGAACAGTTAAGTTTAAATACAATCATATATCTTATATTGTTTCATCTTGTTTTTTTTCAATATTTAAATCAATATCATCAGATTCTAACTGCATAATTAATGAATTTTTTGGGAAATTCAAATTACATTCTGTTCCCCTTGATAATGTAACACCCGTAAAAGCTTTTAAACTTATGTTAATATATTTTTGAGTATTTTGATTTAAAATGTCTATCTTTACAAGTTCTTTAAAAACAATGAGTAGGAAATTTTTGTCTAATTTGATTTTTAATAAAGATTTAGGATTTCTGAAAAAGGATAATTTGAAAAAAAGATTTTTATCTAGAACATTTATATTTTCCTCTAAATCAATATTAGAATTTTGCATTTGAAGATTTATTGAAAGAATTTGATTTTGCCTGTTTAAGATTTTTTCTTTTAATATTTCTAAAAAAGTAGTTCCATAAATTTTTTTATTAATATTTTCAGTTTCTTCTTTAATAATTGCAACTATCTCTTTAAGGATAATATCCATATTTACTTTTTATACTTTATAGAAAAATGATAAACAAAAAATATCTTAAACTATTAAGATCTAAGGACAGGAAATACGGAGAAAACTTTATTTATAATGAAATAAGTAAAAATATTATTGATTCCTTGGATATTTTAAAAGTTCCTTTTAATAATGTTTTACAACTTGGTATTAATGATAATTTAGTTATTAATTATCTTAAAGAAAAATTTCCATCTTGTGCAATAACTGGAGCTGATATTGATTTATCAGCTATTACTAAAAAACCAGATCGAAAATTCATAGAAATTGATTTGGATAAGCTAGAAATTAAAGATAATAAGTTTGATTTAATTTTTAGTAATTTTTTTTGCCAATTAACATCTAATTTTGAGAAATTGATAGAAAATATTTTTAAAAGCCTAAATTCCAATGGTTTTTTTATAGCAACTATACCTGGTAATGGAAATGTATATCAGCTTGTAAATTCAATGTATGAAACAGATAATATGTTATACGGTGGAATGTATCAGAGAATTAATCCAATTTTAGATACAAATAATATTTTTAAACTCCTTAAATTATACAATTTTGACGCCCCTTTAATAAATACTAGTAATTTTTCTATTGAATACTCAGATTTTAAACAGCTACTTGATGATGTAAGATTTTTAAATTTAACATATACAGGAAAAAATAAAAGAAATTATTTTGAGAATAAGAAATACTTTATTCATTTAGAAAAACAATTTAGAAAAAATTATTACAAAGAAAATTTTAATCTCGATATAAATTATAATACAATCTGTGCTTGGAAAAAATAAAATTAAGATCTATAATCAGCATTAATCTTTAAATATTCATGTGTTAGATCATTTCCATAAACAGTATGATAAAACTTACCTAAGTTTAATTTTACATTAATCTCTATAAATTTATTTTTCATGTAATGATTAATTTTTCTAATATTAATTTTTTTGCTTTTGGAACCATTTTCACATACAATATTATTTCCAAAATAGATTTTAATTTTATTTTGATCAATATTTTCTTCAGTTTTACCAATTGCCATTATTACTCTACCCCAATTTGCATCTTCACCAGATACCGCTGTTTTAACCAAAGGAGAGTTCGCAATACTAAAAGCTATTTTTTTTGCTTGATTTTTTGATCTTGCATTCAAAACATTTACTCTTATAAGTTTAGAGACACCCTCTCCATCTTTAATTACTTGAAGAGATAAATCATGCATTAACTCACATATGTTAAAATTTAATATATTAAAATTTTTTTTATTTAAATTTATATTTTTGTTACCAACAGAAAACATCATTAAAGTATCACTTGTTGATGTATCACTATCAACAGTTATTGAATTAAATGTATTTTCTAAGTTATTTTTAAGTAACCTGGACATTAATTGTTTTGAAACTTCACATTCTAAAAAGATGTATACTAACATTGTTCCCATATTTGGCTGAATCATTCCAGAGCCTTTAGCAATTCCATAAATTGCAAACGATTGATTACCTAAATTAATATTTTTAATCGATACTTTTGGGAAAGTATCTGTAGTCATAATTGCCTTAGCACTTTCTAATAAACTATTTTTATTTTTGGAATTTAATTTTTGATATTTATTAATAATTAAATTAGGATTAAACTTTTCACCAATTACACCTGTAGATGATACCAATACTTCATTGTACTTACATTTGATTTTGTTGGTTAATTTATTTACGTACTTATCAATAATTTTAAGGCCATCTTTACCAGTATGAGCATTAGCATTACCAGCATTAACAACCAATGCTTTAGCCTTTCCTTTGTTATTTTTTTTATCCCAAATTATAGGGGCTGAAGGTGTTGATGTTTTTGAATAGACACAACAGACATTGATCGTTTTATCAAAAATTACTAATAACAAATCTTTGTCTTTTTTTTTAAATCCAGCATTAAAAGTAAAAATACTTAGGCCACTAGGATTAAAATCTTTGATTTTTTTTGGCTTAAATATTGAAATCATTTTATTGACCATATTTTAGCTTAAATTCCTTTGTAGAAGAAATATTTTTCATATATTAACTCCCATTTATCATAACATGATTAATATCGTTAATAAATTATTTGGTTCTATAAAATCTAATTCGCTAAGGAAATATGGAAGTTTTGTAGAAAGAGTAAATAAACTTGAGGAAGATATTTCTAAACTTTCAGATGAAGAACTCAAAAACAAAACTAATCAATTTAAAAATGAATTTAATGAAACTGGATCAATATCAAAATTATTACCAGAAATATTTGCAGTAGTTAGAGAAACATCGAAAAGAACATTAAATATGAGACACTATGATGTTCAAATAATAGGCGGGAAGGTATTATACGAAAACAAGATCACTGAAATGAAAACAGGAGAGGGAAAAACCTTAGTTGCTACTCTAGCTGCTTATGCCAATGTAATAGAGAACTTATCCGTACATATTATTACAGTTAATGATTATCTAGCAAAAAGAGATGCGGAATGGATGGGTCAAATATATAATTTTCTCGGTCTTAGTGTTGGATGTGTTACTTCGGACACAGCCCATGAAGAAAGAACTAGTCAATATGATGCAGATATAGTTTACGCAACTAATAATGAGATAGGATTTGATTATTTAAGAGATAATCTTAAAAATGATTACGAAAACTTGTGTTTTAAAAAAAATGGGTTTGCAATAGTAGATGAAGTAGATAGTATTTTAATAGATGAAGCTAGAACACCTCTTGTAATTTCTGCTGAATCAAACTCCAATACTGGTTTATTTCCTAAAATTGACAAAATAATTAAAATTCTGAGAAAAAATGATTTTGAGATTAATGAAGAAAGCAAAAGTATATTACTTACAACAAGTGGAATGGAATTTTGCGAAAAATTACTAAAAGAAAATAGCATTATTGAAGAAGGTACATTACAAGATCTAGAAAATATGGTTTTAAACCATAATATTATACAAGCTCTGAGAGCACATCATTTATTTATTAAAGATAAAGATTACATAATTAAGGATAGAAATGTCGTCATTATTGATGAATTAACTGGTAGAGCTATGGAAGGCAGAAGATATGGTGATGGATTACATCAAGCTATAGAAGCAAAAGAGGGCTTAGTAATCCAAAAGGAAAACCAAACAATTGCATCTGTTACATATCAAAATTTTTTTAGAACTTATCACCGTCTGAGCGGTATGACAGGAACTGCTACAACAGAAGCAAAAGAATTTGAAAGCATATATGATTTAGAGGTTGTAGAAATTCCACCCAATATAAAAGTAAATCGTGTTGATAAAAATGATCAAATTTATATGACTAAAAAAGAAAAATACAGTGCGGTTTTAGATCTTGTGAAGTCAAGAAATAATATATCTCAACCAATCCTTATTGGAACTACTTCTGTAGAAAATTCTATCAAAATTTCAGATTTATTGAAAAAAGAAAATCTAAAACACAACATTTTAAATGCCAAAAACCATTTAAGTGAGGCAAAAATTATTGAAGAAGCAGGTTTACCTGGGAACATAACTATCTCTACTAATATGGCTGGCAGAGGTACGGATATTAAGTTGGGGAATGGCAATGATAACTTAAAAAAAGAAGCAATCGATGCTGGTGGGTTACTAGTAATTGGTACAGAAAGACATGAAAGTAGAAGAATAGACAATCAATTAAGAGGTAGATCAGGCAGACAAGGAGATATTGGGGAAAGTATTTTTTTTCTATCATTAGAAGATGATCTAATGAGAATATTTGG
Organism: uncultured Alphaproteobacteria bacterium; assembly: GCA_902524385.1. Lineage (GTDB taxonomy): Bacteria > Pseudomonadota > Alphaproteobacteria > HIMB59 > CACPNW01. Next base: position 71,112 of record CABZCZ010000003.1, read on the forward strand.
ATCAAAAACTCTTGAAAACGTGTTATCGAAGTTGGGACTTAAAGATGGTGAAGTAATTACTCATTCTATGATCACCAAATCTCTTGAAAGAGCTCAACAAAAAGTTGAGAGTCATAATTTTGATATGAGAAAACAAATTTTAAAATTTGATGATATATTGAATGATCAAAGAAAAATAATTTACCAAAATAGAAGAGAAATACTAAAAACTAATGATCAATCAAAAATTATTAATGATGTGATTGAAGATTATGTTAATAATTTAATTGAAGTCACTATTCCACCTAAAAAATATTCCCACGAATGGGATGGAAATTTATTAAAAGACAAAATTAATGAAATTTTTAGTTTAGATATTCCAATCACAGAATGGTTTGAAGAGGATGGAGTTGATGATGAAGAAATCAAAAAAAGATTATTAGATCAGATAAACCAAAAATATAAAGAAAAACAACATCAATATTCAATTGAGTTACTTAAGTTTGCAGAAAAAAGGGTGATGTTATTTCAAATAGATAAGGATTGGAGAGATCATTTAGCAGCAATGGACTCTTTACGAGGAAGTGTAAATTTAAGAGCTATGGGAGGTAAAGATCCATTTTATGAATATAAAAAAGAGTCTTTTGATTATTTTGATGAGATGCTGTCAAATCAAAATGAAAGAGTATTAAAAACTTTATTTAATATAAAACTAGTAAGTGATAATAAAAGTAATAATAAACAAACATCAGAACCTAGAAGAATAGTAACAAAAAAAATTGGTAGGAATGAACCGTGTCCATGTGGTTCAGGAAAAAAATATAAACAATGCCACGGAATTTAAATATCAGAAGTAATATTTAAATATTTTTCTTTTCTGAGTGCAACTAATTCTTTTATCGAAATTGATTTTAATTCATTGATCAAATTTGTAATTTTATTTTTCAATATTTCTGCTTGTTTAATAGGGTGTCTATGAGCCCCTCCATATGGCTCTGGTATAACATCATCTATAATTTTAAAATTTTTACAGTCATTAGATGTTAATTTTAATGTTTTTGCTGCTTCCTGAGAAAATTTAGTGTTTCTCCATAATATAGACGCACAACCCTCTGGGGAGATGACAGAATATATTGAATGCTCTAGCATCAAAACTCTATCAGAAGTAGCGATACCTATTGCTCCTCCAGATCCACCTTCTCCAATAATAATTGAAATGGTAGGAATTTTCGCCTTTATAAAATGCATTATCGATGATGCTATAGACTCTGATTGCCCTCTTTCTTCAGCATCTTTTCCTGGAAAAGCTCCAGCAGTATCAACAAATGATATTAGAGGTAATTTAAATTTTTCTGCTAATTTTATTAATCTTTGAACTTTTCTGTATCCTTCTGGTTTAGCCATTCCAAAGTTATGCTTAATTCTTGTTTCCATTGTATTCCCTTTTTCCGTTCCAATAAAAAAAATTGAATTATCACTAATTTTTGCTAATCCTCCTACAATTGCATTATCATCTGCGTATTTTTTATCTCCATGCAAAAAAACAATGTCTGTAAAAATATTTTCAATATAATCTAAAGTATGAGGTCTTTCACCATGTCTTGAAACTTGGACTTTTTGCCATGGATCTAAATTTGAATAAATTTTTTTATATAATTCCTCTTTTTCAATATTTAATTTCTTAATTTTTTCCACATTTAATTCTTGATTTTTTTTTAGTTGTTCTAATTTTGTTTCGACTTTTTCAATTTCACTTTCAAATTCAAAATATTTTATCATAATATAAAATCATAGTTTTTAAATAATTCTAAAACTATACTTCTAAAAAGTGCTCCATCTTTATAACGTAGATATCCATTTAATATTAGTTTTAGATGTTCTGGATGTATATTTTTCCATTCTTTATTATTTAGGGAGATTAAAGAATAAAAAAGGAATTCTTCATCAACACTATCAAGAATACTTTTATTTATTTTTTTAAGCAGAAAAATTGATGGCATTAATCTATCATCAAAAATTTTATTTAAGTTTATATTAGTATTTGAATTTATATCTAAATTCATGACATCCTTGAGAACATACAACAATTCATAATTATCGCTATCCTGATAATTATTACTATTTAATGTTAGATTTATAGAATTTATAAATGAATTTAAATCATTCGAAGAATATAAATCTAATAAAATTCTTGAATAAATACTTTTTGAATCTACTGCAATTGCGTTTTCATACAATTCTATCCAATCTACTGCATTATCAAAATTACTATTTAAAATGTAGGCTGAGGCGATTTGAGGTCCGTAAATAATATTTTCTGATGAGGCTTCAATAGAAGCTAACATATTAATTGATAATTTATAGGCAATTTCTTCCAAATTATTTTTTTTTGCAAATTCCCAAAATTGTAATAATGTATTTAATCTATCGTTTGGAAATATTTGAATATTTACCAGCTGAAATAAAAAAGCCATGCTTAATTCTTTATTGCCAGAAAGCGTTTCAATTGTTTCTTTAGGATTATTTAATTGATCCGAATTGAAGTCAGCGGACATATATAATGCTGATATGCTATCAACTGTAATTAAATTTTGAAGAAAGCTTTCATTAGCTGCTTTAATTCTCAAATCAATAGGAGATGATTGATTCAAAATAATAGGAATAGATAGATTTTTTTTATCAATTTCATAAAACTCAGTTGAGAAGGGAAGTTCTGCAATCCTAGTCATAGCACTATATAAAAATATTAAATCTTTATTTAAATTAGAATTTTTAATTTCATTTTTGAAATTATTCTCATCTAAAGAATCGATTATAAGCGAAAACAAATGTTGATAATATTTATCTATATTATTTTCTGATTCAATCAAAATTGAGTTTAGTAATCTTGCCTCTGATTGATTGTCATTTAAAATTAAGCAAAATATGTCAAGTTTTTCTAAATAGAAATAATTTAATTTTATATTTTCATTTAGTTCTTCATTGAAGTTACAAGCTTCATTTAATTGAAAAGTTGATAAAAGATAATTTAATTTAAGTTCAGTATAGAAAATTAAGTTTTTATCATTAATCAGTTCATACTTTTCAATTAATTCATATGACTTATTTATTTGACCAATAGAGTTAAAGTAATTTACTATTAAGAAGAATATTTTATTGTCTTGATTATTTTCAATATCTAATTGAAGGTTTTCTAAAACTTGAATTATTTCTTTTTGTAAAGTTTTTGAATTGATTTTTTGAAGTTTATTAAAAAGATTTTCTAGATCACTTATATTATGTTTACGAATAAAATTATCTTTATCAATTTCTATTTGATTTACCTCAATTTTTGTAGTTTCAATTTCTTCAATCTCATTATTTTTAATTTCTATTTCATTAGTTTCGTTCAAATTATCAATAACCTTTTCAATTTTCTTTTTATCATTGAGATTTTCTAGGACCATTTGATCAAGGCTTTTATTTTCATATAAATTAATTACTTCTATTTGATTGATATCCTCTTCATTTGCAAAAATATAATTTGAGAAGAAAATCAAGAAAATAATAAAAATAATTTTCATTTTAATTTTAGATTAAATTTTTCTGTTATAATTGCCGAAGGTGAAGGAATTTCGATCATATAAAGCGTAACAAAGACGATTATTGTTAGTATTATAAAAAAATATATAATGTATGTTTTTTTCATATATGATATTAAAAAAATGATTAATATATATTTTTACCATTTTTTTAAGTTTTTTTCTATTTCTACAAAAAATTTGTCAATAATAAGAAAAAGTTAGATTATGTTGGATCTGTCTGAAATTAAAAAGAAAAATATTTGTATTATGGGCTTCATGGGTTCAGGTAAATCTATAATTGGTAAAGATTTAAGTAAATACCTAAATTTAAAATTTTATGATACTGACAAGGAAATTGAGCTTAAGACCAAAAAAAAAATAACTACAATTTTTGAAGAAGAAGGAGAGTCTTATTTTAGAGATATTGAAGAAAAAGTGTGTATTGATATATTGACTCTTGATAATTGTGTAGTTTCTTTAGGTGGTGGAAGTATAGTTAGTGAAAAAATAAGAAAAATCATAAAGATAAATTCTTACTCTATTTATTTACAAGTTAAATTAAACAACTTACAAAACAGATTGAAATCTTCAATAAAAAGACCTCTATTAAATAATAATCTTAATAATAGAGAAATATTACAAAAGCTTTTCAAAGATAGACAAAAATATTATGAAAAAGCTGATTTGATAATAAATAACGATGGTGATAAATTTCAAACATTAAATCAAATAAAATTTAAACTAAATATTTATGCAAACTGATTTATTTATAAAAAACAAAAAATTGAATACTTCAATATTAATAAAAAAAAATTACATTGCAACTTTTGTAAAAAATATTGCAAATAACAATGAAAAAGTGTTCTGTGTTATTGATTCAAAAATTAAAAATAAATTTAATTTTAAAAAAGAAAAAAACATAACAATTATAACTATTCAGTGTGGAGAGAGAATAAAAACAATTAATGGTTACAAACATCTTGTTGAAAAACTTATTAAAAATAATGTGAATAGAAAATCTGTGCTTATTGCTATAGGAGGTGGAACATTAGGTGATTTAGCAGGATTTGTATCAAGTACAGTTTTAAGAGGAATAGATTTTTTTCTAATTCCCACAACACTTTTATCTCAAGTAGATAGCTCTATTGGTGGTAAGAATGGAATAAATACAACCTTTGGAAAGAATTTGATTGGAACATTCTATCAACCAAAAGAAGTGCTAATTGATATTTCTGTTTTGAATAGTTTGTCAAAAAAAGAAATAAAATCTGGATATGCAGAAATAATAAAACATGCTTTAATTAATGATTATATTTTTTTTTGTTGGTTAGAAAGAAACATAAATAAATTATTAAATTTAAACAAATCTATTTTAGAAAAAGCAATTTATAAATCAATAATGATAAAACTTTTTTATGTAAAAAAAGATGAAAAAGAATCCTTATATAATAATCACTCTAGAGCAATGTTGAATTTTGGACACACAATTGGTCACGCTATAGAAAGTCACTATAAATATGAAAAATTAAATCATGGAGAAGCTATTTCTGTAGGAATGATTACTGAAGCAAAAATATCTAATTATCTTGGTCTACTCCCAACTAATGAACTTAATAGAATAATAATACATTTTAAAAAATGTAAATTAAAAATTTTTGATAGAATAATAAAAGAAAAAAAAATAATAAAAATAATAAGTAAAGATAAAAAAAATTTTAAAGACAGTATTAACTTTTCTCTTATAAATAATATTGGTAGCTCAATATTTTATAAAAAACTAGATAAGGATAAGGTTTATAAAATTCTACAAAATATATAAATGACAAGTATATTTCTTCTTTTTTTTCTAATTATTCTTATAATTCTATCTGGTTTTTTATCAGGATCAGAAACTGCAATTACAGCTACTTCTAAAGCAAGAATTTTATATAAGAAAAAAAAAGGAAGTAAAAGAGCTGGCTATGTGCTTGAATTACTAGATAAGAAAGATAATGTAATATCAACGTTACTCCTCTCAAATAACTTAGTTAATATATTAGCATCTTCTCTAGCTACAGCATTTTTTTATGATCTTTTTGGAGTAGAAGGTATTTTTTATGCAACTTTAATTATGACAGTAGTAATTGTAATATTTGCCGAAGTTCTTCCTAAAACTTATGCCTTAAATAGACCAAATAGAACTGCTTTATTAATTTCTCCAATTATTTATTATTTAAATAAAATTTTATTTATTTTTGTATTTGTAATTAATTTAATCGTAAGATTAATTTTTAGAAAAAATGATAATGATATAAAAAATAATGATCTTCAATCAGAAGAAGAATTAAAAGGAGTAATAGATCTTTATAAAACTTCAAATCCAGATTATGAACAAGAAAAGGATATGTTACAAAGTATATTACAATTAAACGACATTACTGTTGAAGAAATTTTTACCCATCGAAAAAATATCTATTCGATAGATTCATCTCTGAAGACTAGTGAAATAATACAAAAAATTAATAACTCTAGATACACCCGTATACCTTTTTGGATAGATAATCCTGAAAATATAATAGGTTTATTGAATGTTAGAACTTTGAATATAGATTTAAAAAATCATAATGAATCAAAAGAAATAATTTTTGATAAAATTTCTAATCCGTGGTTTATTCCTGAAACTACAAATCTACTAGAGCAACTGGTAGAATTTAAAAAAAGAAAAGAACACTTAGCATTTGTTGTTGATGAATTTGGGGAATTACTTGGATTAATAACTTTAGAAGATATTATAGAAGAAATAGTTGGTGAAATTGTAGATGAAATTGATGTGCCAGAAAATGATTTTAAACTAAATAACTATGGTAAGGTTATAATTAATGGTGAGAAAAATATTAGAGATTTGTATAAAAGTTTTGATTTAGATCCACCAGAAATTGAGTCCTCTACAATAGCTGGATATATTTTAGATATGTCAAAAAAAATACCTTCATATGGTGAATCTTTTAAAGACAATTTTTTTAACTATAAAATTTTATCACATTCAAAAAAACAAATATCTAAGGTTGAAATTTCAAAAATTAACTAATTTTAATTTCCAAAGAATGTAAACCACTGTTAAATTCTTCTTTAAGCAAACTATTAATAATCCTGTGAATATTTAATCTATTAAGTGGGGAGTTGTCTTTTTTCGTCAAGATTATTTTGATATGAGTTTCTCCACTACCGGTAAAATTATTATGCCCTTCATGCAAATTTGAATTGTCAACAATTTCTAATAAAAAATTGTCAAATTTATTTGATAATATTTTATCAATTCTTTGCTTACGATTCATTATTTTTAAACTATATATTACGTGTGGGTAAACATAAAATAGATATTAATAAAAATAGTCTTTCTTGGGAAAAAACATTTTTTAGAAAATGTGATAACAAAGATTGTAATAGTGAGGGTAAGTTTAAAGCACCAAAATCTAGAGTATTGTTAAATCAATATTATTATTTTTGTATGGAACATATTAAGGAATACAATAAGTCATGGGATTTTTATAAAGGATTATCAGTTAATGAAATTGAGAATTCAATGAGAGAAGATATTATTTGGAACAGGCCATCTTGGCCTTTGAAGGGAAATTATCACAAAGTAATGGATCAAATCAACAATTTTTTTACTGAGGAAATGAACGATTTAAATCCAAATGAACGAGAGAATTATTACTTCAGAAATAAGCTGGTTGATGAAAATCTTACAAAAGAAGAAAGTGAAGCTCTTTCATTATTCAATCTAGATCTACCATTGACATTGGATAAAATTAAAAAAACTTACAAAAAACTAGTGAAAATATTTCACCCTGATGTAAATGGTAACGATAAAGAAGCAGAAGAGAAGTTTAAGGAAATAAATAACTCATACAAAATACTTTTAAAAAAATTTAAAAATGACTGATAAAAAAAATATAGAAATATCTCCTAGTATCAAAATTGATCCCAAAGAAATATTTGGGGTTTCCTGTGAGTTTGAGGTTTATAAGTTTAGAGAAAAAACTGAACACGTACCAGAAATAGATCAAACATATATTTTTGATCCAGTAACAACTCTTTCAATACTTGCTGGATTTGCTTCTAATAGAAGAGTGCTGATTCAAGGATACCATGGTACTGGTAAATCTACTCATATCGAACAGGTAGCTGCTAGGCTTCATTGGCCATGTATTAGAATTAATTTAGATAGTCACATCAGCAGAATAGATTTGATTGGCAAAGATACTATCGTACTCAAAGATAATAAACAGGTGACAGAATTTCAGGATGGCATACTTCCTTGGTCTTACAAAAACCCTGTAGCTTTAGTGTTTGATGAGTATGATGCAGGCAGACCTGATGTAATGTTTGTAATTCAACGTATTTTGGAGTCAGATGGTAAATTAACTCTACTGGATCAATCAAGAGTAATTAAACCTCACAAATTTTTTAGGTTGTTTGCTACAGCAAACACTGTTGGTCTTGGTGATACATCTGGTTTGTATCATGGTACTCAACAAATAAACCAAGGTCAAATGGATAGATGGAATATTGTATCAACCTTAAATTATCTTAGTAACGAGCAAGAAAAAAATATTATCTTAAGTAAAGTAAAAAAACTTAATAATAAAGATGGCAAAGACATCGTTAAATGCATGGTAGCTACTGCAGATCTTTCTAGATCAGGATTCATTAATGGTGATATTTCAACTGTTATGAGTCCAAGAACTGTATTGACTTGGGCAGAAAATTATCTTCTATTCAATGATATAGAATATTCTTTTAAACTATCTTTTTTAAATAGATGCGATGAAATGGAGAGATCTATCTTACAGGAATATTTTCAGAGGTCATTTGGAATTGATATTACTGATGCTAAGGTAGCTAATGTCAAAGAATAGTGAAATTATTGAAGATTTTAAAAAGTCATTAAGTGCTACAATAAAATCAATCGGTAAAAAAGAAGATATAGAGATTAATTTTGTTAAAGAAAATCCTTCAATTATTGGTAACACTATAAATCTAACTGAACCAAAAATTGAAAATTTCAAAAATAATCTAGAATATTTAAGAGCTGAAGCGGACTCTTTTGCATTAGAGTTCAGATTACATTCAAAAGATATTCATCAAAATTTCTTAAATCAAGATGAGTTATCCAATGAACTCATTAATGTTTTGGTACAAGCACGAGTAGAAGCTATAGGTAGTAGTGAATTTAAGGGAATACAAAAAAATCTAAAGAATAGGTATATTAGAGATCTTAAAATTGGAAATACTAAAAAAGATCAAAATTTATTAATTAAAGCATTTAAAAATGTAGCATTTGAAGAAATTGTTGGCGTAAATTTAGGAAAAGAAAATAGTAATTTTAAAAATATTGTAAAAGAAAAATTAAAAAAAGGTTATTCAAACTTTTTTATAGATCTAAAGAAATGTCTACATGATCAGGAAAAATATACATCTACAATAGTTGAAAAATTAGATGAACTTGGATTAATTAATAACAGTGTAAACAATACTCAGAACGAAGATATTAATCAAAACGATGAGGATCAAGAAAATGAAAATGAAAATAATGATGAACAAAAAAATGATGAACAAACTGAGTCAAATATTGAAATGCAAACAAGTGAAACAACTGTTGAGCAGTCAGTTTCATTAGAAGAAAATGATGATATGGGAGAAGAAAGCGGGGATACTGAACTAGATTATTTACCAGATAGAAAAATTTTAGAGAATTTAGAGAATTATAAAGTTTATGATTATAATTTTGATGAAATTATTAATGCCGAAGAACTTTGTGATATCAAAGAATTAGAGAAACTTAGAAAAAATCTTGATCAACAAGTATTTTCATTTCAACCACTAATTGCTAAAATTGCCAATAGACTGCAAAGAAAACTTTTAGCTCAGCAAAATCGTCATTGGGATTTTAATATGGAAGAGGGTTTTCTTGATACATCAAGATTAGCTAAAATTATTGCTAATCCAAATAATAAATTAAGCTACAAAATAGAAAAAGAAGTTGAATTTAAAGATACTATTGTGAGTCTTCTAATTGATAATTCTGGTTCAATGAGAGGCAGACCAATTACGGTTGCAGCCCTTTGTTCAGATATTTTAGCAAAAACTCTAGAAAGATGTTTAATTAAATCGGAAATATTAGGTTTCACAACCAAAGCTTGGAAGGGAGGTAACTCAAGAGAAAAATGGATTAAAAATGGGAAACCCTCTAATCCTGGAAGGTTAAATGATCTAAGACATATCATTTATAAATCTGCTGACTCGCCTTGGAGGAGATCAAAGAAAAATTTAGGTCTATTATTGAAAGAGGGTATCTTGAAAGAAAACGTCGATGGAGAAGCTTTATCATGGGCTTACAATAGATTATCTTTTCGAAAGGAAAAAAGAAAAATTCTTATAGTTATAAGTGATGGTGCACCTGTTGATGACTCAACACTTTCTGTAAATCCAGGTAATTATTTAGAAAAAAATTTGAGAAATATAATTGGTGAAATTGAAAAAAAAGATGAAATTGAATTAATTGCTATAGGAATTGGGCATGATGTTTCAAGATACTATAGTAAGGCTGTAACTATAATGGATGTCGATCAGTTAGGTGAAGTATTACTAAATCAATTATCTACTACTTTTCATTTAGATAATTAAGAATTTAACCATTTCTTTTTTGCGTTATCAAAATCATTGTTATCAATTGAGCTTCTAACTTCTTTCATAAGATTATTCATAAAATATATATTATGATTAGTAAGCAATTGTAATCCTAGTAATTCTTGTGCAGAAAAAAGATGATATAAATATGCCAGTGTAAAATTCTTACATGTATAGCAATTACATTCATTATCTATTGGGTTTAAATTGTTTCTATATTGAACATTTTTTAAGTTTATTTTTCCCTGTTTACCTTTAACTAAAGCTGATCCATGTCTTGCAATTCTAGTTGGGCTTACACAATCAAATGTATCGATTCCATCTGCAACAAAATCCCATATATCCCTTGGATCGCCAATTCCTAGTAAATGTACCGGACGAGTATTATCTAATTTAGAAGAAGTAAAATGAACTATATCTTTCATTTCATCTTTATTTGATCCTAAACTTCCACCAATAGCAATTCCAAAAGTGTTGATTTTTTTTGTATTAAATTCAATACTTTCTTCTCTTAAATCTCTGTAAATCCCTCCTTGAATAATTCCATACATTTCTTGTCTACCAGCTGAACCATTTTTAGGATTATAATTAAGTTTAGAGTTAAATGTATTGATGGATCTTAAAGACCATCTATGACTTCTTAACATAGAATCAGATGTGTATATTTTATCTACATTATAGGGAGTACATTCATCAAAAACTAAGATGAAATCTGCTCCAAGATTTCTTTGAACCTCTATTGATTTTTCAGGAGATAACATATGAGTAGAGCCATCTATGTAAGATTTAAATAATGCGCCCTCTTCATTCAAATTTATTAAAGTTTTTTTATTTTTTGAATTTGTTTTTCGTCCTTTTATTTCATCAGCAACTGACCCATGTCCAAGAGAAAAAATTTGAAATCCACCACTATCTGTTAACATAGGCCCATCCCAACCCATAAATTTATGAAGACCTCCATGTTGAGCTATTAGTTCGCTACCTGGTTGGAGCATTAGATGGTAGGTATTGGATAGTATAATTTGTGTATTATTTTTTTTTGCTTCAAGTGTAGTAAAAGATTTTAATGCAGCTTTTGTTGCACAAAAAATAAATGCTGGAGTTTCAATTTCACCATGTGGTGTAGAAATTTTTCCAGTTCTTGCTTTATTATTTTTATTTTTTTTTTTAACTTTCCAAGAAAAGTTAGTCATTAGTTTTTGGGACAAAAAACTTAGCTATATAAATAAAAGGAGTGTCAAGTAGGGCTATAAATATTCTAAGAAAATAAGTGCCTAAAATATAAATCAAAATGACATTATACACACTTACTGGTTCAGGATTTAACAAAATCCAAGCAAATATACTAAAGACAGTGTTATCTACCAAAGAGGAGATAATTGTAGATAAATTATTCCTTAACCAGAGAGATTTGCCTGATAAAGCTTGTTTCAAATAGTTAAAGAACCAAACATCAAAATATTGGCTTATTAAATAAGCAATCATACTAGCTATAAAAAATCTTGTCATTGGAGTAAATACATTTGATAAACTTTCTTGTACCCAATCAGCATCTGATGGTTGAAAACCAATAGTAATTACCATTAATAAAGTCATAAATAAAAATGCGCTGAAACCAATTAAAATGTTCATTCTAGCTTTTTCCTTGCCATAATATTCAGATAAAATATCAGTACATAAAAATGTGGAAGCAAAAAGTATGGTTCCTAAAGCTACCGGTTCTGGTGAATAAAAAAAATCTACTGTTTTTAAAACTTGAATATTTCCTGCGATTACGGCTAGTGCAGAATAGATAAAAATCCCTATATACCCAAATATTCTTAAAAAAATAAGAATAGAAAAAAAACAAAAAAGTAGCATTATGAACCACATTAGTTCAGTGCTAAGGGAATTAAGTATTGTTGTTAATTCAAAGAAAAATCCCATTACAAAAAATTAATTAGATTTTAATAAAATAGTTTTTTTTAATTTTTTAGCTTTTAAGGGCAATTTAGAGTTTGGTGTATTGATAAGGAATTCATCTAAACCACCTTTTCTTTCTACTGTACGTATAGTACTAACTGCAACTTTGAGTTGAAATTTTTGCCCCAATGCTTCGCTTACAAAGGTAATGTTCTGAAGGTTTGGTTTAAAGCGTCTTTTTGTTCTATTCTTGGCATGACTGACATTGTTACCAGTTTGGAAGGATTTTCCTGTTAATTCACATCTCATTGACATAATGAAGTTTCATGTAAATATAAATATTACTTTGTCAAGTATTCTAAATACTAAATTTTTCTATAATATAAGTAGGGGTTATTTGATGATTTTTAATTAAATTATTTATTTGATTTAAATCTTTATGAATACCAGTTTTTACTAAGACACTATCTACTTCAAAATTATTAGCACCTTGAATGTCATGAAATAATGAGTCTCCAATAGCTACTGTTCTTTTTTTTTCTAAATTAATTTGATTTGTGGTCTCAGTATATATGCTTACATCAGGCTTACCTTTTATAATAACATTTCCACCCATTTTTTTGTATATTTCACCAATTGCACCCATACAAAAGACATTATTGTTAGTATTACTTTCAACTGTTTCAAAGTCGGGGTTTGCACAATACATTGTTATTTCTTTTTTATAAGCTACTTCTAGTAATGGAATGTAGTCTATTGGCTTTAATTCTATAAAAGGAGTACAAGCTAAAATTAAATCTGCTTCTTCTACTTTTTCTACAAAATTAAAATTTAAACCATCTCTAAAATCTAGACCATCCTCTTTTTCTTCATCATAAATATGAAAACAATTTTTTTTATTTTTTTCATCTAAAAATTTTTTTTTAAGTAATTGCCAAATCATTTCTCCACTTGTTACAGTTTTTATGAAAGAATTTTTTTTAAAACCAAGTTTTGGCAATCTATCTATGGATGACTTTGATCTTTTTGATGAATTTGAAATTATAAACAAATTTTTATTATTACTATTGAGAATATTTATAGAATTAAAAGCATAATCATATCCAAATGTTCCATCATGCATTACGCCCCATTGATCAATTATAAAATTATCATAATCATTAATAATTTCTCCAATTGATTTTATTTTTTTCATAATTATACAGATTTACCAATAACTTCAGATACATTTTTATATCCATCAGTTTTAATCAGGTCGATCAAGTCACCATTCATACTATTGATTAAATTTGGACCAGAATAAACCAAAGAGGTATATAACTGAACTAAAGAAGCACCAGATTTAATTTTTTCATAACAGTCCCTTCCACTTGTTATACCACCTACTCCTATTAATGGTATTTGACCATTTGTTAATTCATACATTTTTTTCAAAACTAAATTTGAACTATCATATAAAGGTTTACCACTCAAACCCCCTTTTTTTTCTTTATTTATAGAAATTAAATTATCGTATCTTTTTATGGTACTATTTGTAAGTATCAATCCATCTATGTTATTAGCTAATGATATTAAAGCTATATCTCTTAATTGATCTTCATTTAAATCAGGTGAAATTTTAATTAATATTGGCTTGGTATTAATTTTTTTTATTTCATCTCTTTTGTTTATAATTTTTTTAATTAATTTTTCTATCTTTCCTCTTAATTGCAGATCTCTCAAACCTGCAGTATTTGGTGAGGATATGTTTATAGTTATATAGCTTGCTAAATCACCTAACTCTTCTAAACCAATTAGATAATCGTCAGTAGCTTCACTTGAATTTTTATTTTTGCCTATATTAACTCCTACAATCTTATTATTTAAGTATGATTTTTGAAATTTAATTAAATTTTTTTTTACTTTTTTAATACCTTTATTATTAAATCCTAAACTATTAATGATGGCTTGATCTTCACTTAATCTAAATACTCTAGGTTTAGAATTACCACTTTGAGGTTGCGGAGTAATTGTGCCAACTTCAAGAAAACCAAAACCAAATGAAAACATTGAATGTATCACTTCAGCATTTTTATCAAAACCTGCAGCGAGTCCAATAGGATTTGCAAAATCTAAACCCATTAAATGTTGTGAAAGAATAGAGTCCTCAATATTTTTTTGTCTTATTTTGAAGTATTTTAATAAATTAATTGTAATAGTATGAGATAACTCGGGTGGTAATAATCTTAAAATTTTTAATAAACTATTGTACAATAAATTAATTATCTATTAATTTTTTTAGATAATCAATAGTTTCTCTTAAACCAAATAATTTAAAAAATGATCCCAGTCTAGGGCCTTGATCCTGACCAAGCATAACTTGATATACTAGTTTAAAAAAATCTTTTAAGTTTTCAAATTCGTGCTTTTTTCCTACTTCGTATAATAATGTTTGAATATCTTCAGATGAACTGTTTTCATTAACTTCATTTTCTAAAACATTAATAATATCAATAAATACTTCTTTATTACTACTATCAATCTCTAAAAATTTCTTTTTAGGCAAAATAAAATCTTCATAGTAATTTAGTGCAAAATCTATGAGGCGGTCAAATTCAGGATTGTTATCAGCATTAATATTATAATCATATTTATTAATAAAAGACCATATTACTTTTTTATCTTTAGAATTAGAAACATTTACTAGGTTAGTCAAAGTATTGAAATTTATTTCTGATTTAAATTCTTTAGGTTTTCCTGAATGAATATGCCAGATTGGATTATCATACTGTTTGTTTTTATCTAAACTTGAGTATGAATTATAATGAGAAAGATAATCATCTACAGTTTTAGGAATTACATCAAAGTGAAGTTTTTTAGCTGATTTTGGTTTTTGGAACATATAAAGTGCAAGACTTTCAGGAGAGGCGTAACGTAGCCACTCATCAACACTAATTCCGTTGCCGACTGACTTAGAAATTTTTTCGCCCTTTTCATCTAAAAACATTTCATAAATTAGATTAGTGGGTGGTTTTTTATTTAATGCTCTACAAATCTTGGATCCTAAATCAACACTTTCTGTAAGATCTTTACCGCACATTTCATAATCAACATCAAACGACATCCATCTCATTGCCCAATCGACTTTCCATTGTAATTTACATTTTCCATTAATTACTTCTGTTTCAACTAACTTGTCTAAAGATGGATCTTTGTAAATAATTGTTTTTGAATCCATTTTATATTCTTCAATTTTTACTTGAAGTACCTCTCCTGAATTTTCACTGATTGGAAGAAATGGACTATAAGTTTCTTTTCTCTCTGCTCTCAAGGTAGGTAAAATAATATCTAATATTTTTGAATAGTTTTCAAATATACTTAATATTGTTTTATTAAAATCTCCATTTTGATATTTTTCTGTTGAGCTAACAAATTCATAGTCAAAATTAAATTCATCTAAAAAACTTATAAGTTTTGCATTATTATGATGTCCAAAACTTTCAAATTTACCAAATGGATCTGGTATGGACGTAAGTGGCTTACCTATAAATTTTTCTAACATTTCTTTATTTGGAACATTTTCAGGAACTTTTCTTAATCCATCCATATCATCAGAAAATGTGATCAGTTTTGTTGGGCAATCAATTATAGAGCAAAATGCATTTTTTACCATTGATGTTCTTACAACTTCACCAAAAGTTCCAATATGAGGTAAACCAGAGGGACCATAACCAGTTTCTAGTAATACATATCCTTTAGATGGAATTTTAAAGTTTTGTAAACCACCGTTTTTTTTAATTATTTGTAATGCTTCTTTAAAAGGCCAAGCTTTTAAGGATTGTACTAATTCTTTATCAATCATTTAATTTTGCTCTAATTCTAATTTTTTTACCCAATAACAACTTTAATGAATTTGTGAAATTAAAAATTTCGGATCCTAGTTTATTAAATAATTCATTTTCTAACTCAATAACATTATCAATGACATTATTAATTAAATCATTCCCTGCTTTAGTTAGAATTAAACTATCAGATCTTTTATCTTGTGGTTGTTGTTTTGATATTAACTTCTTTCCTTCTAGTTTAGAAACACGTAAACTAACAACCGATCTATCAATAGATGCATTTTTACATATATCCTGTTGGGTAATGTTTATGTTTTCTTGCTGTAATAAATATATTGTCTCAAGAATAAGATATTCATTTAATGTGATTTGACTCTCTTTTAATTTATGTCTTACTTTAGATTGCCATAAGTTTGATGTTTGCCAAATTAGTAATGCCAATCTATTCTCATTAAGAGAAGTGTCTGCCATAGTTTTTATACAAACTGTTTGTATACAAATTAATAGTTAGTGTCAATATTATTCTGGCGCAATTTCTATCTCTAAGCCATCAAGCTCTTCAGAAAGATGAATTTGACAAGATAATCTGGAATTTTTTTTAACATCAAAAGCTTGATCGAGCATAGATTCTTCATCATCATCCATATTTTTCAGCTTATTTGTCCATTTTTCATCAATGTATACATGGCAAGTGGCACATGCACAACATCCTCCACATGATGCTTCTATATCGTAATTATTATCTCGAAGTATTTCCATTAAGGTAAAATTGGTATCAAATTCAATTTCATTTATTTTTCCAGATCTATCTTTGATTATTAATTTTGGCATTTTAATTATGGAACTATTTATGAAATATTTAATCAACAAATAGCTTAGTTTTTAAAAATTTAAATAAATTTAATGATTATTTAGTAAATTGAAAAATTTTGAAGCCATTCAATAGAGCCCTTAGTGTCGTAATCACATTCTAATCTGTCTAAAATACAAATGGCTCCTAAATATTTTAATCTTTCATCTATATCCCTACCCGCTTTACAAAATTCATAATGTGAACTATCCCCAAGAGCTATAACACCATATCTCATTTGTGATAAATTAATATTAGCTATTCCAAATAATTTTTCAAAAAATAATTCACCATTATAGGGTATGTCGCCTTCACCCGTAGTTGAAGTAATTACCATCACTCTTTTAATTTCTTTAAATTTTTCAAGTGAAATATCATCTAACTCTTTTAGGTCTGTTACTATATTCTTAGATTGAGCAATATCATTTATTTCAAATGCTAAATCCTCGGCAGTTCCTGTTTGAGAAGCATATAAAATATACAATTTTTCAGTCATTCAAAAAAACACAAAAATTATTATAATTCATAAATATAATAAGATTTTTTAGTGTAGGTAAGTAAAGTATTTTTTTTAGGCTATTCGTAAAAATAAAAATCAAATTTAAATTATTATGATTCTAAAGAGTAAATTAATTTTTTAAACACCTAATTTTTTTTGAAGTTCTTTAGAAGATGTTGTGTATCTAAAAATATTTTTTTTATCAGGAAAACAATATTTAAATACTTCTTGAGACATCAATGCTGCTTCATGAAATCCAGATAAAATTAATTTTAATTTACCTGGGTACCAATTTATATCACCAATCGCAAAGATAGAGGGTGTAGAGGTTTCAAATTTTTCAGTATCTACTTTAATTAGATTTTCGTGAAGGTTTAGACCCCAATTCGCAATTGGGCCTAACTCCATTTTTAATCCAAAAAATGGTAAAAGATAATCTACTTCAATTTGTGATCTTTCTTTGTCATTTTCGTATTCAATTATAATTTTGCTATCTTCTTTGTTTGAAATCGTTTTAATTTGACCTTTTAAAAATTGAATTTTACCTTTTGTTTCTAATTCCTGCATTTTTGAAACTGAATCAGGCGCTGCTCTAAACTCTTTTCTTCTATGAATTAGAGATACATTTGAATCTTTAGATAGTTCATTTGTCCAATCCAGAGCGGAATCACCTCCCCCTGCGATTAATAGGTTTTTTCCATTAAACATTGATTTATCTCGAATTGCGTAAAAAACATTTTTGTTTTCAAAGCTCTCAATATTTTCAATTGGCGGTTTTC
Organism: uncultured Alphaproteobacteria bacterium; assembly: GCA_902524385.1. Taxonomy (GTDB): domain Bacteria; phylum Pseudomonadota; class Alphaproteobacteria; order HIMB59; genus CACPNW01. The sequence continues at coordinate 89,180 of CABZCZ010000003.1, forward strand.
TTGGAACAAAGCTTCCTGCTCCTGCAGCTACTACTATACATTTTGCTTCAACTTTTGTTCCAATATTAGTTTCTACAATCCAACCATATTCTGTTTTAGAAATTTTCTCAACTTGCTGGTTTAGATGAAATTGAGGTTTAAACGGGTTTATCTGTTTAATTAATTCATCAGTTAATTCTTGTCCTGTCACAACTGGTCTTGAAGGAATATCATAAATTGGTTTTTCTGGATACAATTCAGCGCACTGACCTCCAACTTTATCTAAATTATCAACTAAGTGACATTTTATATTTAAAAGACCTAGTTCAAATACAGCAAATAAGCCTACCGGACCTGCACCTATAATTATTACATCAGTTTTTTGTGTCATATGTGAAAAATAACAACTTTTTTTATTATTTCTAGGGATTATATATATTCCAAATGAATTATGCTAATATTTCAAAACATTATAATCCTGCAATTTATATATGGCTATTAACAATTACCGCAATGGTTTTGTTAATTATAGTGATAGGAGGTCTAACAAGATTAACCGACTCTGGACTTTCTATGACCGACTGGCGGCCAATTTTAGGTGTAATTCCACCACTGAGTTTAGAAAGTTGGTTGGTTGTTTTCGAAATGTATAAACAAACACCAGAATTTAAAATAGTAAACAAAAATATGACGTTAAATGAGTTTAAATATATTTTTTGGTGGGAGTGGTTTCATAGAATATTTGCAAGAGCCATAGGAATTGTCTTTTTAATACCCTTAATTTACTTCAGTTTTAAAAAGCAAATTCAATCGTCACTATATATAAGACTTGGAATTGTCTTTGTGTTCGGTTTGTTTCAAGCAGTTGTTGGATGGTGGATGGTAAAGAGTGGTTTAACCGAAAATCCTTATGTAAGCCCTTATAGACTTACTTTTCATCTTTTAAATGCTCTTATAATTTTTTCCATACTATTATGGATAGCAATGGATTACAGATATTCTTCTAATATAAGTTTTTTATCTCATCCAAAGACTATTGAATTTTATATTTTAATTGCTGTGATCTTAATATTTATCACAATTGCAACAGGTGGATTTATGGCAGGAACCAACTCTGGACAATCTTTTAATACTTTTCCGCTTATGAATGGAAAAATTATACCTGATGATTACATTATTGATGATTTAGGTATTTATAATATTTTTGAAAATACAGTTGCGATAAATTTTAACCACCGCTGGTTATCAATATTTGTCTTTTTCTATATCCTATTTGTAATTTTTAGATTTATTAAATTTGATAATAAAAATGTTTCAAGTACTCTAGTGTATTTTGTTTTATTTTTTCTAACCTTACAAGTAATTTTAGGTATCATTACTCTTTTAAGTAATGTCTATTTACCAGTAGCAAGTTTACATCAAACTAATTCAATTTTGTTGTTATCAACTTTATTAATTAGTTATCATCAAATTAAAATAAGAAAGGTTAAAAATGTCTAACAAAAATATATTTGTGTTCGGGGGAACAGGTTCTATTGGAAAAGCATTATCAAAAAAACTGAAGAGCGATAACTATGATCCAATAATTATTTCTAGAAATGAAACAGAACTAAAACAATTATCTGAGGAAATTGGTTGCGAATATAAAGTTTGTGATGTTTTAGATTTTGATAAAATTAAAAGCATTTCAGAAGAATACAAAGATAGATTATTTGGTATTGCTTTTTGTGTTGGTTCTATAAATTTAAAACCTCTTAAAATGACTAAAGATGAAGATTTTATTGATTCTTTTAAAATAAATACACTTAGTGCTATAAATGCAATTAAATTTAATCAAGAAACTCTAGCTAAAAATAATGGTAGTATCCTACTTTATTCAACTATTGCCGTAAAACAAGGTTTTACTAATCACACAATAGTCTCGACAGCAAAAGGTGCCATTGAAGGTCTTACTTTGAGCTTAGCTGCAGAATTTGCTCCAAAAATTAAAGTAAATTGTATAGCGCCAAGTTTAACTGACGCAAAAATGACACAAAAGTTACTTAATAATGAAACCATTAAGAAAGCAATTGAAAATATGCATCCTCTACCTAAAATTGGATCTGGTGATGATTTCTCTGACATAGGAAGTTTTCTATTAAGTGATAAAAATAGTTGGATTACAGGTCAAATATTTCATATAGATGGAGGAAGATCATCATTAAGAATTAAATCGTGAAATATATCTTTATAATTTGTTTATCTATTTTTTCATTTAGCGTTTTTAGTCAGCCATTTCCGATACCAGAAGATAATGAGGTAAGTTATGATGTTATAAGAAAAAAGAAAAATATTGGGAACTTAATATCAAAATTTATAGAAAACGAGGATAGTGTCGTTATACATTCAGTCTTAAAGATAAATGTTAAAGTTTTATTTATTCCAGCATACAAATTTTTTCAAGAAACAAAAGAAACTTGGATAAATGGTGAATTTGTATCATTAGATGGATTTACAGACTTTGAAGATGATCGAGAGTATAAAATAATTGGAAAAGATGAAGGCAATTTTTTTATTGCTAGTGGTATGGATGGGCAATTAAAATTAGATAAAAATATAGTACCATTAAATTATTGGAATATCAAAATGTTAAATGAAAAAGAAGTATTTGATACTCAAAAGGGTATTGTAAGAACTATAGAAGTAAATCAACTTGAAGATGAAAAAATTAAAATTAATGACATTGAAATATTAGCTAATAAGTATGTTTTCAATGCATCAAAAAATCCAAAAGATAAAGGGCCATTTCCAGAATATACACTTTGGTATTTTAAAAAAGAACTTATGAAAATGGAATTCAAAAACCCAAATGATAAAAAAAATATTATAACAATAATTCGGAATGATTGGAGTCAATAGTTGCAAACTATATGGATAACCGGTGGATCTTCAGGTATTGGCTTTGCTACAGCAAAAGAATTTATAAGTAATAATTGGCAAGTTGTAATTTCTTCAAGTAATAAAATAAACCTTGAATCTGCAAAAAAAAAATTAGAAATAAATAATAATAAAAATTTAGTTCATGCTATTGTATGTGATATTTCTTCAAAAAATAATGTTGATGAAACGATTAATTCTATAGAAAAAAATATTGGTAAAATTGATATAGCATTATTAAATGCATCAGCTTATAGTCCAAATAAAAATCAAATATTTGATATTTCAAACTACGAATTGCTAGTAGATGTAAATATCAAAGGCACTTTGTATTGTGTTAATAAATTAAAAGATGTTATGAAAAATAGAAATAATACGATTGCTATTGTTTCTTCACCATTGGGATATAGAGGTTGGCCAACAGCTGGGGCATATGGTAGTTCTAAGGCAGCACAATTAAGCTTGAGTGAAAGCTTATATTTTGATTTCAAAAAGTTGAACATAAACGTTAGAGTAATATGTCCAGGTTTTATTGATACCGAAGCAACCAAAAAAAATAGCTTCAAAATGCCTTTTTTAAAAAGTGCAGAATATGCAGGAAAAAAAATATTTGATAGGTTAACTAAAGGTAAAGAATTTGAAATAATTTTTCCCTTTTTGATTGTATATTTTTTTAAATTTACAAGGATATTACCTTACAAAATATATTTTTATATTTGGAAAAAATTAGGAAATTTTTAGTTTGTTTCACCAATATAAATTCCGAGACCTTCAGCTACTTTAATTAAAGGATCATTTTTTTGAACAGTTTTTGAATATCCAGCAACTTGACTAAGCATTAAATCTTGTACTCCTCTGTCTTTCCATACAACTACTCTGTTAAATTTTTTCTTTGCAATTAAATCAACAGCATAAACCCCAAAGGCACTTGCAATTAAACGATCTCTATGAGTTGGTTGAGCACCTCTTTGAACATGTCCTAGAACTGTAACTCTTGTTTCAGAGTCCGTTATTTTATAGATTTCATCACCAAGATAATTTCCAATTCCTCCAAGGCGCACCTCTCCATCAACATATTTCACTGTAGCTTTTTTACCATTTTCTTTTTTTACAGCTTCTGCAACAACGATTAATGCATGATTTCTTCCTTTAGACCTAAGTTTCTCGATATGATCAGCAATAGATTTTATTGAATATTGTATCTCAGGAATCAAAATAACATCTGCTCCTCCAGCTATTCCTGCATTCAAAGCAATGTGGCCTGCATCTCTACCCATAACTTCTAAAATCATTACTCTTCTGTGGCTAGCTGCTGTTGGTTGAAGCATGTCTAATGCATTTGTTGCTACGTCAACTGCTGTATCATAACCTATAGATAGTTCATTATGCTTTACATCATTGTCTATAGTCTTTGGAATACCTACAAAATTTATATTACCTTTTTTTGTAATACTTTGAAGAATTTTCAAACTTCCATCACCACCAATACCTATTAGAGCATCAATTCCTAATTTTTTAAAACCTTCTATAACTAAATCAGATGAGTCAAATTTTTTTCCATTACTTATAATTTTTTTAAAAGGGTTACCTTTGTTATTTGATCCCAAAAAAGTTCCACCCATCCTCATTAAACTACCCTCAAAATTTTGCGGATTTAATTTGATAACGTCCAGCGGTTCTTTCAACAAACCTAATGTTCCATCCTTTATTCCATAAACTTCCCAGTTGTACTTGTTATGTGCTCTTAATGTAACAGCTCTTATAACTGCATTTAAACCTGCACAATCTCCGCCGCTTGTTAAAATTGCTATTTTTTTTACCACAGGGCGTTTATATACTATTATTATATTTTTACTTATTTATTTTCATGGATGACATAAACAAACTTATAGAAATTTTGAAAAATTTTGAACAAGAACATAGAGATCTTGATGAAATACTTATTAGGCTTCAAGAAAAAAATACTGTAGATTTTTTACAAATTCAAAGGATAAAAAAAAGAAAGTTAATCCTAAAAGATAAAATATTAGAAATTCAAAATAAATTAGAGCCAGATAGTATTGCTTAAGCTAAAAAACTTTTTAAAAATTTAGGAACGTTATCTTTAATAAAAGATATTCTTTCCTTAATTTTTGGAATTTTTGATATTCTCTTCAGATTTTTATCGATATTTTCTTCAACATACTTTATTTCTTTTGAAAAAAAAACGAATAAGGCATTAGTATATACTCCTGATAAAATAAGTCTTTTTGTATAAAAATTGAAATCTGTTGAATTATCTCCAGCTAAATACCACATAGTATTTACTGAATTATATAAACTCTTTTTGGAGATTCTATTATTTGTGGGTAGCAAAAGATGGTTGAAGGTTTTTTTATAAAATTCTTTATCTTCATTTAATATATCAAATCGTAATAATAATATTTTTTTTATTCTTTTGTTAATTGGAAAATTAATTAAATTAATTTTTTTTAATTTATATTCAAGTTTTTCATTAATATTTTGTAAAGCATATTCTAATAAATCTTTATATCCATCCGGAAAAAAATAGAATAAATCATTTTTTTCAATATTTTGTTTTTGTAATTTTAAAAATATTTCTGATGACCAGCCTTCAATTGATACAATTTTTTTAGCTTTTATAAGAATATCTTCTTTTTTTTTATTTTCTGTTTTGTTCATTTTTCCAATAAGTTGCTATTTCTTTTTCAAAACCAAAAGCATTTTTATGTGCTAAGCGCGATGTATACAAAATGCCATTTAAATGATCTACCTCATGTTGTACTACCCTTGCATGTAAGCCTTCAACTTCATTTTCAATCACTTTACCATCAAGATCAAATCCAGAATATTTAATTTTTTTAAATCTTCTAACTAAGCCTTGCATACCGGGAATAGATAAACAACCCTCCCATTCATCCTCAGTATCTTTTCCTATAGGCGTAAAACTAGCATTTATTAATGGTGTTATCTCAATTTTATCTTTCACTTCATTATCAGGATTACGAAATACTATTATTTGCTTTGAAATATGTACTTGAGGTGCTGCTAAACCTATACCGTTATAGTCAAGCATTGTTTCAGACATATCATAAACTATTTTTTTTAGATAATCTGATGAGAATTCTTTTATCTCAGAACATTCTTTTAGCAAGATGGGATGACCAATTTTTGATATTTTGAGAATAGACACACAATAAATATAAGTATTTTTTCTAATATACCAATAGATTAATTCAATATATCCATTTGCAAATAATAGGAGTTTATGTTACTAGCCCGATCCAATGACACTTTTTGTAAATGTAAAAGATAATAATGTAGAACAAGCAATTAGATCTTTAAAAAAGAAAATGCAGCGTGAAGGTTTATACAAAGAAATGAAACTTCGAAAACACTATGAGAAACCTTGTTTGAAACGTGCTAGAGAAAAAGAAGAAAATATTAGAAGAGCTAGAAAATCAGCAAAAAGAAATAACAATTAAGCAGATAAACTTTTTACTATATCCTCACACATTTTTTTAGCATCTCCAAATAGCATAGTAGTATTATCACTATAAAATAATTCATTATCAACACCAGAATAACCAGTTGCCATTGAACGTTTTACAAATAAAACACTTTGAGATTTTTCTACATCTAAAATAGGCATTCCAAAAATTGGGGAAGACTCATCAGTTTTAGCAGCGGGATTAGTTACATCATTTGCACCAATAACAAAGGAAACCTCTGTCATAGGAAAGTCATGATTAATTTCATCTAGTTCTAATACTTCTTCGTAGGGAACATTAGCTTCTGCAAGCAAAACATTCATATGTCCTGGCATTCTTCCAGCAACTGGATGTATTGCGTATCTTACCTCTATTCCTTCTTTTTTTAATATGTCGCCCATTTCTCTTAAAGCATGTTGAGCTTGTGCTACAGCCATTCCATATCCAGGTACAATAATTACAGAGTCTGCATTTTTCATTATATATGCTGCATCCTCAGCATTACCTTGTTTAACAATTTTATCAGAATTATCCTTACTAGCACTAGCGTCTTGCTCACCACCAAAACCTCCTAGTACAACATTAATAATGGATCTATTCATTCCTTTACTCATTATATAACTTAATATTGCGCCAGACGCTCCGACAAGAGCACCAGTTATAATTAAGAGATTATTGCTTAGTGTAAATCCTATGCCACAAGCTGCCCAACCTGAATAAGAGTTTAACATTGAAACGACAACTGGCATGTCTGCTCCACCTATAGGAATTACAACAAGAAAACCTAGTATTATGGATACAACAACTATAGTCCAAAAAATTGTTGGTGATTGATTAACAACAAAAAAAATTATTAAAAAAATAATAAGTAAAAAAATCAATGCATTAATAAGATGTTGAAACTTAAACACAATAGGCTTTCCGGAGATTGTGCCTTGTAACTTTCCAAAAGCTAATACTGAACCAGAGAAAGTGATTGCACCTATAAATGTTCCGATACTCATTTCAATAAGACTAGCAACTTTAATAGACCCAACTTTACCTATATTAAATGCAACAGGATCATAAAAAGCAGCAGCAGCAACAAAAACAGCTGCTAATCCAACCAAACTATGAAATGCAGCAACTAACTGAGGCAATGCAGTCATTTCTATTCTTAAAGCTATAAATGAACCAATAGCACCACCAATTAGTATAGCAGCTCCAATCTCATAATAACTAAGAACTGATTTGAACATGAGAGTAGTGAACACTGCAATAATCATACCAATGATACCAAAAATATTTCCAGTTCTTGAAGATTCAGGGTGAGATAAACCTCTTAGAGCAAAAATAAATAATAATGCTGAAATTAAATATAATATCGCAACCATGTTAGAAGACATTATTTATTTTCCTTTGTTTTTTTTTGTTTTTTTCTTAAACATTGAGAGCATTCGATAAGTTACTAAAAAGCCTCCAAAAATATTAACTGACGCTAACACAACACCAATTAATCCAAATATTTTAGAGGTATCAAAACCTTGAGGGCCAGATGCCAGTATCGCTCCAACTATGATTACACTTGATATTGCATTTGTGACGCCCATTAATGGACTATGTAATGCAGGTGTAACTGACCAAACTACATAATACCCAATTATACAGGCCAAGAAAAATACAGTTAGGCCAATAACAAAAACTTCCGATGAATGCGCTTCCATATTACTTAAATTGCTCCAATCTTACATCCCCGTCATGGGTTAGCAAAACAGAATTAATTATTTCATCGTCAAAATCAAAATTTATCTTTTTATTTTCTTTATCAATTAACAAACTTAAAAAGTTAAAAATATTTTTAGCGTACAAAGCTGATGCATCTTTTGCAACTCTTCCAGGAACATTACCATAACCAACAACTTTAACTCCATTATGTATTACTATTTCATTCATTTTACTTAAAGGACAATTACCACCAGCTTCCACAGCTAAATCAATTACTACTGAACCTGGTATCATCGAAGAAACCATTTCTTCTGTGATTAATACCGGTGCTTTTTTTCCAGGGATAAGAGCTGTACAAATTACAATGTCTTGTTTTGAAATTGTTTCAGCTATCAATTGAGCTTGTTTTTTCTTATAATCTTGACTCATTTCCTTTGCATAACCACCTTCGGTTTCAGCATTTTGAGCTTCATCATCTTCAACCATAATAAATTTTCCACCAAGACTTTCGACTTGTTCCTTAGTTGCAGCTCTAACATCGGTGGCAGATACTACTGCTCCAAGTCTTTTTGCAGTTGCAATAGCTTGTAAACCTGCAACTCCTACACCAAGTATCATAACTTTTGCTGGATTTACTCGTCCTGCTGCAGTCATCATCATTGGGAAAGCTTTTCCAAATTGCTCTGCGGCATCAATTACACTCCTATATCCAGCTAAGTTTGCTTGAGATGATAAAACATCCATACTTTGGGCTCTACTAATTCTTGGAATTAATTCCATACAACAAGATGATATTTTATTTTTGTTTAAATTAGAGAATTCAGATTTATTTTCATATGGATTTAAAATTCCAATAAGTAGTGAATTACTTTTTAAGTTATTTATATCTTCAGTACTTGGCATTCTGACGCATAAACAAACATCTGACTTCAAGCATTCAGATCTAGTAACAATTTTTGCTCCAACTTCTTCATAATTTGAATTTTGATATCCTGAAGATTCACCCGCCCCATTTTCAATTATAACTTCAAAACCTAGTCTAGATAAAAGCTTTACAGATTCAGGGGAGATAGAGACTCTTGTCTCATTGTTATCATTCTCTTTAATAGCAGATAAGAACATGAGTTCTTATATTGATAGGTTCGCTATTTTTAAAGCTTTTTGTTGGTTTTTCATTAATTTTTTTGAGTCAAAATCTTCAATGAGCTCATGGAATATTCTATACCAATTAACTTCAGCTTTTAAATGCATAAACACTGAACCCAATCCTACTGCCGCTCTATCCATAAAAACAAATTCTTTTGGAGGTTTAACACCACCCAGTTTCTTGAGTTCTTGATGAACTTCAGATGCAATTTGTGCTCCATAAATACCGCTATCACTTTCTTGTATTTTTTGAACTTTATCTTCCATTAGAGGAGAATATAAAAATCCTGCCCATTTATTTAATACTTTTAATTTATCTTTAGTTATGTCTGTAAATCCCCATTGTTCATAGGCATGAACTGCTTTTGAATTATCTTTTTCTTGAAGAGCAAAGTATAAATCTATTACACCCTGAATAAAATTACCATTAAATATTCTCATACATCCGAAATCATAAATATTAATACTAAGATCTTTTTTTTGAACAGAATAATTTCCTAAATGTGGATCTCCATGAAGAACACCATATTCAAAAAATGGTTTATACCATGCTTTATACATATTTGATGCTAATGTATTTCTTGTTTCTTTAGATGACTTTTTAAAATTTAAAATAGGCTCTCCATCAAGCCAACTCATGGTCAGCAGTCTCTTTGTAGATAATTTGTCATAGGTTTTTGGTACGTGAACAAAATTTATGTTTGAAAAAATATTTCTAAATACTGACATTAATTTTTTTTCTCTTTCATAATCTAGCTCTTCTTTTAATCTGTCAGTAATCTCTTTATATACTTCATCAGTTTTTATAGCTTTATTATACGACTGATAAATTGAAAAAATCATTTTCAATTGCGAAAGATCTGCACTTACCGCTGATGTCATGTCAGGATACTGAAGTTTACAAGCTACTATTTCATCATTATTTACTTTAGCTTTATGAACTTGCCCAAGTGAAGCTGCTCTTGTCGCTTCTTTATCAAACTCTATAAAATTTTTTTGCCAATCCTGTTTTAATTCTGCTGCCATTCTTCTTTTAACAAACAACCATCCCATAGGAGGAGCATTTGATTGTAAATGCATAAGCTCTTGTGCATATTCATCAGGAAGTAGATCAGGTATTGTTGCCGATAATTGTGCCACTTTCATTAATGGTCCCTTAATACTTCCAAGAGCAGCTCTAATTTCAGAGGCATGTTTTTCTTTGTCTAACTTAACCCCTAAATATCTTTGACTTGCAAGCTTTGTAGCTAATTTTCCAACTACACCACCAACTTTTGCATATCTAGTAAGTTGTTTTGTTAAAGATTTTGCTTCTTTATCTTTCATCAATTTTATTCTTCCAATTGGTCAATGAGACTCTCAATAACATTAACACCTTTTTGCCAAAAATCTTTTTTCTTCGGATTTAATCCAAAGGGTTTCAATAGTTTATCATATGTATTACTGCCACCACTTTCTAATAAAGTAATATATTTGTCTTCAAATTTGGGTAATTTGCTTTCGTATACATTAAAAAGAGAATTTACAAGACAATCTCCAAAGGCGTAAGCATAAACGTAAAATGGTGAATGAATGAAATGAGGTATGTAGCTCCAAAAATATTTGTAATCATCATTAAATTTTATCGAAGGTCCTAAGCTTTGCTTTTGAACATCAATCCAAATTTTACAAATCTCATTAACACTTAATTCTTTAATTTTTCTTTGGTCATGTATGCGCTTTTCAAATTCAAAAAATGCAATTTGTCGTACTACAGTATTAAGCATATCTTCGACTTTATTTGCTAAAAGTCCTCTACGCTCATTTTCTTTCGTAGTTATGGATAGAAGAGATTTAAATGTTAACATTTCACCAAAAACACTTGCTGTTTCAGCAAGAGTTAGAGGTGTTGAAGAATTAAAATAAGTTTGTTTTCGTCCCGCTAAATACTGATGAATTCCATGACCTAGTTCATGAGCAAGTGTTGAAATATCTCTTGCTTTACCCTGATAATTAACAAGTATAAATGGGTGAGCTGAAGGAACAGTAGAAGCAGCAAATGCTCCAGGAGATTTTCCTGCAATTACAGGAGCATGTATCCATGAATTATCAAAAAATTTATTTACAATATCTCCTGCTCTCTTATCAAAATTAGAATAAGCATCACTTACAATTCTTTTTGCATCTTTCCAGGAATATACACTTTGTGATTGGAAGGGAAGAGGTGCATTTCTATCCCAATACATCAATGATTTCTTTTTAAACCATTTGGCTTTTATTTTATAATAGCGATGAGCAATTTTTGGATAATTTTCTTTTATTGTTTCAGTCAATGCCTCTACAACTTCATCTTCAACTACATTAGACAAATTTCTAGAGCTAACTGGGCTTGGTAATCCTCTCCACTTGTCATTGATTGATTTATCTTTAGCAAGATTATTGGTAATGGATGTAAACAAACTAATATTGTCTTTTAAAACAGCAGATACAACCTCTGCGGATTTTTTTCGATTTGATTCTTTTTTATCAGAAAGAAAATTAAAAATTTCAGCACTAGATAAATTTTTACCTCTAAATGGAAATTTAAGTGACGAAATTGTATCATCAAATAATCTTACCCAAGCTGATCTAGACGTAATACTTTTTTCTTGAAGTAATTTTTCTGTTTTAACATCTAATTGATATGGTTTAAATTTTCGTATATTTTTAATCCAGTTTTTATAAGGCTCTAATTTCTTATCAGCGTAGATTTTATTTAATTTTGCATCCGAAACTTCATTTAACTCAAGACTAAAGAAAACTATTGATGAAGCTATATTAGTAATTTGTTCCTGCATTTGTTGGTAAAAAATTTTATTCTTTTCATTATTACCGTCCTCAGCAACTAAGAGATGTGCATATGACATAATTTTATCAATTTTTATATCAATGTTTTCTAATTCAACGATTGCTTTTAAGAGATGACTAGGATTAAGCTTAGTAATTTTAAATCTGTATTTTTTTTCAAATTTTTTTGTAATTCTTCTTAGTTGATTTAAATCATTATTTAGATTCTTGGCTTTTGGAGATTCGTATAAATCTTTGAGGTTCCAAACTGGCAGTTTTCCAAGGGAATTTTTTGTTAAATTTTGATAATTTTTTTGTTTCATATTTGACTATTTCGATATAGGTCTATTATCAGAGCTTTGTAGGGAGGATTAAAAGTATGATTGTTAATTTTGATGAATTTAATAATATACCTAGTGTTTTTTATTATCAATCAAATGATCTGAAAGATCAGCCTTATTTATGGAAAAAAGAAAATGATAAATATGTTTCTTTAAGCTGGCTACAAGTAAAGGATCAGGTTGAAAGTTTGGCAACATATTTTAAAGATCTAGGAATTTTAGAGGGTGATAGAGTATTAATTTTATCTGAAAATAGACCTGAGTGGCAAATTACAGATTTAGCAATAATGTGTATTGGAGCAATAACTGTGCCTGCTTACACAACAAGTACAACAAATGATTATGAATATATAATTAAACACTCTGGGGCTAGATGCGCCATTGTATCTTCACATGAATTAATGCAAAAAGCTCTACCTGCAATTGAAAAAAATTCTCACTGTCAAAACGTAATTAAGTTTAATGATGATAATGAAACTTATTCAGAAGTTGTAAATATAATATCTTATAATAAAATTATAAATGATAATTTAGAAAAAAGAAAAGCTTCTAATGAAATAGAAGAATTGTCAAAAAATTTTAACAGAAAAGATACGGCATGTATTATATATACCTCTGGGACAGGTGGGAAACCTAAGGGAGTAATGTTGAGTCATGGAGCTATATTAAGAAACTGTGCTTCTTGTGATAAATTACTTGAAAGTCTTACCAATGATTTAACAAAAGAAATTAGATATTTATCATGGTTGCCATTATCTCATTCATATGAACATACTTTACAATTTTTAGAAATGGGGCAAGGTGCACAAATCTATTACGCTGAAAGTATAGATAAATTACTAGTAAATATGGCTGAGGCAGCACCACATTTTATGACAGCTGTTCCAAGATTTTATGACTCTTTACACACACGTATTTCACAAGGTCTAAAAAACCAAAGTAAATTAAGTCAACGCTTCTTTTCAATTACATTAAATTTAGGAAAGAAAAAATATTTTGGTGAACACATGAGTTTCTCTGAAAGATTCATGAATAGATTAATGGATAGAATAGTAAGAAAAAAGGTTCAGAAAAGATTTGGTGGAAGTCTCAGAGCATTGATATCAGGAGGCGCAGCACTAAATTTTGAGGTTGGATTATACCTAAGCGCTCTTGGTCTGCCACTACTTCAAGGCTACGGACAAACTGAAACGGCTCCTGTTATTTCCGCAAACCCTCCTGAAAAAATTAAATTAGATACTGTTGGAAAAGTTCTTCAAGGAAATGAAGTAAAGATTTCTGAAGATGGAGAAATTTTAGCTCGTGGTGAACTAATTATGAATGGTTATTGGAATGATCCCGAGTCAACTAATAAAACCATAATTGATGGATGGGTCCATACAGGTGATGTTGGAGAGTTTGATGAAGAGGATTATTTAAAGATTACGGATAGAAAAAAAGATATTATTGTAAATGCTGGTGGAGATAATATTTCTCCTTCAAGAATAGAGGCGAAACTAGATATTGAACCTGAAATTGCTCAGTCAATGTTATATGGAGATTTCAAAAATTACCTAGTTGCAATCTTGGTACCTAATAAAGATATAGTTTCTGAATGGGCAAAAGCAAATAATGTTGAAGGTGATTTAAGTAAAATTATTCAAGATACTTCATTTAATAAAAAAATAAAAGATGTAGTAGATAAGGTCAACAAAAGCCTTTCTAAAATAGAACAAATAAGAAAGTTTATTTTAATTGATCATGAGTTTACAATTGAAAACAATATGATGACTCCTTCTATGAAAGTAAGAAGATTTAAAGTAAAAGAGATGTACGGAGAAAACTTAGAGAAATTATATTAAGTTTTTCCTTTATCAAATTTTTCTTTTTGTTCAGAAGTGATTTCTTTTTGAAATTTTGTTTTCCACTCTGAGTATGACATACCATAGATCATTTCTCGTGCTTCATCATAAGAAATAGAAATATTTTTCTTCTCTGCAGCACTAACATACCATTTTGAAAGACAGTTTCTGCAAAAACCTGATAAATTCATTAAATCAATATTTTGTACATCTGTTCTATTTTTTAGATGATGAATTAATCTTTCTGCAACATCAGCAAGTAATTCTCTATCAAAGTTTTTGGTCATATTAAGTAAATAAATTATATAAATCTATTTTTGTGCTATATATATATTATAATTAATGAAACGTAACAGAAAAGCTAAAATTTTAGCTACACTAGGACCTGCATCATCAGATAAAAAAATAATAGAAGACTTGTTTGTTGGTGGATGTGATGTTTTTAGATTAAATTTTTCACATGGTGATTTAGAAACTCATAGAAAAAATTATGAAAATATTAGATCTCTAGAAGAAAAACATAATCATGCATCATGCATATTAGCTGACTTGCAAGGACCCAAATTAAGAGTGGGAACATTTAAGAATACAAAAGAAAATTTAGTTAAAGGTCAAAGTTTTGTATTAGATCTTTCAAGTGAGCCAGGAGATAATAATAGGGTTAACTTTCCTCATGAAGAAATTTATGATTTTTTAACACCTAATTCTATTTTATTAGTAAATGATGGAAGAATTAGATTACAAGTTGTTGAACAAAAAAAAGATAGTTTAATTACAGAGGTTTTAAATGATGCTGAAATCTCAAATAACAAAGGTGTAAATATTCCAGATGTTATTCTTCCAATAGACGCTCTTACCAAAAAAGATAAGTCTGATCTAATGAAGGCATTAGATATGGGAGTTGATTGGGTTGCACTTTCTTTCGTGCAACAAGCAGAGGATATTCACAAACTAAAAAAAATAATTAATAACAAAGCACTCGTGATGGCAAAAATTGAAAAACCTTCAGCAGTAAAAAATATTGATGATATTATAAATGCTGCAGATGGTATTATGATAGCAAGAGGTGATTTGGGTGTTGAAATGCCAACAGAACAAGTTCCAATAGTGCAAAAAAATATTATTAAAAGATGTAGGCACTTTGGAAAACCAGTTGTTGTTGCTACACAAATGCTTGAAAGTATGATTGGAAATCTTGTGCCAACTAGAGCAGAAGCATCTGATGTTGCTAATGCTATTTATGATGGAACAGATGCTGTAATGTTATCTGGTGAATCTGCCGTTGGAGCACATCCAACAGAAGTAGTACGAACTATGAATAAAATAATAGAAAATGTTGAGAATGATAAAAATAATTATGATTTACAAATTACTCAAGAAAATATTGATGATGTTGATAATACCGATGCAATAACTTTAGCAGCTTACTCAATTGCAAAAAAATCAGATGCAAAAGCAATTATTACATTTTCTCTTAGTGGAAGAACAACGACTAGAATGGCTAGAGAAAGGGCCCCTGTTCAAATTGTTGGTTTATCTCCAAATATTATTACTACAAGAAAAATGCAATTATATTGGGGGGTAAACTCTTGTTATACGCAAGAGGATGCTCAAAATGCTCAAGACATGGTTAATATTGCATGTAGAATTGCAAAAAATAAAAATTTAGTAGAGCCAGGAGATAACGTTGTTATTTCAGCTGGTGTTCCATTCGGAAGTGCTGGCACCACTAATCTACTTAGATTGGCTGAGATAATCGCTGATAAAGATCTTAAGTAAGTTTATTGCAAGCATCTTTAATTCTGTTGCACGCATCTTCGAGAATTGCATCACTAGTTGCATAAGATAATCTAAAATAAGGTGATAATCCAAATGCTGCACCATGAACTCCTGCAACACCTTGATCCTCTAGAAGATATGTCATGAAATCTTCGTCATTAAAGATTTGACTTCCATTAGGTGTCTTCTTTCCAATTATACCTTCACAATTAGGATAGACGTAAAAAGCCCCTTCTGGTTTTTGACATGTAATTCCCTCAATATTATTTAATTTATTCAATACTAAATCTCTACGTTTCAAGAACTTTTCATTATGTTCTTTTATAAAATCCTGAGGACCACTTATTGCTTCCACGGCAGCTGCCATTGTAATTGAAGAAGTTGATGTTGTACTTTGCGATTGTATTTTGTTCATAGCAGCAATAATCTCTTTTGGAGCACCACAATATCCAAGCCTCCATCCTGTCATACAGTATGATTTTGAAACACCATTAAGTGTCAAACATCTTTCTTTTAATGAAGGCTCAATAGATGCAAGGGTATGGAAATCTAGTTTATCATAAATAATTTTTTCGTAGATATCATCACACATTATAAGAACATTAGGATATTTTTTTAGAATATGTGCTAAATCTTCTAACTCTTTTTTGGAATAAACTGAGCCAGTTGGATTGCTAGGACTATTTAACATCAACCATTTTGTGTTGGAGTTAATATTTTTATCTAATTGTGCTGGAGTAATTTTGAAGTTCTGTGATTGAGGACACTCAACTATGACGGGTTTACCTTCTGCTAATAAAACAATATCTGGATAACTAACCCAAAAAGGAGCTGTTATTATGACCTCATCTCCTGGATTAATTGTTGCCATCATAGCATTATAGATAATATGTTTCCCACCAACACCACAGATGATTTCTTCTAATTGATAATCTATATTATTATCTTCTTTAAATTTTCTTTGAATTGCTTTTTGTAATTCTGGAGTCCCTTTACCTGGTACATATTTAGTTTTACCCTCTTCCATCGCTTTACTAGCTGCATCTCTTATATTTTTTGGAGTATTAAAATCTGGTTCACCTGCTGCAAGAACAATTACATCCTTACCTTCATCCTTCAAAGCCTTAGCTTTGATATTAATACCTACCGTCATTGAAGGCTTAATTTTACTTAGTCTATCTGCAATAAAATTCATTTAAATTATAAAATGTTCAATAATTAGACTAGCACAAGTTAACAACAAAAAAATAGCAAAAATTTTTCTTAATACTAACTTATCTATGTTTGTTGAAACTTTTGCACCAATTCCAGCAGTAATTATACTAGTTATGGATATAAAAAAAACTATTACAACATTTACGAAACCTACTGAATAAATAGGAAGATTATTCATATTTGATCCAGTATACATGAATGTTAACGCTCCAGGAAAAGCAATAAGAAATCCAAAAACAGCAGATGTACCAACTGCTTCATGAATTTTTTTTGAAAACATTGTTAAAGTAGGAACACTAAAACTACCTCCTCCAATACCAATTATTGAAGAAAAAAAACCAATAGAAGAACTTATTAAAAAATTAATAATGTTAGATGAAGGCAAATCATTACTTACAATTACAGGATTTTGTTGAAAGAGCATATTTAATGAAATTAAAAATGCTAAAATAACAAAAAGGATAACTAAAATCTGCCCTGACATAGAACTTGCTGAAAACGAACCTACAATTGATCCAATAATTATTCCAATTGCCCATTTTTTTACAATTATCAAATTTGTATTCTTAAGATTAATATGTGATCTTATGGAAGAAATTGAAGTAAAACAAATCACACCAAGAGATGATGCCACAGCAACATGCATTATTATATCAGAGTTATAACCAAGATTAAGTAAAATAAAATAAGTTACAGGAACTATTATTATTCCACCTCCAACTCCTAACAAACCTGCAATAAAACCAGAAACTAGTCCTGTTAATAAAAAAATAAATACTATTGAAGTCAAATAAATTTCCGTATTTTAAGTTTAATTAATGTAGTAAACAATTTAATATAAAAGTAAATAAGACTATGAAACATGTACATTGGATAGGAACAGGATTATCTTCTATACCTGGAATTAGAAGATTAGCTAAAAATTTAAATAATCTTACGGTATGGAATAGGACATTAGATAAAGCTTTAAAGAGTATTGATCATGTAGATAAAAAAAATGTGAACGCTAAAAAGTTTGATATTGATTTATTATTTAACAAAACAAATCCAGGTGATATTGTTATCTCTCAACTTCCAGCAAACAAACATTTGGAAATAGCTGAGCTTTGTTTAAAGAATAAATGTCATTTTGCATCTACAAGTTACCTTAATCCAGAAATAAATGCGCTAGATACAGATGTTAAAAAAGAAAATTTGGTATTTATAAATGAGATTGGTCTAGACCCAGGTATAGATCATTTTTTTTCTCATTTACTTGTGAGTGATTTAAAAAAAATCTCCACTGAAAAAATAGAAGTAGTATATGAATCATATTGTGGTGGTTTCCCAGCAATTCCAAATGAATTTAAATATAAATTTAGTTGGTCGCCAGCTGGAGTAATTAAAGCCTTAAATAATGATGCAAAATATATAACAAAAGGTAAAATAAATACTGTCACTCCTTACAAATCTATTAATTCGTACTCAATATCTGGTGAAAATTTTGAGGCTTATCCAAATAGAGATTCAACACCGTATGTAAATGAATACTTGTTTGATGAGAAATGGAAAGTAAAAGAATTTGTAAGAGGTACTTTGCGACTTGATGGTTGGAAAGACGCATGGCAAGATATCTTTTCAATGCTTGAAAATGGATCAGATAATATAGAAGCTGACATAAATCAAAAAAGTGAAGAATTATTAAAGGATAATAAATATCTACCAGATGAAGAGGATCGAGTTGTACTTTCTGTAAAACTTAAAGCTTTTGAAAAAAATCATAAAATTTTTGATAGTTCTTATTTTTTAGATGAGAAAGGTAGCGGTGAAAATACTGCAATGGGCAAACTTGTATCAATAACTTTATCAGCGGCGATTGATCTAATTATGGATAATAAAATTGACTCTGGTGTTACAACTGCACCACATAAAACAGAAAATATAATGTATTTTTTTAAAATTTTAAAAGATTATAAAATTAATATTCAACAAGAGAATGGATAATCAATTAATCTATATTGGTATTGTTAGAGAGTCTAGAAATGATGAAAATAGAACTCCTATAGTTCCAGAACATATTAAAAATATAAAAGAAAATAATCCGAATATTAATTTCATCATTCAACCATCAAATAATAGATGTTTTTCTGATAAAGAATATGAATTATCTGGTGCTAAAATTAGTGAAGATTTACAAAAATGCTCAATAATATTCGGGGTTAAAGAAATTGATCCAACTTTTTTAATTAATAATAAAACATATCTTTTTTTTTCTCACACCTTTAAAATTAATAAAGATCAAAAAAATATTCAAGAAAATAAGGAAGAATTACTTTTGTCGATTTTAAATAAAAAAGTGAAGTTAATTGATTATGAAAATATAAGAGACAAAAATAGTGACAGATGTTTAGGTTTTGGAAGATTTGCAGGTATTGTTGGGTGTTATAATACATTAAATTTATTTCTTAAAATACTTGGGAAACAATCTCTTGCTAGTGCTTATAAAATAAATGATTACAAAAGACTTGTATTAAATTTAAAAAATTTATACTTTCCTAAAACTAAAATTCTAGTTACTGGTGATGGAAGAGTTTCAAAAGGAGTCATTGAACTTTTAAATAAAACAAATATTAAAGAAGTGTCAAAAAAAGATTTTTTAGATAAAAAATTTGATGAACCTATTTTTTGTAATTTAGAAACTAAAGATTACATCACTAATAATTCTTCCAATGATTTTAACCTTGAGCATTTTATTAAAAATCCAAGAGAGTATTCGAGCTCTGCATTACAATATTTAAAAGAAACTAATATATTTATAAGTGCACATTATTGGGATCCATCTTCTCCAAAAATATTTGAGAATGAAGATATAAAAGATTTAATAAATTTAAATATTGTCGGAGATATTACGTGTGATATTGATGGTTCTGTACCAACAACAATTAGATCAACAACAATTGATAATCCAAATTATTGGATCGATAGAAAAAATTTAAAAGAAATAGAACAAAATAATGATGGTATTGCAATAATGGCAGTTGATAATTTACCATCTGAATTACCCCGGGATTCAAGTATTGAATTTAGTGAAGGAATAATAAATGAAGTTCTTCCTTATTTGTTAAAAGAAGATGATGGAAGAATATTAAATGGAACTATAGCAGCTGATGGTAGTTTTTTAGAAAAGTACAATTATTTAAGTAATTATATTGTTATTAATGAATAAAGTAGAAAAAAAATATCATCTCTCCTCAGGAATCGAAATACCTTTTAAAATTGTAAGTGATTTTAACCCAAGCGGTGACCAGCCTGATGCGATTAAAAGTATTGTTAAAAGTCTAAATGAAGGAGAGCAAGAACAAGTTCTCTTAGGTGTTACTGGATCAGGTAAAACTTTTACTATGGCTAAAGTAATTGAAAGAGTTCAAAAACCAACTTTAATTATGGCCCCAAATAAAACATTAGCAGCACAGCTTTATGGGGAGATGAAAAATTTATTTCCAAATAATGCCGTCGAATACTTTGTTAGTTATTACGATTATTATACACCTGAAGCATATGTTCCAAGATCTGATACATATATTGAAAAAGAATCATCAATAAATGAACAAATTGATCGCTTAAGACATTCAGCTACAAGATCTCTAGTGGAAAGAAGAGATACAATCATAGTTGCTTCAGTGTCTTGTATTTATGGTATTGGTTCAGTTGATGCTTATTCTTCAATGTCATTTACCTTAGAAAAAAATCAATCAGTAAGTCGAGATATTATTATTAAAAAGTTGGTAGAACTTTTATACAAACGCCGCGATATGGATTTTAAAAGAGGCAGTTTTAGAGCTAAAGGAGATATTTTAGAAATTTTCCCTTCTCATTATGAAGATATTTCTTGGAAAATATCTATGTTTGGTGATGATATAGAAAGTATATCTCAAGTAGATCCACTTACAGGAGAAAAACTAGGTGAGCTTGAACAAATACGAATATTTGCAAACTCTCATTATGTAACTCCAAAACCAACAATAAAAAAAGCAATTTCAATGATTAAAACAGATTTAAAAAAACAATTAGAAATTTTTGAGAAAGAAAAAAAATATTTAGAAAGACAAAGATTGGATGAAAGAACGACATTTGACTTAGAAATGATGGAAACTACTGGTAGTTGTAATGGTATTGAAAATTATTCTAGATATTTATCAGGAAGAAGTCCTGGTGAACCCCCACCAACACTTTATGAATACATACCAGAAGATTCATTATTGTTTATTGATGAAAGTCATCAGACATGTGGTCAAATAGCTGGAATGTATAAAGGAGATTTTTCAAGAAAATCAACTTTGGCTCAATATGGTTTTAGACTACCAAGTTGTGTTGATAACAGACCTTTAAAAAGAGAAGAATGGGATGCAATGCGTCCACAAACTATATTTGTAAGTGCAACACCAGGAGATTATGAACTTGAAAAGACAGGTGGTACGTTTGTCGAACAAGTAATTAGACCGACTGGTTTAATTGATCCGCCTATTGAGATAAGGCCCACTAAACATCAAATTGATAACTTAATTGATGAATGTAAAAAAACTATAGATAAAGGTCATCGTGTTCTAATCACAACACTTACAAAAAAAATGGCTGAAGATCTTACTGAATATATTAATGAAGAAGGACTAAAGGTAAGGTATCTTCACTCTGATATCGATACATTAGAAAGAATAGAAATTATTAGAGATCTAAGACTAGGAGTTTTTAATGTTTTAGTTGGAATAAATCTTCTTAGAGAAGGTTTAGATATTCCTGAATGTGCTTTAATGGCTATATTAGATGCTGATAAGGAAGGTTACCTTCGATCTAAAACTAGTTTAATTCAGACTATTGGTAGGGCTGCAAGAAATGTTGAAAGTAAAGTCTTAATGTATGCTGATAACCTTACGACTAGTATGAAAGAGGCGATCGAAGAGACAGATAGAAGGCGAAATAAACAACTAGAATATAATAAAATAAATAAAATTACGCCAATCAGCATTAAAAAAAATATTCAAGAAATAATTGAGAATACAGCTGAACAAGATCATGTTACAGTTGAAATTGATAATGCTAAAGAATTAGTTGGTAAGGATCTTGATAAACATATTAAAAATTTAGAGAAAAAAATGAATGAATTTGCTTCAAAACTTGAATTTGAAGATGCAGCAAGATTACGAGATGAAATCAATAGATTAAGGGCAAAAGAAGTAGGTCTTTCTAATAAAGTTTTGCAGTTTAAAAAGAATTAATGGATATTGTATTTTCAGAAACTAACCAAACTGGAATCATTAAACTAAATCGTCCTAAAGCTTTAAACGCTCTCAATTTAGAAATGACAAAAAAATTCTATGACAAGTTACTAGAATGGGAAGAAAAAAATAACATCTTAAGAGTATTGCTATTTGGAGAAGGTAAACATTTTTGTGCAGGAGGTGATGTAAAATCTCTTGTTATTGCTGGAAAAAAAAATTCTTTAAAACATGATTTTTTTAAAATTGAGTATAAACTTAATTATTTAATAAGCCAATTTAGTAAAGAATTTCTTTCAGTTTGGAATGGTGTAGTAATGGGAGGTGGAGTTGGTTTATCAATCTATGGTGATCACAGATTGGCAACAGACAATTCAAAATTTGCAATGCCAGAGTCTGCGATTGGTTTTTTTCCAGATGTTGGTGGAAGTTATTTTTTATCAAATCTTCCAGGTAACATTGGTAAGTATATTGGTTTAACGGGTGAGGTTTTAGGCTTAAATGAATTAATTTTTTTTGGATTAGCAACACACTACTTTAGAAGTAATAAAATAGAAGATGTTAAAGAAAATTTTATTGCAAGAGGAGAAATTTCACACGATAATTTTGAAGTGGTGAATGATACGTATCTTATTAAAAATATGAATTTAATAAATGAATTATTCAATGGAAATATTAAAACAATCATATCAAATTTAAAAAATAATAACTCAGAATTTTCAAAAAAAATTTTAGATATTCTTTTGATTAAATGCCCAATGAGCCTTGCAATAAGTACTAAACTTATAGATGATGCAAAAGGTAAATCATTAAAAGAATGTTTAGAAACTGAATTTCAATTAAGTCAAAAAGTAGTATACCGTAGTGACTTTGATAATGGTGTAAATTCTGTACTAATTTCAAAAGATCATAATCCTCTTTGGAAACCATCAACAATAGACGAAATAAATATCGAAGATCTAGATTATTATTTTGAAACTCATACTGAAAATCTTTATCTATAATATTACAAATGACTAAAAAAATTCCCACTTCAGCTAAAGTAGTTGTAATAGGTGGCGGTATAGCTGGATGTTCTGTAGCTTATCATTTAGCAAAATTTGGATGGAAAGATGTGGTCTTGCTAGAAAGAGATCAATTAACGTCTGGAACTACTTGGCATGCAGCGGGACTGATTGGTCAGATTGGTGCATCAGCAACCATTACAAAACTTAGAAATTATTCGTTAAATTTATATCAAGACCTGGAAAAAGAAACCGGATTGGCAACTGGCTTAAAGCAAAATGGTTCTTTAACTATTGCAACAACTAATGATCGATTAGAAGAATTAAAAAGGCAAGCTACTTTTGCTCAAAGATTTAACATAGAAGTTAATGAATTAGAAAAAAATCAGATTAAGGATATTTATTCTCTTATAAATACTGATGATGTTGTTGGAGGAATTTTTATTCCAAAAGATGGTCAAGCCGATCCTGTTGGTATAACGAATGTTCTTGCAAAATCAGCAAAAATGCATGGTGCAAAAATTTTTGAACATTGCTCAGTAAATAAAATCCTTACTAAAAATGGATCAATAGAAGGCGTAGATACAAAACATGGAAAAATTAAATGTGAATATATCGTTTTAGCATCTGGAATGTGGTCAAGACAGATAGCGAATGATATTAAAGTTAGTATACCACTATATCCAAATGAACACTTCTATATATTAAGTGAACCATTAAGAGAAATTTCTAAATCACTTCCAGTTCTAAGAGATTACAATAATTGCTTATATCTAAAAGAAGATGCAGGAAAAATTTTAGTAGGAATTTTTGAACCTAAAGCTAAACCAGCATTTGCAGATACATATAAAGTTCCTAATGATTTTTCTTTTGGAGAACTACCAGAAGATTTTGATCATTTTGAACCACATTTAAAAAATGCTATGAAAAGAATACCAGCCCTTGAAAATGTAGGTATAAGAAAATTCTTTAACGGTCCTGAAGCTTTTACTCCAGATACAAATTATCTTTTAGGAGAAACACCAGAAGTAAAAAACTTTTATGTTTGTTGTGGTTTTAATAGTATTGGTATTCAAAGTGCTGGTGGTGCTGGTAAAGTAACTGCAGAATGGATGATGAATGGCGAGGTTAATGACGATCTTTACTGCTTAGATATTTCAAGATTTGAAAAATTTCACTCTGAGACAAAATTTATAACTGAAAGAGTTACTGAATCATTAGGAGATTTATATGCAATGCACTGGCCTTACAAGCAACATAAATCTTCGAGAAATATTAAACTGCTTCCTTTTCATAATGATTTGAAAAAAAAAGGAGCATGTTTTGGTCAAGTGGCGGGTTTTGAAAGACCAATGTGGTATGCTCTAAATGACAAAAAACCAGAATATGATTATAGTTATAGCTATCAAAATTGGTATGATGCAGCAAAGTATGAAACAATCAATACAAGAAAAAATGTTGGTTTATTTGACTTAAGTGCCTTTGCAAAATTTGAAATTGAGGGAGTCTCTGCCTTCAACGATCTTCAACGTTTATGCTGCAATAATATTAAAAATAATCCCGGTGATACAACGTACACACAAATGCTTAATTCAAATGGTGGTATTGTTGCTGATTTAACAGTTACTTGTATTGACAATGATTCTTTTCGTATTGTGACGGGTTCAAATGTGAGAGAACATGATAAAAAACATATTTCAAAAAATCTTAGTAAAAACACAACTTTAATTGATGTCACTGAAAGTTTAGCTTGTTTTGGTGTTTTTGGTCCTAGAAGTAGAGAAATTTTAACAGAAATATTTGGAGAACATTTTTCAAAAAATAATTTTAAATTTGGAACTGTTAAAGAAATATCATTGAGAAATGATAAATTAATTTTCCAAAGATTATCTTTTATTGGTGAACTTGGTTGGGAAATTTATGTTCCTATGGATGTATCTAGAGAAATTTATTTAGAGTTAGTTAAGGTTGGAGAAAAATATAACCTCTCACATGCTGGTGCTCATGCGCTAGATATTATGAGAATGGAAAAGGGATATTTACATTGGGGTTATGATATTTCACCAGCTGAAAACCCTTTTGAAGCTGGATTAGAATTAACTATTAAATTAAATAAAAAAACAGATTTTATAGGTAAGAAAGCTTTAAAAATGAGTAATAGAATTAAGAAGAAACAACTAACAAATTTTGTTTTAGAAAAATCTACGCCAGGAAATCCGCTCTTATTACATGATGAGCCTATTTATTATAAAAATAAAATTGTGGGAGAAACAACTTCTAGCAATTATTCATTTTGTTATAATAAAAATATGGTTTTTGGATATATAGATTCAGAAATTGATTTAAAAAAATTAAATGGAAGTAATTTTGAAGTCGAGGTTGCTAAAAATAAATATGTTATGTCTGTTCAATTTAATCCATTGCATGATCCTGAAAATAATTTTACAAAAATATAGTTTTTTACAATCTAATATATGAAAAAAATTAGATTATTTTTTTCTATAATAGTAATTATATTAATAATTCTATTTATCTTTATTTATATTTTTCTAAATAATTTTGAAAAAGAAAAAATAATTAGTTATATTGAGAAGAAATTTGAAATTAAAATTAATGAAAAAAATAAAACTAAAATCAATATTTTTCCAATTGTAAAACTTAACACAAACTTACAAATTAAGGATTACAACAATAATTTATACTTTGATAATATTAGAATTGATATTTCTCAGCCCATATTTCAAGTTTCAGGAAATTTAAATATTCAAATTGATAATTTGAATATTAAGTATATTAATTTTAGTGAAGTAAATATTAATGGAAAAGTAAATTATATTGAAAATTATCTTAAATATAGTGATAATTTAGAAAATTTATTTGACTCAATTTATAAAATTAATGGAAAAATAACTTTAGAAACAACTAATGAAGAAAAATTTCTTATTTCATTTTTAAAATTATTCTTTGAAAAATTAGAAAATCAAAAAAATCAAAAATTTGCATTTTCTGAATTAATAAATGCTTTTGGTAATGAAAGTTCTAATTTTAAAGGTGCAATAAATAAAAATAAAAATATTTTAGAAACTAACAAAATAGAAATTAGTAATAAAAACAACAGAATTTTTATAAAAGGAGAATACAATTACAGTAATAATTTTATAGATATTATTTTAAACTTATCTCAAAATAATGAAATATATTTAACTACTTTGATAAAAGGAAACTTAAATAATCCTAATATAAGTTTTGATAAAAATTCAAAATTTTTTCAAAATTCAAACTCAAATGAAAATAATATAATTGAAGAAAGCGTTATTCAATTTTTAAATAATTTTTTTGATTTCAATGATTGACTTATTAAATATAGTTAGCAGTGTGTTTGGGTATATCCTTTTTGGATTTTTTGTAAATAAATTACAAATACTTCCAAAAAAATATATTGATTATTTTGATTTTACAGGTTTCAACATTCTTTTACCTTTAGCTTTAATTATATATTTTTGGCAAGTCTCATTTCCTCAAATTAATTCTATCGGCCTGATCATCTCATTTTTTGCTTCAGGAATTTTTATATCCATGATTGGATTTTTAATTAGCAAACAATTTTTAAATTTTAAAACAGATGACTCTGCACTTTTTGGATTAGCTGCTTGTTTTGGTAACACAGTAGCAATGGGAATACCTCTTATGTATGCAGTTTTGGGTCCAATAAATACAATTCCTTATATGATATTAGTTTTTTTTCATGGTATTGTTCATTTTAGCTATACTGTTATTATAATAGAAGTTTATAGAAATAGACAAAAAAGCATTGTCGAAATTTTTTACCAAATATTATTAGGTATAATTAAAAATATTGTACTTTTTGGAATGATAATTGGAATCATTCTTAATTATTCTAATATTATTGTCCCTTCTATTATTAAACAGCCATTAGATATTTTTGTAAACCTTGCTCTTCCAATGGTTCTTATTTCTTTAGGTCTTGCATTAGGAAATTTTAAAATTAGAGAAAATATTTATAGTGCAATACTATTAACTATCTTAAAAAATTTTATTCACCCTATAATTGCATTTTGTTTAGCACATTTTATAATAGAGCTTGATAGTCTCTTGGTAATTATCGTTACTATGGCCGCAGCTTTACCAAGTGGGTCTCAGTCATATTATTTTGCATACAGATATAACTCACTAAAAGCTGTAGTTTCTTCAAATGTAGTATTAAGTACTTTTGTTAGTTTTTTTACACTGTCTTTATTGTTAGTATTTTTTGATATTACGTAGATTGAGAAATAAACGATTGTATTCTCTCTTTTTTATCCATAGTTTTTACACTAAAAGGAAAAATCTCTAACATCTTATCATATACATCAATTGCCTGTTGAAACTGACCCTGATGAATAAAAATTAAACCCATTCCATCTAGGGCACCAAAATGTCTTGGTTCTAATTCAAGAGTTTTAATAATGTCTTGCATAGATTGATCAAAATTACCCATCATAAAGTGAACTGTAGCTCTTTTATTCCAACCTTCTGCAAAATTAGGATCTTCTTCAATTAAATTATTAAAATATTTAATTGCTAGTGGATAATTTCTTAAATTCATAGCTTGAATACCCTTCTCGAAATATTCAATTACTTTTGGATCATCAACTTCATACCATATATTCCAAATGTCAGATATTAAATTTCTTATCTCATCCTGATTTTCAGTCTCATTTAATTTTTTAAACAAATTATTTAGCCGTGGATCATTTTGATCTGCTAATGCTATCTTACTAACAAACAAAAGACTTATACTGATAATTAATATTTTAAAGATAACTCTCATATTTAAATGATTTTTCGAATAGATTTCTTTTCTTTTCATGCTTTCTCGTTCTCCCTGTTACTCTAGTTCTCCATAACTTAAATGATCTAGGTTTCAGATTTGTTCTCATTATTTTTATAACCTCTGATTCGGTTACACCGTGAATTCTTTTTAATTTTTCGAAAGAGGTTTTATCGCACCAGGCTAATTTAATAATATTATCTATATTCTCCTGCATATTATGAATATAGTTCTCTATTAATTAAATTCTAAAAAAAATGATTGATTTGTATTCATCACCTACCCCTAATGGTCGAAAAATTAGCATTATGCTTGAAGAATTAGGTGTGGATTTTAATCCTATTTTAATAAATTTAGATAAAAAAGAGCAATTTAGTGAAGAGTTTTCAAAAATATCTCCTGCAAATAAAATTCCTGTAATTGTAGATAATGATAACAACCAAACAGTATTCGAATCCGGGGCAATCCTTCTTTATCTGGCAAAAAAATATGATAAATTTCTAAATAAAGATAAGTATTGGGAAATAATACAATGGGTTTTTTTTCAAATGGCTTACGTAGGGCCAATGCTAGGCCAGGCTCATCAATATTTATTTTATCATCCTGGTAAAAGCAAATTTGCAGAAGATAAAACAAAAGGCTATGCACAACATATATATTCAATTTTGGATAAAAGACTTTATAAACAAGAATATTTTTCGGATACCTATTCAATAGCTGATATTTCAATTTGGCCTTGGACAGCTCGTTATGAAAGACATCAAATAAATTTGCATGATTATCCAAATGTATTGAGATGGTATAAACAAATATCAACAAGACCTGCTGTTATTAAAGGATATAATTCTGTAGGCGAAAATTATGAAATCCCTAAACCTTAATTGTTGTAAAATAATACTGAGCCTGCGGTTATAATTAAAAGGATTGCTAAAAACCATTCAACAATTTTTTTTAATTGTTCATTGTTAAGATATTGTCTGATTACACTTCCTCCATATGCCCATATACTAATGGAAGGAATATTAACTACTGTAGACATAATAACCATAAATAGTGTTCCAATTATTATATTTTCATCTTTTGGATAATATAATGTTACTGCAGTTGAACAGATTACCCAAGCTTTTGGATTTACAAATTGAAACAAAATTGCTTCATGATATTTTAATGGTCTTGATCTATCTTTTGTCTTTGAAATATTTAAAGACCCAAACATTTTATATGCTAAATAAAGAATGTAGCCTGCTCCAACATATCTTAAAATTTCATATAGTATAGGATAGGTAATAAACAAAGATCCAAGACCTAGACATACAAGTGCTAATTGCAAACCATGACCAGAAGGAATGCCAAAAATATTAGGTATAGATCTTATAAATCCAAATTTTATACCTGATGCAGTTAAAATACTATTGTTTGGACCTGGAGTTACGTACATAATAAAATTATACACTGCTAAGGCAGCTATTAATTCCCATGTAATCATTTTTAATCTCTAAAATTTACAAATTGGACTGGTATACCTATTTTAGCATCCTCAATAAGCTTCATTACACTTTGTAAATCATCTTTTTTCTTTCCTTCAACACGAAGTTCATTCCCATTGATCTTTACTTGAACTTTTAATTTAGAACTTTTGACATCAGAAGTAATTTTTTTACACAGGGATTGCTCAATTCCTTCTACTAATTCATACGTCTGACGAATTTTATTTCCCCCAGCTTTTTCCATATCATTTTTTTTTAAACATAAAGGGTCAACTTTTCGTCTAACAAAATGAGTAACGAGCATGTCATTTACTTGACCAGCTTTCATTTCATCATCAGTAATAACAACTATAGTATTTTCTTTTTTTTCAATTGAAGTATCTGATCCTTTAAAATCGTACCTCGTTGTAATTTCTCTTGTCGCATTTCCTAGTGCATTATTAATTTCTTGATGATCTAATCTGTTTACAATATCAAAACTAGGCATTTATTTAGTTTATTACATCGTCATTTATATCTGGCAACTGTTTTTTAGTGCTTAATCTTCCTAATTTTTTCATCTTTTCTACTTTTTTAGTCAAACTTCCTGAACCATCTTGCAATCTTTGTTTAGCTTCATCCATTTTTGATTTAGCTAAATCTATTGACTGATTAGCTTTTACAAACGACTCATATACACTGACTGTTTTATCATAAATATCTGATGCGGCTGATGCTATATCTTTTATTGTTTTAGATTGTTTATCAACCCGCCACATATTTTCTACAGCTTTAAGTAAAAAGGGTAAAGTTGATGGCCCAACAATAATTATTTTATTGTTCCATGAATCTTCGATAAGTTTATTTGCCTCATTATATAAAGTAAGTAATGCTGGTTCAATTGGAACAAACATTAAAACATTATCAATTGTATTGATTCCATATATTTTTGAATAATTATCTTTACTCAAACTTCTAATCGAAGTTTTTGTTGAATCCAAAAATCTTTTCAAAAATATCTTCTTTTGTTGATTGTCATTTGTATTAGAATAATCATGCCAAGAATCTAAAGAAACTTTTGAATCTATAATTATGTGTCTATTACCTGGCATATGGACAATTACATCGGGTTTTTGTAAATTACCATCTTCATCTCTAAAAGTTTTTTGAGTTGAGTACTCTTCTCCTTCTCTCAAACCAACACTATCTAAAATATTTTTAAGTACAAATTCTCCCCAAGGACCTTGTTGAAGCGCGCCACCTCTAATTAATGTATTCTCAATTCTGTCTTGAGCTAAATTAAAATTTTGTAAAGATTGCTGAATTGATTGCATGTGATTTTTTAAGGAAGTAAGATCATTATCATCTTTTATTTCAGAATGTTTTGTTTTGCGAAGAAAAAATAAAATTGATAAAAAACCAATTCCAGAAAAAAAACCAACAATGAAAACAAATATAAGATTTTCAAACATCACTAATCAGATAAGATATAAATATATTATCAAATATCTAGCAATTTTCCCAATAGATACAAATATTAAAAAAAAAGTAATATTATATTTTACTGTACCTGCTGCAAATGCGATTGGATCTCCAATAATAGGCACCCATGAAAATAATAATGACCATTTTCCATACTTTTTGAAAATATCTGTTGCTTTTTGTAATAAATATTTATTTACTGGAAACCAAGGTTTCTTAATAAGAAAATTTACAAAGTAACCACATATCCAACTGATTAGAGATCCTAAAATATTACCTGCTGAAGCAAAAAATAATAATAAAAATGGATTATACTTATTAGATAATAATAGTGCGGATAAATATGTCTCTAAAGCAAAAGGAAAAAAAGTACCTAAAGACAAACAAAAAATAAATAATGATGAATAGATCAAAGTATTTCTTATTGTTAATTTATGTTAATGGTATGTTACTTATCAATTTATGAACGATTTTCCAAAAAAAGAATTTATTTCCAGAATTGAAAAAATACAAATACATATTGAAAAAGAAAATATTGATGCACTTATTATAACTTCACCTTCAAATTTTAGATATTTCACTGGACTTGATAGTAATTTTTGGGAAAGTCCTACAAGACCTTGGTATTTAATTATTTCAAAAAAAAATCCAATAAAAGCTATAATACCATCTATTGGTATTACAGCTATGCAAAGAACATTAGTCAATGATATCGAAACTTGGGAGTCTCCAAATCCAAAAGATGAAGGAATATCTTTATTAAAAAAAAACATTAAAAGTTTTCCTAAAAGTTCAAAAATCGGATTTGAATTAGGAAATGAAACTTTTTTGCGAATGAGTATCAACGATTATCAGGATATTCAAAAAAATTTATTAGAATATAATTTTGTTGATGCTAGTAAAATACTTTGGAGTATAAGAAAAATAAAATCTGAAATAGAGATCAATTGTATTAAAGATATTTGTTCTATTGCAAGTAAGGTATTTGATAATTTTCCACAAAAAATTAAGTTAGGAATGAGTGAAAAACAAATTGCATCGATATTTAAAAAAGAATTAATTGAGAATGGTGCAGATTATATTCAATACATGGCGTGTGCTTCGGGACTCAATGGATATAATCAGATCATCTGTAACCCAACAGATAGAGTAATTAAAGATGGTGATATTCTAATTATTGATACTGGTTCTACATTAAATGGATATTTCTGTGATTTTGATAGAAATTTTGGATTTGGAAATATAAGTCAAAAAACTTTAGATGCTTATAATAAATTATGGGATGCTACAGAAAAAACTTTAGAAATAATTAAGCCTGGTATTAGCTGCAAAGAAATTTATGAGTCACTAAATAATAATTTGTTTTCGAGCAATATTAAAAATACAATTGGAAGGATGGGGCATGGTTTTGGTCTTCAGCTGACAGAACCGCCAAGTATTATGAATGATGACAACACAATTTTAGAAAAAAACATGATCTTAGCTTTAGAGCCAGCAATCGAGATTGAAAATAGTTTGATATTAGTTCATGAAGAAAATATATTAATTACTGAAAATGGTTACAGATTATTAACCTCAAGAACTCCAAAAAAATTACCTATAGTTAATATTTAATTTTAACTTAATAAATATTAGTATTTGGAAAAATTTTCCATTATTGCAGCGGCATATTTTATACCTTTTATATAGTTTTCAACTTTTATATTTTCGTCAGGCGCATGAAGATTAGCACCAGGATTAGCAAAACCGGTTAATACACATGGCATCCAAACATGTTTCAATATAGTTCCTTCTGCTGAAACACCATTTACAACAGGTTTTTCACCAAATACTTCCTCTGCAGCTTTAATGATAGCTAGAGATATATCCTCTTTAACAGAAATTTTGTAAGGAGGTTCTGCTGCATCGAAAGCTTTAACCTCGAGATGACCAAATCCATGCTCAATCAAATGATTTTTTAGTTTTTTTATACATTTTTGTGGATTCATATTTGGAAGTAACCGAAAATCTATTCGAACTTTTGCTTCGCTTGGTACAATAGTTTTGTGTCCAGGGCCAGTGTATCCTGAAATCATTCCTTGAATATTTGCAGTTGGCTCATATGTTCTTGCTTTAATAGCCTCAACTCCATCTCTATTTAAAACAAAATTATCAATACCAAATTCTGATTTTAAAGCTGATAAATCTACCCTTTCATTTTTTTCATTTAGTAAATTTATTTCTTCTTCTCCTAATTCGTATAATCCCTCGTACCAATCCTTAATTAATATTTTCCTATCTCTTGTCATTATAGTTGATAAGGCATGGACCAATTCCCAAGGAGGACTTGGAACTAATGGAAAATTAAGAGAGTGAATATCTTTTTTTCCTCCTCTTGCAATTAATTCCACAAATAAAACTGATTTTAAACCAAGCTCTACCTCTGGCACTTTAGCAAATTCGTCAACTGTTCCATCTAAGCAGTGCATTCCATCAGCTTCTAAGAGTTTTTTATTTTTCTCGACCCATGGACCAAGATGAACAGAACCTATTTCTTCTTCTCCTTCATAGAAAAATTTTAAATTTAATGGTACTTCACCTCTTACTTTTAAAAATGCTTTTGCTGCTTTATTAAAAGCTAATAAACCACCTTTGTTGTCAGTAGCGCCTCTTCCATAAATTACATTATCAACGAGGGCACCAGACCATGGACCTCCATGCGACCACTTTTCAATAGGTTCTGGTGGTTGAACATCATAATGAGAATAACAAAATAATGTTTTTTTGGAATTTGAAGATTCTAAATGCCCAAACACTAAGGGAGGGCCATCGGGTATCTCATGTAACTCAGCAGGTAAGCCATCCTTGTGCATTTTCTCAACAACATAATTTGCACATTCTTCTAAACCTAATTTTTGAGCAGATACTGAAGGCTTTCTTATAAATTCTTGCAAATCCTTTATATATTCGTCTACATTATCATCTATATATTTATATATATCTTTCATTTTTTATCCTCATTAGATAAATCCCATGCATTTACATGCTTTCCTACAAGATGTTTATATTTTCCAGAAGCTAATTTCAAAAAAGCTGGAGTCAATTCAATTGGATTTACCCATTTCTTTTTATATTCATCAGTATAGTTTTGTTCTGACATGGGAGTATTCATAAACATTCCAGGAGTAATAGTAAATACTTGAATACCAATACTAGAACCTTCAATAGATAAGCTTTTCATTAATCCTTCTAAACCATGTTTTGCTGCACAATAGGCACTTTCATTATCAAAACCTTCTACACCAGCACGTGATGAGACAAAAATTATTATGCCTCTTCCATTTTTTTTCATATTATCCCAGACAAATTTAGATAAAAGAAATCCACTATTTAAGGAAATATTAAGTACATCATTCCAATATTTTTTGTCAGTATTTTCGAATGATTTTGGGATAAGAATTGCAGCATTATGTATTAAAATATCAATTGATTTTTGTTCTTTAGATAAATTAAGAAATATTTTTTCTAAATTATCTATTTTGCTTAAATCACATTCAATATTTTTTGCATTGCGAATATTATTTTTTATAAGTTTTTTATGATCAATATCTAATAAAAATAAATTAGCTTTTTTTTCTGAGAATGCTTTTGAGACTGCAAAACCTAAACCATCTGCTGCTCCAGTAATAAGAATATTTCTGTTTGAAAAATCCATTTTTATAAATCAATCCATTTTCTTTCTTTTGTAGATTGGAAAACTGCATCAACAACAACTTGATTTTTTAATCCATCTTCAAATGTTGAACCTTCATTTAAAGACCGGTTTTCCTTAATCGCTGAAGTTAATTCTTCTAACAAACTAACTACTGAAACATTCCAAATACCTTTATTAACACCATCAAGTGAAGCGTTAGGATCTTCAAAAAATAATTTTTTAAAGTCTTCCCCTTTTTTTGCAAATAAAATTTCTTCTGTCTTGTCTTCTAGAATGATAGTGCCCTCTGATCCAAAAATTTGAGTTTTATTACCTAAAGAATGGCTAACAACACCACTCATAAAAACATTAGCGAGACCGCCATTTAATAACTCTAAAGAAAAGTAAGATAAATCATCGGCTGTAGCTTGCCATTTTTCTTTAGTGTTTTTATCCAATCTATTTTCTATAATTGTTAAAGCTTGTCCAAACACAGATTTTATTTCACCACACCACCATCTTATGAGGTCTACTTGATGAGATCCATTTGCTCCCATTCTTCCTCCTCCTCTGCTACTTAAACTCCACCAATCATCTTTGGGTCTTGATGAAGGATCTAGCCAACTATTAGAAACATTTAAAATGTTTATGTGTTGAATTTTGCCAATTTCTCCAATCGAAATCCATTCTCTAATTTTTTTTCTATTGGGATTAAATCTTAATTCATGATCAATCATATGAATTTTATTATACTTTTCTGCAGTTTCTAACATTTGAGTCGCCTCTTTAGCATTCATAGCAGTAGGCTTTTCACATAAAACGTGAGCTCCTTTTTGAAGAGATTTTAAAGTAATTGGTGCATGTAAATCTGTTGGAGTAGCAATACAAACTAAATCAAGCTCATTTTCATCAATCATTTTTTCCCAATTATCGTAATAGTTTTTTATGTTAAATTCTTCAGCACAAGCTTTAGCACTTTCTAGCCTAAATGAAGATAGACAGGTAAC
>CABZCZ010000004.1 GCA_902524385.1 uncultured Alphaproteobacteria bacterium
GATGAAAACAGATAAAATGTTAATGAATAAAGAACCATTCTTATCTATATTTTCTATCGAGATAAATATTTTGAGCAATCTCTTGTTCCCATCTATCTCCATTTTCTAAAAGTTTATCTTTATTATAGATTAATTCTTCTCTAGTTTCAGTGGCAAATTCAAAGTTTGGTCCCTCTACAATTGCATCAACTGGGCAAGATTCTTGACATAAACCACAGTAAATACATTTGGTCATATCTATGTCATATCTTGTTGTTCTTCTGCTTCCATCCTCTCTTGGCTCAGCTTCAATTGTAATTGCCTGAGCAGGACAAACTGCTTCACAAAGCTTGCATGCGATACATCTTTCTTCTCCGCTTGGATATCTTCTTAATGCATGCTCACCTCTAAAACGTGGACTTAATGGACCTTTTTCATGAGGATAATTTATTGTAACTTTAGACTTAAATATATATTTGAATGTTAAAAATAGTCCTTGAAATAACTCAAACAAAGTAAAGGATTTAATTAATTTATACATATTAATTTGGCAGCATGTCAAAATATACTAAAAAACCAGAAGTTGCCACAACCCAAAACAAAGAAAACGGAAGAAAAACTTTCCATCCAAGTCTCATTAACTGATCATATCTATATCTTGGGAAAGTTCCTCTAACCCAGATAAATAGAAACAATATAAATATTACTTTCACAGTAAACCAGATTACTCCAGGAACAACATTTAATGGATATATATCAAATGGAGGTAGCCATCCGCCTAGAAAAAGAATGACAGTCATAGAAGACATTAAAATCATACTTGCGTATTCACCTAAAAAAAATAATACAAATGAAGCTGATGAATATTCGGTAAAAAATCCTGCAACAAGTGTTGATTCATCTTCAGGAAGATCAAAAGGTAATCTATTTGTTTCAGCTAAAGCAGAAATAAAAAAAATAATAAACATAGGCAATAATGGAATTGCAAACCAAACAGTCTGTTGAGCTAAAACTATCTTTGATAAATTTAAAGAACCTACACATAATAATACTGTAATTATTACAAATCCAATAGATACTTCATATGAAACCATTTGAGCAGCTGATCTTAATGCCCCTAAAAAAGGATATTGAGAGTTACTAGCCCAACCAGCCATTATTATTCCATATACTCCAAGAGATGATACTGCAAAAAGATACATGATACCTACGTTAATATCAGAGACTACCCATCCTGGAGCAAAAGGTATTACTGCCCAACCAGCTAAGCTAAGTACCATTGTAATTATAGGTGCTAAGATAAAAACAATTTTATTTGATCCACTAGGTATAATATTTTCTTTAGTAATAAGTTTTAGCGCATCTGCAAAACTTTGTAATATACCAAAAGGCCCTACTATATTTGGACCTCTTCTTAATTGAATTAGGGCTAAAACTTTTCTTTCAGCGTAAACCAAAAAAGCTACAGATATTAAAACTGGTACAACAACAGCAAGTATTTGGGCAACAATTATTAAACCAGTAATTATTATATCATAGGTCATTTAAATGTTATGCTGCCTTATTTAAAATATCTTTAGTGCATTTAGCCATTGTTTCAGAAGATCTAGAAATAGAGTCATTCATATAAAAATTTCCAATATTATAATTAATTTTAATGTCCTCAATTTTATTTTTTTTAGCAAAAGTAATTTCACCAATAGAATTGACTTCATTCAAGAGAGCAAATTGAACATAGTTACTTGTAAGATCATTTCGGAGCTCTCCAAGGTTGTTAAAATTTAAATCTTTTTCAAATAAGTCACTTAAAACTCTAAAAATTTTCCACTCCTCTTTAGCCTCACCTAGTGGGTTATGGCACTTAGTTGTTTGAATAACTCTACCTTCTATATTCATAAAAGTAGAACTTTTCTCAGTATATGCAGGGGTTGGTAAAATTATATCAGCTATAGATGCTGAAATATCTCCATGATGACCAAGATAAACAACAAAAGCATTTTCAAGTGTTGAAAAATTTACCTCATCTAACCCCATTAAGAAAACTACAGGCTTAGTTTTATCAATATGTTTTTTTAATTGTTTATTATAATCAACATCAAATTTTTTATTATAAAATTTCAGATCTAACGCCCCTACTCTAGAAATATCTTGGTGAAGAATATTTAATGGATTTATATTTTTATTTTTTTGAATATTTTTTGCAATTAATCCTGCAGTTTCTAATATTTTTTTTCCATGATCATTATTTATTGCTGAGGTCCCTAATATTATAAGTGGGTTTTTTGCAGATTTTAAAACTTTATTAAAGTCAGATTTATTATTAGATAATTTATTAAGATAATCTAAAGTATCTGATAAATGATGATAATTATAAGTAAGATCTAATTTAGGACCTACGAGACCAATTTTGCAGTTATTTTCAATATATGCCTTTCGAATTCTAGCGTTTAGTACTGCAGCTTCCCATCTAGGATTAGATCCAATTAAAAGAATAGCATCAGCCTTTTCAATTTCTTGAATTGTCGAATTAAATTTATAACTTGAAGATGAATTATCTATAATTTGTGCATTATCAAATCTGCAATCATAGTTTTTTGATTTAAGTGAATGGCTAAATTTTTGTGCAGAATATAAAGTTTCAATATCTGTGAACTTACCAGATAAAAATACTGTATTTTCTTTACCTCTTTTTTTAATTTCTTTTTGTATTAATTCAAATGCATCGTCCCATGATGATTTTTGGAGTTTTTTATTTGATTTAGAATAAACAGTATCTAATCTTTGACTTGAAAGTCCATCAACAGCAAATCTAGATTTATCACTTATCCATTCTTCGTTGGTTTCTTCATTTATTCTAGGAAGAGCCCTTAAAACTTTTTTTCCTCTTGTATCAATTCTTATACTTGAACCTATACCATCAAATACATCAAATGTTTCTGTTTTAGTTAGTTCCCATGGTCTAGATTTAAATGCATATGGTTTACTTGTTAAAGCACCTACAGGACATAAATCAATTACGTTACCTGATAATTCTGATTCAATAGTTTTTTCTAAGTATGTCGTGATCTCAGCATTTTCACCTCTTCCTAGCAATCCTATATCATCAACTCCAGCAACTTCTGTAGAGAACCTTACGCATCTTGTACAATGTATACATCTTGTCATAATTGTTTTGACAAGTGGCCCCATATTTTTATTCTGAACTGCTCT
The DNA here is from genome assembly GCA_902524385.1 of uncultured Alphaproteobacteria bacterium. Taxonomy (GTDB): domain Bacteria; phylum Pseudomonadota; class Alphaproteobacteria; order HIMB59; genus CACPNW01. The sequence goes on from CABZCZ010000004.1 coordinate 3,190, forward strand.
TTTATTTTCTTCATATCTAGTTTTATCAAAACCATAATACATTGCTTGATCCTGAAGATCGCATTCTCCTCCTTGATCACAAATAGGACAATCCAATGGATGATTAATAAGAAGAAACTCCATCACACCTTTACGAGCTTTTTTAACTGTTTCAGTATTAGTTTTTATAACCATTCCATCTGCAGCTGGCATGGCACATGATGCAATAGGTTTAGGAGCTTTTTCCATTTCTACTAAGCACATCCTACAGTTTCCTGCTATTGATAGTTTTTCATGGTAACAAAATCTTGGAATTTCTGTTCCTGCTTGTTCACAAGCTTGCATTACGGTCATACCGTTTTCAAATTCATGTTCTTTATTATCAATTGTTATTTTTGGCACTAAGCTACTCTTCTATTTCTTTCTTCAATTCTTTTTTCAATTTCAGGTCTAAAATGTCTAAACAAACCTTGAATAGGCCAAGCAGCTGCATCACCTAATGCGCATATAGTATGCCCTTCAATTTGTTTTGTTACATCGAGTAATTTGTCTATGTCTTGATTTAAAACATCTCCATAGATCATCTTTTCCATCATTCTGTACATCCATCCAGTACCTTCTCTACAAGGTGTACATTGACCACAACTTTCATGTTTATAGAAATGAGATAACCTTGCTATTGCTTCAACAATATCAGTAGATTTATTCATAACAATTACTGCTGCAGTACCAAGACCACTTTTAACTTCTTTAAGGCTATCAAAATCCATTTTTACTGTTTCACAAATGGATTTAGGAAGAAGCGGCACACTGGCTCCGCCAGGAATAATCGCTAAAAGATTGTCCCATCCTCCTATAACTCCACCAGCATGCTTTTCTATAAGCTCTTTCAATGGAATGCCCATTTCTTCTTCAACATTACAAGGATTGTTTACATGCCCAGAAATACTAAATATTTTTGTTCCAGTATTATTAGCACTACCTAGACCTGCAAACCAATCACTACCTCTTCTTAAAATTGTAGGTGATACTGCAATAGTTTCAACATTTGTTACTGTTGTAGGACAACCATATAAACCTGCTCCAGCAGGAAAAGGTGGTTTTAGTCGAGGCTGACCTTTCTTTCCTTCTAAACTTTCAAGTAGAGCTGTTTCTTCTCCACAAATATAAGCTCCAGCTCCCCTATGTAAAAAAATATCAAAGTCCCATCCTGAGCCACAAGCATTTTTTCCAATTAAATTGTTTTCATAAGCTTCATCAATTGCTTTTTGTAAATTTGATGACTCTGAATAATATTCACCTCTAATATATATGTAGCAAGTATGTGCATGCATTGCAAATCCAGCAACTAAACAACCTTCCAATAGTAAATGGGGATCATTTCTTAAAATTTCCCTATCTTTACATGTGCCAGGCTCAGATTCATCTGCATTAACAACTAAATAATGTTCTTTACCTGAATCCTTTGGCATAAATGACCATTTAAGACCTGCCGGAAACCCTGCACCCCCGCGTCCTCTGAGCTGACTTTTTTTTATTTCATCAACTATTTTATCACTTCCTAATTTTATCAAATCCTTAGTATTCGACCATATTCCTCTTTTTAAAGCTCCTTTAAGTTTCCAATCATCAAATCCATATAGATTTTTAAATATTTTATCTTCTTGTTTCAGCATCAAAATTCTCTTTCTGGTTGAGATGATTTTCTTCCAATTTGAGAACCAATTTTAATTGGTTTATTACTTTTTAAATCATTTAAAAGTTGTCTAAAGTTTTCTTCATCTAAATCTTCATAATATTCATCATTTATTTGTATCATAGGTGCATTGCAACAAGCTCCTAAACATTCTACTTCAACAACTGTAAATTTTTTGTCATCACTAGTTTCTCCAATTTGAGTATTACAAACTTCTTGAGCAACCTTTGAAAGCTTATCACTTCCTCTTAACCAGCATGGTGTAGTTCTACATATTTGAACAAAATTCTTTCCAATTGGCTCAAGATTAAACATTGAATAAAATGTAGCTACCTCCAGAACTCTTATATAAGACATACTTAATGTCTCAGCTACTTTTTCCATTGAATTTTTGCTTAACCAACCTTTGTTTTGTCTCTGAGCCAAATCCAAGAGTGGTATTACTGCGCTTTGAATTTTATTTGATGGATATTTTTTTAATATATTTGATATTTTTTCAAAATTATCTTTTGACCATTCAAAATTATCATTAATTTTATTATAAACTTTGTTATTTGTTCCAGGATGATGCATTATCTATCAATCTCTCCAAAAACAATATCAAGACTACCTAATATAGCTGCAATATCAGCCATTAAATGACCTTTTGATAAATTATCTAAAATTTGAAGGTGAGCAAATCCAGGAGCTCTTATTTTACACCTATAAGGTTTACTTGATCCATCAGAAACAAGAAAAACACCAAACTCGCCTTTCGGTGCTTCGACAGCTGCATAGGTTTGTCCTTCTGGGACCCTGTACCCCTCAGTAAACAATTTAAAATGGTGAATTAATGCCTCCATCGATTTTTTCATTTGGTTTCTTTTTGGAGGTGTAATTTTATTATCTTCTACGGAAATTGCTCCAGGTTTAATTTTATTAAGGCATTGATTAATTATTGAAATGCTTTGTCTCATTTCTTCAATTCTAACTAAATATCTATCAAAACAATCTCCTTTTTTACCAACAGGGATATCAAATTCAACTTGATCATATGCATCATAAGGTTGTGATCTTCTTAAGTCCCAAGCAACACCAGAACTTCTTAGAACAGGTCCTGAGCATCCCCATTCAATAGCCTCTTTTTTTGAAATAATGCCTATATCAACAGATCTTTGTCTTAAAATTCTATTATTCGTAAGTAATTCTTCCAGGTCATCTATAAATTTTGCAAGCGTCTTAAAGTGATGAAATAATTTTTCTTCCATTCCTTCAGGCATATCCTGATGAACTCCTCCCGGTCTAAAATAGGCTGCATGAAACCTAGCACCAGATACAGCTTCATGAAACTCTAAAAGCTTTTCTCTTTCTTCAAAGCACCAAAGGAACGGAGTTACAGCACCAATATCAGCAGCATATGCAGGAATATTAAGAAGGTGATTTAAGATTCTTGTAACTTCTGCAAAAATTACTCTTATAAACTTTGCTCTCATTGGTACTTCAATATTCAATAGATTCTCGGTTGCAAGAGCAAAAGCATGCTCTTGACACATAGGAGAAACATAATCTAGTCTATCAAAATAAGGTACGGCTTGTAGATATGTTTTATATTCAATTAATTTTTCAGTACCTCTATGAAGTAAACCAATATGAGGCTCGGCTCTTTTAACAACTTCTCCTTCTAATTCTACAACTAATCTTAAAACACCATGAGCAGCAGGATGTTGTGGTCCAAAATTTATAGTCGTTGTATTTAATTCAACTTCTTTCATATTAATCTTTTTTAATTTCCGATTTCTCATCACCGATTAGGTTATTTTTCATACCTTCCCAAGGTGACTCACTATCAAAATCTCTAAATTCTTGAGAGAGTTTTACTGGCTCATAGATAACTTTTTTCTCGAGATCATCATATCTAACTTCTGTATGACCAGTTAAAGGAAAATCTTTTCTTAAAGGATGGCCTTCAAAATTATAATCGGTCATAATTCTTCTTAAGTCTGGATGATTTTTAAATTCAATACCAAAGAGGTCGTAACACTCTCTTTCATACCAATCTGCAGCCTTGTGAACTGAAATAATGGTTTCTATTGTGTCATTTTCTTTAAGAGATGTTTTTAGAATTAGTTTTTTATTTTTTTTAAGGCTTTGTATTATGTATACTAAATCAAATCTGCACTCTCTTGATGGGTTATCAACAGCAGTTATATCTAATAATTGATCAAAAATAAAATCATCATTTTCTTTAAGTTCTTTTAAAACAGAAAGAATGTTATTTTTATCACATTCTAATTCTATGAGGTTATCACCTTCTTTAATATTTATAATATCTTTATTTTTCTTAAGGTTGTCAAACATTTGAATTATCTTTTAAATTTATTTTCTCTTCTAATTTTTTTTTGTAATTGAAGAATTCCATAAACTAAAGCTTCTGCAGTTGGAGGGCATCCTGGAACGTACACATCAACTGGAACAATTCTATCACATCCTCTTACTACAGAGTATGAGTAATGATAATAACCTCCGCCATTAGCGCAAGAACCCATTGATATAACCCATCTTGGTTCAGGCATTTGATCATAAACCTTTCTCAAAGCGGGAGCCATTTTATTTGTTAATGTTCCAGCAACAATCATAACATCTGATTGTCTTGGGCTACCTCTCGGTATAACGCCATACCTATCTAAATCATATCTTGCCATGTAAGAATGTATCATCTCAACACCGCAGCATGCTAAACCAAAGGTCATGGGCCACAATGATCCAGTTCTTGCCCAAGTTAAAATTTTATCATAACTTGCAACAAGAAAACCTTTTGAAGACAATTGTGAATTAAGAGTTTCATCAACCATTTTTTTTGCTTGATCTACTCCCATTCTAAAGCTCCTTTTTTCCATTCATAAATAAAACCTACAGTCAGTACAGATAGAAATATCATCATTGACCAGAAACCAAATAAACCAATTTTTCCTAGTGTAATTGCCCAAGGAAATAGAAAAGCAACTTCGAGATCAAATATAATAAATAATATTGCAACAAGATAAAATCTAACATCAAACCTACCTCTTGCATCATCAAAAGCTTCAAAACCGCACTCATAAGCTGATAATTTTTCTTTATCTGGTTGTGAATCACCTACTACAAAAGATAATAACGTCATACCAACAGCTAGTGCCAAAGCAATAAATATAAAAATCAAAATTGGCAAATATTCAAATAGAAATTCAGACACTATAATCTCACAATTAAATCAGTAATGTATTTAACAATTTATTCAACAATAACAACGTGTCTCGTTGCGACTTTAGTACACAAAAACACTAAAATAAGTGGCGCGAGAGACGGGATTCGAACCCGCGGCCTCTGCCGTGACAGGGCAGCGTTCTAACCAGCTGAACTACTCCCGCGCATGGTGGGTGTTGAGAGACTTGAACTCCCGACCCTCTCGGTGTAAACGAGATGCTCTACCAACTGAGCTAAACACCCAAATAAAAACGGCTGTTAAATTTATTTAACAGCCGGTGCAAGAAAAAAAGATAATTAATTGTTTACTGAGTCCTTTAGAGCTTTTCCTACAGTAAATTTAGGTCTTTTAGATGCAGGTATTTGAATTGATTCACCTGTTCTAGGATTTCTACCAGTAGTTGCTTTTCTGTGACTAACGCTAAAATTACCAAAACCTACAATACTAACCTTTTCATCTCTTTTTAAAGAATTAGTTATTGCATCTAGAAAGCTTTCAATTGCTCTAGTAGAGTCAGATTTAGATAATCCCGCGGAAGATGCTACAGATGCGATAAGATCATTTTTATTCACTTTTAATCTCCTTTAATAAATATTGGGTAATAATTGTCTGTTTTCCCAACAAGTCAATATTATTATGAGAATTTTCCCGGAAAAAGGGGAATTTATCTATTTAATGGCTAAATAGCTATAATATTTTTTATAAAATATTAGTGGGTGCTAGTGGTATTTTGGATATTTTTTAATTGAGATTCGGTTAAATTTAGTGGAATTACTGATTTTGTTAAAGTATGTTCAAGAATTGAGAATGCATCGGATACTGGGATTATCTTAATACCTTTCATGACTTCTTTATCAAATTCAGATACTTCTCTAAAATTTTCTTGAGGTATAAGGACTTTTTTAATACCTGCTCTACTTGCAGCATATATTTTTTCCTTTAAGCCTCCAATTGGAAGTACTCGGCCCCTGAGTGTAATTTCACCTGTCATTGCAACATCTCTTCTTATTTTGTTGTTTGTAAATGAAGATACTAATGAGTTAAAAATTGCTATACCCGCGCTTGGCCCGTCTTTTGGTGTAGCTCCTTCAGGAACATGAATGTGAATATCATAATTTTCAAAATCTTTAGGGTTTATTCCTACACTAACAGATTTTGACTTTACATATGAAGTAGCTGCTTGAATTGATTCTCTCATTACTTCTCCTAGTTTACCCGTGATAGTAAGTTTTCCTTTGCCTATAGATAAAATAACCTCTACTAATAAAATTTCTCCACCCACTTCTGTCCAAGCCAAACCGTTAGTAACACCCACCAAATTCTTTTTTTCAATTTCATTTGATCTAAATTTGGCAATACCTAGAAGATCTCGTAGAGATTTATCATTTAATTTAATCATTTTTATTCTAGTAGTTTCTAATTTTTTTACAGTCTTTCTGCAAATTTTAGAAATTTCTTTTTCAAGATTTCTTACCCCTGCCTCTCTGGTGTAATTTCTAATAATAGAGTTTAAAACTTTAGAATTGAACGAAATCTCTGATTTTTTTATTCCATGATTTTTGATTTGTTTGGGAACTAAGTATTTTTTTGCAATTTCGTTTTTTTCTTTTTCAGTGTAACCAGGTATTCTTATGACCTCCATTCTATCAAGAAGAGCCGGTGGAATATTAAGCGTATTAGCAGTACATACGAACATAACATCGGAAAGATCATAATCTAGTTCTAGATAATGATCATTAAACTTGCTATTTTGTTCTGGATCAAGAACCTCCAGAAGTGCAGAAGATGGGTCTCCCCTCCAATCAGAGCCAAGTTTGTCAATTTCATCAAGCAATATCAGCGGGTTAGAAGATTTAGATTTTTTCATTGCTTGAATAAATCTCCCAGGCATTGACCCAATGTATGTTTTTCTGTGACCTCTTATTTCAGCTTCATCCCTTACACCTCCAAGAGACATTCTTATGAAATTTCTTCCTGTTGAATTCGCAATTGATTTACCAAGAGACGTCTTTCCAACACCAGGTGGTCCCACCAAGCACAATATAGGACCTTTCAGTTTATTAATTCTTTTTTGTACCGCTAAATATTCTAGAATTCTCTCTTTAACCTTTTCTAGTCCGTAGTGGTCGTTTTCCAATATTGTTGATGCTTTATTGATATTTTGTGAAATTTGATCAGGATTATTCCATGGTATTGACATTATCCAATCTAGATAGTTTCTAATTACAGTTGCCTCAGCCGACATAGGACTCATATTTTTTAATTTTTTTATTTCAGTTACGCATTTATCTTTGGCTTCTTTGGATAAATTATATTGGTTAACTTTCTTTTCTAGCTCAGCAATTTCATCTAGATCTTCATTTTCTCCTAATTCCTTTTGTATAGCCTTCATTTGTTCATTTAAATAATATTCTTTCTGTGTTTTCTCCATTTGTCTTTTAACACGACCCTTAATTTTTTTTTCAACTTGAAAAGAGTCAATTTCGGATACTAAATAACCATAAACTTTATTAAGCCTATCTTCTGAACTAATGATTTCTAGAATCTCTTGTTTTTGAGATAAAGAAATTGAAATGTTAGATACAATTACATCAACAATTTTATCTGGATCATTAATTGTTCTGACGTTGTTAATTACATCAAGAGAAACTTTTTTATTAATTTTTTGAAACTCAACAAACTGCTCAACAATAAGTTTTTGTAAAGCCCTTATATTTGAGTTTTTCTTAGGCTTTTGATTAATTTCAGTAATTGATGCAATAATAAATTCTTTATTGAAATTTATTTTATTTACCTTTGCTCTTTGGATACCTTCCACTAGAACTTTAAGAGTTCCATCTGGAAGTTTTAATAACTGGATAATTTTAGCGACAGTTCCAACAGAATATAGGTTTTCTTTATTAGGATTGTCAATTTTTGAATTCTTTTGAGAAAGCAGAAAAATTTTCTTATCAATTGTCATTACATGGTTGATAGCATTTACAGATTGCTCTCTTCCTACAAATAGAGGAGCAACCATGTTAGGAAATACTACTATATCTCTAAGTGGGAGAACAGGAATTTGATTTTTCACCATAACATATAAATGTCTATATATTAATTAAATTCAAGAGTTATTAGTCATTAATTTTTGACTATTTCCTTTATTTGAATAAATTAATATCGGATTAGTTTTTTTTGTAATTACATCTTTATTTATAACTACTTTATATAAATCCTTTTGATCTGGAACATTATACATAAGATCCATTAGTGAATCTTCTATTATAGATCTTAGTCCTCTAGCACCTGTGTTTTGAGATACTGCTAACTTTGCAATTTCTTTCAAAGCATCTTCTTTAATTTCCAATTTAACTCCATCCATTTTCATAAGAGATTCAAATTGCTTTACTATAGCATTTTTTGGCTGAGTCATTATTCTAATAAGCATATCCTCATCTAGTTCACGCAAAGTGGTGATTACTGGAAGTCTTCCAATGAATTCTGGTATCATCCCAAATTTTAACAAATCTTGATTTTCTAGTTTTTTTAGTGACGCTCCAACAGTTTTTTTAGGTTCTAAATCTAATTTAGAATTAAAACCTATTGCAGTTCCCTTTAAGCGATAATTTATAATTTCCTCTAAACCTGAAAATGCCCCTCCACATATAAAAAGTATATTAGAAGTGTCGACTTGTAAAAATTCTTGTTGAGGATGTTTTCTTCCCCCTTGTGGTGGAACACTAGCAATAGTACCTTCCATAATTTTAAGAAGAGCTTGTTGTACTCCTTCCCCAGAAACATCTCTTGTTATTGAAGGATTATCACTTTTTCTTCCAATTTTATCAATTTCATCAATATAAACTATACCTTTTTGAGCACGCTCAACATTGTAGTCAGATGCTTGCAATAGTTTAAGAATTATATTCTCTACATCTTCTCCAACATATCCTGCTTCAGTTAAACTTGTTGCATCAGCAACTGTAAAAGGAACATCTAATATTTTTGCTAAGGTTTGTGCTAATAATGTTTTACCCGTACCGGTTGGACCAACTAAAAGAATATTTGATTTTGAGATCTCAATATTATCATTTTCTAAATTAGATGATAATCTTTTGTAATGGTTATAAACTGCCACTGAAAGTATTTTTTTTGAATCTTTTTGGCCTATTACATAATCGTTTAAAAATTTATTTATCTCTGAGGGCTTTGGTATATCTTTTTTAATTTTGAATTTATTATTTTTATTATCTTCTTTAATAATATCCATGCATAGCTCTACACATTCATCACAAACAAAAACAGTTGGGCCAGCTATTAATTTTTTAACCTCTTTTTGATTTTTTCCACAAAAAGAACAAAATAATGAGTCTTTCTCATTTTTTTTATTCATTATTTCCTATCCTTTACAACTTTATCTATAAGGCCAAATTTAATGGCCTCGTCAGCTGAAAAATATTTATCTCTTTCCATGATACTTGTAATTTCTGATAATTTCTTTCCTGTATGTTTTGAGTAAATTTCATTTAATTTCAATTTTGTTTTTTTAATTTCATTAGTTTGAATTTCAATATCTGTAACCTGCCCTTGCATACCCCCACTAGGTTGATGAATCATAATTCTTGAATTTGGAAGAGAAAATCTCATTCCTTTTTCACCTGCAGTTAAAAGAAGTGAGCCTGCTGATGCTGCTTGCCCAACACAAATAGTCATAATTTTAGAAGAAACATATTGCATAGTATCGTAAATTGCTAATCCTGACCAAACAATACCTCCAGGAGAATTAATATAAAAAGAAATTTCTTTTTTTGGGTTTTCAGACTCTAGAAATAATATTTGTGCGCATATTAGACTTGCAATGTTATCGTCGATTGGACCAGTAAGAAAAATTATTCTTTCTTTTAACAATCTCGAATAGATGTCATAAGATCTCTCGCCTCTTGATGATTGCTCAACAACCATTGGAATAAGGTTATTGGTAATATTATCTATTGGATCTTTCATTTTTTTGTATCTTTAATATCAAATGTTTTAACTTCAAGTTTTTTGTATTGATCTTCATTTAATTTTATAACATTTGTTTCAGATTTGGAAATAATTGATTCAATTACTTTTTGTTCAATAAGAGGTGCCCTTATAGTATCTAAAGATGAAGGATTCTTTTCAAAATATTCCATAATTTGTTTTTCTTGCCCTGGGTATTGACTACTATATTGTAATATTCCTTTATTAATCTCTTCTTCAGATATGAATACTTTTTCTTCTGAGGCTATATGTTGCATCAATAAACCAAGCTTGACTCTTCTTTCTGATATTTTTTTATATCTTTTTTTAAGATCATCATCTTTTAATAGTTTGTCGTCCTCATCTAATGTACCTTCTTTTTTGGCATTTTCTAAACGACTCCATATTTGATTAAAATCATCTTCTAGTACTCCATCAGGTAAATCAAATTTATAATTATTATCTAAAAGGTCCATCAATTCTTTTTTTTCAATTTGTTTTATCCCTTGTTCATATTGAGATTTCATATTACTCACTAGAAAATCTTTAAGATCCTTTTCAGTTTTGAAACCATTCTTATCTAAAAATTCTTTTGTAAGTTCAAATTTTATTTTTTCTTCAATTGAAATTATTTCAAAATTAAAGTTTGTGTTTTTAAATTTTTCATCTTTGAGAATTTTAGATAAGTTGAATTTTAATTCAATTTTATCTCCAGATTTTACTTTTCTTTCTATCAATTCTTTATTTAAACCTGGAAGTATTCCATCGTCAAAACTTAAATCAATGGGAAAATTTTTTTGAGATTTTAAATATTCTGGAAGATCTTCTTGAAAGGATTCAAAATTAACAATGACTTTGTCGGAATTTTTAACCTGTCTCGAACTTTCAATTTTTTTAAAATTATTTTGAGAATCAGTAAAACTCTTGAATTGATTTTCTTCTGCTTTTTTACCTAATTCAATCTCATACTTGTTGATTTTAAGATCTTTAAAATCTTTAAGTTTAATTTCAGGTTTTAGATCAAATTTTAAATTAATAGTTATTGGTTTGTTTTTTTCGTAGTTACTAAGTTCAACTTTAGGAGCTCGAAAAAGAGAAAATTTTTTTTCATCAATTAATTTTTTTGTGTTTGCATCTACTACTTTTTGAATTACTTCATTTAAAACATTGTCTTCATATTTTTTTTTGACAATATTTAAAGGGGCTTTACCTTTTCTAAAACCAGGAATATTTACGGTCGGCAGTATTTGATTTATTTTATTATCTACTTCAATATCAATTTCTTCGTAGGGAATTTCTAATGAGTATTCTTTATAAAGCTTTTTAGATTTTAATTCTTTTGTATTCATAATTTTTTAAACCAAATGGTAGGCCGGAAAGGACTTGAACCTTCACACCTCGCGGCACTAGAACCTAAATCTAGCGTGTCTACCAATTCCACCACCGGCCCTATTATTATTAGCCTTTTATGTACAATAAATTAAAAAACAATAGAGAAAATAAACTAAATAGAAAATGGGGCGAACGATGGGATTCGAACCCACGGCATCAGGCACCACAAGCCTGCGCTCTAACCAACTGAGCTACGCTCGCCATATAACTTAATTAAAAGTTTAATTTTTATATTAATTCGCTATATCAAAAATATGGAAGTTTCAAAAAGAATATTTAATTTAGAAACTGAAACAGCTTTTTCCATTCTTGCTAAAGCTAATGATCTTGCAGCTAAAGGTAAAGATATTATTAATTTAGGAATAGGACAGCCAGATTTTCCTACACCAATAAATATTCAGGAAGCTGCAATTAGAGCAATTAAAGATGGCTATCATGGATATACTCCATCAAATGGAATACCTGAATTACGAGAAGCAGTATCAGAATTAGTATTAAATAAATATAATGCAAATATTAAACCAGAAAATGTCTTAATCACTCCTGGAGGTAAACCAGTTATTTTCATTTCAGCATTATTATTAGGCAGTGAAGATAGAGAAATAATTTTTCCCGATCCAGGTTTTCCAATTTATAGGTCTATGATTAAATACAGTGATGCAAAGGCGGTTCCACTTAAACTTTTCGAAAAAGATAATTTTGAAATTAATATTGAGCAATTAAAAGAATTAATTACTGATAAAACAAGTTTGATAATAATAAATAATCCAAACAATCCAACAGGATCTTATATGAATAAGAAAAAAATTACTGATCTTGTTAATCTATTAGAGCAGTACCCAAACGTTCACATTTTAAGTGATGAAATTTATAGTAATATTATTTTTAATAATGAACAAATGCCATCATTATTAGAATACGAAAGTATAAGAGAAAGATTAATAGTTCTTGAAGGATGGAGCAAAACATATTGTATGACTGGATGGAGATTAGGGTGGAGTATATGGCCAGAAAATTTAATTGAACATGCTAACAAAATATGTGTGAATTACAATTCCTGCGCTACATCAATTTCACAATATGCAGGATTAGAAGCAATAAGAGGTTCTCAGAAAGAAATAACAAAAATTGTTAGTGAATTTCAAAAAAGAAAAGAGTATGTTTTTAATGAACTGAATAAATTAGAAAAAATTTCTTGTTTTGAACCGGGCGGTGCTTTTTATGCGTTCCCAAATATCTCAAAAACTGGATTAAGTGGAAATAAATTTTCAGAAGTAGCACTTCAAGAAAAAGGTGTTGCTTTAGTTCCAGGTTCAAGTTTTGGTGATAATGCGAGTGAATTTGTTAGAATAAGTTTTGCTAATTCTCTAGAAAACATTAAAGAAGCAATTAAAAGATTATCTTCAATATGAAAAAAATAGAAGCAATCATTAAACCCTTTAAACTATCTCAAGTAAAAGAAGCGCTCCATGAAATTGGAATATCTGGAATGACTTTAATTGATGTTAAAGGTTTTGGAAGACAACGGGGATCGACTGGAGGCATGGACGCAAATGATACTTTTGATGATGAGTTTTTAGCCAAAATGAAATTAGAAGTAATAGTAGAAGATAATCAAGTCGATGAAGTTATAGAATCAATAAAATCTAGTGCATACTCTGGAAAAATCGGAGATGGTAAGATTTTTGTGTCCAATATTGAGCAAGTAGTAAGAATAAGAACTGGTGAAAAAGACAGTGATGCTGTCTAATTTTTCTTTACTTTTGTTTAAAAGCAAGTAATTAATCTATAACCGTTCAACTCTTTTAGAGTCGGAAGTAGGCATTGTGCCGAAGGAACGCATGCAAAAGTTATAAATCGTTCAACCTATTTTATAGGTCGGAAGTAAGCCAAAAGCTGAAGGAACGCGCATCAAAAGCAGATTTCATAACTAGAGCATGATTTAACCGGGTAACGCTGGATAGCATACCCTTTTGTTGAAGTAAGGAGATAGATATGAAATTAAAAAGCTCGACTCCAAAAGATTTAATGTCTGAAATTAAAGATATGGACATTAAAATGGTTGATATGCGCTTTACTGATATACCAGGAACAACTCAACATTTTACAATACCAATTAAATTTTTAGAAGAAGACATATTTTCTGACGGACTTGGTTTTGATGGATCTTCAGTAAGAGGTTTCCAAGAAATTCAAGATAGTGATATGATTGTTTTGCCAGATGCAACAACAGCTTATATAGATCCATTTTTTTCAGAAAAAACTTTAGCATTACATTGTAATATTAAAGATCCTGTAACGTTGGTTGATTACAGTCGTGATCCAAGAAATATTGCAAAAAAAGCTGAAGCCTATTTAAAATCATCTGGTATCGGTGACACGGCATTTTTTGGACCAGAAGCAGAATTTTTTGTCTTCAATAATGTTCAATTTGATTCTGGATCGAACTTTGCATTTCATGAAGTTGACTCTGTTGAAGGTACTTGGAATAGTGGTGCCGATGAAAATCCAAACTTAGGACATAAACCTAGACATAAAGAAGGATATTTTCCTTTACCACCAGTAGATACGCTTCAAGATGTAAGAACTGAAATGGTAATGACTATGCAAGACATTGGTCTTACTGTTGAAGCACATCACCATGAAGTTGCAACAGGTGGACAGTGTGAAATTGATTTAGAATTTTCACCACTCTTGAAGATGGCTGATGATATGATGAAATATAAGTACGTAGTTAAAAATGTTGCAAGACAGCATGGAATGACCGCTACATTTATGCCTAAACCTTTATTTGAAGATAATGGTTCAGGTATGCACGTTCATCAAAGTGTTTGGAAAGACGGTGACACATTAATGTATAAAGAAGGTAACTATGCTAACCTAAGTGATTTAGCTCTAAACTATATTGGAGGTATACTTAAACACGCACCTGCACTTTTAGCTTTTTGTGCTCCTACTACTAATTCTTATAAGAGATTAGTACCAGGCTTTGAGGCTCCAGTGAACATTGTTTACTCTCAAAGAAACAGAACTGCATCTGTAAGAATTCCAGCTTATTCTCAAAGCCCTAAAGCAAAAAGAATGGAATTTAGATGCCCAGATCCAAGTGCAAACCCATACTTAGCATTTTCAGCGATGTTAATGGCAGGATTAGACGGTATTAAAAATAAAATTAATCCCGGTGATCCAACTGATATAAATCTTTATGCTGCGAGCGAAGAGGTATTATCTAAAATTCAATCCACGCCTGGATCTTTAGCAGAATCTCTTGAGGCCCTTGAAAAAGATCATGCATTTTTATTAGAGGGTGATGTGTTTACTAAAGATGTAATTGAAACATATATTAGCTATAAAAAAGAGAGTGAGGTTGATCCAATAAATATTAGACCTCATCCACACGAGTTCAAATTATATTACGACGTGTAGAATTATACTTACCTATATAAAGAAAACCGCCTTAGGGCGGTTTTTTTTATGTTTTTAGAACAACACTTTTGATAAGAAATATTTGTGGCTAAAAAATCTAATTATAATGCCAAGGATATTGAAGTACTTGAGGGTCTTGAACCTGTTCGCAAAAGACCAGGAATGTACATTGGCAGTACAAACCAAGAAGGTCTTCATCATTTAGTTAACGAAGTACTAGATAATAGTATAGATGAAGTTTTAGCAGGTCATGCAACTGATATAAGTTTTCAATACAAAAAAGATGGTTCGATAAAAATCAAAGATAATGGAAGAGGTATTCCTATTGATTTTCATCCAAAATATAAAAATAAAAGAGCACTTGAAGTAGTTTTAACTACACTTCACGCAGGTGGTAAATTTAACAGCAATGCCTACAAAACTTCTGGTGGATTACACGGGGTTGGAATTTCTGTTGTAAATGCTTTAAGCTCTTTATTAAGAGTTCAAGTCTTCAAAGATGGAAAAGTATATCAACAAGATTATTCAAAAGGGAAAGTTAAAACAAAAATAAAAATTGAAAAATGTAGCAAAAAATTAAAAGGTACAGAAATTTCTTTTATCCCAGATGAAAGCATATTTGAAGAAACACAATTTATTCCAAAAAAATTATATAATTTTATAAATATGAAATCAGTATTAGTTGGGGGTACAACCATCAACTTTGAAATTGATAAAGAATTAATTAAAGATAATACACCTAACAATAGGAGTTTTTTTTATAAAAAAGGAATTGAAGATTATTTTCAATTAGAATACGCAAACAACTCTAAATTATTTGAAAAAAATTTTTTATCAAAATCAAAAATTAAAGATAATGAAAATTTTGAAACATTAATTTCATTTAATGCTAACGAAACATCAAGTTTAATGTCATATTGTAACACTATTGAAACACCAGATGGTGGCTCTCATGAAAATGGTGTTCGTAATGGAATTTTAAAAGCTATAAAACTTTATGGTCAAAAAAATCAATTCTCAAAAATAAGTAATGTGAATCACGGTGATATTTTTGATTACTCTAACGTTATTATTTCTATCTTTATAAATGATCCAAGTTTTGAAGGTCAAACTAAAAAAAGAATAATAATGCCAAATTTACAAAAAGAAATTGAAACAAAATCACAACAAGAATTTTTATTATGGTTAAATGCTAATAAGAAAAATTCAAAAATACTTTTAGATAATTTAATAGAAAGAGCACTTCAAAGAACTGATTTATCAAAAATTAAAGAATTAGATAGAAAAAGTATCAAGGAAAGAAATCGACTTCCAGGTAAATTGGTAGATTGCTCTAGTAAATCAATAAAAGACTCTGAAATATTTATTGTTGAAGGTGATAGTGCTGGAGGTTCTGCTAAGCAAGCAAGAAATAGAGAATTTCAAGCAATACTTCCTTTAAGAGGCAAAATATTAAATGTTTATAATGTTGGACTATCTAAAATCGCTGATAATAATGAAATACAAAATCTTATTCAATCGTTAGGTTGTGGTATTGGAAAAAATTTTGAAATTTCAAAACTTCGTTATGAAAAGATAATACTAATGACTGATGCCGATGTGGATGGTTCACATATTGCAACTCTACTTATCACTTTTTTTTATAAATATATGAAAAGTTTAATTGATGAAAATAAACTATATCTAGCAATGCCTCCTCTATTTAAAATTTATAACAAAAATAAATCTTTTTACGCATATGATGAAAAAGAGAAAGATAAATTAATTGAAAAAGAATTTAATTCTGACAATTATAACATTACAAGATTTAAAGGTTTGGGTGAAATGCCCGCAGATCAATTGAAAGAGACAACAATGGATATAAACAAAAGAAACCTGATATTAATTAACTCTGAAAAAGCTAAGAAAGATTTAAAAAATACAGAAAATTTATTTGAAACATTAATGGGAAAACAAGCGGAGTTACGTTTTAAATTTATTCAAAAAAATGCTAATTTTATCAAAAATTTAGACGTTTAATTGATGAAAAAATATTTTTTAGTCATAGATCAAGGAACAACAAGTTCAAGAATTGTACTTTACAATAAAAAATTTGAAATATTTGATATTGTCCAAAAAGAATTTAAGCAATATTTTCCAAATGAAGGATGGGTTGAGCATAATGCAACAGAAATTTGGAACGATGTTAGAAATCTAATTTCAAAAATATTAAAAAAAAACAAGTTAATATCGAAGAATATAATTTCAATTGGAATTACAAATCAACGAGAAACAACAATTTTATGGAATAAAGAAACTGGGAAACCAATCTATAGAGCAATAGTTTGGCAAGATAGAAGAACAGCCAATCTTTGTGAAAAGTTAAAAAGAAAAGGGATTGGTAAAAAAATTCAAAAAATTACTGGTTTAGAAGTTGATCCTTATTTTTCAGGAACAAAAATAAAATGGATTATTGATAACGTCAAAGAAAGAAATAGGAATTTAAAGAATGATAATTTACTTTTTGGAACTATAGATACCTGGTTATTATGGAATCTAACTAAAGGAAAATCTCATCTCACAGATATATCGAATGCTTCACGAACTATGATTTATGATTCTCAAAAAGAAAAATGGTCAGATGAAATTTTAAAAATATTAAATATTCCAAAAAAAATCTTACCAAGTGTAGTTGAAAATGTATTTGATTTTGGCTCTACTAAACTATTTGGTAATGAAATACCTATTGGTGGAATGGCTGGAGATCAACAATCAGCAACAATTGGTCAAGCTTGTTTTAGAAAAGGGCAATCAAAAAGTACTTATGGAACAGGTTGCTTTCTTCTTATGAATATTGGTGAAAAATTTAAATTATCAAAGAATAGATTACTAACAACTGTTGCTTTTAAAATAAATGGTAAAAAAATGTTTTGCTATGAGGGAAGTATTTTTGTTGCAGGTTCTGCCATACAATGGCTTCGTGATAATTTAAAATTTATAAAAGATTCTAGTGAGACAGATAAACTTTATAAAAAAGCCAATAAAAATGAAAATTTATATTTTGTTCCTGCCTTAACTGGACTTGGCGCACCGTATTGGAACCCCAATGCGAGAGGAACATTTTTTGGAATCACTAGAAATACCTCTAAAGAAGATATTATTAGAGCAACACTGGATAGTTTATCTTTTCAAACTTATGAATTAATTGAGTGTATGGAAAAAGATTCTAAGACAAAGATTAGTGAGATACGAGTTGATGGAGGAATGGTTAAAAATAACAGTTTTCTTCAAAGTCTGGCAAATATCTCTCAAATAAATATCATAAGGCCAAATAATATTGAAACTACCTCTCTTGGTGCAGCATATCTTGCAGCAATTCAATCTGGATATTTAAAAAATACTATCCAAATAAGTAAACTTTGGAAAAAAGATAAAACGGTTAAGTCAAATATTAGCAAATCTATTTCAACTTCAAGTATTAGTAAGTGGAAATCAATTATTAATATAGTAAATAATTTTTATTAAGATTTAACCAATTTGAAAGTTCTAAAGAATGGATTTCTTCATCAACTATATCATCATATATTTGTAATTCTTTTTGTTCGAGATTATCAGGGTGTTGTAAAATCATTTTTTCCTTTTCGAATTCTGATAAATTTTCATATATTTTTTCTTCCAACAAAATATCTTTTCTCATTTCCATAAGTCCAGCCATCCATTTTGAATTAAATTCTGGATGATATTGTACTGCCCAAACACTTGAATGATTTACTTCAAAGCTAATAGATTGAAATTGACTAATCTTATTTGAAGCAAGAACTTTAGTTTCTTTTGGAAGATTTTCTGCCTCATCATAGTGCCAACAAAGTGCATCAAATGATTTTTTTTTATTCTTGTACATAGGATGAATTTCACCATCTTGATTTAATGTAATATTCTTTGCTAGAACTGCTTCAAGTCCATTTGGATTTTTTCTTACTTTTCCTCCAGCAGCTGTGACCAGAACCTGAAGCCCCCAACAACTTCCAAAAATTTTATTCTTTCTTTTAAATAATTCTTTAGCTAACTCTATTTGATTGGTAATGGATTTCGTCATATTATATATATTAAGCAAACTACCTGTCCAAGCAACTGCTTCGAAATCATCGAGGCTTATGCCTAAAGGAAGATAATTATCATCAATAGCGGGATGAATAATAGTTACATTTATTTTTGAATTTGAATATTTTTTTAAAATTTTTTCATACACTTGAAATTGAGTATCCATACCCAATTTTGTATACCGATCTGAAGCTTCTTTTTCATTTCCATCGACTAATAATATGTTCATATTTATCTTTATTTTTCATCTATCATGAAATATGTAAAACTTCATGAAAATTAAACTTGGCATTGCGCCAATTGCCTGGAGTAATGATGATATGCCAGAACTAGGAGGAGATACTCCAATTGAGAAATGTTTAGAGGATGCAAGCACATCTGGATTTACAGGTATTGAATTAGGTGGAAAATTTCCTAGAAACCCTGGAATAACACAATTTCTTTTAGAAAAATTTAATTTAAAAATGCCAGGTGGTTGGTATGGTGCATTACTAAGAAAAAGAAGTGCTAAAGAAGAATGGTTAGCACTTCAAGATCATTTAAATTTACTAAAGTTAATAAATGCAGATGTTTTTGTTTTTGCTGATGTGTCTGGATCAATCCAAGGAGATCAATCAAAACCTCTTAGTAAAAGACCAAAACTTGAAAAAGATGAATGGGATAGCTATTGCAAAAAAATTTGTGAATTATCAAATATGCTTATGGATGAAGGAATGCCAATGTCATATCATGAGCACATGGGAACTATTATACAATCTGAAGAAGATGTAGATCGATTTATGGATATGACAAATAAAAATACATTTTTACTTTATGATACTGGACATTTGATGTTTGCTGAAGCAAATTATGAAAGAGTATTAAAAAATTATATTTCTCGAATTAACCATGTTCATTGTAAAGATATTAGAAAAGATGTTTTTCTAAAATCAATAAAGGATGACTTGAGTTTTAGAGAGTCTTTTTTAAATGGTGTTTTCACTGTCCCAGGTGATGGATGCATCGACTATAGACCATTAATTAAAATATTATTTGAAGAAAAATATCAAGAATGGCTTATAATTGAAGCTGAACAAGACCCTAAAAAAGCTAATCCTCTTGAATATGCTATAATTGGATATAATTATCTTTCAACGGCATTAAAAGAAAATGATTATACGCTTTAAAATTATACTCATAGTATTATCCCTAATTACACCAACTATATTGATGGGTCATAAAGTAACTTTAGAAGATAAATCTCTTGAAGAAATAGTAAATAATAGAATGGCTTTAATGCAAAATGTTAAAAGTACTTCATCACAAATATTTAGATTATTAAAAACTAATGATTATGAAGCAATTCTTGAATTAAACGAAACATTGTTACATGCTGCAACAGAATTTAAAGATCACTATCCTGAAGGCAGTCAGCACAAAGGAGCTAGTGAAGAAATATGGAATGATAGAGAAACTTTTAATGAATTAAATGATAAGTTTGTTAGTGATATTGAAATGATTTCACTCAGCGCTGAATTAGAGGATAGTGAATTGTTAAATGATGCTTTTAAAATAATGGCAGCAAATTGTGGATCATGTCATAAAAAGTTTAGAAATTAATTATTTAATCTTAAGTGCGGATTATATTTCCATTCTAAATATTTAACGAATTGTATCATTAAAAAATTTAAAAATAGATAAATTATACCTGCAGCAATAAAAGCTTCTACTGGAGCAAACGTTTTAGCCATTATCTTTCTCGCGATACCTGTCATTTCCATATATGTTGTTAGACTTACCAATGAAGTAGCCTTGACCATTAGTATTAATTCATTACCGTAAGAAGGTAAAACTTTTCGTATAGCTATAGGTAGTATAATTTTTCTTAAAAGTAAAAATTTTCCAAAACCAAGAGATAAACCTGACTCAACTTGACTTTTTTCAATTGATTGAATACCTCCTCGAAAAATTTCTGCTCCATATGCAACAGTATTAATTGTAAGTGCTATTACCCCACACCAAAATGGCTCTTTCAATGCATACCACAAAAAACTTTCTCTAATAAATTTTACAGAACCTAAGCCAAAGTAAATTAAATATATTTGAACAAGCAATGGTGTTCCTCTAATTACAAATATATAACTTGCAATTATTTTTGATAAAAATACAATTTTAGAAACTCTTCCTAAAGCAAATAATAATGCTAAAACAAAGCCAAGTGGTAATGAAATTAATAATAATAAAATTGTATTATCTAAACCAGATAGTACCAAAAAGAAATTTTTAAATATTAGAGAATTTTGAATGCTACTGAAGAATTCAATCATGTCTAATATCCTTTTGAATAATTGACCTCTAAAGTTTTAAAAACTCTGCCAGAGATTGTTGTTAAACATAGATACAATATTGCTGCTGTGATTAAGAAGGTTAAAGGTGAATGCTCAACATTAGAAGATATTCTAGATTGACGCATAATTTCAACAAGACCAGTTACTGAAATCAGAGAAGTATCTTTAAGAGTTATTTGCCATACATTACCTATTCCTGGTAAAGCATGTCTTATAACTTGAGGTGAAATAACTTTAAAAAAAATACTAAATTTATTCATACCCAAAGATCTTGCAGCTTCTATTTGGCCTTTTGATATAGCTAAATAAGAGGCCCTTAAAACTTCACTGGAATATGTTGCCGATATTACTGCAATGGCTATTGTCGCAATTGTAAGAGCATTAAGTTCGATATATTTATTATAACCAAATACTTTAGCGATACTCATTACAACAGCATTTCCACCAAAGAATATTAAATAAATAACCAATAGTTCAGGAACACCTCTAATTACTGTTGTATAAAAATTTGCAATAAATCTTGCTATTCTGTTTTGTATTATCTTTGCCCAAACTGTAATAATTGCTAAAAAAAGACCTAAACCCATTGATAAAATACTCACCAATAGAGTCATTAGTGTTGCTATTAGAAATTCATCCCCCCATCCAGTATCACCAAATACAAGTTTTTCAAATTTAAACATTAAACCTTAATGATTTCTTAATTTTGTTTCCACTTTTAGTTTTTATATAAATTTTAATATCTTTATTGGATCTTATTTCATCCATCCCCGCTAAATGTATAATTGCTAATGGATTATATGGTAAGTATGGTTCTACAAATTTTTTTGCTATTTCGTCATATAGCGGTAGATGAAAGTCACACATCCAATTACAATAGGAAGGCAAAAACTGTGTTGGTGTCTTATCTTCATAGATAGTTAAAGCGAGTGCAACTTGATCAGTGCCAAAAATTCGTCCTCTTTTTGCAGCCAATTTTATATTTTTTTGAAAACAATTCCAAAGATCTATATTCGAATTTATAGCAAAAGCTCCGGCATTAAGCGTAGAGTAAAATGCATATTTTCTAGCTAGTTTTTTTGAAATTGATTTTCCAATATTCTTAAAATTAATTGTTTTAACTTTAATTGGAAAATTCATAAACCACTCAACATTCGCATTTATAAAATAAGCTCTATCTGATTGAGGTGTTATAGCTATGCAGTTTTGCATAGCTCCTTTTTCATATAGTTTAAATGTATCAAAATCATTAATCCACAAATCGGCATCCAACCAAATAAAAAGTTTATAATTTGGAAAATATTCTGGAATAAATGCTCTGGCTACTTGAGTTTTTAAATGATCTCTACCTAGAATTTTATATTTTGGAACTTCTACATTCCATACTGCTTTTTCAATTTTAACGTTATTATCTTTGAAGTAAGAAACTTGATTTTCATCCATTCCTGTATCTAAAATACCAAATTCATATTCATCTAAAAGTTTATGACTCTTAAGAGATAGAAATAACTCTTTTACAAGTTGATAATATTTACTATCAGAAGAACTAACTATTATCTTGTCTTTGTTCATATTATTTTATGATAGAAATTTGTGATTTAAAAACACACCATTTTTTTATTTTCTGTTTTGAAATAAATTCTTCGTAAGCTTTTTTAACACTAAATGAATTATCTTTTTCTCTCCAATAAAAATCATCACCAAAAATTGTTCCATTAGATTTTAATTTTGGGTACCAATATGCAAGATCTTGACAAACTGCATCATATGAGTGCTCACCATCAATATAAATATAATCAAAATAATTATCCTGAAATTTGTTTGAAGCATTTTCAGAGTTTGTTTCTAGAATAGTTACTTCATTTATTCCTGCAAATTTTTTGTATGTATCTTCTTTTGCTGCATCGAAAAATTTTTGACTAAGCGGCTCTTTTCCTTCAACTTGAGGAGCGCAACCTCTTATACTTTGATCGTACTGCCAAGGATCAACAAGAACTAGTTTTTTTGGTTTTGTATTTTTAAAAATTTCATTTGAAAAATCGCCTTTCCATACACCAATTTCTGCAATTACAGAATTTTTAACTAGTTGTATCAAAATGTAACCTCTGCTGTCTTTTGTAAAATTAGTAATTTTTGAACATAAATAAAAATAGTAATTTTTTAAAAGCATAATAATACTGCCTCTATTGCGTCTTTGAAACTTATCAATTAATCTATATTTTATTGATTTTTTTTTATAACTATTTTCCACTAATTACTTTGTAAGCTAAATATATATAATTCACCATATTTTTTAGAATAATTGTGATACCTACCTCCTGTAGAGATAACAGCTAAATATTGTTTATTACCTGACATGAAAGTTATTGGAGCTGTACTTCCAGCTGCGATCATAGTGTATGACCATATCTCCTCACCACTAAAACTATCAATAGCAATTACTTTTTTGTCATTAGTTCCAGTAGAAAAAATTATATTTCCTGATGTAGCAATTAATCCACCAAAATTTGATGTTCCTATTTTTTTATTTTTTATATAACCACTTGGCACTTCCCAATTAATTTTGCCATTTATTATATTTAAAGATACTATTTTTCCCCATGGTGGCTTGGTAGCAGGTAAATCATCTGAATATAGAAATTGTGACCATTGAAAATTTTCATTATAATTTTTTGAATTTTTAATTTTGTTATCCCAATTTACAAATAATTTATGTATTTTTAATAATTCTTTATTTTCTAATTTATATTTATGTTTTTTTTGAACTTTTTTTAAAAAATATTCAAAATTTTCAAATTTTTTATCATATAATTTTATTAAACTAGGTACATAATTTACGTTTTTTTCATCTATTGTTTTATAATTACCTGATCTATTTTTTTTATGACATGAAGAACAATTTTTCTCATACAAATTGTACGCTTCTTTCATTTTTATCGGAAAACTTTCATCTGAGCTTAAGTATAATTTTAATTGCCAAGGTATTTGATTTACTTGTAAATAAATGTTTTGATTATGTGGATCAAAAACTGCGCCTGGCCATTGAGCACCGCCATGTAGACCATAAACAATTACATTTTTTGTAAATGATGGTGGTACAAATGTACCAAAATTAAATTCTTCAATATTATTTAAAATTTTATTTTTATCTTCAATTAATCTATTGTCAAAATCATCAATAGATAAGTTTAATTTCATAAATGCTTCTGGAATTAAATTTATTATTTGCTTAGGGGATACTTTTTCATTTATAAAATCTGATTTTGGAACATTTATATAGTTAATATCATGTAAGGACGCACCGCTGTATCTATCAAAGATTAATGTATTACCAATTTTTGTAGTAATTATTACAACATCTATAAGATTATCATATACCTTAATTTTGGCTAGTAATGGTGGAGAGGCTATATCATAATCCCATAGATCGTGAGCAACTTCTTGAAATGTCCATAATATTTTTTTTTGATTTAAATCAATAGCTATAACACTATTAGCATTTTTATTTTTTCCAGGTCTAGAAGTGCCAATTAATGCAGGTCTGGGATTTCCTGTTGTTAAGAAAAGTAGATTATTTTTTTTATCTAATGAAATACCTCCCCACGGGCTTCCACCTTTAAATTTTCTATTTTTTGGATGTATATTGATTACATCAGTTATAATACCATCAAGTAGAGAAATAATTTTCACTTTTTGATCATTGACTGTTGCTACTACTACATTGTCTTTCCAAATAACAGGTGCCGCTTTAACAATGCCAGTTTTAATAAATCCATTATTACCTAATTTATTATTCAATTTACCTGTTTTATAATTAATACAAAAAATTCCATTTCTAATAGGAACAAATAAACAAGAATTTTCTTTATTTTTTTTATTAATCCATAATGTCATCCCTCTTGAGTCAATTTTTTTAAGAGATTTAAATCTCCATTTAATTATTTGATTTTCAATATCTATTGCAAGTACTTCTCTAAATGGAGTTACGACATATAATAATCGATCATAAAATATTGGATTAGTTTCAACATTATTCATCCAATTTTTTTTTATAATTTTGTTATTTAAATCAATTTTAAATTCTAATTTTAAATTATTTATATTATTTGTATTTATTTGATCAAATATTGAATATTTATTTGAAAAGTCTCCCCCATTAGATCTTATCCATTCGTTCGTGCCATCTAATTGATCAGGACTAGGTTTATATTGATTATCATTTTTTTTAATTAATTTTTTTCCAAAACCTTGTATGTCTTCAAATTTAAATATTTCGTCATTAGAATTTTGAAATTCATGTATATTATATTTTATAGAAACAATATTGTGCGTACTATTTAATTCAAGTTTATTTAAAAAATAATCATAAGCAAAAGAAATACCAGTATCAGCAATAATATATTTAATCGTTAAAAAGGTGGATAAAATAAAAATAAATAATATTGGTATTAATGGAAAGTATCTCATAAAATTTAAATTAACTTGAAATTAAAAGATTAGGAAGTAATAAATTGAACATATGATGTCTACATAGGAGTTGAACCACAAGTTTAAGTATTTTTAGTAATTTGCCAGTACAAAAATTCTATTGTTTACATTCTATTTCTTATTTATCTCTCAGTTTCTTAGTGCAATCGATATAAGTTTTATAGATAAAAGATTTGGGACTTATACCTCTAATTTTCCAGTAATAGTTTTTCCAGGTTCTGCTACTAAGCCACTTTGATCAATTACCACAGGACCGGACGCTGGTTCTGTAATCCCTAAATCTTGACTAAACTCTATTGGTGCCCAGGGGCGGAATTGAACCACCGACACAGGGATTTTCAGTCCCTTGCTCTACCAACTGAGCTACCTGGGCACAAGACATCAGATAAAGTATTTATAATTAAATTCAATTAAAAATAGAAAAATTAATCAGATTTTATTTGCAGCCCATGTTCATCTGTCAGCCATTTCATTAAATCAAGATTAGCACATTTTTTTGAACAAAAAGGTATGAAAGGTTCTTTAGAAATCTTTTTACATGTTGGGCATTTAGATTTTTTTTTTAAAGAAATTATATTATTTTTTTTAGATTTTTTTACTTCCATCTAAAAGTAATTCTGCCTTTAGTTAAATCATATGGTGTCATTTCTACTGTAACTTTATCGCCAGCTAATACTCTGATTCTATTTTTTCTCATTTTACCAGATGAGTGAGCTAGAATTTCATGATCATTTTCTAATTTTACTTTAAACATTGCATTTGGGAGAAGTTCTAAAACAACTCCTTGGAATTCAATTGATCCTTCTTTTGGCATATTTTTAATTGCTTATAGTAAAAATTATTTCTTTTGTCTAATTTTAACTGATAATTTATGTCCATCTAAACCTTCAAGTCCAGACATAGTTTTAGTATCTTCTGAGAGAGTATTAAAAGATTTTTGATTCATCTCAACAACAGAGTTCCTTTTCATAAAATCTAAAACACCTAAGCCTGATGAAAATTTTGCAGCTCCAGATGTGGGTAATACATGATTAGTTCCTACAATATAATCACCAAAAGCCTCAACAGAATACTCACCTACAAAAATACCACCTGCATTATTTATCTTTGGTAATAATTTTTTATAATTAGATATGTGTAAGTGTAAATGTTCTGGTGCAATAAAGTTTATAATCTCTACAGCAAGCTCTATGTTGTCAACTAAAACAATAATGCCATTATTTTTAAAACTTTTCTCAATTATTTTCTTTTTTGGTAAATCTTTCTTAATTTTTTTAATTGAATTTAAGACTTTAGTTGCAAAATTTTTATTGTCCGTAATTAAAATTGATTGTGCATTTTCATCATGTTCTGCTTGAGCTATTAAGTCAGAGGCTACCCAATCTGGATTATTTTTATTATTTGCAACAACAATTATTTCTGATGGACCTGCAAGTAAATCTATTCCTACTTTTCCATATAATTGCTTTTTAGCTTCTGCAACATAAGCATTACCAGGTCCAAAAATTTTATAAACTGGTTTAATTGTTTGAGTACCAAATGTTAGTGCACTAATAGCTTGAGCACCTCCTATAAAATATGTTTCTTTAATACCTAATTCTTTTATTAATTTTATAAAGTAAGGATTAATTGATTTAGTGGGAGGAGTTATGCAAACAATTCTTTTAACTCCTGCTATAATTGCTGGTACTGCGTTCATAATTAAAGATGAAGGATAAAAAGCCTTTCCGCCAGGTACGTACAAACCAACTGAGTCAATAGGTTTCCATACAGATTTCAATATTGCACCATTATTAGTAAAGACAATATTTTTAGGTAATTGTTGTTTATGAAATGATGAAATATTTTTTATAGCTTTTTTAAAACTATTAAATATTTGAGGCTCAACTTTAGATTGAATTTTTATTTTAGATAAATCTAAACTAAGATCATTTTTACTAATTTTAACTTTATCAAATTTTGTAGCGTATTTAATTAGAGATATATCACCATTTTTTTTTACATCATTAATAATTTTTTTTACATCAACTTGAATTGATTTACTTGATAATAAATTTCTTTTTTCAATCTTTTTTTGAAGTCGGTTATAAATATTTTTATTAAATTTTAATATTTTCATTTTACAAAAGTACCTATTTCAGAAATAATTTTTGATACCTCATTCATATTTGTCTTATAAGCTGATCTATTGACTATTAATTTAGATTGAATTTTCATTATTTCTTCAATTTCAATTAAACCATTTTCTTTCAATGTTTTTCCTGAAGAAACTAAATCTACAATTCTCCTACACATATTTAAAGAGGGAGCTAATTCCATTGAGCCGCTTAATTTAATAATTTCAACTTGTATTCCCTTATTATAAAAAAATTTTTTAGTAATATTTGGATATTTCGTAGCAATTCTTACATTACTCCATGTTTCTGGATCTTCTTTTTTTAATAAAGATTTCAAAGCTGCTACAGAAATTTTGCAACGACCAATATTTAAATCAAGCGGTGCATATATTTCTGAGTAATCAAATTCATTAATTACATCCTCACCAGCTATTCCTATTTGAGCAGCTCCAAATGCAACAAACGTACAAGCATCAAATGCTCTAACTTTAATATATTCAATATTTCTTTTTTTGGATTTAAAAGTTAATTTTCTTGTATCTTTGTCAAATAGCAAAGGGTCAGGAGCAAAACTTGTTTTAAGTAAAAGATTTTTACATTCTTTTGTTATTCTACCTCTGGGAACTGCAATGACAATTTTGCTCATAAATGCAGGCTTTTATATTGTCATCAAAGAAAACACTAGAAAAAGTTAATTTTTCTGCCTTTTTATTTTAACTCCCAAACTTCCTAATGTTTTTTCTATATTTTCATATCCTCTATCTAGATGATAAACACGATTTAATGTTGTTTGACCATTAGCATTCATAGCAGCTAACACTAAACTTATGCTAGCACGTAAGTCACTAGCCATTACTTGCGCTCCTTTAAAAGTTTGATTACCGATAATTGTAGCAGTATCTTTTTCTACTTTAATATCTGCACCTAATCGATTTAGTTCAGGAACGTGCATAAATCTATTTTCAAAAATTGTTTCTTTAATTTTTGACTTCCCATCAGAGATACACATAAGAGACATTAATTGAGCTTGTAAATCAGTGGGGAAACCTGGATATGGATTAGTTGAAAGACTAGTAGATTTTAGTTTTGATCCTTTAAAAACTTTTATTGAATTTTTACTTACTTTTAATTTTGCACCCATTTTTTTTAAAATATTAATTAAAGATTTTAAATAAACGGTATTAAAGTTTTTGATTTCTAAACTTGAATTTAACATCAAGGCTGCAATTATATATGTGCCAGCTACAATTCTATCAGAAATTATCTTATGCTCTACTTTATTTAAATTTGTAACACCCTGAACCAAAATAGTTTTTGTTCCTTGGCCTTCTATTTTTGCACCCATTTTTTTAAGGCAATTTGACAAATCTTCTATTTCTGGTTCTCTTGCAGCATTTAAAATCTTAGTTTCTCCTTTTGCCAATACTGAAGCCATTAGTATATTTTCGGTAGCTCCTACACTTGGAAAAGGTAATTTAAATTTATTTCCAATCAGTTGTGATTTAACACTGCCAACAACAAATCCATTTTGAATTTCAAAATTAGCTCCCAATTTTGATAAACCAGCAAGATGTATATCTATTGGCCTAGTTCCAATGGCACATCCTCCTGGTAAAGATATTCTAGCCTCACCAAATCGAGAAAGTAAGGGTCCTAAAATTAAAATAGACGCTCTCATTTTTCTTACAACATCATAATCTGCTGACAAATTTTTGATTTTTTTTGGATTTATTTTTAGTTTATTTTTTTTATATTCAGTTTTAACACCATAATTATTTAATAATTTAATTAAATTTAATACATCAACTACATTAGGTACATTTGAAAGTTCTAAAATCTTCTCAGATAAAAGAGATGATACAATTATTGGTAATGCAGCATTTTTTGAGCCATGAACATTAACTGAGCCTGAAATTTTAGCATCTCCCTTGATTATTAATTTATCCATTCTTGTTTATAGCTTTTTTTCTTTTAAAAATATTTGATTTGAGTTTTTTTTCTAATCTTTTTAATCTTGTTAAACGCAAATCTTTTTTTGTATCATCTTTTGGATGATTTATTTTTTTTTCTTTATTTAATTTATCTGTCACAAATAAGATTTATTTATTACTTTTTTATTTAAAGTATTTTTTGAACATTTCTTAGAACAATATAAAACATTTTTCCAATCTCTTTCCCATTTTTTTCTCCAAGTGAATGGCTTATTACAAACAATGCAGATTTTAGAAGGTAAATTTTTCTTCAATTTTTACTCAAAAAGATAAAAATATCCATAAGCAACAACTAACGCTGGTATTGCACTATAAAGTGTAGCTAAAATTGCAGCTTTTGGTGCAAGAGCTATTGCTGGAAATAAGGCATCACCATCATTTGAAATTGCATTACCTAGTTCTGCAGAAAGAGGAATATAGCCATTTAAATAAAAAGTTGCTACGACAACTTGTGGTCCGCAACCAGGTAAGAAGCCAAATAGAATTGCTACTAATGGTACAAAAGGTAGCCATAAATCAAAAAATATTTTTAAATCCAAACTTGTAAAATACATTAAAATTTCAAAGACAAGAAAACCACTAATTACCCAGGTAGTTACGAAATTAGTGGTGTCTACTACTCTTGATAATAACCCCCTGCTCTTATCAGTAGAACATTGAAAATCACTTAAGGGATTTAATGACCACATGAATATTGAAAGTATTGCTCCAGCAGAGGCAATAAAAACTAAAAGTGAGTTATAAATTGGTGAAACAAATTCTATCTGGAATGCAACTAGAATACCTAAAATAAAACCAGGAATAAATAAAAAAAGCCAAAAGAAATTAAAATTTGATACAAAAGTTTTATTTATTTTTTCAAATTCAATTTTTATTTTTGTTTCAGCCTGCATAAAGTTTGTGCCATGGATATAGTCAATTATATAACCAGATATTGAACCAACAATTATTCCAATTCCAAATATTAAAAGTCCAGTTGTTGGCTCAATAGCAAGAATTAAGAATGCTGCATCACCCATTGTAGCTGTTAATACAGCAACTAAGGAGCCAAAAGAGATACGACCCTGAATATATTGAGTGACAACTATTATAGCTCCACCACATCCAGGTATTGCACCTAAAAATGCTGCTATACCAACATGGAACTTTTGAGTTTTAGATAAAAATTTCTTTACATCAAATTTTGTTAAACTATCTAATCCAATAAAAACAAATAAAGTAAATCCTACAAAAACTGAAACCTGAATATAAGCATCTATCATTGATGATTGAATAACTTCACCAAATTCACCCCCTTGAAAAACAAGTGAAAGTAATAGTAGACCAAAGAAAGATTTCTTTAGTAGCCTTCCATCATTCTCAAGAATGATTTTGGTTTTTTTATTAATAGCGTTAATTAGCGCATTCATAGATGTATATATAGCTAATAAATATAGCTATGGCTATATTTTCTATTAATTTTTTTTAATTTTTATGATAAAATTACTAATGTCATTTACTAAAGTCCGAAATGCTCATAAAACAGAAAATACTGAAGATTATTTAGAGCTCATTGCAGAACTGTTAAATTCTAAAGGAGAAGCTCGTATTGTTGATATTGCTGAAAGCTTGAGTATTGCCCAGGCTACAGCCAACAAAACAATACAAAGATTACAGTCAGAGGGTTATATTAAAAGAGAACCTTATCGATCAATTTTTTTAACATTTAAAGGTCAGAAAATAGCTAGTGAATCAAAAAAAAGGCACAACATAGTATATAATTTTTTGCTAAATCTTGGATTAGATAAGAATACAGCTTCTGAAGATGCAGAAGGAATTGAGCATCACGTTAGTCAAAAAACACTTAAAAAAATGGATAATTTTAACTCAAAAAATAAACATAATTGATTTCCAAATCAATTTTAACTAGTATATAAAAAAGAAGGGACACGGCGAATATCCCTTCTTTTTATCCTTGGTTTATGGATAGAAATAAACCTATACAATAAATACCCGATTCTCGATTTGGGCTCAAATTTTTTAATAACAAAGTCGAAATTCTTAGTATTTTTGTAATAAAACAATTTTGATTTTTATTTTGTTTTTGAAATCTTTATTCGAAGGTAAATAATTTAAAGGTCTAGAAATTTTGTTAATTTTCAATGTTTTTTGATGTTTTTTTAATATACTTATAAAATCCTGCTGCTTCCATAAATCAACTCTATGTGTAAATAATACAAAGCCTTTTTTTTTTATATTTTTATTAATATTAGCAAAAAGTTTGTCAAAGTTTTTACAGTATGTCATTGAACCAATCAAAGAAATAAAATCAAATTTTATTTTAAAATGATGTAATTGTTCAAAATTTTTTATTTGTAATTTTGTATAAATTTTTTTTCCTAATGTAATTTTCAAACTTTTTTTTGAAATATCGGATCCATAAATGGTGCTTTTTGGGTATATTTTTTTTAACTCAGTACCGAATAAACCAGTTCCACATGCTAAATCTAAAATATTTTTTGGTTTTGTGTTAATTGTTTCTTTTAAAAATTTTATACTTTTTTTAGGTGCTTGATAATTCCATAATTTTAGTGTTTCATCATAATTTTCTGACCAATCATCATAGTATTTCGTTATTTTACTTAAATTACCAACACCCGAGACTAAAGACTTAAAATTACTCATATTTTAAAGAGGGAATTTTTTTTCTTATTTTTTTTACATCTGAAAGATTAATTGTTGAATTTAATATGTAAGGTTTATTTTTAGTAATATTTACTATCTTTCCCCAAGGATCAACTAAAAGAGAATATCCATAAGTCTTCCTTTTCATATGATGATTTCCACACATACCTGTTGCTATAATAAATATATTATTTTCTATAGCTCTTGATCGATTTAAAATTTCCCAATGATCTTTCCCTGTAGGTCTTGTAAAAGCAGCCGGAACTAAAATAATTGTACAATCTTTCTTAGCAAGTTTCCTGTATAATGAAGGAAATCGTAAATCATAACAAATTGTCATTCCTAATTTAATAGTATTAATTTTTGCATAAGCTATTTCATTACCAGCTTGAAACAAAGATGACTCTTGATGTTTTTCTTTGTGATTAATTTTGACATCAAACATATGAATCTTATCATAAGTTTTTTCTAATACACCATTATTATTTATAAAATAAGATCTATTCACAAGTTTTCTTTGTTTTTTAACTTTTAAAAGTAAAGAGCCAAGATTGATGGTAACTTTATTTTTTTTCGCAAAATCTTTTGCCATTTTCAAAACTGGACAGGTGTTTTGATACGGAGCATTTGAAATTAAATAATTTTTATCATTAGTAATAATGTTTGAACATTCTGGTGTACAAATTAAGTGAGGTTTAAATTTTAATGTTTTATTAAAACTTTTCTCGAGTATTTCTGCATTTAAACTTGGGATATGACTTGCTTGAAATTGAACTTGAGATATTTTTAATTTATTCATTAATTTTATTTAAACTTAAGTAAAAAAACAAATCCAGAAGTAAATACAATAATAGATAGTAAATACATATTTAAAGTTAAGGAAAATGTTTCTGCAAGAAAACCAATTGCTGCTGGCATAATCATTGTAGAAGATAGTCCAATAGTTATGAGATTAGTTACTGTCATAGAAATGCTCTCATTAGATTGTTTTACAGCTTGACGAATAACTATTGGAACCAAGTTTGCTATAGCAAATCCATAAATACATAAAACAACAAGTATAATATAAAAATTATTTGTTAATAAAGACAAAAGCATTATTGATGCACCAATCATCACAAAATGACATCCTACAACTTTTTCAGTAAATAAACTAATTAAGGTGTTGGAGAACAAATTAGCTAAAATACCTCCAATACTAAAAAATATTAATCCCATACTTGCAAGATAAAGAGGAGAATTTAAATCCTTTGATAGCCATAATGTAGACCAATCCATAATTATACCACCAGAACCAAAAACAAAAAATAGTAAGAAGCCAAATATAAGAACATTTGACTCGGGAATTTTAAATTTTTCACTTTTACCTTTAAAATCTAAATTACTAGGTAATCCGAGGTAGAAAACTAAAAATGCAACAGAAATTGAAGAAAAAGATAAAACAAGAAAAAACATAAAAGGCTCGAAGTTATACCGCATAATGATACCAGCTAAACCTCCACCAACAAGAATACCAATATTAAATCCCATTGCATAATAAGGAGTAATAATTTTCTTAAAATGTTTTTCGATTAGTTGACAATGTATACCTCCAATTGGTCCTGAAGCTCCCCATCCTATCCCAGCTGGAATGAAAGTTAATAAAAAAAATAAATATGATGAAGATATAATGGATAGTAAAGTAGAAAAAGTAATAAGCGGAAAAGCTAAAGACATAACTAGCTTTGTTCCATATTTTGGCACTAGTAATCTTCCAGCAATTTGATTTGATAATACAAAAAAAATCCCAAAAATTAATATAGAAAAACTTAAATCGGATTCATCAATTAATAATCTATTCATATTCCATGGTGTAATGCCAAAATAACACCCAACAACAATCATAGGGTAAGTTGATGTTAATATTGAAGCTAAAGTTGCTCTTCTAAATATCTTAATTTCTTCTAACACAAAGTTTATTACCAACGATGATGTACATCATCATAAAAATATTTTGTATAGATATCATTTATCTCATTCATTACAGAAGAAATCTCATTAACTTCACTAGAGGCAGTATTGAGATCTACATGATCCTTATTTTTTGCACCTGGAATTACAACACTCACAGCTTTATGCATTAAGATCCATTTAAGAGATAATTGAGAAAGAGTTAATTCAGTTGGGATAATATTTTTAAGTTCTTTGACTGCTTCCAAAGCTTTAGAGTAATTCACTCCAGAGAATGTTTCACCAACATCAAATGCATCACCGTTGATATTATAATTTCGATGATCATCTGAAGAAAAGGTAGAATCTTTATTGAATTTTCCTGACAACAAACCACTAGCAAGAGGAACTCTAACTATGATTGCTATTTTTTTTTCTTTTGCAATTTTAAATAATTCTTCAGCAGGTTTTTGTCTAAAGATATTAAATATAACTTGGATTGATTTTGTTTGAGGTTTTTTTATGCATTCTAAAGCTTGATCAACTGTTTCAACACTAAAACCATAATTTTGTATCTTTCCTTTGCCTACTAAATAATCTAACATTTCAAAAGTTTGACCAGATGAATAAACTTCTGTTGGAGGACAATGCATTTGTAAAAGATCAATAGTTTCAACATTAAGATTTGATAATGATCGGTCTACAAAAGACTCCATTAGATCTTTATCATAATAGCTATTAGCAATATGTGGATTAATTCTTCTACCTGCTTTTGTTGCAACATAAATTCTATCAGAAATAGAATTTATAAAATTTCCAACAAATTTTTCACTTCTACCATCACCATAGACATCAGCTGTATCAAAAAAATTTACCCCATTTTCAAATGATGATTGTAATACTTCATTTGCCTTCTCTTCACTTACACTACCCCAATCAGCACCAATCTGCCAACAGCCTAAACCAATTTCAGATATATTCCAATCAAGAGAGCCAAATTTTCTAAATTTCATTTTTAACTTAACGTTATTTTATCTGTAACCAAAGTTCCATTTTCAACAACTAAACCAGAACCTCCGTTAAGCAATGGATTATCATTATCCTCAATTTCAATAATAGTTTTATCATTAATTTGTCCTATTATTTTATTTTTTTGAACAGTCATTTTCATATTATACTCCTTAAAAAATTCTACTTCAAAATCTACTTCTTTAAGTGTTATATAAATATTATTCATCTTGCCTATTCTCAATTTGTTATCTCTACAAATTTCTAAAGTGTAGTATTTTTTTACTCCCTGAACTCTTGAAACTAGTCCACCAGAATTACATGATTGTAAAAGAATATTTGCAGAAACTGAATAATCTTTCCATAAATCAGTTCCTGTAAATAAAATTTCCCTACCAATGTTTTGGCAAATTCTAAAATTCTTTCCTCTTTCTTCCCATTTATCTAAAGTTTGTACCCAAGCATTTCTCCAGATTTGACCGTAGTAACCCTCTTTTTTCTCTATTCCTCTTTTATAGTTTTGAATGTGATCAGGTCTTTTAAAGACTTGTTTTGGCTGTCCATCAAAGGTAACATAATTAACCATAACTTCGCCAGATTGTTTTTTGTTTGATACGATATCTATTCCAATTTGACCTATAGGATTTGAATCAGTGTTTGGAATTTCCCATGATATTTCTTTTGTTTCATTTCTATTTAATTCAAAACTATTTGAAGTAATTTTTTTAAGTTTGTCATCGTCAGCCCAATAATTAGAAAATAATACAATTGCAACTTCATGAGGGGAAGTGTTTTTAATTTCAACTTTTACTTTTTGTCCAGAAAAAATTATAGGACAGGAAATATAATCATAATGAAAAAAATCTTTTCTCTTTTTTCCTTTTAATTTAAGTATAACTTCAGGAAAAAATGTTTCAACATATACTTCTGAAATTTGGTCCACTGAAAGATTATTATAAGAAATCTTAAGAGCCCTTTCACCTATATTAGATTTGTATTCAACATTACTTATTTTTGTTTCACAAAACTGTTCCCCTTCTTTAATTCTCCATCCTTGAGTTGAATCCTTAATATCAAAATGAAATTTAGCTCCATTTTTAGGTAATATTTCTTCAAACCCATTAATTTTTCTTGTTGTGTTAATTATTTTATAAGTTTCTGTTAAAGCATCTGTAAGAGTTTCACCGCCAGAAGCAGAGGGGCAATATAATATATCATTTATAGGAGACAAATAATCTGGACCTTTTTTAAGACCATCGAGTCCATTTTTAATTCCTAAGATACATCCTACATTTCCAGAATTGCAATCTGTATCCCAACCAGCTGTATTAACAATCATCATTGTTTTTTGAAAATCGTCATCACCAAATAATAAAGCCATAATAATTAATGCATGATTAGGTACCATATGACAGTTACCTAAATATTTGTCATATCCATAATTCTCGACTATTTTCTCTCTTGCCTGTTCCCAACCTAAGTTTCCAGACCTCCACTCTTGTATGTCAGATATTAATTTAAATATAACTGAATATTTTGGAATGAATTTTTTTGCTTGCTCAACTAACTTTGTTAAATCATTCTCTATAAATGCCATAGACTCTATAGAAGCTACTACTTGAGCACCATAAATAGCTTCTCCATCATGGCTAACACTTGCAGCGAGTTTTGCATAATGTGCTGCCCTTTCTGGATCTCCAGGTGATACCATTGCCCAACCATCAATGAAAATTTGAGCTCCAATTTGTTCTGCTATAACTTTGCCATTTGTTTTAATTGAACCACTTTCTGGAGCATCGATACCTTGTTTAAGATTTTGAAAAGCTGTGTCCTCTGCTGAATGCCCTTTTCCTCCCCACCAAAGAATAGTCTTATCTTCAATAATATTGTTCAACCATGTTTTTCCTATATCTTTAGCGGAAATATTTTTATTATAATTACATTCTCGGAAAGCACGTAAAAAGGTAAAGGTACCCGTAATATCGTCATCTGAAATTGGCATAGGAAAATCTAATTTATCATTTACATAATAATTTATTGGCCCTAATTCTTTCATTATTCTTTCATAGGACCAGTTTTCAAATGGTCTTCCAAGAAAGACCCCTATTATCTTACCCAAAACACCGGCATAAACTTTTTCTTCATAGCTTTTATCAATATTATAACTCATCTTTAACCTTTTACACCCCCACTTGTTAAACCAGAAATAAATCTTTTTTGAAATAATAAAAATAATATTACAACAGGTGCCACCATCATTATTGATGCAGCACTAACTAGTGCTTGATTATTTATAAATCTCCAAGAAAAAGCAAATAGGATAGTTGATATTGGTTTCAATTCTTCATCTTGAACAAATGTTAAGGCAAATAAAAATTCATTCCATACTGCTAAACCAACAACTAGTGCCGAAGTTAGTAAGACTGGCCATGAAAGAGGTATAGCGACTCTGAAAAATTGTTGTAAGATATTTGCTCCATCTATTTTAGCAGCATCAAATAATTCATCAGGCAATCGAATCATATAAGATCTAATTAAAAAAGTTGCAAATGGGGCATTAAGAGCACTGTAAATAATAATCAATCCAATATGTGTATTTAAAAGACCTAGGTTTTTCCATAATAAAAATAATGGTAAAAGAAACATTTGTGCAGGTATGCTTATTCCAACTAAAAGATAAATTGCGACTAAATTAGCTCCTTTCGGATTTAATTTAGCAAGACTAAAACCTGCTAAGCTTGAAACTGTAATACATAATATTAAAGTTCCAAAAACTAGTTTAAAAGAATTAAAAAATATTTTTGAATATTCACCTTGAACCCATGCATCTGGAAAATTTTGAAATGTTATATTATTTGGTAGTCCTATTGGATTTGTTCCAAATTCTACTGCTGGCTTAAAAGCATTAAAAATTAAAACTAATATTGGAGCCAACGAAACAATGGCAAACATTCCAAGAATAACATAATTTGAAATTAATTCTTTTTTTCTAAATGAAGCTACTTCCATATTAAACTTCCCAGCCTAACCTTCTTAAAACTCCAAATAAACCAACAATGATTAATACATAGAAAAACATCATTGTTCCTATTGCAGAAGAGTATCCAACATTAAATCTTTCAAAAGCTTGTGAGTACATATATGTTCCAATAACTTCTGAACTGTATGCAGGACCTCCCTTAGTCAAAATGAAAACATAGTCAAAAACTGGAATAGACCAAATAGTTATAATCATTATTGTGAATACGAGAACAGGTCTTATCATTGGTAATGTGATATATCTAAATTTTTGATATTTAGATGCACCTTCAATATCCGCTGCCTCATAAAGTGAGGAATCTACTTGATACATTCCCGTTAGATAAATAACAACAAGAAAACCCCAAAAATGCCATCCATCTACAAAAGCTACAGCGAATAAAGAATATTCTTTTGTAGTAAATGGAGAAGTTGTAAATAAATCCAAACCAAAACCACTTAAAACAGTTCCAATTCCATAAATAGGACTAAATAAATATTTCCAAATTTGACAATTAACCACACTTGCCAACATATATGGGAAGAAAAAAGCTAATCTGAAAAATAATTGACCTCTTTTTATGCCTGTCAGAAGATAAGCACAAACTAAAGCGACAAAAACTGGAATTGTTAGAAATGCGATTGTCCAAATTATATTATGATAAACTGCTTTTATAAAATATCTATCATCGAA
Source organism: uncultured Alphaproteobacteria bacterium (assembly GCA_902524385.1). Taxonomy (GTDB): domain Bacteria; phylum Pseudomonadota; class Alphaproteobacteria; order HIMB59; genus CACPNW01. The sequence goes on from CABZCZ010000004.1 coordinate 42,205, forward strand.
TAATTCAATAAAGTTTTCAAATCCAATGTAATTGAGTTTTCCCATACCTCTAAAATCTGTTAACGATAGTGCAAGACTTGATATCGATGGAATCGCTATTACAAATAAGTGAATTAAAAGTACAGGAAGTATAAAGTACCAAGCAATTAAAGATTTATTTAAAAAAATTTTCATAAGAAAACGAAGCTCATTAATAGAGCTTCGTCATATGATATTAAGATTATCTATTTGGTATAGATAAAGTTGTTCCTTTATCCCTAGCCTTATCCCAAAGTTTTTGATGATCAGCCATATAATCTGCAACTGAAATATCACCAGCCCATACTACTTCCATGTCTTTCCATATGTGAACTCCTGGATCAGCAGGCCAAAATGCCCATGTGCAGTATCCATAATTTCCCTCACCAGTTACTTTACCAAAAGTGGATAAAAAATCTTTTATCTTTGGATTTACATCAGTTGGAAAATCTGAATCTTCATAATAAAGTGGCAAGTTAAATTCAGCAAACTCAAGAGAATTTGATAAATTAATCACAACATCCTTATTACTAAAAAGCCAATTTAACATACTTGCAGCAGCGTCTTTATTTTTGCTATTTGGATTCAATCCAATTGAAGTACCAATTGCTAACATAAAGTTCTGATCTGGTGAATTAGAAGATAAAGATGGTAATGGAGCCCAACCCCAGTCGTCATCTATACTAGAAAAATTCATTTCAGTTCTTTGAAATGTCCATGTTCCAATTGTCATCATAGCAGCATCTCTTGCACTAAATGCATCATGAAACTGATCCCAATCTATTGCATAATAGTTTTCTAAACTGCCTGACCAGTATCCTTCGTCAACCATATGTTTTCTCAATAATTCGATTGCCTCAACAAACACTGGATCAGTCCATTTTTTTTCACCAATAAGAGCTTTGTATACATTTTCTGGGCCAGCATAATTGTTTAAGTAGATACCAACTAAATGTTCATGTGTTGGTTGCCAGCCAGTCGATCCATATGAATATACATTCATATCCATTGCTTTAGCTTTTGATGCAACGTCTTCTAATTCCTCTAAAGTTGTTGGAACAACCCATCCATTTTCAGCAAATAATGTTTTATTATAAAGCATAATCATTGACTCATAAGTCAATGGTAATGCATATAAACTTCCATCAAATACACCGGAATTGTAAGCCCAAGGAACAATTTTATCGTTCCATCCATATTGATCAGCATATGAGTCTAAGTTTTCAAGCATACCAGCCATTTGATATTCTTTAATAAAAGAAGGTCCAGCTGCACGAACTATATCAGGGCCACCTCCAGAAATAAGAGCTGTTCTTAATTTTTCTCCTAAAACTTCTTGTGCTGTAAATTCTATAACTAATTCAATTTCATCTTGTGAGCTATTATAGGCATTAACAAGTTTTTCCATAACTATTGGATCTCTTTCAGCTCTCGCCTCCATCCACCATGAAATTTGCGTTTTGGCAAACACTGCAGATGAAGTAAAGATAAAAGATAAAACAAATATAGAGTCAATTATTTTTTTCATTTAATCCTCCGATTTACATTTTAACAATAATGAATTTTTGGTTCACTTCAAGATGATATTGAATCTGTGACAATATAAAAAAATATTTATAAAATTAACTATTAATGAGTAAATTTTAATAGTATTTAAATGTAAATATAATAGTAAAGAATTGCATTATGAAAAATAAACTGTTTGATATATGGGATAATAATAAAGCATCGATAAATGCTTGGTTATCAATTCCTAATTCTTTTACCGCGGAAGCTTTTGGTAAAATGGGCTGGGACTCTGTTACAATTGATATGCAACATGGTCAAAATGACTATTCAACTGCTATTGCCATGTTACAAGGATTATCAAATAGTGACACAGTACCAATGACAAGAGTTCCTTGGAATGAACCTGGAATTATTATGAAAATGCTAGATCTTGGGGTTCAGGGTATCATTGCACCCATGATAAATAATAAAGCAGATTGTGAAAAGTTTGTTTCTTATTGCTATTACCCCCCTATTGGTCAAAGAAGTTTTGGTCCAATGAGGGCGCAGGTTGCTTATGGATCAGATTACTATCAGCACGCAAATAAAAATATAATAAGTTTGGCAATGATTGAAACTAAAGAAGCAGTTGATAATTTAGATGCTATTCTTTCAGTTCCAAATTTAACAGGTATTTATATTGGGCCTGCAGATATGAGTTCTTCATATGGTTTACCACCTAAGTTTGATGTTAAAGAGGATCCAGTTTTTTCAAATATAAAAATGATTGTAAATAAAGCTAGGGGGAAAAATAAAATAGCAGGTATTCATAACGGCTCAGTCAAATATTTGAAAGAAATGATAGAAATTGGATTTCAATTTACAAGTTTGTTATCGGATTTTAGAATTATGACATCTCACGCAGAAAGTTTATTAAAAGAGCTTAAAAACGTTGATACTAAATCTGATAATACTAGTGCTTATTAATAAAAATTTAACTGCTAACTAAATCTTCTTCCATTTTAATTAATTCGTACCACCTGTTTTCTTTTATGTTGAGATCATTTCTAAGAATTTCCATTTTTGAAGTTATTTCTTGATATCGATCGTAATTCTCAAGATATAAATTTGTATCTTTTAATTCATTTTTTATTTCTTCTAATTCTTGTTGAATATTTTTTATTTTGTTTGGAAGTTGCTCTAGTTCAAATTGAAATCTATATGATAATTTTGATTTTGAATTCTTTGATTTTTTATTATTTAAATGTGATTTTTTAGTTTCTTTATTTTTAGGAACTTGTTGATTTTCAGATTTCAAAAAATCACTGTATCCACCATAAAACAGTGATACATTTTTATCCTCTTTAAAATGTAAAATTTTATTTACTGTTTGATCTAGAAAATCTCTATCATGCGATACTATTAATAACGTACCACTATAACTAGATAACATTTCTGTTAAAAGATCTAGTGTTTCTAAATCAAGATCATTTGTTGGCTCATCTAGTATAAGTCCAGTTTTTGGATTAGCTAAAACTTTAGCTAAAAGTAATCTATTTTGCTCTCCTCCTGATAATGTTTGTATAGTATGGTTAACATTTTTTGGATCAAACTGAAAATCTTTCACATAACTACAGACATGTCTATCCCTTCCCTGAACTTTTAAATAATCTCCACCAGATGGAACTAGAATATCTTTAATGGATTTTCTTCCATTAAGATCATTACGCATTTGATCAAAATAAGAAAATTCTAAATTTTTTTTCAATTTGATTTTACCTTTTGAAATTTTTACTTCATTAAGAATTGTACGAAGAAAAGTTGATTTACCACTTCCATTATTACCTAGAAGACCGATACGATCATTTTTTGAAATTTTTATTGATAGATTTTTAAAAACAAATTCACTTTGATTTGGATATTTTACAAATACTTCTTGAAGCTCAGCAATTAATTTTGACTGATCAGATGATTTTTTTGAGACTTGAGGTCTTAAAGATTTGGTTGCACTTCTATAAGAAGCTTCATCTTTTTCTAATTGCAATTTTAACTCTTTCGCTCTTTTTAGTCTTTTTTCATTCCTCTTAACACGAGCTTTAACACCTTTATTTGCCCACTCGAGTTCAATGTTGACAAATTGTTTTCTATTTTTTAATTCTCTGTATTCTTGATCTAGTAACTCCTCAGACCATTTATCAAAATCTTTAAAGCCTCCTGGACTTACACGTAATTTACCTCTATCAATCCAAAAAACTTTATTAGTAAAATTACTAAGAAATGTTCTATCATGACTAACACATATAATTGTCTTATCTAAATTTCGTAAGTAACTTTCTAGCCATTCAATACATTTTAAATCTAGATGATTAGTTGGCTCATCTAATAACAAGACATCTGAGTCTTTTAGTAAAGATCGAATTAAATAAACTTTTCTTATTTGTCCTCCTGAAAGATCTCCAATATTAGCAAATTTGTTTAAGTTTAGTTTATTACAAAATATATCAACAAAATGTTTATTTTCTTCATTAAGTAAATCTGAAAAATTTTCTTCAATTGTTTTATTATTAAGTTTTTCAAATTTTTGATTAAAGTATGCAATTTTTAGGTTTGGATAATTCCATAATTCTCCTGCATCTAAATCTTGATCACCTTTTATAGTTTTCATTAGAGTTGTTTTACCAACACCATTTTTACCAACAAGTGCAATCATATCACCCTTGTGTAAATTTAGATTTAAATCTTGAAAAATTGTTTTTTTTCCAAATTTAATTTCTACACCTCTTAGAGAAAATAATAAATTACTAACCACTTATTTAAATTTTATATAATTTTGTAATAAACAACTATAAAATCTAATATCATGAATATAATAAACAGGATAGCAACTCTGGTAAGAGACCATCGGCCTTTAGGAAAGATGTATTCAAAAATTTTCATTATTAATATTATAATAGAATTATTATTTTATTGAAAAATAATTTAGAGGGCAAATGCCCGCATACTCAAGCTCTACTGTATACGTAAAAAGCTAATGTAAATAATGCAGTTAAAACCACATTTACATATGGTGTGGCCCCTGCAATAACCCCAGTAACAATATGAAATAAAATTATACCAGTAAATAAAAGGCTTCCTAAGGCGAATAACATTCCAATTGCTTTGAGATTTTCAGCGGCAATGTCAGGAAAACGCCAACTCCAAATACCAATAACAAATAGAACAACGCCTGTAAACTGTCCAAATGTAATTAGATCTGGTGTAGCTTCCCAACCAGTTCCAAGTGCAATCCAAATTGATCCTAAAAATAATGAACCTAAACCATTAACTATTAAGATAACACCTTGAATTTTAAAAAGTAAACTAAGATTCATTTGTACTCCTTAACACTGATTTTCTTAAATATTAAAGATAAAGATTCTGCAATAACATTTTATTTAATACAAATATTAAAATAAATTACTTTTGATTTAATCGTATCCACTTAATACAATCTTCTAATCTATCATCTCCCCAAAATACCTCACCTTCATAGATAAATGATGGGCTTCCAAAAATTCCATTTTTATAAGCATATTCTGTATTAGTTAAGTATTTATCTTTAATTTCTTGTTGATTAGCTTTTTTTATAGTTTCTTTATGATCTAATTTAAGTTCTTGAAAGATTTCGGTCAAATTGGGTTCAGTTGCGGGCTCTTTAGCTTGCTGAAACCATCTTTGATATGTTTTGTAAACATAATCAACTCCCCACCCTTCATTCATTCCAAGAATTGCAATTTGATTTGCTAAATCAAACTCTTTTAGTGGATATGGTGCTGGTACCTTTGCTTGAAAACCGTAGAATTTAGCACGTCTTTCAATATCTCTCCACATGTAATCTGATTTTATTTTTTTAGCTGGTGGAGTAAATGGAATGTTATCCATATCCATCATAATTTTTCTAACACTAAAGGGGTGCCAATTAAATTTAATGTTTTCTTTTTTTGCAACCTGATGCAACCTATTAACCGCTAAATAAGTATAAGTACTTCCAATTGAAAACCAAAAGTTAATTTCTTTCATATATAAATTTTATTATTTATTTAAAATTATTATTATTACAATTCTTTTCATTAAAATATTTTGTGATATTATTGAAATTTAGCTGATATAGTATAATGGTTATTACAGGCCGTTGGTAACGGTCAGATTCAAGTTCGATTCTCGATATCAGCACCATATAAATGAAATATATTATAACAATGTTAATTTTTTTTATAAATTTTGAAACGATGGCTAAACAAATATCTGAATTAAATTGGAAAAAGAGATTGGTTGTTATTTCATTTGAGAATGAGGATGATAAGATATTTTTATCTACAAAAAAATTTATTAGAGAAAATGAATGTTCATTAAATGATAGAAATTTACAATTTATATTTTATAAAAAATTTATAAATAGTGAATATGAAGCACCAAAATTTATTATTAATAAATTAGGAATATGGTTACTAGGCTATGATGGTGTAATAAAAGATTATAGTAAAGATGATAAAATATATTTAGGTTTATTTAGTTTAATTGACTCTATGCCTATGAGAAAAAATGAAATGATTAATAATAAATGTTAAATAATTTAAATTTTTTTTAGATTTCGTAAAATATACAAAAAATTTAAAATACTTAAAATAGAAAAAAATACAGCATTCATTGTAATAACATTTAAGTTTGTCTCCCCTGGGCTATCAGTTAAAACATATCTCCAAAAATTTAATGCAGCTAAAAATTGAAATAAAAATATTACAAAAACGAATGGAAGTTGCTTTTCTGCACCTCTAAAAATAATTATTATGTAAGCTATTACAAAGGAGATAAAAATTATTCCTATAATTTCTGATAATCCTGCTACGGCATGATTAAAGAAACCTAAGTTGTTCAAAGCAAATTCATCTGTAAATACTAAAAGTTGAATTACGTAATACAAGAAGAAAATAATATTAATAGTAATGATTAAAATATCTATATTTTTTTTGAACATATCTGTGTATCGTGTAAAAAAAATAAATAATCAATATGGAAATTACATTATACTATTTTAAGATACCTTTTTGGAGAGCAGAAGTAACGAGACTTGCTTTATTTATAGGAGGTATTCCTTTTAATGATTATCGTGTAGAGGGGAAAGAAATTGATGATTTGAAAGCAACTGGGTTATTGCCCAACAAGCAGATTGCTCCTTTTAAGCAATTACCTGTATTGGACGTTAATGGAAAAATAGTTGCACAGACAGGAGCAATTGCCAGATTTTGTGGTAAGTTATCAGGTTTATATCCAAAAGATAATGATTTTGAAGCAGCTCAAATTGATCAAATTATTGATGCAGCTCAAGACATTAACTACCTCGTCACTTTATCTGGTAGAGACAAAGAAAAAGATCGATTAGAATTAGCTAGAAAAATATTAGTTACAAAACATCTGCCCAAATGGTTTCATTTTCTCGAAAACTTGCTTAAAAAAAATAAGGAGTCTAATTTTTTTGTTGCAAAGAAAATTTCTATTGCTGATCTGGCAATTTGGAGATTACTAGGTTGGCTAACATCAGGACTTTTAGATGGTGTACCGACTGATATATTAGAACCTTATGAAAGACTAAAAAAATTGAGAGAAGCGGTATATAATCATCCTAAAGTGCATGAATGGATGATTAAAACATATGGGAAAGTTATATAATTTATAAACATGACAGCCTTAAGTGTTAATGTAAACAAGTTTGCTTTAGTAAGAAATGCAAGAGGTGCTGATTTACCAAACTTGATTGATATTAGTAATAAATGCCTAAACTATGGTGCAGATGGTATAACGGTCCACCCTCGTCCAGATGAAAGACATGCAAAATTTTCTGACCTAAAACCATTAAAAAATTTATTGGAAAAATTTGAAAATAAAGAATTTAATATAGAAGGATATCCATCAGATTTTTTTGTTAAAAAAGTAATTGAGGTTAAACCAGATCAAGTCACATTAGTACCAGATCCACCTGGAGCATTGACTTCTTCATTTGGTTGGGATTGTAAAGAAAATAAAGATTTTCTTAAAGATATTGTTAGTGAATTTAAAAAAAATAAAATTCGTGTTTCAATCTTTATAAATCCATCCATTGAAACACTCGAAAATTTAGAAGTCATACAAACTGATAGAGTTGAGCTCTATACATATGATTTTGCTCATAATTATCCAGAGAATAAAGATAATTCCATAAAGTCATATATAGACGTATCAACATATTTAAAAAAAGAATTTCCTGGAATAAAATTAAATGCAGGCCATGATTTAAATTTAGATAATTTAAAATTTTTCTTACAAAATATTAGTAATATTGAAGAAGTTTCAATAGGTCATGCTTTGATCTGTGATACATTTGACTTTGGTTTAGAGAAAACAATAAAAAAATATTTATATCTTACAAAAAATTAAATGACTTTTATCTTTTGGCTTCAATTTGCCTTCGTATGTATTGCTGGAGCAATGTCTCCTGGACCTAGTTTAGCATTAATTATCAGAAACAGTGTTACTGTTAGTAGGTTTGCTGGCATTCTAACTTCTTTTGGTCACGGGTTTGGCATGGGTGTGTACGCAATTTTTGCAGTTACTGGGCTTATAATCATTTTAACAACGAATGAAATACTATTTCAATTTATACAAATTTTTGGAATTCTATTTTTATTATTTATAGGCTTCCAATTTCTTTTCAAAAAAAATCAAGAAATTGAACATATAAATAATCAAAAAAATTTTAACTCATTCTTGCAGGGATTTTCTATAGCAATTTTAAACCCTAAAATTCTCATATGGTTTTCAGCAGTATTTTCACAATTTGTAAACATAGATGCTTCCTTTTTTTCGCACTCAATTCTTGTCATTACTGCATCTGTTATAGATGGAATTTGGTATATTCTTGTTACAGTTATAGTAACAAGTTATGGAATGGGTGATTTTTTCCAAAAAAGAAAATATATTATTCAAAAAATATCAGGATTAATTTTAGTTTTTATTGGTGTTTTGCTAATTATCGATTTCCTCTAAAACTCTTAAGATATTTTTTCCCATAATTTTTTCAATTTCACTATTTTTATATCCTCTTTTTTCTAAACTTTCTTGAATTATCATGTGATTTAAACAATCGTTCCATTTATTTGGCAAACAATCAAGACCATCATAATCACTACCTACTCCGACATAATCAATACCTATTTTATTAATTACATACTCAATATGATCGACGAAAATTTCAATACTTGGGCATATATTTGCTAATTTTTTTTGAAGAAAATGTTGTTTTGCTATCCATTGAGAGGTTTTATTTGAATGTTTCCTTTCAATAGAATTTAATTCATCAATATATTTTTTTCTTTCTTTAGTTTCTCTTTCTTTAAAAGATTTATCAATAAAGAAAGGGTATGGATTAAGACCAATCAAACCTTTTACTTTTTTAATAGCTTCAATTTGATCGTTTTTTAAATTACGAAAATGAGGACACAAATCATATACGCTAGAATGTGAGGCTATAAAAGGTTTGGTAGTTATTGATACAATATCCCAAAAACTTTTCTCTCCAATGTGAGAAACATCAACTAGCACATTATTATCTTGGCAAATAGAAATAACTTCTTTCCCAAATTCGTTTAAACCATGACTTTTAAGTTTTGAAGAATTGTATGTCTCATCATAATTTGATGAAACCCAATCCAAAGAATGATTCCAAGTTGGGCCGAAATAGAAAAGACCCCTTTCAATAAAATGGTATAAATTATTAATATCATTTTCTAAACCCTCCCCACCTTCCATTGAAATTGGAAGCATTAACTTATTGTTATTAATCGCTTCATTAATGTCTGAGAGTTTTTTTGGAATGACAATTTCTTCATGTGATGAAATTCTTTCAATCTCATCATACATTTTATCAGCTCTTTTAAAAAAATTTGGTTCTTTAGAATTACTTGAGACCCAAATAATTAAAATTTCTAAATCAATCTCAGATTTTAATAATCTTGGTATGTCCGTATGCCCATGCGATGTGAGTTTTGTAACATCTTCACCTTCGATAACTCTTTGCACAAGATCATTATGCAAGTCAGCTACAAACATTTAATTATTTAATAATCTCCATTTTAATTATTTTATCTGGATCTGCAGGTGGTTCACCTCTTGTGATATTATCTACATATTCCATACCTTCGGTAACTTGAGCCCAAACAGTATATTGACCATCTAGAAAAGAGCAGTCATTAAAACAAATAAAAAATTGACTATTAGCACTATTTGGATTTTGAGCTCTGGCCATTGACACTGCCCCTCTTCCATGATTTTCTGAAGAGAATTCAGCCTCTATATCAGGAAGTTTTGATCCGCCTGTACCAGCCCTTGATAGGTTAAAACTATCATTACTTGAATTCCCAAATTCTACATCTCCTGTCTGAGCCATAAAACCATCTATTACTCTATGAAAAACGACTCCATCATACTTTCCTTCTGCTATAAGTTGCTTGATTTGTTTGACATGTTTTGGCGCTACATCTGGTTTTGTCTCTATTACAACAACACCGTCTTTAAGTTTCATATGGATAATATCTTTTTTTTCATCAGCCATTAAAATCTCTCCTTTTAAAAATATTGAGAAAATGAAGATGAAAATAAATAGTTTTTTAAATTTAATCATATTTGTTTTCTTTACCTTCACCCAAATTGTTTTATATATATGTAATGCACATCTTTGAAGAAAATATCAAGAAATTAGATTTAAATATTCCTGATATGCCTTCACCACTAGCTAATTACGTACCGTATAAAGTTTCAGATAGTACTGTTTATATATCAGGCCAAGGGCCAGTAATTGATGGTAAAATTTTGTATAATGGAAAAGTAGGTGTAGATATTTCTGAAGAAGAAGGAATTAAAGCCGCAGAAATTTGCTGCATTAATATTATCGCAGCTCTAAAAACATCCATAAATGGTAATTGGGATAGATTAGACACCTTTTTAAAGCTCGGGGGTTTTGTTAATTGTAATGAAAACTTTACTGATCAACCTAAAATTATAAATGGAGCATCAGATTTATTAGTTAGTATTTTTGGTGACAAAGGAAGACATGCACGGTTCGCAGTTGGATCAAATACTCTTCCACTCAATATTTCTGTTGAAATAGACGCAATAATTAAAATTAAATAGCATTCTCAAAATGAGTGAACATTTTTTTTGCTCTTCGCTCAGTAACATCAAAAGTTCTGATTGGAATGAATGTGTTGGAAATGATCATCCATTCTTACAATATGAATTTCTTCACGCTTTAGAAAAAAGTAATAGTGCAAATACCAAAACAGGTTGGCAGCCATATCATTACATTGAAAAAGAAAATGATAAAATTATCTCATTATGCCCTCTTTATATAAAGAACCACTCGTTTGGAGAATATATTTTTGATCATTCTTGGGCTGATGCTTATCATCGATATGGAATAAACTATTATCCAAAACTTCAATCTGCAATACCGTTTACTCCAGTAACTGGTGATAGAATTGTTGTAAATAAATCAATAAAAGATAAAAAGAAAAAGCAAGTTCGGGTAATTAATAATATTATAAAAGAAGCAAAAAAAATAAATGTTTCTTCTCTTCATTTTAATTTTATTAATGATGTATCTAACTGGAATAATATTAACAATGTTATGGTTAGATCAGGAATACAGTTTCATTGGAACAATAATGAATATAAAAATTTTGATGAATTCTTAAAAGACTTATCTTCAAGAAAAAGAAAGATCATAAGACGAGAAAGATTATGTATTGAAAAAAATAATTTAACTGTAAAATTACTTAATGGAGATGATATTAAAGAAGAACATATAAATTTTTTTTACGATTGTTATTTAGATACAACAGGAAGAAAATGGGGTTCTACTTATTTAACAAAAGAATTTTTCTTTGAAATATTAGATAATTTTAAAAACAAAATATTACTTATAATGGCTTATCAAGAAGGTAAAATGGTTGCGTCTGCAATTAATTTTCTAAGTAAAACTCATTTGTATGGAAGATTATGGGGTTCAAAATATGAAGTGCCATTTTTACATTTTGAACTCTGTTATTATCAAGCAATTGAATATGCAATTCAAAATAAAATTCAAATTGTAGAAGCAGGTGCTCAAGGTGAGCATAAATTACAAAGAGGTTATGCGCCTACAAAAACATGGAGTGCTCATTGGATAAAAGATCAAGAGTTTAGCAAAGCTATTCAAAATTTTCTTGATAATGAAAGTCAGCTTATTGATAATCAAAAAGAAAAATTAAAAGATTATCTTCCTTTCAAAAATTAAGCTAATTCTTTTTTTACTTCTTGTTTATTAGAAAATTCAAAGTTAATTTTTTTATCTTTACATGTAATTTCAACGTGACCACCTTTAGCAAGTTTACCAAAGATAAGTTCTTCAGCCATCGGTTTTTTAACTTTTTCTTGTATTACTCTACTTAATTCTCTAGCACCATAAATTTCATCATAACCTTCTTCAGCTAAAAACTCTTTTGCCTCTTTATTAATCGATAATGAAACTCCTTTATCTTCAAGTTGTGCTTCAATTTCTATAATAAACTTATCTACTATCGAAAGTACAATATTTTTAGATAAATGATTAAAATGAATAATTGAGTCGATACGATTTCTAAATTCTGGTGAAAAAATTCTATTTATTGCATCACTACTATCATCGTTGGATCTTTTTGCATTAAAACCGATTTTATTTTTAGATACATCAATTGCACCAGCATTAGTTGTCATAATTAATATAACGTTCCTGAAATCTATCGTCTTACCATTATGATCGGTTAGTTTTCCATAATCCATGACTTGTAAAAGAATATTGAATAAATCATAATGGGCTTTTTCAATTTCATCTAACAACAATACACAATGAGGATTTTGATCAACACCATCGGTTAATAACCCACCTTGGTCAAAACCTACGTAACCTGGAGGAGCTCCAATAAGTCTGCTCACAGTATGACGCTCCATATATTCTGACATATCAAATCTAAGAAGCTTTATGCCAAGTGTATTACTTAACTGTTTAGCTACCTCAGTCTTCCCTACCCCTGTAGGCCCAGAAAATAGATATGAACCAATTGGCTTTCCATCTTCTCTTAGTCCTGCTCTTGCCAACTTAATGGAAGATGATAATTCTTCGATAGCTATGTCTTGACCAAAAACGAAATTTTTCAAATCTCTTTCTAAATTTTTTAAACTGTTCTTATCACTTTGATTAACAGATTTTGTTGGGATTCTTGCCATTAAAGCAACTACTGCTTCAATATCTTTAGAAAGAATAATTTTTTTTCTATTTTCTTCTGGTAATAAATATTGAGATGCTCCTGCTTCATCGATAACATCAATAGCTTTATCTGGAAGCTTTCTATCACCTATATATTTATTTGATAACTCAACTGCGCTAATAATTGCTTCCGGTGAATATTTAATATTATGGTGTTCTTCATAGTAAGTTTTTAAACCCTCAAGAATTTTAACAGTCTCATCTTTAGATGGTTCCTTAACATCAATTTTTTGGAACCTTCTTACTAAAGCTCTATCTTTTTCAAAATAATTTTTAAATTCCTTATATGTTGTTGATCCAATACATTTAAGAGTGCCATTTCCTAGAGATGGTTTTAATAAATTACTTGCGTCCATTGAGCCTCCACTTGTTGCTCCTGCCCCTATAACTGTGTGGATTTCATCGATAAATAGAACGGCTTTGTCTTTCTTTTGTAATTCTCTAAGAACTGCTTTCAATCTTTCTTCAAAATCGCCTCTGTATCTTGTGCCTGCTAATAATGAGCCCATATCTAAAGAATAAATCACAGCATCTTCCATAATTTTAGGTACTTTTTTTTCTGTAATTCTTTTTGCTAGACCTTCAGCAATCGCTGTTTTTCCAACGCCAGGGTCTCCAACAAATAAAGGATTATTTTTTTGTCTTCTGCATAAAATTTGAATTGTTCTATCTAGTTCTTTGCTTCTTCCAATAAGCTTGTCGATTTTACCATCTTTTGATTTTTCATTAAGGTTGATACAAAATTGACCTAGAGCACTTTTAGGTTTTTGTTGTTCATTATTATCATTTGTTTGACTATCTACAAATTCTTCATTTTCAAAACTTTCGTTAGCTTTAGAAATTCCATGTGAAATATATTGAACTGCATCTAATCTACTCATGTTTTGTTGATGAAGAAAATATACAGCATGGCTTTCTTTCTCAGAAAATAAAGCTACAATCATGTTAGCTCCAGTAACACTCTCTCTACCACTCGATTGAACGTGTATTGCAGCTCTTTGTAAAACTCTTTGAAAACCATTTGTTAATTTTGGCTCTCCAGTAAAATTCTCTTTTAGATTTTCTAAATCATTTTTAATAAATTTTTCAACACTTTCTTTCAAATGTGAGATATCAACTGCGCACGCTTTAAGAACACTAATCGCATCTTGATCTTCCAAAAGAGAATATAATAAATGCTCTAAAGTTACATACTCATGCCTATAATTAGTAGCTAATTGATATGCTTCTCTTAAAGTTTTTTCTAAGTTTTGTGACAGCATTAACTTTTTTCCATTGTACATTGTAATGGATGTTCATTTTTTTTTGCGATGTCCATTACTGATTTACATTTAGACTCAGCTACCTCATAAGTAAATGTTCCACATACCCCTATACCATTTTTATGAACATGTAACATGATTTGTGTAGCCTCCTCTTGTTTTTTATTAAATATTTTTTCTAAAACCATTACAACAAATTCCATTGGAGTATAATCATCATTTAGTAATAAGACATTATACATTGAAGGTTTTTTTGTTTTTGGTTTAGTGTCTAATAATAAACCTCTTTGAAAATCGTCATTATTATTGTTATTTTGATCCTCATTTGCCATATTTGTTAAATAATATGTTTTGAAATATTTTAAAGTATTTTTATGTTTGAAAGCATCGAAAATCATATGTTAATCAATCAAAAATGAAAAAAAATTTATTATTAATCCTAATTTTTAATAGTTTTTTAATATTAAGTTTTTCTTCAAATCTATTTGCTAAAAAAGCAGCAATAGTAATAGATTTTGATACAGAAGAAGTCTTATTTGAGATCAATGCAGATACGAGAAATTACCCTGCATCTCTAACAAAAATAATGACTTTATACATTGTGTTTGATTATATAAAAAAAGGAAAGCTTAGCTACGATAGTCAATTAAGTGTATCAAGTGTTGCTGTATCAAGATCACCAAGTAAGTTATATTTAGAAGAAGGTTCAAGTATTAAAGTTAGAGACGCAGTAAATGCACTTATTATTAAATCTGCAAATGATGTAGCTACTGTAGTAGCAGAAAATATAGCAGGAACTGAAAAAGAATTTGCTAAACTTATGACTCAATATGCAAAAAATCTAGGTATGAGAAGTACAACATTCAAGAATGCATCTGGTCTTCCTAACAGAGCTCAATTGACAACTGCAAGAGATATTGCAAAATTATCTCATGCTCTGATATCAAATTTTCCTTATGAATATAAATTATTTAGCAATACAAAATTTTCTTACAAAGGTAAAACTTACAAAACTCATAATAAATTAATGCTAAGTTATGAAGGTGCAGATGGAATTAAAACTGGGTATATAAAAGCATCTGGTTTTCAATTAGCTTTTTCAGCTGTTAGAGATAACCAAAGACTCATTGGCATAATTTTTGGAGGTGATACTGGAAGTCAAAGAAATAAATCTCTTAAAATTATAATGGATAAAGAATTTGCAGAGCTAAATATTAAACCAAATAATAAAAAAGAAATTGTTAAAAAGGATATAAAAGAAGTTACAAAAAATAATTACTCAATTGTTGTTGGAACATTCAAATATAGAAATAATGCGGAAAAACAAATCAAATTAATTAAAAGCAAATATCCAGTTTCTACAAAAGATAAAAATTCAAACGTGGTTCTCATAAAAGTTAGCGGCAAACAACTTTATGAATCTAGATTTGAAAATTTTTCTAAAAAAGAGGCTTATACGGCTTGTAAAAGATTAAAAAAATATAAACGTGATTGTTTTGTTAGATTGTAAATTTATAACTTACACCACTAAGAGATAACTGATTTTCGATAATTGCTATTAAAGATTTAAGTCCTTCTTGAGAAGTTGACTCTACTCTACAAGTCAGTTGGTTTTGAGTATTACTAGCTCTCATGAGAAACCATCCATCATCTTTTTCAACTCTTATACCGTCAATGTCTATTATATTTTCTTCAGTATTTTTTATTCTTTCTTTAATCTGATCAATAATTAAAAATTTTTTTGTTTCTTCAACATCAAACCTTGTTTCTGGTGTTGAAAATGTTTTTGGATAAACATTTATTAATTCATTTAGGGATTTTTCTTGATTACAAAGTATTCTAAGTAACCGTAATGCTACATACATCGCATCATCATAACCATAAAAATCATCAGCGTAACAAACATGACCACTCATTTCTCCAGATAATGGTGAATTCAATTGTTTCATTTTTTCTTTTATAGGTGAATGGCCAGTTTTAGACATTATAGGCTCACAGTTGAGTTTTTTTGCTTCATCAAAAAATACTTTACTACATTTAACATCCATGATTATTTTTGGATTATTGTATAAATTTGCAATTTCATTACATAGTAATAACATATATTGATCTGCCCAAACTAAATTACCTAAATTATCTACAACACCTAAACGGTCTCCATCTCCATCAAAGGCAAGACCTATGTCACAATGATTATCTTTAACTGTTTTTATCAATTGCTCCATATTCTTTGGAACCGTAGGATCCGGATGATGATTAGGGAAATTTCCATCAACTTTTTCATTTATTAAAATGTTTTCAGAGTTATTTAAATTATTTGTAACTTCCTTAATGACTGTTCCCATGGCACCATTACCAATATCCCAAGCAATTTTTATTTTCTTATTGAGATTAATATTTTTTAATAATCTCTTGGTATAATCTAATTTAATATCTTTATTAATAATCTCACCTTGTGCTAATTTTAAATTATCCTGATCAATTAATTTTTGAAGGCTTTGAATATTTTCAGCATAAAAAGAATCTTTAGCTAGAACCATTTTGAAACCATTATATTCTGAAGGGTTGTGAGATCCTGTGACCATTATAACAGCATCCACTTCAAGATAGTGATGGGCAAAATAAGTCATTGGAGTTGGACCCATACCAATATTGATAACTTTTGCTCCAGAGTCCTTTAATCCTTCACAAAGGGCTTGATGTAAATTTGGTGATGTTAATCTTCCATCATATCCAGTAGCAATTTTATTAGATTTTAATCGATTAATTACAGTATATCCAAATGTTCTTCCTATTGTATAGGCCGTATTTTGATTAATATTCTCACCAACTACTCCTCTAATATCGTACTCTCTAAGAACCTCTTTATCAAAATTTTCAATTTTCAATTTATTTTCCAGTTCCATAGTATTTAAATCCCAACTCTTTTAAATCTCCTGGAATATAAATGTTTCTTAGATCAAAAATTATTTTTTCTTTTAAAATTTTTGATATTTCATTGAAATTTAATGCCCTAAATTCATTCCATTCTGTTCCAATAATAATTGCCGAAGCTCCTTCACAAGCTTCATAAGCAGAATTGAAAAAAATAAGATTAGTATTTTCTTTTTTGGCATTATTCATTGCCTCAGGATCATAGCATTGAATATTATGTCCTTTTTCAAATAGTTTAGATGCAATTTTCATGGAAGTAGAGTCTCTAACATCATCAGTATTAGGCTTGAAGCTTAAACCAAGAAAACAAATAGTAGATTTTTTCTCAATATTTGAAATTATTTTATTTAAAATTTTTATTATACGATCTTGGTTAGATTTATTAACAGCATTAATAATTGATAAATCAATATTTTTCTTTTTAGCAGTTGAAGCAAATGCCTTAACATCCTTTGGAAAACATGAACCGCCAAATCCAGGTCCAGCATTCAAAAATTTAGATCCAATTCTTTTATCTATACCCATTGCATAAGCAACTTGCTGAACATCAGCTCCAACAACTTCGCATAAATCTGCAATCTCATTAATGAAAGCTATTTTTGTAGCTAGAAAACTATTTGATGAGTATTTAATTATCTCTGAAGTTTCAATAGATGTAACTACAATTGGAGTTTCTTTAAGGAATAAAGGTCTGTAAAGCTCCTTCATAATATTTTCAGATTTTTTATTTTCCGTTCCTATAACTACTCTATCTGGCCTGATAAAATCATTGATTGCAGATCCTTCTCGAAGAAATTCTGGGTTGGATACTACATCAAAAAGTTTTTGATCAATTTTATTTGAAATAATTTTTTGTACTTCTCTTGTAGTTCCAACTGGAACAGTGGACTTAGTTACAACTAAACAATATTTTTTTATATTTTCTGCAATTTCTTCAGCAACTTGCCAGACAAAACTTAAATCAGCTTCATCCTCTAATCTTCTTGTTGGAGTTCCCACAGTAATAAAAATTATATCTGTATTATCTAAGTTATTTTTAATGGCTGATTCAAAAGATATTAATTTTGTTTTATTAATATGCTTATCTAAAAGCTCATCCATACCTGGTTCAAAAAATGGACACTTACCTGATTTAAGTATTTCAAGGCGTTTAATGTCGTTGTCTACACATGTTACAGAATAACCAAATTCGGCAAAGCATGCTCCAGTTACTAACCCAACATAACCTGTTCCAACGATAGTAAGATTCATTATTTTAAGATTTTTATTTTTTTCTAAATAAACTTAATATACTGATTGTTATAAAATAATATTGATAATATTACTGGAAAAATATTAATTTTTTATTAATTATATAGAAAAATATGGCTATAGAACAAAAAGTACAAACTAGCATTAATAATATTTCAAATGAATGGTTCAAAGCAAATATTGACCGAAAAACTCTGAAAAATCTGTCTAAAAGAACTGATTACGAGGGATGGAAGCATATTATAATTTTTACTATTTCCCTTGCAGGATTAGGTATCTTATCAGCTTACTTTTGGCAAACTTGGTGGTTTATTCCATTCTATCTAGCGTACTGTATGTTCTGGGGTGGTGCAGATGCTATTTGGCACGAATGTGGTCATAGAACAGCTTTCAAAACACGAAAGTTAAATGATTTTTTCTATAATATTGCAAGTTTCATGAATAATTTCGAACCTGTTCGTTGGAGATGGAGTCATTCTCTTCATCATAGTTATACAGCTTCAGTTGACCCACATGACTATGAAGCTGATGGGAGTATTTTTTCTAAGCATACCCTTTTAAGCTTTTTAATAAACTTTGTTCCCGGAATTGGTTTTTTTACCATTCATAAATCTCTTTATGTTGAAATAATAAAGCATGCTTGTGGAATAAAAACAGATGTTATGAAAGATTGTATTCCTGAAGATCAAATAAGCAAATGCATTAATAGTTCTAGAATTTTTGTTTTACTTTGGATACTAATAATTGCTTCTTCAATTTACTCTAGCTCATTACTGCCAATATTATTATTTTTAGTTCCAAAATTCTTTGCTACCTTCAATGGCATATGGGGCATCACTCAACATATGGGTTTGCAAGAAAATATTAAAGATCATCGTCTATCTACCAGGTCTGTAAGATTGAACCCAGTATTTAGTTTTATATATTGGAAAATGGAATACCATATTGAGCATCATATGTTCCCAATGGTCCCATCTTACAATCTTCCTAAGTTGTATGAAGTAATAAAAGATCAGTTGCCAGATCCACAAACTTTATACTCTGCATATAAAGATATTATTCCAGCAGTTATTAAAAAATCAAAAAATCCAGATTATTATATACCAGTTCAAGTTCCAAATAATTAAACTATACTTGACACTTCCTAAACTTTAGTTTTATTGATAACAAATATGGAGTTAAGAAATTTTATTAATGGTAAATTTATTGATTCAATATCAAAAAAAAATATTCCTGTTTTAAATCCAGCAAATCAAAAAATTGTAGGAAATATTGATGAAGCTCTGGATGAAGAAATAGATTTAGCCTTCCAAGCAGCTAAAAGAGCTTTCGATAATAGAATTTTAGTTGATATGGACTCTAAAGAAAAATCAAATATGATGAGAGCAATTGCTCAAAAATTAAGAGAAAGAAAAGATGAAGGTGGTAAACTTTTAAGTCAAGAAAATGGTAAAACAATCAAACAATGTGTAGATGAATTTAAGGGTGCTGCCGATACTTTTGATTTTTATGCTGGACTAACAGATAAAATAGAAAATAAATTAATCCCATCTGGAAATGATACTTTAAATTATGTTGTTCTTGAACCTTTTGGCGTGGCTCTTCAAATTGTTCCGTGGAACTATCCTGTTTCTTTGTTTTCAGGAATGGTCGCACAAAACTGGATTGTCGGTAATACTATTGTAATTAAACCGCCAGAGTTGTGTCCTATTTCTTCAAATTTTTATGGTCAAATATTTGAAGAGGTTGGTGTTCCTAAAGGGATTATTAATATTATTCATGGTTATGGTGAAACTACTGGAAGAAAGCTTGTTCAACATTCAGGTTGTGACTACATCGTTTTCACTGGATCGCCAGAAGTGGCATCAGAAATTTTAAAAGAAACAGCTGATAGAATTATACCTACACATTTTGAATTAGGTGGAAAGTCAGCAGCTATCATTTATCCAGACGCAGATATTGATAAAGCTGTTGATAGTACTGTTAAAGGAATTTTTAAACCTAATGCAGGACAAATATGTGTTGCAATGTCGAGGGTAATTGTTCACCCTAAAATAAAAGATGAGTATATGACAAAGCTTGTGGCAAAAACTCAAAATTTAAAAGTTGGTGCTGGTGACGAAGACGGAACTCAAGTAACACCACTTATTTCAACTGATCAAATGAAAAGAGTTTCGAATTATGTAAAATCAGGAATACAATCAGGGGCCACTCTAACATTAGGTGGGGATGAAGCTGAAAGAGATGATGGTAATTTTTATCAACCAACAATTTTTGATAACGTTAAAGTTGAAGCAACAATTGCTCAGGAAGAAATTTTTGGTCCAGTTACATCTATTTTTGATTTTGAAGATGAAGAAGAGGCAATAAATATAGCCAACTCAACTAAGTATGGTCTAGCTTCTGGAGTATTCACTTCAGATGATCAAAAAGCTAAATGGACAGCAGATAGGATAAAAGCAGGAATAATTTGGCAAAATGATTGGTTTGTTGATGGTACAAATCTTCCAGGCGGTGGATATAAAAGATCAGGCTATGGAAGAGATGGCGGTGTAGATGGTATATATAGCCATGGACAAACTAAAAGAATAAGTAAAAGACTGTACTAGTTGACATTCGTAAGTAATTTTAGTTAAACTTTATTATTATTTATTATTATTATTATTCATTTTATTCATGGGAGGAATTATGAAAATTATTAAAATATTACTTATTACTTTATTTCTTTTTCCAGTTTCTATGCAAGCTTATGCTGCACCAACTGGACAAGATCTTGGTGATAAATGGTGCTCAGATGTAAAAATGCATTTTTATGCTGGAGGTCCTGAAGCTGGAGGTTTTGCTGGAATAGTTGCAGCAGGAGCTATGAATGCTATTAGAGATACTGGTGCTGATGCTGAAATTATATACTCAGAGTGGGATTTTGAAAAAATGGTCCGTCAACTTAGAGAATCAGTTGGACTTGGAGTAGGTGCTATTGCAATGATGGGGCATCCGGGAGATGAAGCTCTAATGCCTTTAGCAAAACAAGCTGCTGAAAAAGGTATTCTAATGACTTATCAAAACGTTGACCCATCAGGTGTAAGAGCAAAATTTGGTGGCGGATACGTAGGAGCAAATTTGGCAACTCAGGGAAAAGCCCTTGCAAGAGAAGCAATTAGGCAATTTGGTTTCAAATCTGGAGATCACGCTATAGTTATGGTTCCTATTGGAGATTACGCTAGAGCTCAAAGAGAAGATGGTGCAAGAATCATATTTGAAGAACACGGAATGACGGTTACTGTTCTTGATGGACAACCGGCTTATGCTTCTGATCCAAATATGACTATCCCAGTTTTCTCAGCAGCGTTAAATGCTAATCCTGAAACAAAAGTAATTGTTCACTCTGGAAGTGATGTAATGAATGTTGCAGAAGGTATTGCCAAAGCTGCTGGTTATGGACCAAATGAGTTACTTCAAATTGGATTTGATACTAGCCCACAAATTATGTCGGCGTTTGAAAAAGGATATGTTCATCTAACATCTGATCAACAACCTTTCCTTCAAGGGTATCTTCCAGTGTTATCACTTTGTCAAACAGCTGTACTTGGTACTGGCGCAATAAACCAAGATACTGGTGCAGGATTTGTTGATACAAATAACTATCAAGCTGTTAAAGCTCTTGCTGATGCAGGCCTAAGATAGGAAAATATATTGCTAACCCATTTTAATGGGTTAGCATTCAAAATTTTATGGAAAATATCATTGAACTAAATAATGTTACAAAAAGATTTGGCGGTATTACTGCTCTAAACAAAGCATCACTAAAAGTAACCAAGGGTGAAGTGGTAGGTTTAATTGGTGATAATGGCGCAGGCAAATCAACATTAATTAAAACACTAGTAGGCGTATACAGTCCTGATGAAGGTGATATTTTTATAAGAGGGAAAAAAATAAACGCTTGGAATGCACTCAAGGCTAGAGAGTCTGGTATAGAAACTGTTTTTCAAGATAGAGCTTTAACTCCACAACAATCAATAGTTAAAAACATTTTTATGGGTAAGGAACTTCGATATCCATTTGGTTTTATAAAAGAAAAAGAACAAATTTTTGAAGCAAATAGATTAATAAGAGAAATAGGCTTTACTTCAAAGTTAATAAATGCCGAATCTCCAGTTGGAAATTTATCTGGAGGTGAAAGACAAGGCGTAGCAATTGCAAGAGCAATTTATAATAAAGCTGAATTAATTGTTCTTGATGAGCCAACAAATAACTTATCTCTTAATGAAACACAGAAAGTTTTTGATTTTGTCTTAAATGTTAAAAAATCAAATAGATCAGTTCTATTTATTGGTCATAACATTTATCATGTATACGACATATCAGATAGATTTGTAATTTTAGATAGAGGAGAAGTCGTTCATCAAATAAATAAGAATGACATATCTACTCCAGAAGAACTCATGAAAATAATGAGAGATACAATAGGGACACACTAATGAGCAATAATAATTCATATTTAAGTAATTACTTTCACAGAAATGGAAGAGCTCTAGGAAGCATTGGATACTTTGTACTTTTAATGGTAATTTTTTTAATAGGTGCGCCAGAAGCTTGGATAAGACCAAACCTTCATCAATCAGTATTTGTAATGATGCCAACTTTGATTTTTTTAACTATACCATTAGTTTTTTTAGTTGCATCTGGTGAAATAGATCTTTCTTTTGCTTCTACTTACGCTGTAGCAGCTTACGTTTTTGCTTTACTCGTTAAAAATGGAGTCGATCCAGCTATTTGTTTAGTTCTGGGTATTTTTACTGGAGCAGCTATAGGTGCTCTTGTCGGAACATTAATTGTTGTATTTAGACTTTCCTCTCTTGTCGCGTCACTTGGAGTATTATTTTTACTGAGAGGTGTAATTCTCTTATTATCAAACAGCAGATCAATTACGATTATGGAAGTAGAGAACCACTGGATCTACCCTCTTTTAGTTGGAAATTTTTATGGCTTCCCAATGCAAATTTTTTGGGCAGCAATATTTGTAATTTTTTGTTACTATTTTTTTAACAAACATGTTTTTGGTATTCATATTCAGCATGTAGGAGATAATTCTGTTAGTGCAGAACAGATGGGTATTAATGTAAATGCTGTTAAGATTAAAGCTTTCATGTTTGTAGGTGTCGGCGCTGCTATTGGTGGAATTTTTACAACGATGATTACTTATACATTTTTTCCTACTCAAGGATTTGGTTATTTATTGCTTGCTCTAGCTGCTGTTTTTGTTGGAGGCACTCCTTACTGGGGAGGGTTAGGAACTATTATTGGAGCAGTATTTGGCGTTGGTATTATTGCCTATATGGAAATAGGAATTATTGCTATTGGCTGGAGTGGTGAGTGGAGGCAATTCTTTAACGGATTAATTATATTGCTAGCATTATTAGGACATCGGTTACACGGAGAAAGAGTCAGATAGTATTAGATGATTAATGTTGTAATTTGGAATGAAAATATTCATGAAGTAGAAAATGAAGAAGTTAAAAAAATTTATCCCAAAGGTATTCATAACTGCATAAAAGATTTTTTATCAACTGATAATAGCTTAGAAATTAAAACTGCAACACTCAAAGAAGATCAAAATGGATTAAGTGAAGAATTATTAAAAAATTGTGATGTTGTTATTTGGTGGGGTCACAAAGCACATGAAGAGGTATTAGATAAGACAGTTGATTTAGTACAAAGACGAGTTCTTGAAGGAATGGGTTTGATAGTATTACATTCCGGACATCATTCTAAGATATTTAAAAGATTAATGGGTACTAATTGTAATTTAACCTGGAGAGAATATGGTGAAAAAGAAAGATTATGGATATGCAATCCTGGCCATCCTATCTGTGAAGGTTTAGAGCCACATTTTGAACTAGAAATGGAAGAAATGTATGGTGAGCCTTTTCAGGTTCCATCTCCAGATGAAACACTTTTTACTAGTTGGTTTGAAGGAGGAGAAACGTTTAGATCTGGATTATTATATAGAAGAGGGAATGGTCAAATATTTTATTTTCGACCAGGCCATGAAGCTTATCCAACTTATCATAATATTAATGTGCAAATTGTAATTAAAAATGCAATACATTTTGTAAAACAGAAACATAAAGTTTTGTGGGAAGACATACATTCTCCTACTCCAAAAAGTAATAGACCAAAACCTATTGAAAAGATTAGTAAGAAAGGTTTTAGTGTAGGACATCCAACAGAAGAAAAATAAAATGAAAATTGGTATTGTCGGAACAGGAAATATCTCTTCAAGGCATCTTGATGAATTTAACAATATGCCAAATGTTAATGTTGAAGCTGTTTGTGATACAAATCAAAAAAATTTAGAAATATTTTTATCAAATAACAAAGATTCAGATATCAGAGGGTATTTGAGTTTAGGAGAGATGCTTGAAAAAGAAAAAACTTTTGATGGAATAAGTAATACAACGCCTGATAAGTTTCATAAAGAAACAACGTTGCAAATTTTAAAAAGTGGTTATAATGTTTTTTGTGAGAAACCACTTGCTGAAAATTTTAGTGATGCAAAAGATATGGTTAATGCAGCAGCTCAATCTAAAAAAATTAATATGGTTAATTTTACTTACAGAGAGTCAAGTGCATATCAAAAATTAGTTGAAATATTAAAATCTGGAGAAATTGGGAATCCGAGACATATTAGTGCTTGCTATTATCAGTCTTGGCTAGCAAGTAATAAATGGGGTGATTGGAGAGAGGAAGACAAATGGCTGTGGAGACTTTCAACTAAACATGGAAGTAACGGTGCATTAGGAGATACAGGTGTTCATATTTTTGATTTTGCTGTTAATGCTGTAGGTGACATTAAAGAGATATGTACTGATTTAAAAACATACTTCGATAAAGGAAATAAAATAAAAGAATATACATTAGATGCTAATGATGGATTCAATTCGTTAGTGAGATTTGAAAATGGAGCTATCGGAACAATAACCAATACAAGATATGCAACTGGACATGCAAACTCATTGATACTAGAAGTATTTTGTACGAATGGTGCTGTAAAAGTTGAGCTAGATGAGGAAAGGACTAAGTGGTCAACATTACATATTTGTATTGATGAAAATATTAATAAAATGTCATGGGATACAATTGAATGTCCAAAAACTCCAAGCAATTATCAAAACTTTATAAAATCAATAAAAACAAATTTGAATATGCAGCCCGATTTTTATCAAGGCGCTAAAATTCAAAATATTATTGATAAATGTATAGAAAGTAATGAAATTGGAAGTTGGGTTGACATTTAGTGGGACAAAATAGTTAATATTTATCTTTTAATTTTCATGATAGTTTTATAAATAAAAGTTATGTCGGAAAAATTAGATAATGTTGATGAAAAATGGTTTAGAGCCGAAATAAGTAAAAAAGATCTAAAAGAGTTATCAAGAAAAAGTGATCTTAAAGGATTACAACATGTAACCATATACTTTATTCTCTTATTTGTTTTTGGATATATGTCCGTAGCTACATGGGGAACATGGTGGACGATTTTATGGTTATGGCTATATGGTGTTCTTTTTTATTCAAGTAACCCAATTTGGCATGAATGTGGACATAGAACTGCGTTTAAATCAAAATTTCTAAATGAATTTTTTTATCAAATTGGCTCTTTTATGACTGATTTTGAACCAACTAGATGGACTTGGAGTCATTTTAGACATCATAGTAATACCTCTTCTGTTGCTGATCCTCATGATTTTGAAGCAGCTTTGTTTCATAATTATCCGAGTCTAAAAAGTTTTCTATTTAGTTTTGCTCCGTTTTATGAACTTATTAAGTTCAAAGACTCCTTTAAATTTGAAACTATCAAGCACGCGTTGGGAATGACGACACCTGTTATGAAGGAATGCATTCCTCAAAATGAAATTTGGAAATGTCGTCTTATTTCGAGAATACACGTTTCTTTATGGATTGCTTCTTTTGCTCTATCATTTTATTTAATGAACCCTCTTCCTGCATTATTAATATTTTTTCCTAGGTACTGGGGCAACATTGTTAACATATTTAATATGACTCAGCACATAGGACTTCCAGAAGATATTAAAGATCACAGGTTCACAACTAGATCTGTACGTTTTAATCCAATTTTTAGTTTTTTATATTGGCACATGGAATATCATGTAGAGCATCATATGTTTCCTTCCGTACCGTCATACAACTTACCTAAATTAAGTGATTTAATTAAAAATCAATTACCTAAAGCAAACACTAGTTTATACGATGCATATAGGGAAATTATACCAGCAATTATCAGACAGCATAAGGATAATTCCTATTATATATCTAAAATTGTACCATCATAAACTACATACTTACGATTCATTTACAGTCGATTATTCATTTAAGCTCAACAAATTTAAAACTGTTATAAATTGACAGTAAATATCAACATTAGTAAGTCATTATAAATTGACAATAAGTAATGATCGGATATTTGTTTTTTTATAATTTAGGAGGATTAATGAAATACTCAATTAAAAGTCTAATAGTATTTATTTCTTCATTATTTTTTAGTTTCTCTGCATTTGCAGGAGGTCATGCTTATACTGGTCCAGATTTAACTGGCCAAAAGGTAGTTATGTTTGGTCCTTGGTTATCACCAGAACAAGAAACAATGAGAGAAGTTGGTGCTATATTTGAAAAAGCTACAGGAGCTACATTTGAATATGGTGGTTCAGATAGTTTTGAACAACAAGTTATGATCGATCTAAAAGCTGGAAGTGCTGCTGATCTAGTTGTATTTCCACAACCAGGTCTAGCTGCAAACGCAGCAGCTATGGGAGGATTAGTTCCCCTTGGTGATGACATAAAGCAATTGGTTTTAGATAACTATGCTGCTGGTCAATCATGGGTTGATCTTTCAACTTATGCGGATGAAAATGGTAATGATCAGTTTAATGCAATTTTCTTCAGAACAAATGTAAAAAGTTTAGTTTGGTATTCACCAGATAACTTTGAAGATAATGGTTACGAAGTACCTGGAACTATGGAGGAATTAATTGCATTAACAAGGCAAATGGCATCAGATGGAAATACTCCATGGTGTATTGGTCTAGGTTCAGGTGCAGCAACTGGTTGGCCTGCAACTGACTGGATGGAAGATATCATGCTAAGAACACACACTCCTGATGTTTATGACATGTGGGTGTCCAACGAAATGCCTTTTAATGACCCAAGAGTTATTGAAGCAATGGATTTCTTTGGAACTTTTGCACTGAATGACAAGTTTGTAAATGGTGGATCTAAAGCAGTAGCAACTACTGATTTTAGAGATGCTCCAAATGGACTTTTCACTTCACCTGCAGAATGTATGATGCATAGACAAGCTAGTTTTATACCTGCATTTTTCCCTGAAGGTGTAGAAGCTGGTGTTGATTATGATTTCTTTTACTTCCCAGCATATGCAACTAAAGATTTAGGAACTCCTGTACTTGGAGCTGGAACATTAGTAGCTGCTACTAATGATAACCAAGCAACAATAGAATTTATTAAATTTTTAATGCATCCTGAAGCTCATGAATATTGGATGGCTAAGGGTGGCTTCCTAACACCTCACAAAGGCGTTGATGGAAGTAAATATGCTAGTGAAACTTTTAGAAAACTAGGTGAAATTCTAACAGGCGCAACAACGTTTAGATTTGATGCGTCAGACTTAATGCCTGGTGCTATTGGTGCTGGAACTTTCTGGACTGGTATGGTTGATTATACTAACGGAAAATCTGCCCAAGATGTAACAGATGCGATCCAAGATAGTTGGGACGCAATTAAGTAACTTTTCAATTATTAGCAGGCGAACAATTAACTTGTTCGCCTGTTTTTTTTATATATTTACTAATTAATGACTATCCTAAATTTAGTATTCATTGTTTTTTTAGGAGTATTATTTTTTATAGCCTACTTTCATATTTCAAATTATATTTTAGATGTTTATGGTAATAAAACTTTAAAGAGATTTAATTTTGAAAATTCAATCAGAGTCATAGTTTTTATAGCACCTGCATTTATTGTTTTATTTATTTTTATTTTATATCCAGTAATTGAAACTATTAGGCTTAGCTTTTATGATAAATTTGGAAGAGAATTTGTTGGACTATATAATTACAAATGGGCAATTAATGACCCTGAATTTAGAAGAAGTATATTAAATAATTTAGTTTGGTTATTAGTTGTTCCGACTTTAAGTACTTTTTTTGGATTAGTCATTGCTAACTTAGCTGATAGAATTTGGTGGGGATCAATTGCAAAATCTATAATATTTATGCCTATGGCAATATCATTTGTTGGTGCTGGAGTTATTTGGAAATTTATTTATGAATATAGAGGGCCTGACAACACACAAATTGGATTATTAAATGCAATTATAGTTTCACTTGGTTATGAACCACAAGCATGGTTAACAATACCAATGTGGAATAATTTCTTCTTGATGGCTATAATGGTATGGATACAAACTGGATTAGCTCTGGTTATTTTTAGTGCAGCATTAAGAAGTATACCAAAGGAGATGCTTGAAGCTGCTAGAATTGACGGAGCTAGTGAATTAAAAATATTCTTTTTAATTATTATTCCTTATTTAGAACAAACGATACTTGTTATTTGGACTTTAATTACAATAATTGTTTTAAGAATATTTGATATTATTTTTGCTATGACAAATGGCGAATGGCAAACTGGGGTCTTAGCTAATTTAATGTATGACTGGATGTTTAGGGGTGGTGGAGACTCGGGAAGAGGAAGTGTTTTAGCTATTGTTATTATGATAGGTGTCATACCAATCTTAGCATGGAATTTATATAAACATAGACAGGAACAAAAAATTTAATGAAGAAATTTTCAATATCATCTATCTTTTCACAATTACTACTAATGTTCTTTGTTATTATCTGGATCATTCCTACCTTTGGTCTTTTTATTAGCTCATTAAGAGATAAAGATTTGTTAGCTATAAGTGGATGGTGGACTTCTTTAACTACTACAGAAGTAAATGAAATTTATAGAATGTCAGGAATGGAAAGGCAAATTGAAGAGAATGGTTATTTCAAAATTAAAGGAAAGTTATTTGAATATAATTCAGGAAAAAAAATAGAAAGTTTTGGAATTACTTCAAAGAAAATTAATGAATTTAATATTGGAGATGTTGCAATTTTTAAAGATGAAAGTGAAGTACTTCTTGATGAGGATGGGAATTATGAATGGAGATCAAAAACAGAATTTACAAAGAAAAAAGGTAAAAGATTATTTACTACATCATTAAGCCCTCCTGCATTTACTTTTGAAAATTACAGAGAAGTTTTATTCAAAGAAGGAATTGGCAGAGCTTTTATTAATACAATGGCAGTAGCATTACCTTCAACACTAATTCCTTTAATAATATGCTCTTTCTTTGCATATTCCTTAACTTGGATGAAATTTTATGGAAGAGATACTTTATTAGCAATAATAATTGCGTCTTTAGTTGTTCCTCTTCAAATGTCTCTAATACCAATACTAACAATCTATAATGATTTTGGAGCATTATTTGGAGTAGCGGCTAAGTCCTACCCTGGTGTTTGGATGGCACATACTGGTTTTGGATTAGCATCAACTACTTTTCTATTAAGAAATTTTTTAAAAAGCTTACCTAATGAAATGATGGAAGCTGCCAAAGTTGATGGTGCTTCTCATTATGATATTTTTTTACGCATAATTATTCCTCTTTCTATACCAGCTTTTGCTTCAATATTTATTTTACAATTTTTATGGTGTTGGAATGATCTTTTAGTAGGTTTAGTATTTTTAGATCAGATTCCAAGTGAAATAATATTAACCGCAAAATTAAAAGAATTGCTTGGATCTAGGGGTGAAAATTGGGAAATTTTAACCACTGGAGCTTTTGTATCAATGACCGTACCTTTATTTATCTTTTTTGCCTTACAGAGATATTTTATACGAGGTTTAGTAGCTGGATCAGTTAAAGGGTAAATACTAAAAAGTATTGATTTTTCAACAAATATACCTTTAAATATTATTATATTTGTATGATGATGTATTCATACACTTGAAAGATCGCTCAAAGGAGGATGAAGTGGCAGATATAAATATAAATACTGTTAATAAATATTTTGGAGAAGTCCATGTAATTAAAGATGTTTCTCTTGATATAAAAAGTCAATCATTCACAGTTCTAGTTGGTCCAAGTGGTTGTGGTAAATCAACTATGTTAAGAATGATAGCGGGACTGGAAGACATAAATTCAGGTACAATTTCAATTGATGGACAAGTAGTAAATGATTTACCACCAAAGCAAAGAAATATTGCAATGGTGTTTCAATCGTATGCATTATACCCTCACATGACTGTATTTGATAATATGGCTTTTGGTTTGAAGTTAGAAAAAAGATCAAAAGATGAAATTAATGAAAGAGTTAATGAAGCAGCAAGAATTCTTCAAATAGAAGATTATCTTAAAAGAAAACCAAAACAACTTTCAGGTGGTCAAAGACAGCGTGTTGCTATAGGAAGAGCAATTACTAGAAAGCCAAAAGTATTCTTATTTGATGAACCACTTTCAAACCTTGATGCTGCATTAAGGGTTCAAATGAGAGTTGAATTAGCAAAACTGCATAATGAACTAGAAGCAACAATGATCTACGTTACACACGATCAGACAGAAGCTATGACCCTAGCTGATGATATTGTTGTACTTGATACAGGTATAGTTTCACAAAAAGGATCACCACTAGAACTTTATGATAAACCAAATAATATGTTTGTAGGTGGATTTATTGGATCACCAAAAATGAACTTTATTTCAAGTAAAATATTAAGCAAAAGTTCTGATGTTACAGAAGTTGATATTATGGGAATGTCAAAAATATCTGTCTCTAAAATGTCAGCGTCATCCTCAGAGGGTGATTCAGTAACTTTAGGCATTAGACCTGAGCACTTACTAGTAAATGGTGATGCAGATGGATCTTGGGAAAGTAAAGTATTTGTTGTAGAAAAGCTTGGTGACGTTTCTTACCTATACCTTGAAAAAGATGGAGAGCCATTAGTTGCTGAAACTGAAGGACATTCAGAAGTCAAAGTTGGTGATACTGTTAAAGTCGGATTCCCTGCTGAAAGATGTCAATTATTTGATAGTTCAGGACAAGCATTTAAATAATAGAATCGTTCTAATAATTGCCCCTTATATTAGGGGCTATACATTCCTTTTTTAAAAATTTTCAGTAAGTATCATAATTTTAAACTATTATATTATTGGGCAGAGGGTTCATATTATTTCCTCCTATAAGAAGTATTCCTCTTATAAAACTTTTCTGCCCACCAAATTTGAAAAGTTATTTAAGAGGGATACAAATTATAGTTTTTGTTTAGCAGTCCAAGAATTTTTCTTATTTTTAGGAATATGATTATTAAGTGTTAAGAGAACATTTTCAGCTAATTTCCTGTAAGTTGTTAATTTTCCTCCATAGATGCTTATTAATGGTGCTTGTGAGCCAACCTCGTTTAAGTCGAATATATAATCTCTAGTAACTTTTGAAGCTTCTTTGAAATCCTCAATAAGAGGCCTAATTCCAGAATAAGAACTTACTATATCATCTCTTGATATTTGTTTAACAAAATATTTATTTACTGAATTTAGTAAATAATCAATTTCACTTTCGTCAATTTTAGGATTTTCTGGTGAAAAAACTTCTGTTTCAGTAGTGCCAATAAGTGAATATTCATCTTTGTACGGTATTACAAAAATTATTCTGTTATCTTCATTTTGTAGAGTGAAAGCTTTTTTCTGATTATAAAGCCTTTTAGTAATTATATGACTACCTTTTACTAGTCTAATTGATTTATTCGTATTTAATTTAATAACATTACTTAAAACATTATTTATCCAAGGTCCTGCAGCATTTATAAGAATTTTAGATTTAAGTATGGTATTATCATCTAGAATTACATCCCAAATATTTTTATTTCGTTTTGCATTAACAACTTTTCTATTTTCAATAATTGTAGCGCCTCTATTCTTTGCATCTTCCACATTTAACTCAACAAGTTTTTTATCATCAACCTGTAAATCATAATATTGAAAACCAATTTTAAACTGATCTTTTAAAACATAAGGAATTTCCTCTTTAATATTTATTGTTGAAGATTTTGGTATAGTCATTTTACCACCAATATTGTCATATAAAAACAATCCAAATTTAATTAACCATTTAGGTCTTAGAGATTTTTGATGAGGTATAATAAAAGGTAATGGAGTTGTAATATCACCAGCAATTGTTTTAATAACTTCTCTTTCCTTTAAAGATTCACGTACGAGGCGAAATTCATAATTTTCAAGATACCTTAGTCCTCCATGTATTAACTTTGTAGACCAAGAAGAAGTAGCAGAACCAACTCTATTCTTTTCTACCAAACAAACTTTTAAATTTCTTCCTGATGCATCTCTAACAATTCCAGCACCATTAATGCCGCCACCAATAACTAAAATATCAAAAGTTTCATTCATTCTTAAATTAAATAAATCTATTAATTTCTTTAGTTATTATTTCAGGGTTAGTTAAATGTATAGTTAAAAAACGAAGTTTATTTGCAGTTTCAATATTCTCTTTTTTATCATCTATAAATACAGTTTCTTCTGGAATTAGATTAAAACGACTGATAGCTAAATTATATATTGCTGCATCAGGCTTAACTAATTTTTCTTTTCCAGAAATTATCAAGCCATCAAATTTATTTAAGAATGGATATTTT
The DNA here is from genome assembly GCA_902524385.1 of uncultured Alphaproteobacteria bacterium. Lineage (GTDB taxonomy): Bacteria > Pseudomonadota > Alphaproteobacteria > HIMB59 > CACPNW01. Next base: position 75,298 of record CABZCZ010000004.1, read on the forward strand.
TTATCCATTCCTTGAAATGTTTCCCAAGACCAATTTGATAAAACATAACACTCATATTTTTTATTTTTCAAATCAGCTAAAACATTGACTGAATGCTGAAATATTTTCCTGAACATTCTATGATGATTTTTATAATATAATTTTATTTTATCTTCGTAATCAGGATAATTCTTTATTAGATCAGTTTCTGCATCTTTTATGAGTCTTCCAGCATCTTGTTTGATATTCCATTCATCATTGCAAATATAATTAAGGAAATTATCTCTTTCTTGTTTGTCGTTAAATATATCTTTATAAAAATAATGAGGGTCCCAATCAAAAAAAACACCACCTAAATCAAAAAGAAATTTCATGTATAAATATTTTGTTTATAAATAAATATTAAATGAGTGAATTAATAGACTATATTCAAATAGAAATACACAATACATATAAAAAAAAATATTCCAAAAAGTACATAGAAGATAAATTAGTTCCAATTATAAAATATATTTGTTCTAGTAAATCAAAAAAATTCTTATTTGGAGGCTCGCAAGGTATTGGAAAATCATCATTTATTAATATTATCTCTAAAACTATTGAAAAATTTTATAATAAGAAAATACTATTGCTAAGTTTAGATAATTATTATTTATCAAAAAAGGAAAGATTACTATTATCAAAAAAAATACATCAATTGTTGGTAATTAGAGGTGTTCCAGGAACACATGATATTAAAAATTTGATTAAAAATATTAAACAATTTAATAAAAGTAAATACCCCATCACTACCCCCCTATTTGATAAATTGATTGATGACAAGTCTAATTCAAAAAAAATAACTAAAACTAAATGTGATATTCTTTTCTTAGAAGGGTGGTGTTGTGGAAGTTCAGAAATTCCAAAAAAAATTCTTCACAAGAATATAAATAAATTAGAAAAAATTAAAGATCCAAAAAATCAATGGAGAAACTTTTATAATAATAAATTAAAATTTGAATATAAAAAATTATTTAAACTTTTTGATGAACTTATTTTTTTGAAAACATCCTCTTTTGATAATGTTTTTAAATGGCGATTAAATCAGGAAAAAACTAATCAATCAAAAAATAAAAGATCAAAAAGAATGACTCCGAATGAAATTAAAGTTTTTATTCAACATTATGAGAAAATAACTAAATGGATGCTAATGGATTTAAACAAAAAAGCTCAAGTTGTTATTAAATTTGAAAAAAATCATAAAATTTCCTCAATAAATTTTAACTAGAAGAAAATCCATCGTTTTACAGAGTCACAATATCTTTCAAATTCATCTCCAAATTTATCTTTTAAATACTTTTCTTCTTCATATATTACAAAATTATTTAACCAAAAAAATAATCCTATAGAGCAAAGAAAATACATGATATTTTCAAAAGTAAGAAACATTCCAAAATGAAATAAAACAAAACATAGATAAATTGGGTTTCGAGAATAAGCAAAAATTCCGGTTTTTATAATTTTATTTGTTTCAGTTTGTGGGAGTAATTTCTCTTCATGAGCCTTAAATGCATTTCGTGAAGAAAAAAATACAATAGGCATTAATATTAAAATTAATATTCCTAAAAGATTAAGGATATACAAAATTGGATATTTAGGAAAAATAAACTCACCTAAAATGTAGGAGGCTATTAAAAGATAGACTGAAATATAAAGTGGATTTCCTTTTACATCTGGTCCCATTTAAAGTTCCTCTATTGCCTTACCTAGACTTTCATAATCACTAAATACATTCAAAGCACCATTGTCAAATAATTCATTTTTATCTCTATTTGAAAGCCAATGTTTTCCTGCAGTAAGACCAAATACTTTTACTTTTGCAGCAGTAGCTGCTTTTACACCTACTCCACTATCTTCAATAATGACAGTTTCTTCTCTATTAAGTGAATTATCATTTAAAACCTTTAAGTATATATCTGGGTCTGGTTTTGGTCTTTTAACCATATCAAATGAGTAAATCTGATCACTTAAAAAAAATTTATCTAACCCAACAAGCTTCAATCCATCCAGAATTCTATCCTTATTACTGTTAGATCCAATAAAGTGATTTCTATCTGATTTACAAATATACTCTTTTGCACCATCAACTAGTTTTAAATCCCTGAAATAAACTTCTGAAACAATATCAAAAATTTCGTTTGTAAATTTTTCTTTGTTCTCAATCTTATATTTAGAAGATAATAAATCTATTACTTCAACAGTTTTTTTTCCAGCATATTTATAAAATTGCTCCTCTTTAATTGATTTATCAAATTTACTAAAATATTTGGAAAATGCTTTAGAAGCTAACACTTCACTGTCAACTACTACTCCATCAAAATCAAAAATTATATTATTAATCATTATGTTATTTCTGTCTTTTTATAATCTGATTTATCTAACCAGTCAGGATTAATATCAATACCCCAGCCAGGAGTATCTTCAATTTTAACCATTCCATTTGATATTTTAAACGGATCACCTAAAAATAAATTCCGTTGCCAAGGATAATAATCTTTACCCTCAATCGAAAATTCAAGATAGGGTCCTGAGTTATTTATTGCTTTTAAAAAATGCATTGTACAAATTGTTACTAAAGATAAATTAGCTGTATGTGGAGTACATATAAAACCACCCTTTTCAATAATTTTAGCGACCTTCAAAGCTTTTGTTAATCCTCCCATATACATGACGTCTGGCTGAAAAATATTTACAATTTTTCTTTTAACCATATCTCTCCAAATTCTAAGATCACAATCTTGCTCCCCACCAGTAACATCTATCTTCAAACTATTAGTAACTTTTTTAGTTTCTTCTGGTTTCCAGTAAGGACAAGGTTCTTCAAAATGAGTAACATCATTATCTTCTAAAAGTTTACCAATTTCTATTGCTTGAATAGAACTATAACAACTGTTTGCGTCAACCATTTTAATTACACTTTTATCTAAAGTCGAATTTATTGTTTTTACTATACTAGGTGTTCTTCCTTCCCATTCATCAACTCCCCTTCCACATTCAGAACCAACTCTAAATTTAAATGCATCAACACCCTTTTCATCAAAGAGTTTTTTAAATCTATTTGCTTCGTCGTCTGGTGTAATATCTCTTTTCATAGATGAACCATAAATTCTTAAATTACCTGGAGACCCTCCTATCAATGAAACTACAGGCTTACTTTCAATTTTACCTTTCAAATCCCACAACGCTGTATCTAAACCAGCAATTGCACGCAAAAGATATGATCCTGGAAATTTATGCTCTCTTTCAAAGATAAAATCTTCTAAATCATCAAAATCAAAATATTCTTTTCCTAAAACCCAAGGTGCTACTTGTTTATGAAAAATTTGAGCTGTGATATCCGCATGATAAGTTGACATTTGACCATAACCAATTGAGCCATCTTCAACTGTAATTTTTACAAAACTTACATATGGTTTTGTAAATGTTTCAAGTTTAACTATTTTCATAAATTAAATCTTTTTAAATCCTCAATAATAAATTTACTTCCAAGATTAGCAAGCATCATTACAGGGGCATTTATATTACCAGAAGTTATATTTGGAAAAACAGATGCATCAGCAATCCAAAGATTCTGCATTCCATGAACTTTTAATCTTTCAGAGACAACTCCCTTTTTAGGATCCTCATCCATTTTACAAGTACCACATGGGTGATAGATAGAAACTGCATTAGATTTAAAGTGATCGATCATTTCTTCTTCAGTAGCATTCAAAAGATCATGCGTAACACTTTCATTTCTTATTTTTTTTATACTATTTGTATTTGCCAAAACTTTAGAAAAATTAATTGCACATTTTACATCATATATATCTTCTTCATGCGATAGAAAATTTGGATCAATCACTGGAGCATCATCAAAATTAGGAGAGTTCAATCCAACTCTACCCAAACTTTTTGGTCGACAAGAATTATAGCCAATAATAAAACCATTAAATTTGTCAGTTTTTAGTAGAGGTCTCTTATTTTTATGAGTGATAGAATAAGTTAACGGATTAAAATATATCTGTAAATTGGGATAATGATGTTTTGAATTCCAATTTACATATCCCCCAGACTGATTAATACTTAGTGATAATGGTCCTTTCCTATTATAAATATATCTTAATACAGAAGTAATTCTGCCTGGCCAAGTTCCTAAAGATTTATTTAGTGAATGATGATTAGTTTTAAATAAATAATCTAATCCAAGATGATCCTGAAGATTTCTTCCAACATTAGAATTATCAATTATTATTTCTTTATTAAATTGTTTTAAATACTCTTTGTCACCAATACCAGAATGCATTAACAAGTAAGGTGTCATTATAGAACCAGAGCATAAAATTGCTCCGTGAGATAGATTTATTATTTGTTCTACTAATTTATTTTGAATTTTAATACCAGTAATTTTTTTATCTTTAATAATTAAATTATTTACTAGAGTATTGTCTAGTATAGTCAGCCTAGGGTTTTTTAATACAGGTTTTAAAAATACTTTTGATGATGAATGTCTAGTACCGTTGTAGGTATTAATATTATAATGACCTACTTGATTTTCGATTGATGTAGTTAAATTTGTATTTTTTTTAATACCAATTTCATTACTAGCATTAAAAAAATATTCTAAAATTGGATGATGATGCTTACTTACATTATTTACTGGAATCTTTTCTTTTGTAAGAAATTCTTTATCATGAATTATTTGTTGCTCCATAGAACTGTAAACTTTTTTTATATTTTCATAACTCCATTCCTTTTTACTACCCCAATTCTCATAATCTGTTTCTAATCCTCTTGCATAAACCATTGCATTTATTGAGCCAGAGCCGCCTAAGACTTTACCTCTCGGATAATATATTTGCCTATTGAATAAATTATCTTGTTTTTCTGAATAGAAGTTCCAATTAATTTTTTTATTATAAAATGTCATTCCATAACCAAGAGGAACGTCAATAATAGGATTGTTATCTTTGGGACCAGCCTCAATAAGGGCTATATTAAAATTAGTTTTACTCAGAAGTTTATTTGCTATTATACTTCCTGCAGAACCTGCGCCAATAATTGCTATATCAATATTATTCAAATTAGAATGTTTGTGTTACTTTAGTTAAATATCTAGGATTGTCTGGATCTAATCCCTTTTCAAAAGAGTAATTAACTATCCATGGATAAAATTTTGATAATACTATTATTGGATCTAACTCTATCATATCACTTGTGTTATATCTTAATTCTGTATTTGAGTTTTCATCATAGGTAATTTCATAGTGAAGATTAGTTAGTGAAATAATTTGACTAGAATCTTTTGCTACTATCATCCCACTTTTATCTCTAAGCGATATAGTAAATAACTTAAATGAGTTTTCTATCAAGCTTTTTGGACCATGCATTACTTCAGCACTACTAAAAGGTTCTATCATTTCTTGACATAATTCTTTAAACTTTAAAGATATTTCATTAGAAATTGCGTATCCAACACCTCTACTAATTATATATCCATTACTTATCGTTTTATCTAATATATTTGGATTCCATTGATTTTGATTATCTAAAATTAAATGATCACTTAGTTTTTCAATTTGCTTATTAATATCTTTTTTATTAAGAGTATTAAAAACAAGCTTTAAAATTATCAATAAAGACATAACAAAAGTTTTAGTTGCTGCAACACTTTTTTCTTCTCCAGCATTTATATAAAAAAAATAATTTGATGTTTTTATAATGGGGCTATTTAAGTTATTACTTATTAATATGGTCTTTGCTCCCATTTTTTGTACCATTTTATGACATTCAACTAAATCTTCACTTTTTCCAGATTGAGAAATAATAAAAACTAATGCTCTCGAAAAATCAAATTTTGATTCTTCTAAAGTTATTATTGATGGAGGCATACTATATGTTGGTAAACCAAGATATTTTGCAAACATATAAGACAAATAAAGAGCTGCACAATCTGAAGTACCTCTTGCTACAGTAACAACATAATCAATTTTTTTTTTTGATATTAAATTTGATATTTCCTGGTAATTATTTTTATCATTCAAGCTAAAATGATTAATTTTTTTTGGAATTGAGAGTGCTTCAGATAAAACTTGAGAACTAGACATTAATTTTTTTTCCTCTAAAATATACTTCTTTAAGATTAAACTCTTTATCTAAAATAAGAAAATTACTTAAAAAATTTTTTTGAATTATACCGACATTTTCTAGTTTCATATATTTACAAGCATTATAACTAGTTAAAGCAACTGCTTCTTCTAATGAAAAATCCATTGATATTAAATTTTTAAAAGTTTGATCCATAGTAACAATACTTCCTGCTAAAGTACCCTCAGATTTTATTTTCACTGAATTGTTTTCTTTTCTTATATTATTATTAGCAAAAATATATTCTCCATCGTCAAGTCCACTAGCATTAATAGAATCTGTTATAGTATACAGACCAGGAATACATTTTTTTGCAATTTTGATTGCTTCTTTACTAACATGAATATTGTCACAGATTATTTCAGCATATTTTCCTTTTGAAAGAGCAGCAGATAAAACTCCTGGAGATCTATGATTATTACCAGACATTGCATTATACAGATGTGTAAAACCAACTTCATAATCTTTCATAATTTTATCACAGCAATCAAAGTCTGCTAAAGTGTGACCAAATTGAATCTTAATATTAAGGTCTACTAAATCATTTATAAATTCTTGCATTCCTTTAATTTCTGGAGCTAATGTAATTATTTTTATATCAGAAATATCAAGAATTTTTTTTATAAACTCTAAAGATGGTTTCTCAGTTAAATTTGGTTGAGCACCAAGTTTATTGGGATTAATAAAAGGTCCCTCCAAATGGACTCCAAGAATATTTGCATTATCATTTTGTATTTCATTAAATCCTTTTAACGCTGAAATAGTGTTTTCTAGTGTATTAGTCCAAGTAGTTGGCATTATTGAAGTTGTCCCATGCCGTAAATGATATTTTGACATTTCAATGATTGATTGTGATCCCTCCATTACATCAAAACCATTACCACCATGACAATGAAGATCGACAAAACCAGGAATGATAATATTATTATAATCTTCAGTGTCTTTTATTTTCAAATCAATAATTTTTTCATTGAAAGATACATCACCAATATAAGAAGAATTATAATTTATAATTTTCCCACTAACTTTATTTTGATCAGTCATTTAACTTTAATATATTATATAGTAATTTATTGATTTTCAAAAAATTTTAAAAAACTTATAAATGAGGATTAATCTTACTAAATTTTTTCTCTAGAATATCATTATTTTTTTTAGCATTTGGCATATTTACACTAATGTAGAATGGGAATAATTTTTCATTTTTTAATATATTTGCAACTTCAATTAAAATTGAATTTAAAATAAAAGATCCAGTAATTGTTGAAGCAGGTCCAACCATATTATCTTTAACATTTATTATCGCATCACCAGGTGGAATTTTATTATCAATAAATATATCTGTTATTTCAAATAGTCTTTTATTCAATTTTGATAAAGGAGCTTGTTTAGAAAATTTAATAGATGTTAGTGAAATAGTTTTTATTTTTTTTTTCTTGGCAATTAATGCTGCTTCAACTGGTGCGTGATTGACACCTGAATTAGACACAATCATTAAAATGTCTTTACTGGTTATTTTATATTTAGCGAGAGCTTTTTTTGCAATATTTGGAGTTCTTTCTAAAGCTGTAGCTTTTCTTGCTCCTTTTTTAAAACTGAGATCATCATCTCTTATTGGACAAGCGGCGGCAAAGCCTCCTGCTCTGTGAAATGACTCTTCTCCAAGTAATCTAGAATGTCCAGTTCCAAAAATATATAACTGCCCACCTTTTTTATATGAATTACTAATTAATTTAGCACACTGTAATAATTTTTTTTCTTCTTCTTTTAATATTTTCTTTAAAATTGAATTAATTTTTGAGGAATAAGATCTTGTTAATTTGCTCATTTGGATTTTATATTAGATGCTAGGGCAAGTATTGCCCTAGCAGAAATAATTTGGTTATTTGTATTCTTCTAACTCTTCAGCAGCTTCAGCTACCAAATCAGCAGGGTCACCTTCACCAAGAATTGCTCCTTGGATCATATTATTCATAACTGATTGAAAAGCTTTGTAATCAACAAATAGAGGTTCTGGTCCACCATCTCCAATTGCATCAATAAACATCATCCAATAGTCATCATTGTAAGGTGCTTCACTACCTATTGAATCATATTGCATAATCGGAGTTAAGCCCCACTCAGTATCTAACTTATACTGCCATTTTGGAGAAGTAACCATTGCTGCAAATTTATTTGCAAGCTCTTCATTTCCAGTATTATTAAAAACAGCAATACTGTCAGTAATTAGTAATGTTCCTTGTTGACCTTGTGGCCCAGCAGGAATTCTAACAGTTTTCATATTTAGATCTTCATTGTGCGTACCTCGTCCCCATGGGCCATCTATGTACATTGCAATTTTATTATCATTAAGAAGATCTCTTAATTGTGATCTTTCATATGCTAGGGGACCCTCTTGAGCTACGTTTGCTAATTTTCCATAAAAAGCAAGAGCTTCAACTGCATTTGAACTATTTAAAGTTATTGTATTAGTGTCAGGATCAATAACTTGACCGCCATTACTGTATAAATAATTCAGAAACTGATGCATAGTATTATCAAAATCTTTACCAGTTAATCCAATTCCAGCAACACCTGGGACATTATTTGTAACAGCTTCAGCCATTGTATATAATTCATCCCATGTTTGAGGACCTTCACACGCAACACCAGCCTGCTCTAATAAATCACAATTCATAAACAGAGCTTTTGTAGAAAAGGCTCTTGGGTATCCCCAAACTTTGCCCATGTGAGATACGGTATTTAAAATTCCAGGTTGATACATACCAATTTGTGACTGAGGTATGTCAACATTAATAATATGACCATTTTCAGCAAGTCCTTTTAATGTTCTAGAACCAACATATGCAAGATCTACAGGATCTCCCGCAATAGCCAAGTTTATTACTTTGTCCTGACATGTTCCCCAAGGAACAGCTTCCCATTTAATAGTAACTCCAGGATTGGCACTTTCGAATTCTGATGCAACATCCATATCTGCTTGTCTAATTTCACCGCCACATAGAATTCCATGTAATTCCTGTGAATTTGCGTTGATACCAAAAAACAAAAAAAATATGAAAGAGGCAATTGAAGTAGTTTTTAAAAATTTCATGTTTCCTCCAAAAATATTTAATATCGTATCACTATAATATAAAAACAATCAAGTGAATTTATTTAATATATTAGTTTTTTATTGCTCCAGCTGTTAAACCTTCTACAATATACTTTTGTAAAAATATAAAGACTATTAAAACAGGGAACACGCCAACAATAGAAGCCGCCATCATTTCATTCCATTTCACAGATTGGTAGCCAATGAACTCAGTTAAACCAGATACTATCGGCATATATTCTCTAATTGAATTAAATGTTATAGCAAAGAGGAATTGTTGAGCGTAAGCTTGAATAAAAGCATATATAGCAGTTACAGCGATGCCTGGAGTGCTCAATGGTGCAATAATTCTGAAAAGAATATCCATTCTCGAAGCTCCATCACAATATGCTGCCTCCTCTAGCTCAACTGGAATTTTTTCAAAATATGCTTTCAATAGCCATATTGAAGTTGGAATACAAAATGCTATTCCTGGTACAATCATTGCAAAATATGTATTTAAAAGGTCAAAATATCTTAATAGTTTAAATAGAGGTATTAATAATACCGCACCAGAAAACATATTTACTGCCAAAAGAATCCATAAACTACCTTGTTTGAATGGGAAATTAAATCTTGCGTATGAGTACGCAGCAGGAATTACAAATAAAAGTGTAAAAAAAGTTACTGTAATAGCCATAAAAAAACTATTAAAAATATATCTTCCTAAAAGAGGAACTGTGTTCCACATTTCTCTGTATGCCCAAAAAGATAAGTCATCAGAATAAAATTGATAAGGAGATCTAAATATGTGCTTTAAAGGTCGTAAAGACGCGTAAAACATTTCAACAAATGGTAACAAGATAAATATAAAAAAAACAGCTATGCTTAGATATAAAAATATTTTTAAATGTAAGCTATATTTATCCATGAGATACCTTTTTGTTTATTCTTGAAAGTAAATAAAAATATGCAATCGCAAACGTTGATATCATAATTACGATCATTACTGCTCTAGCAGATCCCTTACCAAACTTATAATTACCCAGTGCCATTTTGTAAGTATCTATAATCAAAGTTGTTGTTGCTCCTCTTGGTCCGCCTTCTGTTAAAATATAAATTATATCAAAAGAGACAAAAGTAGATACAGCGGAAATTAGAGACATAGTTATAATTACCGGTGTTAATTGAGGTAGTGTTATGTGATACCATCTATTAAATCTACCAGCTCCATCACAATAAGCTGCTTCATATAAATCTCTTGGAATTGCTTGCATACCAGCCAAGAAAAAAAGTGTAACAAATGGTACACCAACCCAGATGTCGGTTACCATTGTTGCAATAAAAGCACTATTTTTATATGCTAAAAAACTAAATGGTCCATCTAGAATTCCTAATCGAATTCCAATACCGGATAGTATTCCAAAATGACCATTGTAAACCCACATCCAGCCAAGTGCACCAATTGCAATCGGCACAACCCAAGGAGGTAAAACTAAAATTCTAAAGAATGATCTACCTCTCAAACTTGCATTGAGCAAAACAGCCCCTATCATTCCTATTATTAACTTAAGTAAAACTGAGAAAAAGGTCCATACAAATGTTCGTATAGCTATTTTACTAAATTTAGAACTGGATAGAAGTTTTTCATAATTTTCAAAACCAACGTAGTCTTCACCGGCTATACTAGAATTAGTAAATGATAATCTAAATGTTTCTATTAAGGGCCATCCCACTATACACAAAAGGTATATAACTGCTGGAGCTATTAGAATGTAAGCTAAAAAATATTGTGAGTTATATGAATTTAATTTATTTTTTTTCATTTAATTAATTATACTATCTAACCTTTCCCAAGTTTCACTGAGATCAATAACTTTTTTATTAATTCTTGCTTCGTCAATTTTCATTGCAATAATGCCAGCTTCCATACATTCAACTATTCCAACAGGTAACTTGTTATTTTTATCAAGTAAATAATTATTTATTTCTTTTGCCATCAAACTATCTGCGCCATAATGACTTTTAACCTCTTTCCCAAATGCAGCTCCATAATTCTCATCGATTAAAATATTATTATTCTCATCATGAGCTTTCATATAGCCTCTAACAAAATCTCCTTCTATCATTCCTGATGATCCAATAACTGCAAATCTTCTATATTCATCCGGGACCTTCATATTAGTATGAAAGGATAGCACTGCATTATTTTCATATTCAATTATTGCTACTTGATGATCAACAATATCAGCATCACTATCGAAAACATTTGATTTCGACTCCCAACCTTTAAGTCTGTCTTTAGTATATTGTTGATGAGAGCCTCCTGGTAGATTATCAGGAATAAAAGATCTTCTTGATCCAAAACTAGCAACTTTCATAGGTCTGCTTGCCGTTATCATCGAATAAAAATCAATATCATGACAACATTTTTCAAGCATAAAGCCTCCTGAATATTTTTGTTTTCTTCTCCAATTTCTCATAAAAAAAGCACCATGCGAGGGTACTATATGTTCCGAAGCTTCAATCGATATTATATTTCCAATAGCATTTTGATCTAATAATTTTCTTACAGATCTTGCTTGTTGCGAATATCTAAGTACTAAGCCAACTATAATTCTTTCTTTGCCATATTCTTTTATTAATTTTGCTAACTCAAAAGTTTCTTGTTCATTTATTACTATTGGTTTTTCGGCAAAAATTTGTAATCCAGCTTTTAGTCCAAGTTTGATATGATCTAAATGTAAATGATTAGGAGAGCCAATCATTAACATATCTAGTTTCTCTCGATCCAACATTTCGTTTAAACTTGAATATGATTTATTTGGAAAAAAATTATTTTTCTCAGCAAATTCTTTACCTATTGGTTGAGGATCTACATAAGCAATCATTTCAAAATTAGGATTAATTTTTGAAAATTCATTATAAACACTTACCGTTCTATTCCCAAAACCAACTGCACCTATTTTCATATTTATTTTTAGTTTAACATTAAAAATTATGATATCGCCAGCCTAATTTTTTTAAAAAATTCATAGAATTTAATAAAGCAGAACGAAATTCAGTCCAGGTTCTAGAAATTTTTCCCTTCCATGCAACTTCTGATAAAGTTGCTAATCGTGGATTAATCATTTGATCAAAAAATTTTTTATCTGTAATTGTCTCTGACCACAGTTGGCCTTGTAACCCTTTTATAAATTCTGATTTATTTATATCTTTTATTGGGTTCCATTCAAAAATATCTTTTACTTCTATAGTTGCAGCCCAACATATTCCTCTTTCTTCGGTTGAATTATTATAAGCCATATCAAAATATGTTTTTTGACCAGGACAAAGTATTGTTTCAAATCCCTTATATGTAGTTTCTTTCGCAACATCTGAATGCTCCCACGAAAAGATCAAACATGATTTATCAATTTTTCCAGCACTTCCGCCCACACCATGATCAATATGAGGTGACACTGCCGCCTCATTCCATGCAGCTGTTCTTTTATTTTTTGATTTTAGAAAATCTATTAAAAAATTCATATAGTAATCTTGATATTCCTCTTGTGTTTTAATATTATTTTTTTTCATAAACTCGATAATTGCTGGAGAACCTTCCCACGCATTACTTGGTCTTTCATCCACACCAACATGAATTACATCATATGAGAAAATAGTACTTACTTCATTCAACATATCTTTTAAAAAAGTTACAGTTTTTTCTAAAGAAGGATTTATTGTATTATTCTTATACGAACCAACATCTTCACTAACTATATTTGAAGACTGTTCTCTAAGCTCTGGCATAATTTCTATTAATGCCCAAGAATGTGCTGGTAAATCAATTTCTGGCATAATCTCAATATTTAATTTTTTTGCATAAATAATTAAATCTTTGATATCTTCCTGTGAATAATATCCACCATATTTATCATAACCACTTCCATACAATGGCGGTATTTTAAAATTATATCCTCTGTATCCTCCATTTAATGCTAGATCGGGATATTTTTTAATTTCAATTCTCCACGCTTCGTTGTCTGTTAAGTGCCAGTGAAATCTATTAAGTTTAAATAATACCATGTAATCAAATAAACGTTTGATTTCATCAATAGTATAGAATTGTCTTGCACAATCGAGATGCATTCCTCTCCATTGATATTTTGGATTATCGTGTATTGTGCAGATTGGAAGCTTTGTTTGATAAAAATCAATTAAATGAACTAGAGATATAAGGCCATAAAGCTTTCCACCATAAGTATTATATTTAATCTCAATATTATCTTTTGTTATCTGAATAAAATATTGTTCGTTTAATAATTGAGAGTCTTTTTTAAATAAAATTGGAAATCCTTTTTGAGAAGTTAAATTAATATCCAATTTTGAAATAATATTTTGCAAACTAAAAATAATTTCAGTATCAGCATCGAGGTTAAATGTTTTATTTTCAATTATTATAAATTTATTTTGTAAATAAATTTTGTCTGGCTCAGGAATAATAGGTATAAAATTTTTTATTTTTAAATCTTCATAAGTTTTCTTTTTAATTGGTTTTTCAAAAATCAAATCTGAAACATTTATATTTAATTTTCTATTGTTTAATGTATCAATAATGAAAATACCTTCCGGACCACACGAAAGGTTGAAGTTACCAATTCTAGGAATTTGTAGATTTAATAAGATTAGATTTTTTTCTATAGATAACTCATAATAGCGTCCAATTTGCTTAGTTATATTGGCTCCAGTTATAGATTTTATTGAATAAACTAATGAGAAACACAATTTTAAATTTGAATCTACTAATTTATCATCAAGAATAATTTTTAATTTATTTTCTTTTGTAAAAGATATATTAATTTGATGGGTCATAACAAACCATTATATGAGTTTTAAAGATATATTTAATATAGACGGAGAAGTAAAGGAAAGTGCTCATGCAAGAGTAAATTTAATTGGTGAACATACAGATTATACTGGTGGATATGTAATGCCTACGCTTTTGTCTTTTAAAAATACAATTGAGATGACTGAAAACAACACTAATGAATTCATAGTTTATTCTCAATATTTTAAAGAAAAAAAAGGTTTCAATGATTTCAAAAAATCAACCGACAATGAGTGGGTTGATTATATAAAAGGTTGTTTACAAATTTTTTTTGAAGAAAATAAGATTTCATTCAGATATTTAAACATTTATATTTCATCTGATATACCTTTAGAAAGAGGTATTTCATCATCTTCAGCATTGTGTGTTGCTACAATAAAAGCACTTAATACTTTTTTTGAAACAAAGATCAAAGATGCAGAAATTGCAAAATTAGCAAAGAAAGTAGAATTTAATTATATAGGTGTTTCTGGTGGAATAATGGATCAAATGGTTTCTTCTATTGGCATTCATGGTAAAGCATTTTTTATGAATTGTAAGAATTTTGAATACGAGCTTATTAATTTTCCAGAAAATTGGAAATTTTGTTTGATTGACTCTGAAGTACAACGAAATTTAAGAGATAGCTCTTATAATGAAAGATTTGCTGAACTCCAAGAGGCTGAAAAAAACCTAGGTGTAGAATATTTGGGTGGAGTTAAAAAAGAAAATTTTCAATCAGATAAATTTGACAATAATACTATTGCAAAAAGAGCAAAACATGTAGTTTTTGAAAATGATAGAGTGATTAATGCGAAAAAAAATTTAATAGAAAATAATATTTATGAGTTTGGAAAATTAATGAATGAAAGTCACGAATCATATTCTAAAGATTTTGAAGCATCTACTTTAGATGTTGATTTAATTGTTAAAAGATCTGTTGAATGTGGTGCTTTAGGTGCTAGATTGACTGGTGGTGGATTTGGTGGTTTTACAGTTTCATTAATTGAAAGAAATAATTTTAGTAATTGGCATGGTAAAATATTAAATTTTTACCCAGCTGAAAAGATTTTCGAAGTCAATTAGGATTTTAATAACTTTCTAAGCTTACCTTCAGTTACATCATGGTCAATATAACATCCTTGTAGATGTCTAAAACCAGTATTTGGATCAAATTTAGTTCTTCCATGTAATAATCTCAAGTTATCAAACATTGCAATCATTCCTTTAGATAATCTAAATTTAATTTTGAAATCATCAGAATTACAAAGTTTGAACATATATTTTCTAGCCTTATAATAAAGGTCGAGATTATTTTCGTCTAATAATGGCACATAATCAAGTCTTCCACTAAATCGTATTTGTCTAAAGTTATTATAATGATCAAGTTCAATTAATTTTGCTTCATCAACTAAAATAGTATCAATATCTGTAAATTTAAAAGTAACATTAGTTTTAGTTAATACTTCATAAAATTCAGGTTGGTTTTGTTTTAAAAAATTTGCAAGACTAAAACCATCAACTAAACTTGAATCTCCTCCTGTAGATTCATTTGCAATACAATGAAGTAATTGAATTCCAGGAACAGGCTTTCTATATGGGTTATCTGAATGTGATGTTAACTCTAAAGCAGTATAGGCGAGATCATTTGGATTAGGTTTAGAAACGACATTAAATAATTTTCCAAAATTTGTTGATCTTACAGGACCTAATTTTTCAGCAAAATTAATAACTTCATTTTCTTCTGCTTTTGTGTTTTTGATTATCACATAACCATATTGATAAAATACTTTAAGCATTTTGATTAGCTCATCATCATTTTCAAAAATTTTATTATTATCAAAAATTTCAAGATTATGATTATTTATGTCCCATAACTTTTTTTCAGGTATGACATCAATATTTTTGATATCATTATAAAGATCGTCGATATTATAAGATCCTTTTGCTCCATCACTAAATTCAACATTTAATATATTTTCATCTACACTATGAGTATTGATTAATAAATTATCATCTAAGAGGCTTGGTTCATACAAACGTTGAAGATTATTTTGATCTATAAATTCGCTCCCATTTAATCTTTCTCGAAGCCAAATGCTATGAAGTTTAAACTCTGATAGTTTTCCATCATTAATACAAATAATTTTTTTTCTCATTTGTTATTTTTTAATTAATTTTTAAATTTGTGTAAATTATAAAATATTGTAAAAATAAAAAAATAGTTGAGAAATAAATTGTTAATTATTCTCCTAGTAGAGAGTCATCCAAAACTCTAGTTTCATATGCTGAATAAGAGTGCCAGCCATGTACTGTTTGATCATAATCAATTACGCTACCTGTCATTAATCCAGATTCTTCTGAGCACATAAAAGCTAACCCTTTTGCAACATCATTAGGCTTAATCAATCTTTTAAATGGAACTTTTTTTTCTTCATCTTGCAGCCAATTAGGATTTTTTTTGTGAACTCTTGTCTGAACATCATGTTCAGCGGGAGTATCTGTCCATCCAATATTTAAGGCGTTTACTCTTATTTGATGACTGGCTACAGAATTTGCAATATTTTTTGTCATTGTAGCAAGAGCGGCTTTTGAACCGCTATAAGCAACAATAAATGGCATACCACTATACATTGCCATCGATAATACATTTGCAATTGTTCCTTTATTATTATCTCTAATCATTATTTTAATTGTCTCTTGCATTAATATGAAAGGTGCACGAGTATTGATATTATAATTATTTTCATAATTTTCTAGAGTAGCACTAAGAATTGTTCCTCTTTCTGTATATCCAGCAACGTTAATTAAAGAATTTATTGTTCCAAATTTTTTATCAGTTTCAGAAACAATTTTTTTACAATCATCAACATTTTTAAGATCTGCCTTTATATATAAACACTCAGTGCCTAGTTTTTCAATCTGATTTTTAACTTCAAGACCTTTATTTTCTTGTCTACCACAAATTGTAATAGCTTTGGCACCTCTACTTGCTAATAGTCTCGCTGTTTCAGCACCACTACCCTGTGTGCTTCCTGTAACTATAATCACCTTATTTTTAAATTGTTCATTCATAAAAATTATCTATATCTAAAATTTTGGTTTTACAACTTTGTTTGATTTTACTGATTTAGTGGCTGAATTGGCAAGAATTAAAGCATTCTTCCCGTCTTCAAAAGTAACTAATGTATTTTTTTTATTTTTTATTGATTTAATAAATTGATCTAATTGTATTTGATAGGCATCCTCGTATCTTTCAATAAAAAAGTTTTTAATAGGTTTTTTTGCAAATGATAAATTTTGATTATAATAATTAATATCATTATTCGGAACATTATCAGAAATTAACATACCATTACTTCCAAAAACTTCGAGTCTTTGATCATACCCATAGACAGCTCTTCTAGAATTATTTATATGAACTAAAACACCTTTTTTTGATTTCATAAAACACATAGTTGTGTCATAATCTTCTGTAACCTTAAAATCATTTGATACATTAACAGAACCTTGTGCAAAAACTTCAACAATAGGATCATTGTTGAGTATAAATCTTGCTAAATCAAAATCATGAATTGAACAATCTCTAAAAATTCCTCCAGATTGTCTTAAATAATCAATTCCAGGTGGGGCTGGATCCCTACTTGTAATTACAATCATTTCAATTTTTCCAATCTTTCCTGATAGCACCTCACCCTGAACTTTATTATGATTAGGATCAAATCTTCGATTAAAACCAATTTGAATAATTGGATTATATTTTTTAATTTTTTGCCAACATTTGTTTACTTTATTTATATCCAAATCAATTGGCTTTTCACATAATATAGCTTTTTTTGACTCTGCTCCCAAAGCAATATAATCTGTGTGAGTTGGGGTAGCAGATGCAATTAAAATTGCATTGATTTTATCTGAATAAATTGCTTCCTTTGCAGTCTTTGCAACTTCACATCTATATTTTTTTGCAATTTTTTTAGCAGAGCTTGTATCGATATCATAAACATATTTAAGGTTTGCCTCAGGATGAGAATTTATGATTTGTGCATGAAATTTCCCAATCCTTCCAGTTCCTAATAAGGCAAAATTAATCATTTTAGAGTTTTACCCATCGAGAATTCAAATTAGAAGATTGTTTTGCGGCATAAATAAATTTAACACCAGCAACACCATCATCAATAGTTGGGAAGGAATATTTTTTATTTTTATTGTGAATCTGATCAGCAAATTCTGAATAAATATTTGCAAAAGCTTCAAAAAAACCCTCCGGATGACCAGCAGCTATTCTTGAAGAGGAAAGCGAAAAATTAGATACTAATTTACTTGCTCTTGTAATAAGTTTCATTGGCTTATCTAGTTCTGTAAACTTTAGATTATTTGGATCGTCCTGTAACCACTCTATTGAACCTTTTGTTCCATATACTCTTATTTTTAAACCATTTTCTCCACCAGTTGCAGCAGACGATACCCAGATTATTCCTCTTGCCTTATTGCGCATTCTTAATAAAACAAAAGCATTATCATCTACTGAAATTTCTGAAGATAATGAATTTACTTCTGCTGAAATTTCATTTGCTTCTAATCCGGTCACATATCTCAACAAATGATACGCATGAGTTCCAATTTCAGATAATATCATTGAGGGTCCAGATTGTTTTTTATCTAATCTCCATTTTAATGTTGCCTTTTCATCTTTCTTTTTTACCCCGACCGTATAACCTTGGGGATACTCAACATTAATTAAATTAATTTTTCCTAATTTATGATTAGAAATAATATTTTTTGCTTCTCTTAGCATTGGGTAACTTGAGTAATTGTGTGTTAATGCAAATACAATTTTATTTTTTAAAATAACTTTTTTTAATTTAACAGCATCCTCAACTGTTGCAGTTAAAGGCTTGTCACAAATAATATGTATACCTTTTTCAATAAATTCTTTTGCTATCTTATAATGATCACCCGATGGGGTCATAATTCCAAGAGCTTGAATGCCATCATTTCTTTTTGACTCTGCTGCAGCCATAGACTTATAATCACTGTAACAACGATCATCAGTTAAACCTAATGATGAACCAAAAGATTTAGATTTTTTTTTGTCTTTTGAAAATATTCCAGCAACAAATTCAAATTTATTATCAAATCTTGCTGATAACCTATGTGTGTATCCAATAAATGAATTAGGTCCTCCACCAATAAAACCAATTCGGATTTTGCTTTTATTATTTAAAGTATCATTTCTGAGTAAGTCTAATCTACCAAAAGCAATTTTGGATTTTTTTTTCATCAATTAACTATGCCGCCATCAATTACATAATTCTGTGCAGTACAACCAGAACTTTGATCAGATGCAAAAAACAAAACTGGTTTTGATATATCTTCTGGCATAAGCATTCTCTTTATACATTGTCTCTCAAGTTGGGTTTTTTCAATTTCTGGAGTAAGCCATAATTTTTTTTGCCTCTCCGTAATGATCCAGCCAGGTACAATACAATTTACTCTAATATTATAGATTCCTAAATCTCTTGCTAAAGTTCTTGTTAAACCCATAATGGCAGATTTTGCAGTGGTATATCCAGCCATACCGCCTTGCGAAATCATCCATGAAAAACTTCCTATATTTACAATGGAACCTTTACCTAAATATTTCATATCTTTATAGACAGCTTGAGTAGCAAAAAAATAATGTCTCAAGTTAATATTCATTCTATCATCCCAGTATTCAGGAGTGACACTATCTAAATCATGTCTTTCATCATTTGCAGCATTATTTACTAGAATTGAAATTGGACCAATTTCTTTTTTTACTTTTTCTAATGAACTTTTAAGTTGTTCTATATTTTTTAAATCACATTTTACAAATAGACTATCAACATCATATTTGTTTTTGATTTTTTTTGTTAACTCATTACCTAAATCATTATTTATGTCTAAAAATGCAACTTTTGATTTTTGAGAAACAAATTGTTCGACGATACTTTCCCCAATTCCTGAGGCGCCCCCCGTAATAAGAACTACTCTATCTTTAAGTGATGGATAAGTTGCAATTTCGTTCATGATTATTTATGTTATATGTTTAACAACAATATGTTTAACATAATCAAATTAAATGAAAAAGATAATATTGGAATTGCTCCAATGGATATTCCTCAAAATATTAATATAAATTATGGAATTAGATCAATTGATAACATTCCCTATGGCCATAAAATTTCTTTAAAAAAAATTAAAAGTGGTGATTTTATTTTTAAGTATGGACAAATAATTGGAGTATCTAACCAAAATATAGAACCAGGCGAGCATGTACATTCACATAATATGGGGTATAGTGATTTTAAAAGAGAATATACACGTAATAATTTTAAAAATGATATTATCAAAAATGAAAAAACAGAATACTTTAAAGGTTTCAAAAGAAATAATGGATCATCAGGTACTAGGAATTATATAGGTTTAATTAGTACAGTTAATTGTTCTGCAACTGTTGTTAAAAAAATATCAGACAAAATAAATAATTATTTAAAAGATAATAATTTTGAAAATATTGATGGAGCGGTTTGTTTAAAACATTCATCAGGTTGTGGCATGAATACTTCTGGATACGCTATGAGCGTATTTAACAGAACTATAGAAGGTTTTAAAATTCATCCAAACTTTGGAAAAGTTTTTGTTATCGGATTAGGATGCGAATGTGCTCAAATAAGTTTGTATAACAATGATCAGGAAAAAAGAAATATTGAATATTTGAACATTCAAGATGAAGGTGGAACAAATGAAATAATAAAGAAAGTGACTTCAAAAGTTATTAATCAACTAAATCAAATTAATAGTATTTCTAGAACAAATATTCCCATTTCAGAACTAACAGTTGCTTTGCAATGTGGTGGTTCAGATTCGTATTCTGGGATAACTGCAAATCCCGCACTAGGCTTTGCTTCAGACATGATTATTGATCATGGTGGAACAACATTACTATCAGAGACTCCAGAAATATATGGAGCAGAACATTTATTATTTGAAAAATCATCAAACGAAAAAAATATAGAAAAACTAAACAAACAAATTGAATGGTGGAAAAAATATGTTGCTAGCAACGATAGCACATTAGATAATAATCCAAGTCCTGGTAATAAAAAAGGAGGTTTAACTACAATTCTGGAAAAATCATTAGGTGCAGTATCCAAAGCAGGTAATAGAAATATGGTTGATGTTCTCGATTATGCTGAACAGGTAAAAACCAAAGGTTTTAACTTTATGAATTCTCCAGGTTACGATCCTGTATCTGTAACTGGTCAAGTTGCTTCTGGCGCTAATGTTATTTGTTTTACTACTGGTCGAGGTTCATGCTTTGGATTTAAACCCACTCCAAGTATTAAAATAGCTACAAATACAAATATGTATAATAAACTTAGTGAAGATATGGACATCAATGCTGGTACTATTATGGATAACGTTGCAAGTGTTAATGAGGTTGGCAAAGAAATATTTGATAAAATAATTTCAATTGCCTCAGGTGAAAAATCAAAGAGTGAAATAAATGATTATGGTGATGATGAATTTAATCCTTGGATAATTGGAGCAACATTATAAATTTATAAATCACCTTTAAATGAATTAACATACATTTTTAAAAAATCCTCTGCATTAACTGGTATAGGATTTGTACTTGTGGAAGGATCATTAAAAGCCATTAAACTCATTTTTTCTAAATTTTTGTCATCATCAATTATTTCACTTAAAGTATGAGGAATATTTAAATTTGATCTAAGCTCTAAAATCCAATCCATAAAATTATTAAATGTTGCTGATTTTAAATTTATATATCTTGAAATATCAATAATTTTTTCTTCAATACCTTTTTTATTATATTGTAAAACATATGGCATAAATACTGCATTAGTTAATCCATGATGTGTATTATAAATTGCACCAACAGGATGACTTAAAGAATGGATAGCACCTAAACCTTTTTGAAAAGCTATTGAACCCATAGAAGAAGATGCTAGCATATGCGATCTAGCTTCTAGGTTTGATCCATTATTAAAAGCAAGAACAAGATTATTTTTTACTAATCTAATACCCTCTAATGCAATACCTTGCGAATAAGGATGGAAAATATTCGACAAATATGCTTCTAAGCAATGAGCTAGTGCATCCATTCCTGTAAAGGCGGTTAAATTTGCAGGGAGTGGAATTGTCAAATTTGGATCAAGAATAACAATTGATGGAAGCATTTTTGGATGAAAAATTATTTTTTTTTCTTGTGTTTGTTCGTTAGTAAAGACTGATGCTCTTCCAGTTTCAGAACCTGTTCCAGCTGTAGTAGGTAGGGCAATTATAGGAAAAATTGAATCTGCATTAGCTCTAGTCCACCAATCACCAATATCTTCAAAATCCCAGATTGGTCTTTTTTGCTTGGCCATGAATGCTATTGCCTTTCCAGTATCCATACCTGAGCCTCCTCCAACAGCTATTACGCCATCATGTTGATTTTCATTAAATGCTTTAACACCATCTTCAACATTTTTACCTGTAGGATTTGATTTTACATCACTAAAAACAAATGCTTTTTTATCTAAAGAATCATTTAGCTTATTAATAATGTTTGTTTTTAGTATTCCATTATCAGTAACTATTAATGGATTTTGAATATTTAATTCATTACAGGCTTTTTGTATTTCAACTATTCTATCAACGCCAAACCAGATTGTAGTAGGATAATTCCAATTTATATTTTTCATAAATTTAAATATTTCTTATATGATAACTTTTTGCTCTTGTTAAATGATCAAATCCTAGAACAGATAAAGTAACGCCGATTCCAGTATCTTTTACACCAGTCCATGCTAAGCCTGGATCTAAGTAATCACATCTATTCATAAAAAAAGTTCCTGTTTCAACATTTTTTCCAAAATTTTCTGCAAAAGACTTTTCATTTGTCCAAATACTTGCTGTTAATCCATAAGAACTATCATTCATTAGAGATAAAGCTTCATTTTCATTTTCTACTTTCATTATTCCAACCGAAGGACCAAATATTTCTTCCATCATATATTTCATCGAATGATCGACATTGATAAGTGCACTAGGGCTTACATAACAATTATTACCATCATCTAAATTAAATTTTTTTTTATCTATAATGTTCTTTCCACCTTGACTAATTGCGTTTTTTACTTCAGATCTAATATTATTTGCAGCAGATTGCTTCACTACTGGACCTAAATTTGTCTCCATCTCTAGTGGATTTCCTAAAACATATTTCTCAGTTACATCTTTAAATTTTTCTACAAATGTATTGTATATTTTTTTATCAACATAAATTCTTTCAATGCCGCAACAAGATTGACCAGAATTGAAGTATGATCCATCAACTAAATTTTCAACAGCATGATCTAAGTCACAATCAGCTCTAACATAAGCAGGATCTTTTCCACCTAACTCTAAACCAGCTCCAATAAATCTGGTGCCTATAGATTTTTTTATTTGTTTTCCTCCACTTACAGAACCTGTAAATAAAACATGATTAATTCTTGAATCTGAAATTATTCTTGATGTTTGATCATGAGCTAAATGTAAATACTGAAAAATATTTTTAGGTAATGAAGATTGTTTAGCTGCCTCATATAATTCTTCAGCACAGAGTGGGGTTTGAGAAGAATGTTTTAATATAACTGCATTACCTGCAAGTAAACTTGGTACAATTGAATTAACAGAAGTGTTGAAAGGGTAATTCCATGGCGCAATTACAAATATAGTTCCTAGGGGTTCTTTTTTTATATAATTATCAAATTCATCATTTTTAATTGAAACAACTCTTGATAATGCTCTATCAGCATTTTCAATCATATAACGAGCTCTTTCTTCAAAACCTCGCATCTCTCCTGGGCACTGTGCTATAGGTCTGCCTATTTGCTTACATAAATTACTAGAAACATCCTTATTTTTTAAAAATATTTCTACAAAATTTAAAACTGACTTTTTTCTTTCTTCTAGAGATATATTTTTCCAATACTCTCTTACAGAATAAGAATTGCTGAGACTTTTTTCAATATCTTCTTCTGTTGCATATTCTCTTTTAACTAAGACAGAGTTGTCTATTGGAGTAATAGTCTCAAACATTTAGTAAAATTATCCTCGTTCGAAATATCTTCGTAATTGCCAATCGTTAACTGAACCATCATAATTTTTTTGCTCCCATTCAGCAGCATGGATATAATGATCAAGTACATCTTGTGGAAATATCTCTTTTAAAAATTTAGATTTTTTAGCAAGTTGGATTGCTTCGTGAAGTGTTTTAGGAACTTCATTTACTTTTTTCTCATAAATATTCCCTGAATAAGGTTTATCTAATTTAAGTTTATTTTTAATACCGTATAAACCAGCACCAACTAAAGCTGCAAAAGAAAGATAAGGATTAACATCCGCTCCTGGGACTCGACATTCAATTCTTATGGATGATCCATGACCAGCCAGTCTAAACCCAGCAGTACGATTATCAATTCCCCAAACAGATTTTGTAGGAGCAAATGATCCATCTTGAAATCTTTTATAAGAATTAATATTTGGTGCTAAAAAAATTGAAATATCTGGTAATAATTTAATTTGTCCCGCAAGATAACTTTTAAAAATATCAGACATTCCATATTTATCCTTAGGGTTATAAAAAATATTTTTTTTTGTTTTCTTATCGAATAAAGAGTTATGAATATGACATGAACTTCCGCAAACTTCTTTGTTATATTTAGCCATAAAGGTTACGGCTTTATTATGTTTATAAGCAATTTCTTTTGTCGCATTTTTAATTAAAATATGATTGTCAGCCATGTTTAATGCATCGGAAAAAACAACATTGATTTCTTCTTGTCCTGGAGCTGCTTCACCCTTTGAACATTCTACATAAATTCCACTATCTAGAAGAGAATTTCTTAATTCCTGCATCACATCCTCTTCTTTCGTAGTTTGGAAAATCATGTAATCTTCAATGTACCAAGAAGACTCTTTAAGTTTTGTATAACTATTATTATGAATTTCTTCATAAGTTTGATTAAAAAGAAAAAATTCTAATTCTGAACCAACCATAGATTGAAATCCCATTTTGTCCACCTTAGCTAAAACATCTTTTAATATCTGTCTTGTTGAATGAATAAGTGATTTTTTTCCTGAATGATCTAAACAATCACATATTACAATAGCTGTTTTATTTAACCAATTTGCGATCTTTATCGTTTTGAGATCTGGAATTACAGTCATATCTCCATAACCAGTATCCCATGAAGAGGATTTATATCCGGGTACAGTGAACATATCCATATCGACGGTATAGAGATAGTCGCACATATGCGTTTCTTTATAAACATAATCAATAAAAGCTTTTCCAGTAACTCTTTTACCATTTAGTCGACCTTGCATATCTGATACACAAACTAAAACTGTATCTATTTCTTTTTTTGTTATTAGTTTTTTTAACTGATTAAATGTGATACTCATCTTTCTTAAAATTAAATTTGTATCATTTTCATATCCTAAATGATAAAGAATGAAACAAAAATAATTAATTAAAAAACGAAGAAAATGGACAAATATAAGAATTTTATAAATAATAAATGGATTGAAAGTGAGTCCAAAGAAACAATAAAGGTTGACGATCCTTCAAATGGTAAAATCATTGGTGAAATTTCATGTGCAAAAAAAAATGAAGTTGATCTTGCGATAGAAGCAGCTAAAAATTCTTATAACAACAGAGTACTTGTAGATATGCCTTTACTTTCAAGAGCGAAACTAATGAGAAAAATTGCAGAAGAGACAAGAAAGGTTTCAAAAGAAGGTGGTGAACTTCTTTGTTATGAAAATGGAAAAAATATCGCTTCAGCAATTAAAGAATTCAATGATGTAGCAGATATGTTTGATTATTATGCAGGCTTAACAGATAAACTTGAGGGTAAAACAATACCTGTTGCAAAAAATGTTTTTGATTACACAGTTTTAGAACCATTTGGTGTATCAGCACATGTTGTGCCATGGAATTTTCCATTATCAATGATTGGAAGATCGCTGTCATGTTCTTTTGCTACAGGAAATTCAACAATTATAAAAACTGCTGAATTAACCCCTTTGTCCGCAACAATTTTTGCTAAAGCAATACAAAATGCTGGTGTACCAGAAGGACTAATCAATATAATTTGTGGATATGGAAATGAAGCAGGATCTTATCTTGTATCTCATGAAGATGTAAATCACGTAGTATTTACAGGTTCAGTCGAAACTGGAAAAAAAATACTTCATGCTTGTGCTGACAAAGCTATACCTGCTGTGGTTGAATTAGGTGGTAAGTCAGCTGGTATAGTGTACCCTGATGCAGATCTAAACGAAGTTTTAGAAAGTGCACGTTCAGGAATTTTTAGTGTTGCTGGTCAAATATGTACAGCGATGTCTAGACTGGTAGTTCATAAATCAATCAAAGATGAATTAGTAGATAAGCTTGTTGATATGAGTAAATCTTTAAAAATTGGACCTGGTATAGAAAAAGATACAGACCTAACTCCAGTTATATCAGAAAATCAACTTCAAAAAGTTGAAGGTTATGCAAGATCAGGAATCCAAGAAGGAGCAGAAGCGGCATATGGTGGAAAAAGATTAGAACGTGAAGGATATTTTATGGAACCAACAGTTCTAAACAATGTTAAACAAAGTATGACTGTAGCCAGAGAAGAAATTTTTGGTCCTGTACTCTCAGTTCTTGAATATGAAGATCAAGAAGAAGCAATTGATATTGCTAATGATACTGAGTATGGTTTAGGTGCTGGAGTGTTTACAAAAGATCTTAAAAAAGCATCTTGGACTGCAAGCAAATTAGAAGCTGGTCAAGTATATGTAAATAAATGGTTTACTGGAAATCATGCAACTCCTTTTGGAGGTTATAAACAATCAGGATATAGCCGTGAAAAAGGAGTAGATGGACTTAAATCGTATCTTCAAGTCAAAAATGTTGGTATTAGTTTAGGTTAAAATCGACCAGGAGAATAATCACTAATGTCTATATTCGGCAGTTGATCTTTTGATAAACTATCAATAATTTTCCCCGTAACAGCTCCTAAAGTCCAGCCAATATGTTGATGTCCAAATGCATAAATGACATTATTATTTTTGCGAGACTTTCCAATAACAGGTAATGAGTCTGGTAAAGTAGGCCTTCTACCCATCCATGTTGATCTTACTTCTTTCAATTGGGGTAAAACCTTTCTTGATTGTCTTTCTATCATTTCAAGACGTTTTTTATTAGGTGGTTTATTTAAACCTGCTATTTCAACTGTGCCAGCAGCTCTTATACCATCATGAATTTGTATTAAGTAAAATCCAGATTCAGACCAAGCAACGGGACGATTTATTAATTTCTCATCAGTTTCAAATAAAAGGTGATACCCTCTTTCGGTATCAAGAGGGAATTTATCTCCAAGCTTATTGGCAATTTGATTGGACCAAGCACCAGCACTTACAATTATTTTATCAAAATAAAGTTTTTTATTTTCTAAAAATAATTCAATTTTTTTTTCTTTCTGCGTTAAATTTTTTATATTTTGATTTATGTAAACACCACCGAGTTCTAAAAACTTTTCAAAAATTTTAGTACTTATTGCTAATGGATTTGTTGTGTGTCTCGATCCAGTAAAGACTTGCCCAGAATAATAAACATCAGCTAAATTTGGTTCTAATTCTTTAACTTCATCTTTATTTAAATTTCTAACTTTAACATTATTATTTTTTCTAATAATGTTTGCGTATTCATAATTTTCATAAGATTTTTTTGAATCAAAAAGATAAAGATTTTCTTCATAGCTAATATATTCTTTTACATTTACATCTTGAAAAATTTCGTCGTAAGATATTTGTGAATGTTTTAATAGGTTGGTGAGAGAGTTTGCTATTTCATTAACTTTTTCTTTTTTACAGTTTTTTAAAAAACTTATTGCCCAAGGCAAGTTCTTTAAAATATAAAAAAAATCAACTGCCAAAGGTCCATCTTTTCTTAAGAGCATTGATGGTATATCCCAAATCAATCCAGGATAATTTACAGGAACATTTGCATAGTCTGCAAAAGTACAAGCATGCCCAAAACTTGTCATTGAGCCAGGTTGCTCCCTGTCAATTAAAGTTACATTAAATCCAGATTTTTTTAAAAAATATGCGCTACATATACCAACTATGCCAGCACCAATAACAGCAATGTTCTTCACTGATCTATCGAGCTTTAATACCTCTGAGTTTTTCAGACCTTCTTCTAAGTAGCTCAACTGTAGTTAATAAAAATATAGAAAGAAGTACTAAACACGTAGCCATACATAGAATAACAGGGCTAATTTCTTGTCGTATTCCAGCCCACATTTGTTTAGGAATTGTTAATTGATCTATACTTGCCATAAACATAACTATAACTACTTCATCAAAAGAAGTTATGAAAGCAAACAAAGCTCCTGATATAATACCTGGTAAAATTAATGGCATAATGACTTTAAAAAAAGTTCTAATTGGTTTTGCGCCAAGACTTTGTGCTGCTTTTACCATATTCATATCAAAACCAACTAATGTTGCCGTTACAGTTATTACAACAAAAGGTGTTGCAAGAGCAACATGTGCAAGAATTACACCTGTAAATGTATAAACTAGGTTTATTCTAGCATAAAAGAAAAACATGCCTGCAGCTGTGATAATTAATGGAACTATCATTGGTGAAATTAAGATTGCCATTATTAATCCTTTATATGGCATATGAGGTCTGCTTAAACCTAAAGCTGCTAAAGTACCTAAAGCAGTTGCAATAACAGTTGCTATACTACCAATGTAAAAACTATTTACTGTGCCTTTCATCCATTTTGTTGAACAAGGAACAGTAGAAGAAACAACATCAGCACTACAATCACCTATCATGTTTTTGTACCATCTTAAAGACCACGCTTCTGGATCAGGAGGCCACGAAAGCATTCCTTCAGTAAAAACCATAAATGGTGAAACGCTAAAAGATATTGGAATAATAGCAAATAAAGGTGCAATTAAAAAAAAGAAAACTACTGCGCAAAAAAATAAATAAGCGTAGTAGTAAGTTCTTTGTACTGGAGTTGCGTAACTTGGTAGTGCCATAAATTATCCTAACTTAATATTGTCTATGCCAACTATTTTATTATAAAGCCAATAAAATATCAGCATTACACCAAGAAGTATTGCACCTAAAGCTGCGCATAAACCCCAGTTTAAAGTTGTTTTGAGATGATAAGCAATCCAATGACCAATTAATTTTCCATCTTTACCACCAACTAATTCAGGAGTAATAAAATATCCAATTGCTAATACAAAAACTAATAATCCACCGGCACTCATTCCAGGAATAGTTTGAGGTAGATATACTCTCCAGAAAGCAGCGGCAGGCTTAGCGCCTAAGTTCTGAGCTGCTCTCATATGACTTTTAGGTATAACTCTCATTACACTATACAAAGGAAGTATCATAAATGGTAATAATATTTGGGTCATAGCAATTAAAGTTCCTGTTTCATTGTAAACCAACTGTAGTCGACCATCGTCATTTAAAATACCCAACCATACCAATATTCCATTTATTACACCATTTTGTTGAAGCATCACAATCCAAGCAGTGGTACGCACTAAAAGTGAAGTCCAAAATGGAAGTAAAACAAAAATCATTAGAAGATTACTGTATCTTAATGGTAAATTTGCAAGAAGATGAGCTACGGGAAAACCAAGTATTAAACAAAAAATTGTAACATAAACGCTTATTTTTAAGGTCTTTATCCAAGTTTTTATATAAATTCGTCTATTTTCATCTTGCATGATAACATTTTGATCTTGGTCATAAGTTCTATCAAGAGCGTTCCAATAATAAATAGGTGTAGTATCGTTAACCATTTGCCCCATTGCATACCAAAAAGTTGGGTCGGCCCATTTTTCATTAGCAGTAATCAAAAAATCTTTATAATTATTTGGAAGTTCATCTTTTTTTACAGCTTTTTTAATTTCTCTAGAAGTTGTCTTAATCAGACTTTTCCAACCTGATTTGGAATAGTTCATGCGAGTTAACGCTCTTCCAATTTGTATTTTCTCCCCATAAGCAAGTTCTTCAAAAAGAGCTTTATAAACTTCTTCTGGTGGCAGTTCGTCTTTTTCTTTATCCCATTTTTTATATTCGTTAAAAGTATTTGGAAATACACTATTGATTTGACTGTCATCTACACTTCTAAAAAGCATATCACCAATCGGCATAACAAATGTAACGATTATAAAAAGTAATAGAGGAAAAACTAATAAAAATGCCCTTATTTTATTTTTACGCTCAGCTTTTTTTAAACTTTGCTTTAAAGGAATTCCATCCGTAGTAAGTAATGCAGAAGTAGAAATACAATCCTCCTAAAATAAATAAAGGCGAGAAAATCTCGCCCTTATATTAAAATAGTAAATTTAAATTATCAAGCTTAGTTACCCATCCACGCTGAATAACGCTCACTAATTTCTGCACCATTATCTGACCACCACTGTGGATCATTAACGATAGAGACTTTTAGACGCTCAGGAGTGTTAGGCATATGAGGCATAATATCTACTCCTCCAGGACCCCAAGGCTCATTTGCTTCAATGATAGGAATACCGGAAGCTCTCATTGGTCCGTAAGTAATATATTTTGCCTGCTCAGCTTGTGAAGCAGGGCTAGATGCATGCATCATAAAATCAAGAGCTGCTTCTCTATTAGGAGCTCCAGTTGTTAAACATAAATATTCTTGGTCTAGAACTTGTCCTTCCCAAATATATTCAAAGTTTTCTCCTTCAGCAAGGTTAGCTGCACCAACACGACCATTATAAGCAACAGCCATTACAACTTCACCACTTTTAACTAACTCAAGAGGTTGTGAACCTGCAGACCAGAATACAACATGATCTTTAATTTTATCCATTACTTCAAATGCTCTGTCAATTGCACCAGTTTGATTTGCAAAAACTGTAGGTACTGCATTTGGAGCAACTCCATCTGCAACTAGAGCTTTTTGAATAATTCCATCAGCCCAAGTGTGGATACCTCTTTTTCCTGGGAATTTTTCGACGTCAAAGAAGTCAGCCATACTATCTGGTTTTTCTCCTGGGAAAGCATCTGGGTCATAGAATACTACGTAAGTCCAAAAAATTTGTGGCACACAACAATCCCAACCAGAGTGGTAATTAAGACCATTTGCTTCCATATCTTCGGCAATTGATTCTCCGTTAGGTCCTGGTACACCCATTGATGCAATTTCACTTGAAATATCTTCAAATAATCCTTCATCACAACCAGTAATAGCATCAGCTGGTAATACATCAACCAAGTCCCAAGTTACGTTTCCACTTTCAACTTGCGCTCTTGTTTCACCCAGACCACCGTTATAGTTTTCAAAAACAATTGAACTTGGGTCAGAATAAGTATCAGCATATGCTTTTTGTTGACTTTCTGTATAAGCACCACCCCAAGAAGCAACAGTTACAGCATTAGCTATAAATGGCGCAAAAATGATAGATGCGAATAAGAAGGCTTTTGTAAATTTAGACATATATATCCTCCTATTTTTATTTATTAATCTTAAGATTATGTCCGTAATGAATAAGTAATAACATGTAGCTAAATTAAAAAAAAGGCTTAAAAATAAAAAAAATGGCTAAATATATCAATAATTTGAAATCTATATATCTAGTGCTCTAACATCATCAGGATTCCAGCTTAAATTTAATAAGTCTCCCTCTTTATGACTAAAACTACCTTCGTTTGGAACTTTCACAATAAATTCATCATTTCCACAAACGTTTAATCTTGCTCTGATATGATCGCCTAAATATATTAATTCTTGTATCTTACCTTCAAAATTATTTGATTCTGGGTCTTTACTGTCAATAGTAACTCTTTCTGGTCTTATTGAAAGTTGAGTTTTGTCACCTTTATCATTTACGTTAACTTTTAATGCTTTCACTTTTCCAAATCCATTATCAAGTTCAACTGTACATGTATCTCCATTAACGTCAGTTACCACTCCGTTAAGAGTATTATTTTCTCCAATAAATTTAGCAACAAATGAATTCTCAGGTTTTTCATATAAAATATCTGGCGTCGATAATTGTTGAACAACTCCGTCATTAAATACAGCTATTCTATTTGACATTGTTAGCGCTTCACTTTGATCATGTGTAACATACACAACTGTAATTCCAATTCTGTCGTGGATATGTTTTATTTCATATTGCATTTGTTCACGTAAATTTTTATCAAGGGCACCAAGAGGTTCATCCATTAATACCAAACGTGGTTCAAAGACAAGAGCTCTAGCCAAAGCAACTCTCTGTTGTTGACCTCCAGATAATTGTGCGGGGAATCTTGTACCAAAATTACCGAGCTCAACCATATCAAGTGCCTTCTTTACTTTTTCTTTTGTTTCAGGTTTTGATATTTTTCTCACTTCCAAAGGAAAGGATAAATTTTCTTCAACTGTCATGTGAGGAAATAAAGCATAATTTTGAAATACCATTCCTATTTCTCTTTCATAAGGAGGTATTTTACTTATTGGTTTAGTATCTAAAAATATTTCACCATTTGTAGGTGTTTCAAATCCAGCTAACATCATCAAAGTTGTTGTTTTACCTGATCCTGATGGGCCCAACATAGTTACAAATTCACCTTTAGAAATATCTAAATTTAAGTTTTTTACTACCAGTACCTCTCCATCATAACTTTTATCAATCTTTTCAAATTTTACGAAACTTTGAGATATGTCATTCATAATATATTTAGTAATGAAGCTTGAATAACTGGATGAAAACAAATAGTCAAAAGTTAATTTAAAAAATGTTCATATTTGGTGTTATTTTTGCTTTAGTTGCTGGGATTTTATTTGGCCTAATTGGGCCTACTACTAAAATAGCTTATAATGCAGGTGCATCAGTAGGTTTAGCTATTTTTTTACGATATGCAGTTGCTTCAATTATAATATTACCTTTTATACCTTATCAAAAAAATCTTCTTAGTAATTTTAAAAAAAATATAAATTACTTTTTATCTATATCATTTGGTTCAATATTTTTAACTCTAGGATTATTAACTTCAGTTGTATTTATCGAAGTTAGCCTTACTATTCTTATTTTTTGTCTTTATCCGATATATGTACTTCTATATTCAATTATAGTTGATAAAGAAAAAATTTATTTAACTGTAAAAATTCTTTTTTTTTTCTACATTTTTAGGAATTATTTTAGTTTTAGGTCCATCTTTTAAAATAATAAATTTAGTAGGTATTTTTTTAGCTTTTCTAGCTTCTCTTGGAGCTACAAGCATGATTGTAACAAATCAAAAAATGTCATTAAGGGGGATATCTCCTATACCGATAAATATATTTATAAATGTTTTTAATACTATTTTCTTTTTTATAATATTAAAAATATTTTTTTTTCTAAATTTTAATTTTGATTTCAGTATTTATCTTTTAATTTTAATTCCTTCTGTGTGTTATAGCTTTGCACTTTTGTCACAATTAATAGCTATCCCAAAAATTGGTCAATCATATACAGCCTTATTTTTATATTTAGAACCCGTGGTGGGTGTTCTTGGCGCAGTTTTTTTACTAAAAGAAAATTTAGCAACCTATCAAATAATTGGGGCTTCTATTGTAATAATAAGTTTATTATCTGCTTCTTTTTTTAGTAGTAAAAATTAAAATTGGTTTTTCATAAAATTAAACCAATTCTGACCAATAATTTTAGTGGAAACTTTTTCTGGGATATTATTTTCACACATTAAATTAAATAAATTATTTAAATCACTTGGTTGTTTATACCAACTTGGTAATTTGGGCCACTTAGGGCTTTTATCTTTAGATTCACCGTAATCAATTTCTTTGGTCCACTTACCATTCCTCATCCACATAACTACATCGTCAGACCAATTTAAGCAAAGATCAGAACCTATTCCAATATTGTCTTCACCAATTAAGTTTACTAACTCCTTAATCATTTTACAAAAATCTTCTATGGTGCAATCACCTAAATTTTTAAGATGATAAGGATATAAACTTAAACCAATAAAACCATTTTTTTTAACTAGTTTTTTTAAAATATTAGTATCAATGTTTCTTTTAGATTTGTGAAAGAAATTTGGATTAGCATGAGAAATTGCTACTGGCTTATTTGAAACATCAATGGCATCAAGACAAGTTTGCTTTCCTGCATGGCTTAAATCGACTATCATTCCAAGTCTATTCATTTCTTCAATAACAGCTTTTCCAAATCGTGACACACCTGAGTCTTTAGGTTCAAAACATCCTCCAGCAAGTGGAGTTTGATTATTATAGGTGAGTTGCATAAATCTCACACCTGCTTCAAAAAATTTTTCAATTAAAAATATATTATTAGCAATTGGAGCAGAATTTTGAAAACCAAAAATAATTGCAACTTTATTATTTTTTTTAGCATACAAAATATCTTCTGTAGTTTTTGCGTGAGCAATAATGTCACGATGCTCTTTAAAAAGACGGTGCCAATAATTTATTTTTTCGAAAGACTCTTCAGTATTTTCCCAATACACTAATGTCGCATGGATTGCGGTTAATCCAGCTTGGTGGGCATTTTCAAATAATTCCCTATTCCAGTTACAATATTCCAAACCATCAATTAGAAGTATATCTTCACTTATTTTTGACATAGATTAGTACTTCTATTAATGAAAAAAGCAAAATTAACTATAGATATTTAATAAATGTTACAAAAAGTAAGAGAAAACAATAACTATATGAAACTATCAAGGATGGGTTCACGCTATCCCTCTCGCCTTAGTTTTTCTAGAAGTATGTTAAGAAGATTAATCAACGACAACTGGGAAATTCATAAATCAAAATTTGATTTAGATAAAGATGGTTATGGTACGGTTATTTATGAAATAATTATTAATAAACAAACTTATTCACTTGTATGTTTCTCTACTTTTCTAGATGATAAAGATAGAAGTGATAGAGTTATAGCCAGTAAATGGGATACAGCCTATACTTTACATGTAGGTAAAATATCTAATGAAGATCTAAATAGATTAAAAAAAAACAATTCCTCTTCAAGAATCGGGACGAAATTCTCCAGACGAATTGATTCTTAGCAGAGCAAATAAAAGTGTTAGATTGTTTCAGTATGTTGTTGATTGTCTTTCAAATGGTAATCAACCAGATATTAATGAAATTAATAAGGTTGGTTATTTATTAAGAACCACTGCTGTTTATGGTAGCGGTAAGTTTGGATTATCAGACTTTACAAATACAAAAAATAAAACTGTTTTCGATCAACCTTTTAGAGCAGAAATGTTATCTGTTTATTTAATTAGGGAGTTCAGTGTTGAAATAGTTGAACATATTGCAAAGCAAATTAATCCAGAAAAAGCTGTAAAGTTAGATAGAAAAATTAAACAACATTTAGGAATTGGTAATTCTACAGGATTAGGAATGGCACCTTTTATTATTAAACATCCAAAGTTGATTAATAAATGGATGAGTCAGTACACAAAAACTTTACAAGAAATTACTGAAATTAATTTAGATAATATAGTTTTCGAAAAGTATAAAAAACTTTTGAATAAAGCTCTTAATTATCTTGAAGAAGTAAATACCAGTGATCAATTCCAAATTAATAAAAATAAATCAACTACTGAAGATTTAAAAAAATATATTTCATACATTCATGAATTAGATCTTTCTCAAAAATTAAATTGGTCAGATATTTTAGATTATTGTGATTCGAATTTTAATAATGATACTCAAGAAATTGCTAGAGTACAATTAATTGAATTGTATCCTCAAATATCAGAAGAATTAGCAGAAGATATGGCAGATGAGGAGATAATGGATATTGACGGAAATCAATCTATTGGAGATTTGAAAAAAATAATCAATAATAAATATTCTTGGATAAAAAATATTGATTTTAGTAATAAAGATAGCAATTATTTATTTTGGTATGTTTCAGCAGCAAAATTAGAACCTAGGTTAGGTGAAAGATATAATGAACAAGGAAGTGAATTGGAGCAAAATCTAGGAATTGCAAAAATGGTTAGTGATTTATTTAAACAAATAGAAAATGAAGATGAAAATCAATTAATTTGTGAATTTTTATTAATAAACCCTGAATACAGAGGAATTGTTAAGAGAATTCAATCTTTAAAAGATTTTCCTTATTCGGAAGTTCAAGATAATGTTCTCGATAAAAAAACAATACCAATTGATATGTTAAGATTTAAATTATCTTTTTTTGGTGCAAATCGTTATGATCCTAAGTCAGATAGGTGGTTAAGAGTAAGTTTTTTTTCTGGAGCTCCATATTTATCAGATCTAAACAATAAAAATGTTGATGAATGGGGTTTTGCAACAATTAATTCTTATTGATATCTGTGAGTTACTCTTATTACGAAGTATATACTAATACACAACGAGCTTTTTCAGGTTTAGGGTTCACTTATGGATCAGATGAAGATGCAGCATATATTACAACTTGGCTTGAAGTATTTGGTTTAGATGGTATCAAATTACTAACTTTAAAAATTTTAGAATTAGATAACACTTTTAATGCCAGTATAGATCCATCAGAAGTAAATGATGAGTTTGATTGTAAAAATAAATCTTCATTGATGATAGGCCCAGGATTAATTGATTATTTAATATCAAAAATAGATAAGAGGTACGATTTTAAATTAACTTTAAAAAATTGTAGTGATCCCATATTCTTAATACCGTTGTTGTATAAGTATTCTAAAAAAAATATTAATTCACAGTTTTTGTTAGATCAAAAAGTTAATGCACAAATAACAAATAAAAATATTGGTATTAATAGAGATATTATCTCAACAAATTTTCAAAGAAATTTTGATCTTTTACTCACAAAGAATATTTTAAATAAACAAAAGTTGGATATTAATATTCCATCATCAAATATAAATAATTTGCTTTCTGCGGGCATTAATCCTGATAAAAAATCTTGGGATCAAATATCTAAAATAGCTTTTAGAACTTTTGTACCTGAGTCAGAGGAGTCTAGAGCAAAAGGTGCCGGAGGTGGTGATGCAAATGATTAATTTACTATATGCAAATCTCTAGGTACATTTGTAAGTAGTTCATAACCAGTTTCCGTTACCCTAACTGACTCACTTAGTTCTAACCCCCATGTATCCATCCACATTCCACACATAAGATGATAAGTAACATTAGGCTTTAAAAGTGTTTTTTCATTTTTTCGGATGCTAAGGGTATGTTCTCCCCAATCAGGAGGATAACCAATACCAATTGAGTAACCTGCTCTTGACTCTTTTTCTAATCCATATTTTTCTAATACTGACCAAAAAGCAAATGCAACATTATGACAACTATTACCTGGGTTCGTTTGTTCTAAAGCTTTCTCAATACCCTCATTTGTTATTTTCAATGTATCTGATATCTTTGGATCAGGTTTACCAATATACACAGTTCTGGATAAAGCACAGTGATAACGATGTTTCACACCACTTAATTCAATAATTGTTCCTTCATTATTTTCGAATTTTTTATCACTAGGAGTTAAGTGTGATGCTGATGCTGATCTCCCGCTTGCAAGTATTATTCCTAAACCTGAATACTCTCCTCCCATTTCCGTTGTATCATTTCCAGCAATGAGAGTATTTTGAATTTTTCCTGCAACTGTACTTTGTTTAACACCTTCTTTTATTGAATCAAATGCTGTTGTCATTCCGGCTTTCACAAGTGTGCCAGCATCTTTCATATATTTTATTTCATTTTCAGATTTTACATATCTGACCCAGTTAATTAAAAGATGCGCATTAATAAAGTTGGCATTTGTTAAATTATCTTTTAATCTCTTATGATTTTCTGCAGTATAATAGTAGCTATCCATTTCTACGCCAATATTTTTATCTGACCACTTCTTATCTTTGAACAATTGTACTATATAATCGTATGGATGTGATGGCGGACATTGAATAAGTTGCTCAGGATAACCAAATATATTTTCTTCATTTAAAAAAGTTGTAATCCTTGCCCCATTCGAATCTTGCTTTCTTCCAAACCAAAATGGTTGATCTTCATCTATAGAAATTATTACTCCTTGTGGAACATAAAATGACCATCCATCATAACCAGTTAAATAATTCATATTAGAGGGATCGGTAGTTAATAGAATATCAACACCTCTTTTATTCATGGACTGTTTTACTTTTTCAATTCTTGAATTATATTCTTCTTGTGAAAAAATCATAATTTTTTAGATAATCTTTTTATCTCTCTAATACTTCATATCCAAACTGATCTGCTGTTTCAAGAAGGATATCCCAAATTGATAAGGCAAAACCTCTTGGTATATATAGAAAGTAGTTACTAGAGGATATTTTAAATAACTTAACACTGACATGATGAATGGCTGTACTAGCAGACGATAGATCTGGAAAATTCTTAGTTCTTAAATCAATTGGAAGATGTCTATTTAAAAATAATGATGAATTATCTCCTTTAATTTCAATACCTGTGAAAGCATGTGATATATCTAAAATTGTTGCAATTTGCTCACCTACTTCAATGTCTTTATTAAATAACCACCATTTCAAAGGTTCCATTCTCCATAATGATTTATTTTCAAAAACAATCCCTTTATTAAAACTGGGAATATTTTTAATTGTTAATTTTTTTGTTAATAAATTATTTAATTCATCAATTTTGTCAGGCCAACAAGCAATTTGCAGAATTTCTAAACTTTTTAATTCTTTAAATGTTAAAGATTGTTCCACGTTTGTTGAATATTTTCCAACTTTATAAAGTGTATCTAGTGCTGAGTGTCTATGCATACATTCGTTCTCCTTTAGGATCAATCATATGCGGTGAAACAACTTTTAAATTCATTTGTTTATTTCTTACAGGATCTGCGCCAACTAAAATGATATCTTTCCATTTATCTAAACCACCTTTGACAAAACCAATTCCAATCCAATGTCTAAGTTCTGGAGAATAAGTAACTGAAGTAATTCTTCCAATACCCTGTCCTTTAATATTATTTTTTTCGCAGACAATAGTTCCAGCATTAAAAGTTTCCTTTGGGTTTGCAGGAAAGAAACCTACTAAAATTTCTCGATCATTATTTTTTAATACTCCTCGTTTTCTCATTGCGCTTCCAATATATGATTTTTTTGTAGATGCCATTTTGCTTAAACCTGCATCATCAATTGTTACCCTTCCATCAAGCTCAGCAGCTGTTACATGACCTTTTTCAACTCTAAGTGTACCTAAAGCTTCTAATCCATATAAACATCCATCAAATTTTTTTGTATTTTCCCAAAGTAAGTCCATCATTGTATTAGCAAAATCTGATTTGACATAAACTTCAAAAGCTAATTCACCTGAGAAACTAATTCTTGCAATTCTACAAGGAATATTACCTTTAAGAACTGTTGAAGTAACACCCATAAAAGGTAAGTTATTGTTAGTTATAACCAAAGAATCATCAATACAATTATTGAGAACTTCTCTGGATTTAGGTCCTGCAACTGATACGCCTGCCCATTGTTCAGAAACACTAGTCACATTAACATTAAGATTTGTCCATCTAGTTTGAAGTAATTCTTCTAACCATGACATCACTTTTGCAGCTTCACCTGTAGATGTTGTCATAAAATATTCATTTTCTGCTAATCGCCAAGATGTGCCATCATCCATTACAATACCGTCATCTCGCAACATGATACCGTATCTAGCTTTTCCAACTTGTAGTTTTGAAAAACCATTCGAATAAATTCTATTTAAAAATTCGGTAGAGTCTGGTCCTTGAATAGCAATTTTGCCTAATGAGGTTACATCACAAATTCCAACTGTTTTTCTTACTGTTGATGCTTCTCTTATATAAGAATCACTTAAAGTTTCATTTTCTTTGGGATAGTACCAAGGTCTTTGATACAATCCAACTTCAATCATTTTTGCACCATGATCAATATTCCATTGATGCATTGGTGTTACTCTTAAAGGCCTAAAATGTTTTCCAACATTTCTTCCACTTAAGGCACCTATAGATACTGGAGTATAAGGAGGTCTAAAAACAGTAGTTCCAACTTCTGGAATTTCTTTATTTAAAAGTTCAGCCATTAAAGATAATCCAATGATATTTCCCATTTTTCCTTGATCGTTAGCCATACCTAAAGTTGTGTATCTTTTAAGATGCTCTACCGAAAAGAAACCTTCGCGATGTGCGAGTCTTACATCATCTGTCGTTACATCATGTTGATAATCTACAAAACTTT
>CABZCZ010000005.1 GCA_902524385.1 uncultured Alphaproteobacteria bacterium
TTTTTTTAAGAATTTTTTCAAAATCATTTCCAGAATCTTGATCATTAATTTCTTCTAAATCAAAGTCAGTATTATAATCAAAATCTGAAAGTTGAAATGAATCATACATTTTTTTTGTAGAACATTTGAAAGACGGTTTAATTAATAAAAAATAATATTTTGGAAAATGAACATTAGCAATTAAATCGCCCCTACCTCTAACTAGAGCATCTTTTTGATTCAAAAAAATAGGGATATCGGAGCCAAGATTAACATAATCAAATATGTTTTTCTTTTTTATTAACTCAAGATTTTCTAAAATTTTTATAACACTTGCAACATTAGAGGAAGCAGAACCTAAACCAGCTTCATAAGGAAAATTTTTTGATATAGTAAAAAGAAGTTTAGGTTTATCTTCATTTATATAAGTAAATAATTTATCTATAATGCAATCCTCGAATATATTATTTTTTGGAGCAAAATTACCTGTATAGATTACTTCAAACTTGTTGTGGGGTTGAACACTTATCTCATCAAAAAGGTCAATAAATGTTATTCCAGTACGAATATTATGATAACCATCATCTCTTCTATTTAGAATTTTTAAAAATAAATTAATTTTGGCAGGTGATTTTTCAATTATTTTATCCTGCATTAATATTATCTAATTTGCTTTGAACATCTTCAGTTATTTCATCTTCTGGCTCTGCTAACTCTAACGCTTGTTGCCACAAATGAATTGCTTCTCTTTTTCTATTCATAGCATAATAAATATCACCAAGATGGTCTAGAGATATCGCTTCACCAGGGGCAATATCTATTACCTTTTCCATTAACCTTGCTGCTTCTGAAAGATTATTTTTTTTAAAATGAGCCCACGCTAAACTGTCTATAATATAAAAGCTATCAGGATTAGCTTTATATGCCTCCTCCAACATTTTCAAAGAACGGTCTAATTTAATATTTCTTTCAACCCAGCCATATGCAAGATAATTTAATACATTTGGTGTACCTGGCTGTAGTTCTAATGATGTTAAAAAATCTTTTTCTGCAAGTTTCCAGTTATCTTTTCTTTCATAACAAATACCCCTCATATAATATATGTTCCAAAGATCATCTTGATTTTCTTTAATCATTTCATCATAAATTTTTAATGCTAGATCAAACTTTTTATTGTAACGATAAAAATCAGCAAGGACTCGTTTAAGTGAATAATTATTATTATTATTTTCAACTATAGATTTGATTTGAACTTCCGCTTCTTCATAAGAGCTATTAAACAAGTAATGCCGAGCAAGATTGTTTTGTGCATCAAGATAAAAAATATTATTTTTATTTACTTGTTTGTAAATATCTACTGCAACCTCATGTTGGCCGACCTGATCAAACAACTCAGCTTTTATTATGATTGCTCTATCGTTTTCAGGATCAATAATTTTTGCAAGAGATATATAAAACAACAAAAAATTATAATTTAAACGCCTTTGCTCATTATTTGAATAAGAAGAAGATACAATCTCAACAAGCGCTCTACTTATAGAATCAATATTTTTAAGTGTATTATTTGAAAAAAAAATAAATTCTAGTACTTCATTTGGTTGTTCTAAATTTTTTCTAAGGTTGATAATTTTATTAAATTTTTCTTCTTTATAAAATGATGCAGCTGTTATTATAAGAGCTTCGGCATTGTTTGTATCTTCTGTTAAAATATTTTCGGCAATTTTTGATGCTAAATCGATATCTTCTGTAATTATGGCTGCGATAGCTTTATCCAAAAGACTATCTTCTAATAAATTTACTTCATCTATATCAAAATTAAAAAGAGACGAGCTATAATCATAATTTTCGTAAGCAGCTTGAGAAATTAGAAAAGATGAACTAGTTAGTGCAAAAGTACTGGAGTTAACAATTAAAATAATTGAGATAATTTGTAGTTTTTTAATTAAATTAATCATTTCAAAAATAGTAGAGTTGCACTATGAATAGATAATTGTAATTTTCCATGAATCAATCAAATAAAAAAAATTTAGAATTTATAATTAATTCTGGGATAAACTACTTCCTTCAAGATTCTCCTGTAAAATGGTTTGAAAATGAGAAAAAATTAGAGCAATCTGATTTTAACAAAGATACTGGGGATAAAAAAACTCAAATTGATAAAGTTATAAAAGATTTAAAAAACTATAAATCTTCTCTTCAAAAAACTGCGACTAAATTAGTAGTTTATGATGGTAACTTAAACGCAAAAGTAATGTTAATTGGAGAAGCGCCAGGT
This sequence comes from uncultured Alphaproteobacteria bacterium, assembly GCA_902524385.1. Lineage (GTDB taxonomy): Bacteria > Pseudomonadota > Alphaproteobacteria > HIMB59 > CACPNW01. The sequence goes on from CABZCZ010000005.1 coordinate 2,255, forward strand.
AGAGATGAGGATAAACAAGGAATTCCATTTGTTGGAAGAGCTGGAAAACTTTTAAATAAAATGCTTTTGGCCATTAATTTGCAAAGAGAAGATGTTTACATTACGAATGTGGTAAATTGGCGACCACCTGATAATAGAACGCCTAATGATGATGAAATTTTAGAATTTTTACCCTTTTTGCAAAGACAAATTGATATTATTAAACCTAAATTTATCTTCCTGTTAGGTGGAGTTGCGGCAAAAGCTATTTTATCAACACCTCTTGCACTTGGAAAACTCAGGGGTAAATGGCATGAATACAAATCGCTTAACTTAGAACAAGGTATTCCTACAATAGCTTCCTATCATCCAGCTTTTTTGCTTCGATCTCCTCAATATAAAAAACATTCTTGGGAAGATTTACAAATGTTACAAGAAAAATTAAAAAATGAATAATAATAAGTTTTACATTATTTGTATTTTTATATTCTTTATAATTTTTTCAAAGCAAATCTCAGCATATCAGCAAGATATTGTTATCAAATATGATAATATATTTTCATCAAAAGTTCTAAGTGAAGAAGATGTATATAATTATCAACAAGCTTATAAGTTTCAAGAAATATGCAAATGGAAAAGTGCAAATAATTTTATTTTAAAAATTAAAAATAAATCTTTGCTTGGACATATATATGCTCAGAAATTTTTACATCCTAATTGTTATCGATCGAAATATTTAGAGTTATATTATTGGCTCAAAAAATATAACGATCATCCTCAAGCTAAACAAATTTATAAATTAGCTATTAGACGAATGCCTGCTGGTTATAAAAGTCCAACAAAACCTTCTATTCCAATTGGTATAGAATCAGAACAGGTAATAAGTAAAAAAGCTAATAAATATAAAAGTTCCAAAAAACTATCAAACAGTCAGAAAACTGAAAAAAGAAAATTAATTAATGGTATAAAATCAAGAGTTAATAAAGGATGGCCGACTGGTGCAGTACAATTATTAAATCAAAGAGATGTAGATCTATTATTGGATCAAGTTGAGATAGATCATCAAAAGGAATTAATCGCCAAAGGATATTTCCTAGCAAATAAAAATGATTTAGCAATCCAATATGCATCAGAGGCTCTTGTTAATTCTGCAAAATATGTTCCATATGCAGCTTGGACAGCCGGATTATGTTCTTGGAGATTAGAAAAATATGAGGATGCTGCAAAATACTTTTCTCTTTTTTCTATTAGTTTAAAAGATGATGCATGGCATCAAACGTCAGGAAGTTTTTGGACAGCTAGATCATATGCAAAACTTGGTCGATATGATGATATTAATTTTTGGCTAAAAAGAGCATCAAATAATCCAAATAGTTTTTATGGAATGCTTGCACTTGAAATCTTAGGTGTAGATAAAAAGATAGAATGGATTGAGCATACTGATCTTAATAAAAATAATAGTACTATTTTGAATATACCAGCAGGAAAAAGAATACAGACACTGATACAAGTTGGATTTGCCGATGAATTAGAGAAAGAAATTGTTCATATTAATTCCATTTTAAATAGAGAAATAGCAAAGGAGTCTATTCAAATTGCTGAAAATTTTGATCTTGCCTATACACAATTAAAAATTGTCAATAAGCTAGAAAATTTTGGCATGGATGTTCCAACCTACCTCTATTACCCAACAAGTATCTGGAAACCAAGAGATGGTTTCAAATTAGAAAAAGAATTACTCCACGCCTTTATGCACCAGGAATCTATGTTTAATATAAAAGCTAAAAGTAAAGACGGTGCCATAGGTTTAATGCAGGTATTACCTTCGACGGCAAAATTTATTACCAAAAGTAAAGACGTAAAAAAAAGCAATAGTAATATTCTTAAAAATCCAGAAATAAATCTAGAGGTTGGACAAGAATACATAACGTATCTTCTCGATTTAGAGCAAGTTTCAAGAAATCTTATATTTCTAGCAGCGGCTTATAATGGTGGTCCAGGAAATTTACAAAAATGGAAAAATGAAACTAATTATATGGAAGACTCACTCTTTTTTATGGAAAGCATTCCTTCAAGAGAAACAAGATGGTTTATTGAAAAAATCTTAACAAAATATTGGATTTATCAAAATAAAAATAATAAAGAAATGCGTTCCCTAAAAATGCTGGCAAATGGAAAAGATCCACTTTATTAATAAGTTATGCCAATTAATACTTCTCTAGATTTTGTTTCCATTAACATTGCTATAATTACAATCTCAGATTCAAGAACAAAAGAGAATGATACATCAGGAGACATTTTAGAAAAACGTATTACTGATGCAGGTCATATAATGATTAAACGTAAGATTATACCAGATGATGTATCTAAAATAAAAGATACTTTAAATGCAATGTCAAAAGAACAAGAAATTGATTGCATTATTACAACTGGCGGTACTGGTTTAACAGGAAGAGATACAACACCAGAAGCTGTGAAAGAAATTGCAAATAAACATATTGATGGATTTGGGGAATTATTTCGACAAGTTAGTTTTGAAAAAATTGGTACATCCGCAATTCAATCACGAGCTGTTGCCGCGTTAATAAATAGTACGTATGTTTTTTGCTTACCTGGATCTACAGGAGCATGCAAAGATGGATGGGATGAAATATTACAATATCAATTAGATATTAGACATAAGCCCTGCAACTTTGTTGAAATCATGCCAAGACTAAATGAAAAATAGTGGCTGATTTTTTAATCGAAAAATCAATTGATGGACCTGTTATTGGTTTAGATGAAGTAGGACGTGGACCCTTAGCAGGACCTGTCGTTAGTTGTGGTTGTCATTATCTGTATTATGATGATTTAGAATCTGAAATTCCTATAACTGATTCAAAAAAACATACGCCAAAACAAAGAGAAAAATTATTTTTATTTTTTAAAAAACTACAAAAAGAGAATAAACTTCAATACCACTTGGGGTATGCAAGTGTAAAAGAAATAGATAAAATTAATATTTTAGAAGCAACAAAATTATCAATGAAAAGAGTGATAAATAAATTTAGTATTGATAATCCTAATCTTATTATTGATGGAAACTTTTCATTAAATTATGAAAATGAAAAATCAGTCATTGGAGGAGATAAAAAATCATTATCTATTGCAACTGCTTCGATTATAGCAAAAGTTCACCGTGATAGATTAATGAATATTCTTGATAATAAGTTTAATTATTATCATTGGAAAAGTAATGCTGGTTATGGAACAAAAAAACATATTGAGGCAATTCATAAACACGGAATAAGTATCTTCCATCGAAAATCTTTTGAGCCTATTAAATCGTTATTAAATAAATAATTATTACTATTCGGGCCATGCAAGTAATGCATATCAATTATTATTTTATTATGCTTCAAAAAGATGCGACAAATATTATATAAATAATAAGTTTCATCATTCCTCCCATTTGATGATCTATTTTAGGGGTCTTCGGACCCCTTTTTTTATGTTTTAAGCCAATATTTAGGGTTATCCCTATCTAAAGATTCCCTCTGTTGATAACTCAATTGACCTGATTCCATATCTGCTTAAAGATTCTTTTTATCAATTATGCAAAAAAATCGGATTATTTTAGGCGATACCATCAAGGAAATGAAAAAAATAAAGGATCATTCTGTTGATCTTATTTTTGCTGACCCGCCCTACAACCTTCAATTAAAAGATACGTTATACAGACCTGATCAAACAACAGTCGAAGCTGTTACACAAGATTGGGATAAATTTAGTACGTATCAAGAATATGATCAATTTACCAATGCGTGGCTTAGCGAATGTAAAAGAGTGTTAAAAAAAGGTGGGGCACTTTGGGTGATAGGAAGTTATCATAATATTTTACGTGTTGGTTCTTCAATACAAGATGAAGGCTTATGGATTTTAAATGATATCATCTGGCATAAAACAAATCCTATGCCAAATTTTCGAGGGACGCGTTTTACAAATGCCCATGAAACTTTACTTTGGTGCACAACATCACGTGATGCAAAATATACTTTTAATTATCAAAACTTAAAAGAACTTAATGAAGGAAAACAAATGCGAAGTGATTGGTATATTCCAATTTGTTCTGGAAAAGAACGATTACGAGAAGACAATAATCAACGATCGCATCCCACACAAAAGCCAGAAGCATTACTTTATAGAATTCTTTTAGCATCAACTAATAAAGGTGATATCGTTCTTGATCCTTTTTCTGGTAGTGGAACAACAGCCGTTGTTGCTAAAAAATTGCAACGAAATTTTATTGGTATTGAAAAAGACAAAGACTACGTTGAGCTTTCTAAAAAAAGATTAAAGGCAACAAAAGTCTTAAAAGAAGATGTAGTTACGCTGACTAAGAGTAGACGTGATTTACCTAAAGTACCTTTTGGTGAATTAGTCGAACAAGGTATTATTCCACCAGGTGCTGTATTGACGGATAAAAAAGAGCGTTTTAAAGCAACGGTCAGTATTGATGGTTCGTTAAAAATAAAAGATTTATCGGGTTCTATTCACCAAATGGGCGCAAAAATGCAAGGTTTGCCGAGTTGTAATGGATGGGATTTTTGGCATGTAAAGAATAGATCAAAATCTATTCTTCTTGATGACATACGATCGAATTACCGAAAAGATAAACTTAATTAGTATTTTTTATTGAGTTCGCTGATAGATTCTAGGCATATAAACAAATAAAGTAAGTGCTCTTGCAATAAAGAAAATACAAAGAGATAACCACAATCCTGTATTCCCAAAACTTGTAATTAAGAAGAAAGAAACAACTATATAAATGGCAACAGAGACGATCATGGCATTTCGCAGTTCCGTTGTTTGAGAAGCTCCAACAAAGATACCATCAAATTGAAAACAAAAAGAAGCCGCAAAAGGAATAATAATAATCCAGTAAGAATAAGAAAAGCTGATCTCTCTTATATTTGGTAAGTCTGTCATTGTGATAATGTAATAATTTTTGCTCAGGAAAAAGATGACACAAATTATTAATCCTGTTGCCGTGCTTAAAATAAAGGAATTTTTTATCACATCATTTAATAACTGTCGGTCTTTTGATCCAATAGAGTATCCAACAATCCCTTCTGTGGAGAAGGCATAAGCATCAAGAACATAAGCAGATAACATAATAAAATTTAGGAGAATAGTATTAGCGGCTACTGTTTCTTCACTAATGGAATTACCAAGATAAGTAAAATATAAAAAAGCAAAAGCAAGAAGAAGGGACCTAATAAATATATTAAGATTAATATTAAAAATAGTTTTAACCTTCTTTGGATCAAATATTTTTTTCGTATTGAATTCCAATTTCGTAATCTTAGAAAGCGCAAAAAAAGTGTAAAATAAAAAAATAATCGTCGTAAGGGTTGAGGCAACAAGTGTTCCTAAAGCAACACCAAAAACATTTAAATTAAAATATAAAACAAAAACCAAACTAAAAATTATATTTGCAATCGAATAAAAACCAACAATAATGCTTGATATTTTTGTTTTTTGGAGACCAATGAATAAACCAGTAATGACAAAAATAGTAAGCTCACCAAAAGTAGAATGAATACGAAGATTAAAATAATCTTTAAAATACCTTTTCGTGTCTGATGATAACTCAAATACTGATAAGGAGATCTGAAAGATATAACTTTGAAAAAGTATTAAGAGTAAAGAAATAATTATGACAAAAGATATGTTTCTGAGAAAAATATTTACAACCTCTTGATAGTCATTTGATCCATCTGCTTGTGCTACCATTCCAACTGTTCCTGATCGTAAAAAACCAAAACTACCAAAAAGAATAGAAAAAACACTTGCCGCAATACTGGTAGCTACTAAGTAACTAGCATTATCTAAATTACCCATTAATCCTGTATCAACGATAGCTACAAATGGAATGACTAAGTTGGCAAAGAAAATAGGAATGGATAATTTAAAAATATTTTGGATCGATGATCTTGAGGACATGTTAAAGATAAATTTTATATTAGTAAAATTTGATAATAAACTATTTGACCAATGTCTAAAGGATCAAATTAATCACTATCTTTATTTCGAAAATCTTATAAAGCTCAAATTAATTTAAAATGAAAATTGGCAGATACAAATACGAATTTGATTTCTTTAGCTGGATAAAAAAAACAGAACTAGTCGAACTAGAAAGTGTGAACCCAGATGATGATCCGGTGCGTCCAGAACTTGATAACGAATTTCGTACGTCAAAGGGAAGAAAAATTTTTGGTCTAAAATATAAGGATGATATTGAAGGTATTGCCTGTTTTGCTTTTACGAAAGAAATTCCTGCAACGATTAAAGAAATGGATTTGATGAGTGTGAAGGAAGATGAAGCTTCTATCCCAATCGCTTATACAGTGTGGTCTTTTAAAAAAGGTGCTGGAAAGAAAATAATGAAGGAATTACAAAAATATATTAAATCAAAAGACCAATTTGAAAGTATCGTTACTCTTTCTCCTTTAACGCCAGTGGCAACACACTATCATATTCGTAATGGAGCAAGATTAATTAAAATAAATCCTACAACTCAAAATTTTGAATATAAAATTTAAAATTAGTTAAAAGAACTAATCTGATATCGTTATTGTAACGGTTGGTTCATTTGGATACATTCTACATGTACCTCCAGCATCAACATTAGCCCCAAGGGCTGAAGAAACATCAAAAGCAACTTTTACTTTTGGTGAAACTAAACCTACAGTATAACTACTAGTTAAAGCATATATTAATTGCATTTGGGTGGCACTAGGTGAACCAACATTCATTGATACAGCTGAACTAGGACTAGAATATGCAATTGTAATATTTCCACCAGATCCATAACTACCAGCATCAACAATTTCTAAAGCAGTTGCTGTTTTTCCAGAAGTATCATTTTTAGTTCCAACGTGCATAGTAGTTGCATTTGCCTCTGTGCTCCCATCAGTTGTGCAAGTTGCATCACTTGCATTTGAATCTGTAACGGAGCCACTTATTGTAAAAGTTCGATCTAGTGTTACTCTTAAATGAGTAAAGGTTGTTCCAATTGGTAAACCTGATGTTGATCCAAAAGCCCCAGCTTCAGCTCCTGCAGATAAGCTAGCAATATTTACGGATTGTGAGCCTTCTGCTACAGTTGTTGTTGATGAACAAGTTACCTCTTTACAAAGTTCGACTTTCAACATTGTTACAGTATAAGTATCTGCACTACCAGAGGCAGCATAAACGTGTGTCGGAAATAGAAATAAGATTAATAATAAAATTTTTTTCATTTATGGAGTCCTTGCCATAACCACACCAGTGCCTTCAGATTCGATAGCTTGTTTGTTTGTTCTTCTCACGATACTCAATAATTCAGTACTCATATCAAACTGAACAAATGCTTTTTCACTTACAAATTCTGTTGAAGCAGTTGGTGTTTCTCTTGGAGGATAAATAAAAGTTATTTTTGCAAAATTATCAGTTCCAGATATATTATTATCATCAAAACCTACTTCAGCAATTAAACTTGGCGTTAAGGCCATTTCTAAGCTAAATTTTTCACCTTTAGAATCTTTTGAGTTTTTTTCAGCTTCCCAATTATAAGAATTCCCAATTACATTAACCCATGGAATATATGGAACTTGACCAACAACACTAATATCATAACCATCAAGTGTTCTTTCAGTAAAAGTACCCACAGTTTTTGCGCCACTAACTCCAGAATAGTAATTACCTAATACATCGAATGCAGATGATCGAAGTTCTACTCCAACACTAGCCCTTGCATTTCCTTTTTCATCATAATCAAAAAAAACATTTGCACCTGTCATGGAATTTTTACTATCTGATAATTTTCTGTAGCCAAAACCAATATTACCAGATAATCTACTATCACCTCTTATTTTGTGATCACTTAATTGTAACTGGATAAATGTTGCATCAACGCTGTGGTGTATAGCTATTGGTCTTACAGTAACAATAGAAAACTCAGGCTTGTAATCCTCTCCCATATCAATACGAACCTGTGTATCACCTTCACCATCTAATATATTTTCTACAGCATCAGATAATCCAGAGGTAAATCTTTCAACTAGTCCTTGTTTAACTTTTTCTTCATCTCCGGCAAAAACATTAAAAGAAATAACAAAAGTTGTTAAGAATATTACTAAACGCATAATTATTTATAATCTAATATTGAAAAAATATAAGTATTTTTTAAAAATATTTACTTCCACTCTCGAAACCAATTAGTTTCAGCATATTCTGATAACTTATATGTACACCAATAGGAATTTTTTTTTATTTTGTTAAACTTTTTATGATTATATCTTTCTGGCCAATCATCTTCAAAACCATAAGATCCTCCATGAGCCCTACCTGATCTTTCTGCTAAATGACAGACCATAGGCAATGGATCATATGGATCATCAGACGTTGGCGCCATATAAACTGAGTCTTTCAAATCAGGGCAACTTTCATCTCCATGTTCATAAATCATTTTACCAAGAATATACTGATTGTTTTCATTACTGAGAACACTAGGGCCACTAACATGGCCGTTTCGATTTCCTTTAGTGCATTTCCATGAAAAACCATTACCGTGAAGTAACTCGTGAATTGTAATTTTTATAATATCTTCTCTGGAGCCAGCTCTCTTCATAAATGTATAACCTGAGTGAACTCCCATTTGCCCACCATCCCTATGTGTAAAGCTATCAACAAATGAGTAATATAATTTTTTTGGATTATTAAAACCAAGATTTTGAATAAAATAATCTGGATAATTATTATTCCATCCTTTTTTTGTGCCTTTCTTATCAAGTCTTACAAAAGAAATATCTAATTTACCATCTTGCCTATAATCTAATTTATATTTCTGTTTATTGCCGGTTAGTTCAAACATTTTCTGATTCATTTCTTCAATTATTTTTTCCAATTCACCATTAATGTCTAACTCATTGTCTTTTCCATTTTTATCAAGCATATAAATAAAATGGATTTGGTAATCATCATTTGTATCTGGTTGGTCTTCAAAAAATCTACCGTCTTTAAGATCTGAAGCATTTGCTGAATTAAAAATTAAACCTAGGGTAATTATAAAAATATATTTCATAATATAATTAAATATTAAATTTTTTATTAACTCAACTAAGTTTCAAAAAAATCCCCTTTTTATTTTAAAATATGAACTATTTACTTAACAAATCGAAATAAAATACATATTGTTGGAAATGGCCTACCAGATAAATACTAATTATTCCGTTACCTTTGATGATGTTCTGCTTTCACCATCGTATTCTGAGATAAAACCAAAAGACGTAGATACATCGATTACCATTGGAAAAGTCAAATTACATATTCCAATACTCTCTGCTGCAATGGATACGGTGACAGAGAACAAGATGGCTATTAATCTATCACTAAATGGTGGTCTAGGTGTTATTCACCGTAATATGCCAATTGATAAACAAGCAAGTGAAGTTAACAGAGTTCATAGCTTTAAAGTTAACGTAAAAAAATTTCAAAATGCTGTAATTAATACTAACAAACAGATTGCGGTGGGAGCTGCTATCGGTGTTGAAAATAATGCTTACTTACGACTATTAGAATTATTAAAAGTTGGTGTTGATATAGTCTTTATTGATGTTGCTCATGCACATACAAAAACAACTTTACAGTTTATTGAAAAAGCAAAAAAAGTTTTAAAGAAAACTCCTCTCATAGTTGGAAACATTGCTACAAAAAAAGCTGCATCAGATTTAATCAGTGCTGGTGTAGATGCTATTAAAGTAGGTATTGGACCAGGATCTATTTGCACAACAAGAGTTGTAACAGGGGTTGGGATTCCTCAACTTTCAGCTGTAATGGAAACATTTCAAGTTGCCAAAAAATTTAAAATACCTGTGATTGCGGATGGAGGAATAAAAACCTCCGGTGACATAGCAAAAGCTATAGCAGGTGGAGCAAGTGCTTGCATGATAGGCTCTTTATTTGCTGGCACTGAAGAGTCGCCAGGAAAGTTATTAACAATAAAAGGTAAAAAATTTAAATCGTACAGAGGCATGGGTTCTGTAGGAGCAATGCAAAAAGGATCTTTTGATCGATACTCACAAGAAGAAACAAAGAATGCAAAGAAATTAGTAGCAGAAGGTGTTGAGGGTATGGTTCCATACAAAGGTAAAATAGAAGATGTATTGTATCAACTTGTTGGTGGTTTAAAATCTTCTATGGGTTACACAGGTCATAAAACAATTAAGAAAATGCAAGGCAATTGTAAATTTGTCTTTATCTCTAAAGCAGGAGCCCGCGAAAGTAATGTCCACGATGTCATTATGTAATAATGTGTCGAATCATTATTGAATTGATACAATAAAACAAAAATGACCTCAGCATCAACAAAACATAAGGTAGCAATTGTGATGGGTAGTAAATCTGATTATGCTACCATGAAAAATTGTGAAAAAATTTTAAAATTACTGAAAGTTAAGTTTGAAACTAAAATTGTTTCTGCACACCGAACCCCGGAGAGAATGTTCAAATATGCCAAAGCAGCTGAAGACAATAATATTTCTATCATTATTGCAGGTGCTGGAGGTTCTGCGCATTTACCAGGGATGATTGCATCCTTGACAACTATACCAGTGATCGGTGTACCTATAGAAAGTCGTAAATTAAAGGGATTAGATAGCTTATTATCAATGGTGCAAATGCCAAAAGGGATTCCTGTTGGAAGTGTTGCAATTGGTGAAGATGGAGCAATGAATGCAGGTTTATACGCAGCATCTATTATTGCTCTTTCAAATAAAGAGATAAAGAAAAATTTAAAAAATTATCGAAGTAAACAATCAAAAGCTGTTAAACAAAAACCATAAGTCATGAATACACCCACACTTGGCATTATCGGTGGTGGACAATTAGGCAGTCTCTTAGCAGATGCTGCTAAAAAAATAGATATTAGAACAGTCATATTGAGTGATGATCCTGATGCACCTGGAAAACACTTTGCTACTAAATTTATTTTTGGTCAGTATGATGATGATACAACAATAAATAATTTTATTAATGAAATTGATCTTGTTACGTATGAATTTGAAAATATACCCTTTGCAATATTAAAAAAAATTAATGAAAAGAAAAAAGTTTTACCAAAACCAGAAATTAATCAACTCATTCAACACCGAGAAACAGAAAAAAATTTTCTTAATGACAATAATATAACAACAACAAAATATATGACTGTTAAAAATAAAAAAGATTTAAATGAAAATCTAGACTTGCTTCCTGGTTTGTTAAAAACCACAACATTAGGATACGATGGTAAAGGTCAGTATAAATTAAACACTATAGATGATATTACGAACGAGATTGATTTTACAAAAGAATATATCTTAGAAAAGCTCATTCATCTTAAAAAAGAAATTTCAGTCGTCATTACGCGTTATGATCAAAATAGTTATGAGATCTATGATCCTATTGAAAATGTTCATGAAGAACAAATTTTAAAATATTCAACAATACCAAGTGATATTCCTGATAATATACGAACAAAATCAATTGAGTGGGCAAGACAAGTTGTAGAAAAGCTAGATTATATTGGAACGTTATGTGTAGAATTTTTTATTGATGCTGATGATAATTTATATGCGAATGAAATTGCTCCTCGTGTTCATAATTCTGGGCATCTTACAATGAACTCTCATAATATTAGTCAATTTGAAAATCATGTACGAGCGGTATGCGGTCTAGAAAAGATTAAGACAAAAAAATTGTATAATGCCAAAATGATTAATTTAATTGGGGATGAAATAACGCCTTATCGAAATAAAACATTTAAGAATAACGAATTTTTTTATGATTACTTAAAAACAGAAATTAAAAATAAAAGAAAAATGGGTCATATAACGATTATTGAAAAATAAATTATTAACTTTAATTAAATTGATCAGTTAACTTTGTTACCAGTTGATATTTATTGGCAACATGTACTAAATTTTCTCCTTCACGAAAAGATTGTTTATCTAATTGTTTAGTTGGATCTCCTCCAGGCCATATTCGCCAACTATCATTATCAACGACATCAGATAAAACTAAAGAATTATCTGATACTTTAAAACCAAGTTCAAACTTAATATCAACTAAATGTATAGGACCATCAATTGTCTTAATAGTTTTCCATTTGTCTTCAATAAGCTCAAAACTTGGAAGAATAATTTTATTAATAGCTATTTCTAATTCTTGATCAGACAATAATTTTTTAGTTTTCATCAAGCTTTTGTTTATTATAGGTTTTTTGGCAGAAAATAATTCCCATTCTTCTCCAGTTTTCACAAAAGGATCCGTAAATACACCCTCTTCCCATTTTCCATCTTTTAAAAATTGTCTTCTCGCTTCACTCTCATCCATTTGAACAGGTTCTGAAACATGAGGAGGCATAACAACAGCTTGTTTATGAAATATTTCCCAAACTAAGTTTTCAAATTGATGAGGATTACTTTTATCTTTTGCAAATTGAGTGTTTCTAATTATATAACTTCCCCATGCATAACGCCTCACTACAAATTCTAAAGGAAGCATATGACAGTTATAACTTAAAAGACTATTTGGTGAATCTTGTTCAATAAATGATGTTGCAATTCCTGCATTGGTTAGCATACTAAAAACATTACTTGTTTGTTTTGTCTTTTGAATTCCAATATCTTTAATTTCCTCTTTCTTCGCTGCATCCCCACCTGTTAAAAAATCTTTTGTTACAATTCGAACGATATTTTGTTCATTTGTTTTCTCAATAATTTTTGTTTTTCCTTCAACTAAAAATGAATTACTCATCAATATATCTCCAACCAATATCTTTTCGATAATATCCCTCATTCCAATTAATTTGATTGATTACTTCATGAATAGTTTCTCTAATAGTTTTTAAATCTTTACCCGTACTAGAGATATTTAATACGCGCCCACCATTAGAGAGCCATTTGTTTTCTTTGAGTATTGTTCCTGCATGAAACAGATACTCACCTTTTGTTAAAGTAAGATTTTCCAAGTTATTAATTGATGTGAATTTTTTATAATCCTCAGGATAGCCATTAGCTGCCATTACTACTGTCATGGCATAATCATTTTTCCACTTAATTTTCTCTATTTCATTTAAAGTGCCTATCGCCGAAGCATGGAGGAGTTCTAATAAATCTGTTTCTAATAGTGGGATGATTGCTTGAGTTTCAGGATCACCAAAACGAACATTAATTTCGAGTAAATTTGGACCCGTATCCGTTAAAATTAATCCTGCATAAAACATACCTTGATAGTTGATACCTTGTTCAGCAAGATGTTGGATAATAGGCACAACAAATGTTTTGGATAATTCATTCATTTTATTTGATGAAATAGAAGGAACAGGTGTGTAGGCTCCCATACCACCAGTGTTTAACCCTTTTTCTCCTTCTAAGATTTTTTTATGATCTTGTGCTGTAGTAAGTGGTAACACAAATCCATTTTTATCAACAAGTGAAAATAAACTTACCTCTTCACCAACTAAAAACTCTTCAATAACAACAACTGAACCAGCATCACCAAAAGAATTATCTTTAAAACATTTAATCAGTGCATCTTTTGCATCCTCCTTTGTTTGACAAATAATGACTCCTTTTCCCGCTGCTAAACCATCAGCTTTAATAACAAGAGGATAGGAATGGTTTTGACAAAAATTTAAGCCATCATCATAGTTGTCAAATACGTCATAAGCAGCTGTTGCAATATTTAATTTTTTACAAATATCTTTTGTAAACTTTTTTGATTTTTCTAGCTCAGCTCCCATCTGATCAGGACCAAAAACTAATATAGAATTGTTCATTAAGAGGTTTGATAAACCTTTAGTTAAAGGTAACTCGGGACCAATCACCACAAGATCAATTTTACTTTCTGCACAAAATTGAAGAATAGCATTTTGATCATTAACATCTGTATTTATCGATGAAGCAATTTTACTGATAGCATCACTACCTGGGATGCAATATAAATTAGAACAATTTTGAGATCGTTTTATACCATAACATAGGGCGTGCTCCCTTCCACCATTACCTATTACAAGTACATTCATGAAAAAAGATAATTCATTTATTAGTTATTTGAAGCAAGACTTAAAAATGATAGTTTTTTTAAACTTTCGTCGTTCAAGTAATCTAAAGGCCTAATAGGATACTCTCCTGTGAAATAATGATCTGTGAATTGAGGGTTATCATTATCCCTACCATCATATCCAAGAGCTTTATACAAACCATCTAATGATAAAAATTTTAATGATTTAGCTCCAATATATTTACGCATTTCGTCTAAATTTTTGTTTGCTGCCAATAATTCATCTTGTGTAGGAGTATCAACTCCATAAAAATCGGGATATTTAATAGCTGGTGAAGCAATACGCATATGCACTTCTTTTGCTCCAAAATCATAGAGCATTTTTATTATCTTAGTGGATGTTGTTCCTCGAACCAGTGAGTCGTCAATTAAAACAACTTTCTTTTTTTTAATAGAGCTTTGATTAGGATTTAGTTTTAACTTTACACCTAAACTTCTAATTTGCTGCGTTGGTTCAATAAATGTCCTACCCACATAATGATTTCGTATTAATCCTAACTCAAAAGGAATGCCAGATTCTTGACTAAAGCCAAGTGCGGCAGGAACACCAGAATCTGGAACTGGGACAACTACATCAGGTTTAATATCAGTTTCTTTTGCTAAGTATGTTCCTAAATTTTTTCTATATTCATAGGCGGTTTTATTTTTTAAAATACTATCTGGTCGCGAAAAATAAATATATTCAAAAACACATGGCTTTATTTGTTTTTTTGGGAATGGTCTTCTACTCTCAACTTTATTATCTTTAATTATTACAACTTCACCATTTTCAATTTCGCGGATAAATTTTGCACCAATAATATCTAAAGCACAAGTTTCAGAAGCAAGGATAAATGCATTTTTAAATTTACCTAAAACAAGAGGCCGAATACCTAAAGGATCTCTTGCGCCAATCAGTGTGCCATTAGCAACAATTGATAAAGCGTAACCACCTTGAATTTGCATTAAAGCATCAATGATTTTATTTAGAATATCTTTCTTTTTTGAACGAGCAACAAGTTGGACAATAGTTTCAGTATCTGATGTTGTTTGAAATATTGCCCCTTCACGTACCATTTGCTCGCGAAGCAAAAGTGCGTTTGTTAAATTACCATTGTGAGCAATACTAATCGCTCCTCCATGTAGGTCCGCATAAAAAGGTTGTATGTTTCTTATAGTTTCACCACCTGTCGTCGAATAACGATTGTGCCCAATTGCAATTTTTCCTTTTAATTTTTCTAGTGATTGTTTTTTTGTAAAATTATCTCCAACCAATCCAAATTTTCTTTCTGAATGATAAGAGTTGCCATCATAACTTACAATACCACAACCTTCTTGACCACGATGCTGTAAGGCATGTAAACCAAGAGCAGTTAAGGCTGCAGCATCTTTAGTTCCACTTATTCCAAAAACTCCACACTCCTCATTAAATCTAGGAACATGAGATTGCCTTACCTCGAATTTTTTTAGGAAATTTTGTCGATTTTTCATCTTACTGTTGTCTTGTTAAAAGTGTTTTTGCAACCATCTGTAATGCTCTTGGATAAACCTTATGCTCTTCTATCAATATTTTCTTTGAGAGTGATTCGGTATTATCTTTCTTCAAAATCTTTACTTTTTTTTGCAATATAATCTTACCAGAGTCAATTTTAGCGCTTACGTAATGAACACTACAACCAGAATAGCTTTCTTTAGCCATTATGGCCTGATCCTGAGCATTTAAGCCTTTGAAAGCTGGAAGATAAGATGGATGAATATTGATTAATCGCGAACGCCACTGCCTTACAAATTTTGAGTCTAAAACTTGCATAAAACCAGCCAAACAAATGATATCTATATTTTTTAGATACTTCATGACTTTGTTTTCGAAATTTTTTCTTGGAATAAAATATATAAATGGAATTTTATTTTTTCTGGCAATAGTTAAACCTTTTGCTTTGGAGTTATTAGAGACGACTAATTGAACCTCTACTAAACTTTGTTTTTTAAATGATGATTGTATTAATGATTCTAAATTTGAACCTCTTCCCGATATGAAAATAGCAACTTGTAATTTTTTCAACTAATTGTGCACCTTGATGATTTGTTAACTTCTATTTTCCCAATTTCAAAAATATCTAAATTTTCATCTTTTATTAATTGCTCAAATTCTTTGTAATTATTTTTTGAAATAGTAATTATCAAACCTAATCCACAATTAAAGGTTTTCAACATTTCTTCATCTGAAATGTTAGCTAAACTTTGAAACCATTGGAAAATTTCTTCATCACAAATAAATTTTTTATAAATCCTTGCTGATAAATTTTCAGATAGCATTCTTGGCGCATTACCAATAATACCTCCACCTGTTATATGCGAAACACCATTGATAAAATTTGTTGTTAAAATTTTTTTTAAATAAGGAAAATACAATTTCGTTGGAGCCATTAAGGCTGCTGCATTTGTTTCATAAGATGATTTAAATTCTGTTTTTTTATATAGATCTATATTTTTATCTTTTAAAACTTTTCGAATGAGAGAATATCCATTTGAATGAAAACCTGAAGATCTAATCCCGTATAGAAGATCATCTTCTTTCATGACATCCTTTTTCGGTATAATTTTTTCTCTTTCCACTACACCAACACAAAATCCAGCAAAATCAAAATCATCTTTTTTATAAAGCCCAGGCATCTCTGCTGTTTCACCACCGATAAGAGAACAATTATTTATTTTGCAAGCTTCAGTGATGCTTTTCATAATTTTTAAAAAAGAATTTTTATCAATCTTGGAAGAAGCATAGTAATCTAAAAAAAATAACGGCTCTGCACCATGACAAAGAATATCATTAAGACACATGCCAACAAGATCATGACCTAAACCATCTAAAATGTCAGTTTCAATCCCTAATAATATTTTTGTCCCTATGCCATCTGTTCCAGATACCAACAAAGGATCTTCATATCCACATTTTTTAAGATCAAAAATGCCGCCAAATCCACCAATTTTATCAAAATTTCCGTCTCTGTTTGTTGATTTGCTTAGTTCAGAAATATCTTCGACAAGGGCATCTGTATTTTCTATATCAACCCCTGCTTCTTTATATGTTGTCATATTTAATTAGTAATAAACGAATCGTTAACGAGTAAACTATTAATATAGTAAATTAAGTTGATTCGTACTCATAATGACAAATACAATTCAAATTCTCTCCATTGAGAAGACAGGGAAAGAAAGTTCACTACAAAAAGAACACAATAATAAATCCATCAAAATTATAGATGGATATTTCTTTTCGACAAATCTTGATGATCAAAAGTTTACTAAAATAAGTAAACTTATTTCTAATGACGTTTCTCAAACAATATTAACAAAAAAAAATGTAAATAATGTTTTATCTAGTTATAGTAATTTTAACTGGGTTGTAGAAATCAAATTTTTACCAGGTGTAACTGATAATATTGCTACAACTGTAAAAGAAATAATCAAAGATAATCTTAAAAG
Organism: uncultured Alphaproteobacteria bacterium; assembly: GCA_902524385.1. Classification (GTDB taxonomy): domain Bacteria; phylum Pseudomonadota; class Alphaproteobacteria; order HIMB59; genus CACPNW01. The sequence goes on from CABZCZ010000005.1 coordinate 19,823, forward strand.
TAGTTTTAAAAGCTTTGAACTTGGTTCAACAAAAATAATTTTAATAAAAGGAAGAAAAGAAGATATTACTAAAATATCAAAAAATGAAGCAAATCCCCTAATTCAAACAATTAAGATTTATCCATTTAAAAAATATTTAAATAATTTTAAAAAAAATCAATTTAAAATAGAAAAGGTAAAATTACCGAAAAAAAAATATAGTAAAAAAGAAATTAATTTAGATATTTCTGATCATCAACTCAGTCTTATTGGTAAACTTGGTATTGAAGAAATTGATAAATCTAGAAGGGGAACACTTGGCTTAGATCTAGAATCTTTAAAAGCCATAAGAAATTATTTTTCCACTATAAAACGTAAACCAACAGATGTAGAAATTGAAACATTAGCACAGACGTGGTCAGAGCACTGCAAACACAAAATATTTTCAGCTAAGATTGATGATATTCACGAAGGTATATTTAAAAAATATATTAAAGGCGCAACTGAAAAAATTATTCAATTAAGAAAAGATAATTTTTGTGTTTCTCTTTTTACGGATAATGCCGGCGGAATAGAATTTAATAATGATTGGATTATATGTCATAAAGTTGAAACACATAATACGCCTTCAGCCTTAGATCCATTTGGCGGGGCAATCACAGGAATTGTTGGTGTTAATAGGGATTGTCTTGGATTTGGAAAGGGAGCAAAACCTATAGCTAATACGTATGCATATTATTTAGCAGACCCAAATAAAAATTATCAATTGTATCGTCAAAAAAATAATAATGATCCAATGCTTCCAGCTAATTTTATTGCTAAAGGTATTATCAGTGGTGTTAGAGTTGGAGGAAATTGTTCAGGTATCCCTACCCCTCAAGGTAATGTGTATTTTGATGATCGGTTTGCGGGAAAGCCTCTTGTGTTTTGTGGAACAGTTGGGATCATTCCAAAAAAAATAAAAGGAAAATTATCACATAAGAAGAAAGCTAATCCAGGAGATATTATACTAATGGCTGGAGGTAGAGTGGGAAAAGATGGTATTCACGGTGCAACATTTTCATCAGAAGAATTAGATCCTAATAGTCCAGTTTCTGCAGTACAAATTGGTGATCCAATAACACAAAAGAAAATGTCTGATGTTATCATTAGAGAATTGCGAGATGAAAATCTTTATTCAAGTATAACAGATAATGGAGCTGGAGGATTATCATCATCAATTGGAGAAATGGCAAAAGAGAGTGGCGGTTTTATTGTTGATCTTGAAAAAGTTCCTCTCAAATATAATGGATTATATCCTTGGGAAATTTGGGTTTCTGAATCGCAAGAAAGAATGACACTAGCAGTGCCTCCAGCGAACGTAAAAAAAGTTATTAAGAGATTTAACGCAAGAGGTGTGGAAGCAACAATAATTGGTAAGTTTATTAAAAAAGAAAAAGCCATAGTAAAATATAATAAAACTGAAATTCTCAATTTAGATATGGAATTTCTTCATGAAGGTTATCCTAAATTAAATTTAAAAACATCTTTTCCAAAGATTAAAAAAGAAAAGAAAAAAATAATTAAAAAAAGTTCCTTGATAGATAAATTACATAAACTTCTCTCTAGTACAAATATTGTGTCAAAAGAATTTATAGCCACACAATATGATCACGAAGTACAAGCGACCTCTATTATAAAACCATTACAGGGCGAAGGTAGAGTTTTCGGAAATGCTACAGCTATCAAACCTCTATTTGATGATGAAAAATCAATTGCTCTTTCTCAAGCTGCATATCCTCAATATGCTGAAACAAATCCCTATGATATGGCTGGGTGCTCTATTGATACAGCATATAAAAATTTAATTGTAAGTGGTGCCAATTCAAAAAAAATTGCAATTCTTGATAACTTTTGTTGGTGTAGCTCTGATGAACCTGATCGATTGTATCAATTGAAAGAAGCGGCAAAAGCTTGTTATGATTATGCAGTTGCTTACCAAACACCTTTTATTTCAGGAAAAGATAGTATGTTTAATGATTTTAAAGGTTTCAATAAAGCCGGAAAATCTGTAAAAATTTCAATACCTCCAACATTGCTTATTTCTTCCATTGGAGTTGTAGATAAAATTTCACACTTAACAAAAATAACACCAGATGATGGTGATATACTTGTAGTTTTAGGGAAAACCCGTAATGAATTACAGAATAGTGTTTATTCCAAAATCATAGGTTATAAAAAATCTAAAAATCCAGTTGTAAATAGCAAGGATGCACTTCGCACATATAGAAATTTCGAAAAAGCTAATAAACTTGGAATTATAAATTCTGCAATTGGAATAGATTTGGGTGGGATTGGAATTGCAGTTGCAAAAATGGCAATAGCTTCAAAGAAAGGTTTAACAATTGATTTAAAACTAAAAAATAAAATCTCAGTTGACCAATATTTATTTTCTGAAACACAAAGTAGAATTCTTGTGTCCATAAAAAAAAATAATTTAGCCAATTTTAAAAAAATATTTATAACTTCTGATTATACCATTATTGGTAAATGTACGGGCTCAGATGTAATTGAGTTTAAAGACAACAAAAAAATTATGAGAAGTAAAATTTCAGATTTTGCTAAGTCATACAAACAAAATATTAAAGGGTTATGAACGTATTAGTCTTGTCAGGTTATGGTATTAATTGTGAAAATGAAACACTACATGCATTTGAAGTAGTAGGATTTAAAGGAAAAATTATTCATATTAATGATCTGATTCAAAATCCTAAACAACTTAATAACTATCAAGTATTCGCTATACCTGGTGGTTTTTCGTATGGCGATGATACAGGTTCAGGAAATGCAATGGCGAAAAAAATTATGACCAATTTGTATGATCAGCTAATAGATTTTTCATTAAAAGATAAATTAATCTTAGGCATTTGTAATGGATGCCAAATATTAATTAATCTTGGTTTAGTTCCAAGCCTAAATAAAAAAGATCCAGAAGTAGCAATGATTGAAAATAAATCTGGTAGCTATGAGTGTCGATGGGTTGATGTAAAAGTAAGTAATAATAAATCACCATGGCTAGAAAACATTAGTACGCTGAACTTGCCTGTTGCTCATCAAGAAGGGCAATTTATGATACCTATTAATCTACTAAAAAGTATCAAAGCTAATAACCTTATTAGTTTGCAATACATTGATCATCATAAAAAATTAGCAAAAGGTCAATTTCCTTTTAATCCAAATGGATCTAAAGATGATATTGCTGCGCTAACAAATCAAAATGGTAATGTTCTTGCAATGATGCCTCATCCTGAAAGAGCATTTTATCATTATCATATTCCCAATTGGCAAAGTAAAACCTTAAAAAAATTTGGGGATGGATATAAAATTTTTATGAACGCTAAAAAATTTTTTGCATAAATTATACTGCTATATCTACTATTTTTTTCATCACAGTTGGCATTCTAGAGCTAGAATATGAAGATTTCTTTATCCAATTACTTTTTGATAATTTTGCTTTTTTAACATTGCCATAAAAAATTTCTGTTTCTAAATCAAAATGACTAAATGAATATTCAAATGAACCTTTAGATTGTAATTTTGTTTTTATTTTTTGTATATCTAGATCAGTAGTTAATAATTTCTTGTTTTTAACCCATACATCATTTGGTACTTCAAGCATGGAGGCCAACATTCCTTTATTTGGTCTACTTCGTACAAGGATTTCATTCTTTTCATTCACAATTACATAAGCTCTTGTATACTTTATAGGCTTAATAGTTTTCTTTATTAGTTTTAAAGGAATTTTTTGCTGTAAATTCTTTTTGTATGATTGACAAAATTTATTAATTCCACAAATATTACATTTAGGGTTTCTAGGAAGACAGATCGCTGATCCGTAATCCATAAAAGACTGAATTAGATTGGATGAGTATTTATCTGAGATGAATTTATTTCCCAAAGCTTTGGTTTTACTTTTGATTTTATTAATTGGTTTATTGATAGCATGTAACCTAACCAAAATTCTCTCAATATTAGCATCAAGTGGCATAACAGATTGATTGAATCCTATTCCAAGAATTGCTTTTGCAGTGTAATCTCCAATACCAGGAAGTTGGATGAGTTCGTCATAAGTTTCTGGTATGTTATTTTTAAAATTTTTTTTAATTATTTTTGCAGACTTTAATAAATTTCTAGCCCTTGAATAATAACCAAGGCCTGACCAGAACTCTAAAATATTTGGCTCTGAAGTCTGCGCTAATTTATTTAGTGAAGGCCATTTTAAAATAAAATCATTAAATTTATTTTTTACGGTATTAACTGTTGTTTGTTGGAGCATATACTCACTTACAAATACAAAGTATGGATTAGGTAAATTTAGATTATTTTTCTTCCGCCACGGCAGATTTCTAGCATTCACAGAATACCATTGAAGCAAAAACTTTATTACTTGCGTTTCTTGTTTAAACATATTGCTTTCATATTTAGGTACTATAAATTATTTATGCATATGGACAAAAAAAATATAAAGCAAAAAAGAACATTTGTTCCACAATCTATTGGAGATACTCTGAGGAAGGTTAATAGAAAATTTTCCTCTAAATATAATCGTACAGAATTTATAATTAACTCCAAATGGCCTGAAATTGCTGGTAGTTATTTTAAAGAGTATTCAGAGCCTTTAAATGTTTCAAGGGTGCGTGATTTTGAAAATGATTTAGGTGAGACAGTATATAAAAATTATCTAAATGTGAGTGTTGCCCCAGCCGCAGCCATTGAATTTCAACACTTTAAGGACACTATAATTGAAAAAATTAATACTTATTTTGGCTATAAAGCCATTATAGACTTGAGAATTCATCAAAATTACATACCTAAATATTCTAATATGAAACAAAGTAAGAAAAAACAAATTGATAAAGATGACATAGAATTTGTTAATCAAAACGTTAAAGAATTTCAAAATTCCGATTTAAAAAAATCACTATTAAATTTAGGTAATAAAATTACAACTAAGGACAAATAATGAAAATTAAAACTTTATTTATTTCTATTATACTACTACTATTTTTTATTAATGCCAAAGCAACTGGAAACTCAATACTGGATGTTAAAGATAATGATTTTTATATTGGAGAAGAAAATGCTCCAATTACAATTATAGAATATGCTTCAATGTCTTGTAGTCACTGTGCAGATTTTCATAATGATACTCTAGCGGAACTAAAAAAAGAGTTTATTGATACTGGTAAAGTTAAATTTATTTTTCGTGATTTCCCATTTAATTATCCAGCTCTTGCTGGAAGTATGATTTTAAGATGTGTCCCAGAAGATGTAAGATATGATTATATGAATGGCCTTTATAAGGTCCAAAATAATTGGGTTAATAGAGATCATTCCAAAACAAAATCTGAGTTATACAAAATAATGCAAAGTGGTGGTATGCAGCAAGATGACTTTGATGCATGTTTAAGTAATGTTGAATTAGAGAATCATTTACTTGAGGGTGTAATGGAGGCTCAGAGAGAATTTAAAATAAGTTCTACCCCCTCATTCATTATTAACGGAGTACTTTATTCTGGGAATAAAAACATAAAAGAGTTTAGACAAATCATCGATAAAATATTATCACAATAGTTGATGATTAATTTTAGGACCCTTAAAGTCAAAGGCTTTAAGTCTTTTGTTGAACCAACAGAAATTTTGATTGAAAATGGTTTGACAGGTATTGTGGGGCCAAATGGATGTGGTAAATCCAATCTCGTTGAAGCTTTTAGATTCGTTATGGGTGAGCTTTCTCCAAAACAAATGAGAGGAAGCGAATTAGATGATGTTATCTTTAATGGTACAGATGATAGACCGGCATGGGATATTGCTGAGGTTTCAATAGATTTAGATAATAAAGCAAGAAAAGCACCAAGTATTTTTAATGAAAGTGATACCATTGAAGTCACTAGAAGAATATGGCGAGGTGAGGGGTCCGAATATAGAGTAAACGGAAAAGAGGTCCGGTTAAAAGATGTTCAATTATTATTTGCTGACGCTGCTACTGGAGCTAGATCAACCTCGATGGTTAGTCAAGGTAGAGTTGGCGCCATTATTGCTGCTAAGCCTGAGCAAAGAAGAACCTTACTTGAAGAAGCTGCTGGAATTACAGGTCTGCATTCAAGACGACACGAAGCTGAATTACGATTGAATGCTACTGAAAATAACTTAGACCGTGTTAAGGACGTATTAAAAGCACAAGACGAACAACTTACAATATTAAAGAAACAATCAAAACAAGCTGAAAGATATAAGTATATTCAAAAAGATATTACAAAAGCAAGAGCAAGATTGTTTTATAAAAAATGGATTGATCAAAAAGATAAATTAAAAAATGCTAATGAAAAAATTCAATCTGAGACAAAGGTTGTAAATAACCAAACACAAGTAGTTGCACAAATAAATGTCGAATTTGAAAAAGTTCAAGAAAGCCTTCCAAAACTTAGACTACAAGAAAGTAAGGTTGCAGCTGAACTGCAGAAATATTCAATTAGTTTAGAAAATCAAGAAAAAGAAATTGAAAGAGCAAATATTGCAGTAGACGAAACAAAAGTCCGTATAGAGCAAATTAAAAATGATATTGATAGAGAAAAATTTTTATTTAAAGATGCAAAACAAAATCTTGAAAGAGTACAGGAAGAAAAATCAATATTGTTAAAACAACAAGGTGATCTTTTTATTCAAACTGATGATGATCTAAGTAATGAAAATGTTTCTAATAAAAAAAATAATAACCCAATAATTGATTATCTAGACTTTGAAGATGGTCTTGAACAAGCAATTGCTGCAGTTTTTTCAGATGAATTAATAGCATCTATCGATGAAAAACAAAGTATTTTTTGGAGAAAATTAGATGCGGAAGACTCTTCCTTTAATTCAGAAATTACGAAATTTTCTTCTCTTATCAAAGCACCAGATAATTTGAAAAAGAAATTAGAATTTGTTGGATTAATAGAAAATAAAGAAAATGTTTTAGAAATTCAAAAAAACCTAAAACCAGGACAAATATTAGTGAGCAAACTTGGAGAAATTTGGAGATGGGATGGATATGTATCTAAAGGTAAACAAAATAATTCAACTAAAGCTATATTAGAGCAACTAAAAAATAGAAGAATAAAGCAATTAAGTGCTGAAGAAAAACAATGGAATGATATTTCTTCAAAAGCAAATCAAAGAATACAAGAGTTAAATTCAAGGCAAAATTCATTAATTGACGAATTATCTAATCTTCAATCTGTTCCTAAAGATGTATCAAGTGAAAAATTAAAAATACAAAATCTAATTGATAAAAATAAGAATTCTTATGAGCAAATAGCTGAGCAACTTCGTCAAACTGAACAAAATTCTAGTGAAATAAATAAGAAATTAAAACTAGAAGAAATTAAATTAAATGAAGTAAGAGAAGAAAGAATTAGGACTGAAGGTCAAATTAATACAATTAATGAAGCAATTAAATTATTATCTACTCAAGTAAAAGAACGATTGAGTGTAGATCTAGAAGAACTTTACAATATTGGAGAGATCAATCCAAATAAAGTTTTAGGTGAAACTGAAGATTTAGATAAAAAATTAGAAAGATTAATTGCTGAGCAAGAGCGTTTAGGTGGTGTTAACCTTCTTGCAGAACAAGAGTCCAAGGATTTAGAAGAAAAAGTAAATACGATAAAGAAAGATCAAATCGACCTTTTAAGTGCAATTGCAAAACTAAGAGAAGCAATTGATTCACTTAATACAGAAGGTAGACAACGTTTACTTGCTGCATATGGAATAGTGAATGAAAATTTTCAAAAATTATTTACAAGGTTGTTTGGTGGTGGAAAGGCTTATCTGAAGTTTACAGATGAATCAGATCCTCTTGAAGCTGGTTTAGAGATATTTGCTAGTCCTCCGGGAAAAAAATTACAAAATCTAAATTTACTTTCTGGAGGTGAGCAAGCTCTTACTGCATTGTCATTATTATTCGCTGTATTTTTATCAAATCCAGCTCCGATTTGTGTACTCGATGAGGTTGATGCTCCGTTAGATGATACTAATGTTGATAGATTTTGTTCATTAGTGGAGGAAATAGCTAAAACTTCTGCAACAAAATTCTTAGTTATAACTCATCATAGAATGACAATGGCAAGAGTAAATAGATTATTTGGTGTTACCATGCCTGAGAAAGGTGTATCACAATTAGTTTCTGTTGATCTTGAAAAAGCAATCGAGATAAAAGAGCAAGATACTACAAATGAATTATAAAAATAAAAATTTAGAAAAATTGGGTAAAAAAATAGATAATTTAGATAATCAAAATAAAGAACCTAATATTAAAAAAAAAGAAAGTGGTGCTGGATTTGGTTTTAAAATTAGTACAGAAATTATAGCTGCACTAGTTGTTGGAGTTGGAATTGGGCTTATTGTGGATAATTACTTTAATACTAAACCAATAGGGTTAATTATTTTCTTCATATTTGGCGCATTAGCTGGATTTTTGAACGTTTATCGTGTAATGCGTCGCATTGAAAAGCAAAGGTAATTTTAATATTCAATAACAATTATGGCCGCCAAAGACAGTCCACTAAAACAGTTCGAAATAGATCCAATATCTAATATTGAACTTGGTGGCTATAATATTTCATTTACAAATTCATCTTTTGCTATGCTGATTACTGTTTTAGTAATTACTCTATTTTTAACTTTAACAGTAAACACAAGATCAATTATCCCTTCTAGGATGCAGCTCATTTCAGAATTGATGTATAATTTTATAGCTCAGCTTCTCTCTGATACAGTAGGAGAAAATGGGAAAAGGTATTTCCCATTTGTTTTCTCTTTATTTATGTTTGTATTAATTGGAAATATGGTTGGTATGATACCGTACCAATTTACTTTTACGAGTCATATTATTGTTACATTTGCTTTGGCAACAGTTGTATTTATTGGTGTAACCATTCTTGGATTTGTTAATCATGGTATTAAATTTTTTACTTTCTTTTACATACCAGGTGTACCGTTTTACATGCATCCACTGCTTATTCCTATTGAGGTAATTTCTTATTTATCAAGACCTATAAGTTTATCAGTTAGATTATTTGCAAACATGCTGGCTGGTCACACATTACTAAAAGTATTTGCAGGCTTTGTAGTTTCAATGCCGTTTTTTACAGGAGTTTTTCCTTTAGCTTTCATTGTAGCTTTAACAGGATTAGAAATTTTAATTGCTTTTTTGCAAGCATATGTGTTTGCAATACTGACATGTTTATATATTAACGATGCTTATCATTTACATTAATTTAAAATAGGAGGACTTATGGAAATTGAAGCAGCAAAAGTAATCGGAGCGGGTTTAGCCGTTATCGGTGTTATTGGATCAGGTATTGGAATTGGGAATATTTTCTCGTCTTTTATTCAAGCAGTTGGAAGAAATCCAGCAGCAAGAGGTGAAGTTTTTACAATGACAATGTTAGGTTTCGCATTAGTTGAAGCGATTGCACTTTTCGCACTAGTTATTGCGTTAGTTATTTTGTTTGGATAGAACTGAATAATTTATTAATGCCTCAATTAAATCCAGAATTTTTTGTTTCACAGCTCTTTTGGTTAGCTGTATTCTTTACTTTGCTATTTGTGTTCTTATGGAGGGTATCCCTTCCAAGGATAGCTACAGTTTTAGAGAAAAGACAAAATAAAATAGATGAGAATTTATCTTCGGCAAAAGAGCTTCAAGAACAAGCAATGGAAATTGAAAAAAAAATTAATGATCAAATCAACAAAGCTAAACTAGAAACAGATGAGAAAATTAAAGAAACAATCAATGCTTTACAAGAAGATGTTTCTACTCAACTTTCATCACTTGATAAAAGTTTAGAAAAAAAGGTTTCTGATGCAGAAAAAGAAATTTTAAAAAGTAAAGATGAACAAATGAAAAATATTAATAATGAAATAGCTAAAATTACAAAACTGACTGTTGGGAAAATTACAAATATAGAATTGTCAGATAATGAGCTTATTAAAATTATTGAAACACATAAGGGTAGTTTTAACTAATGTTTTCTGATCCTCAATTTTGGGTAGCGGTATCTTTTATTTTATTTATTGCAGCCATCTTTAATCCAGTACGAAAAATTCTTACATCTAGTTTAGATGCACAAATAGAAGATATAAAAAATAAGATTGATGAGGTAGAGAATTTAAAAAGTGAGGCTCAAAAAGCTTTTGATGAATTAAAAGAAAGAGAAACTAAGGTAGTTAAGGAAATAGAAAATCTTAATTTGGAATCCGAAAAAAGAATTGCTGAATTAAAAGTTATATCTGCCTCTAAATTAACTGACCAATTTGAAAAAAGAGAAATATTGGCCGTAAATAAGATTGAACAATTAGTTCGAGATACTAATAACTCTATAAAAAATTATATTTCAAACGTTGCAATAGAGGCTACAAGAAAAATTTTGCTTAAAAATCTTAGTGATCACAAAAAATCTTCTTTAATTGAAGAATCAATTACTGAATTTAACTCTGTTCTTAAAAACTAGAAGTAGATTTAATTATTCCATAATTTGCCTATAATATTAAGAAATTAATATTAAAAGATTTTTAAAATCTATAGTATTATTAAATTACCAAATTTAATGGTAGCAAATTTAAATGACAAAAAAACTTAATATTTTTCTTGCAGGACCCCGAGGGTTTTGTGCTGGAGTAGATAGAGCAATAGAAATGGTCAAGGGTGCTTTAAAAAAATATGGAGCACCTGTATATGTTCGTCATGAAATAGTTCATAATAAATTTGTTGTTGAAAATCTTAAATCACAAGGAGCTATTTTTGTTGAGGAATTAAATGAAATTGAAGATAAAAGCAGACCAGTTATCTTTTCTGCACATGGTGTTCCAAAAACAGTACCAGAGGAAGCTTTAAGTTTAAATTTAATATATTATGATGCAACATGTCCACTTGTAAGTAAAATTCATAAAGAGGTTGAAAATTTTGATAAAAAAAATCTTCCTGTAATTTTAATTGGTCATAGAAATCATCCTGAAGTTATAGGAACTATGGGCCAAACTAATAAAGAAATTCATTTGGTGGAAAAAGTTGAAGATGTTAAAAAATTACCGTTTAAACAGAATAAAAAGATTGCATATGTTACTCAAACGACACTGTCTGTTGATGATACAAAAGATATAATTAAAGAAATAAAAGTACATTTTAGTAATGTTATCGAACCAAAAAAGAATGATATTTGTTACGCTACAACAAATAGACAGGAAGCAGTTAAAAAAATAGCAAATCAATGTGATTATTTTTTAGTAATTGGTGCAAGTAACTCTTCAAATTCTTTAAGATTAGTTGAAGTAGCAAAAAATTATGGTTCAAAAAAAGCTATTTTAGTAGAGGATGTTGATTCATTAAATTTGAATATATTTCAAGAATCTAAAAATATAGGAATAACAGCAAGTGCATCATCACCAGAAATTCTCGTTAAAAAACTTCTTGATAATTTGAAGAAAAATTTTGAAGTACAGGTGAATGAGGGACATTATCATAAAGAAGATGTATTTTTTAAAATTCCACAAAAATTAAATATATAAAAAATGGCAGTTTTTACAAAATTAATTAAAAAAGATATCGAAAACTTTATTTCTGATTACTCAATAGGTAATTTAGAGAGCTTTGAAGAGATTGTTGATGGCATAGAAAACTCAAATTTTAAAATTTTTTGTAATAATCAACCATATATTTTAACAATTTTTGAAAAAAGAGTGATTGAAGAGGAATTACCTTTTTTCATAAATTTAAAAAATTTTTTGTATAAAAATAATTTTAAGTGTCCAAAAGCTATCTCAGATAAAAATGGAAAAATTTTAAAAAAATTAAAAAACAAAACTGCTGTTATTATTTCTTTTCTAGATGGTAAAAGTATTGAAAAACCTAACTTTAAAATGTGTGGAGAAGTTGGTAAAATGGTTGCTAATTTACACAATCTTACCATAAATTTTGATGAAAAAAGACCTAACGGTTTAGATTTAAAGGATTGGAAAGAAATTTACAAAAAATGCCTTAATAGTAAATCTGAAGATTTTAATGAAACTATGTATTTGTTAAAAAGTGAAATAGATTATTTAGAAAATTATTGGCCAAGTAATATTCCCCGTGGTGTCATACATGCTGATTTGTTTAGAGATAATATTTTTTTTAGAAATGAGAAAATTTCTGGTGTAATAGATTTCTATTTTGCATGTTATTATTTTTATATTTATGACATTGCTATAATAATTAATGATTGGTGCTTTAATGAAAATGGAAAAAACTTTAACAAAAAGAACTGCTTAACAATTCTTGAGGAATATCAAAAACTCAGAGAATTGAGTGATCTTGAGAAAGAATCATTAAATATTTTATTAAGAGCTGCAGCTGTTAGAATACTATCTACAAGAGTACACGACTACATTTTTCATCCATCAAATGCAGTAGTTATTAAAAAAGATCCATTTGAATATTTTAATATTTTAAAATGGCATCAGCAAAATGATATTTTTGAAAAATGATTAATATTTATACAGATGGTGCATGTTCTGGTAATCCTGGGATAGGTGGATGGGGAGTTGTAATATTAGATAATAACAAAGAAATTTTATTGAACGGTGGAAATCAACATACAACTAATAATAAAATGGAACTTACAGCAGCAATAAAAGCACTGGAATATTTTGAAATAAAAAAAGATTTAGTCATTTATACAGACAGCAAATATGTCAAAGATGGCATTGAGTCATGGATTAAAAATTGGAAAAATAATGGGTGGAGAACATCAACAAAAAAATTAGTTAAAAATAAAGAATTGTGGATGAAGATAGACACTCTAATTAACAAACATAATGTAAAATGGAAATGGGTTAAGGGTCACGCAGGTCTAAAATTCAATGAGAAGGCTGATGAATTGGCAAGGAAATATATTGAAAGTAGTAATTAGTTTATTTTTAATCTTTCTGTATTGTAAACAGAGTATAGCTAATGATTTTTGGATTATAGATAAAGATATTTCAAATATAGAATTTGAAGTTCCAGTTTTGTTTGCAAATAATGTTATTGGGAACTTTAATGAATTTGATGGATTTGTTTCCTTAGACTTTTCAAATCAAAATAATAATAAGGCTCTTATAAATGTTAGAATTGATAGTTTAGATATAAATTATAAACGGTATAAAGATTTAGTAATTAGTGATATTTTTTTTGATGCTAAAAAATTTCCTTTGGGTCTTATTGATACAAAAAATTTCAAATTTAATTATGAAGATAATTCAATTAATTTAATAGGTGAATTAACTATAAAAGGTAAAAGTCAAAATATTCCTATTGATATTGAAGTAATAAAATTAACTAGTGAGTTGGTTCAGGTAAAAAGTGAAATATCTTTTTCTAGAAATGACTTTGAAATTGGCATTGGTAATTGGAAAAACACAACATTCCTCAAAGATAAAATAAAGATAAAAGCAAATATTTTTCTTTTTAAAGAATAATTTATCTTTTAAAAATATGTACTAAAAATTTAAATTTTGAGCAATTTTATTGTTGCTGTTATATAAATCTTTCCAAATAGAATATCTTTTTAATAAAAGATCTATGTTGTCTTTATTTGGTTCATATGTTCTATTTATCTTTATTTCACTAACAATATTTTCTTTATTCTCAATTATTTCATACTGATACATGGCTAATCTTGCTACGCCCAGAGCGGCACTAAATTCACTTTGATCACAAACACTTAATTTTCTATTTAATAGGGATGCAAGTAATTCAATCCAAAATGAGCTTTTTGAACCACCTCCAACCATAAATATGTTATCTAAGTTATTATTAACTTTCAAAATAGAATTTACTCCATCTAATATTCCAAAACTGACACCTTCTATTACTGCATACTGTAAATCTGTTGAATTTGTTGTTGTTTTTATGGAATGAAACGAACCTCTAATATGCGGATCATTATGCGGAGTTCTTTCTCCAGACAAATAAGGTAAAAAATAAGAAGAATTTTTTATTGAATTTTTATCATTATAAAAGCTAGTTACATTATTAAGTGTATCAATAATTGAAGTATTAGTAACGGAGCAAATCCAATCTAAACAATTACTTGCACTTAACATAACAGACATTAGATGCCATTTATCCGGCAAACAATGACAAAATGAATGTACTGCATCACCAGTATTACTTAAAAAATTATCAGTTGGGGTAAAAAAAACTCCTGAAGTACCAAGAGATATAAATGATTGCTTTTTATTAGTTATACCCATACCAGTTGCTGCGGCTGCATTATCTCCTGCTCCACCAACAACTTTTACATTATTATTAAAATTGAATTTATCTTTAAATTCTTTTTTTAAATATCCTGTCAGCTCATTGCCTTCCACAAGATTGGGCATATGTTTTTCTTCTAAAAATGAACATGATAAAAGTTTATTAGACCATTTTCTATATTTTATATCTAACCATAATGTGCCAGATGCATCTGACATTTCAGAAAAAAATTCACCAGTAAGAACAAACCGTAAGTAATCTTTAGGCAGTAAGACTTTAAAAATTTTTTTAAAATTATTTATTTCATTATTTTTTATCCAATTGATTTTTGGTGCTGTAAAACCAGGCATAGTAATGTTCCCTGAAATTGAACGTACATCAAAATTTTGTTTTTCAAATTCTTCACATTCTTGATGTGATCTTGTATCATTCCAAAGAATACATGGTCTAATTACATTTCCATCCTTATCTATTAAGGTAGCTCCATGCATATGACCAGATATGCCTATAGAAATAGTTTGTAAAAATTCTTTTGGTTTTTTTAACTTTAGGGACTCCAAACATTCCATTGTTGAATTAATCCATTCTTGTGGATTTTGTTCGCTAAAACCATCTTGTGGAGATTGTACAGTGAGACTTGAATTAGCGGTGGCAAGAATGTTTTGACTTTGATCGATTAAAATCATTTTGACTGATGATGTTCCAAGATCAATTCCAATATACATATTATAAATTTATAACATTAATATTTTAAATGATATAAAGAAATTAAAACTACTTATAAGAATATCTAAATATAAATATTCCTGATGAAACGATAATAATTGCTCCTATAATTGTGAATATATCTGGAACTTCTCCATATACTAATAAGCCAAAAATAATGCCCCATACAATTATAGTATAATTATAAGGTGCTAAAATACTTGCCGGTGTAACACTTAATGCCTTAATTTGTAAATATAAACCAGTACAAAAAAAGATACCTAAAAAAATAAAAAAAATAAAAGAAAATGAATGTAAGGGCTGCCAGAAAAACAGTGATAGCACAAACGTAATAATAGCGCCTAAGAGGCCGTTATAGAATAACATAGTTTCATTATCATCATACTTAGCATTCAATCTTGTTGCTATTTGAAAAAATGAATAGAAAAAAGCAGCACATAATGGAATGATTAAATAAGGATTAAATATAGTCAGTCCGGGTCGCATGATTAGAATAACTCCACAAAAACTAACACCGATTGCTAACCATGTAGCTGCATTTATTTTTTCTTTTAAAATAAAATAAGAAAAAACTAAAACTAAAACAGGAGCTAAAGAACCTATTGTGTGAGCATCTGCTAGAGCTAAATGTCTAAAAGATAATACAAAAAAACAAGATTCACAAACAGATAAAATACATCTTGTTATTTGTATCTTGTAATTGTTTGAAAGATAAAATTTTTCAACTTTATTTTTTTTGGCAATAAAAAAAGAAAAAA
Source organism: uncultured Alphaproteobacteria bacterium (assembly GCA_902524385.1). Lineage (GTDB taxonomy): Bacteria > Pseudomonadota > Alphaproteobacteria > HIMB59 > CACPNW01. Next base: position 35,582 of record CABZCZ010000005.1, read on the forward strand.
TAAAACAAAAAGTAAATTTAACAAATAATAATACAAAAACAGAGTGATATTGAACTGCTGTTTTTTGAATTGTATCTAGAATACCAAAAGATAAGTAAGTTAAAAGTGTTAAAATTATTCCATAAGTATATGGATTTGATTTCATACTCACTAAAAATTTTTAAAGATATTATTGTAAAAATCTTTTTTAATATTTTTATCTGCATCTAAAATTTGCATCATTAAAACAGCTGATAAATTATTTTTTGGATCTGCCAAAAAGTAAGTAGATGCATATCCCGACCATCCAAACTCACCAACTGGACCAAGCTTATTTTGAGTGGTATTATTCATTAAAACTCTAAATCCTAAACCCCAACCATATCCATCTAGATCATTTTCATAATCTTGATCTTTATTAGTATTAATTGATGTAATTTCAATTGGAAATAACTCATTATTTAAAGAATTTTTACTCATTAATTCTAAATTTTGAGAATTTATAAGCTCTTTTCCATTTTTAGATTTACCATTTATAAGCATTGTAGCAAATTTTTCATAATCTTCAGCTGTAGAAAACAAACCATGGCCTCCTCTGGAATAATTTTTATTGTTCGTAGGATACCCATATAAAATTAATTTTCTTTTATCGTAATTTAAATTAGTAAGTTTTAATTTATCACTATTGTATTCAAATGTTTCGACTAGCTGTTTATTACTATTTTCATCAATATAAAAATCTGTATCATGCATTTCTAAAGGTAAAAAAATATTTTCATTCAAAACATCTAAAATTTTATCTTTTGTTACAACCTCTATGACTCTTGCTAAAACATCTATTGATATAGAATAATGCCATTTTGAACCAGGTTCATATAACAAAGGTAATTCTGAAATTTTACTAATCTCTTCCTCCAAACTTGAAGATGGTGAATGAAATAGCCTCCTATCTTCATATTCTTTAGCCAAAAAATTATCGGAACTATTATAAGTAAAACCTGCTGTATGTTGTAAAAGTTGTTTAATAGTAGGATTATTTTCTAGAGAAGTGGTGTCATTTAAGTTACTTTTAATACTGCAAAGTTTTTTTAAGTTTTTAAAATCAGATAAATGTTTATCTATAGTATCATCAAGAGATAAGAAATTTTTTTCACTTAATTGCATAGCTGCTAATCCAATAATTGGCTTTGTCATTGACCAAATTCTGTAATATGAATTTTTATTAAGCTTTTTTTTTAAATTTAGATCTCTGTAACCAATTGCTTCATGATAAATATTGTTTTTATGATTTATTATCCATTCAGCTCCATTACATCTTCCAGCATCTATGTGTTTTTGAAAATCTAATTTAATATTATCCATAACTGGATTAGATTTGACTCTTTATTTTTTTTATGAGCTCAATATTGATATGTCTCGGACCTTTATCTTCTCTATTAGTATGTCTTCTTTGACCAGGTAATCGCACGCCGTCTAAAGATGTCATTTGTTCAAAGAATTTTTCAGCATGTTCGTTCCAATTTTTTCCTGCAATAAGCTCAGGAGATAAAGCCATGATAAACTCTCCTCCTCGTGCTGGACCTCCATCATTATTATCCTCTTCTTTAGCTTCAAAACTAAACAAATCTCCAACTAGACCTGCAGCTAGTAATTCAATCATCATAGCTATAGCTGAACCCTTATAATCACCAAAGGTCAAAAGCACTCCTCCATTAGCAATTTGAGATGGATCATCAGTTTTTTCTCCATTTTTGTTTAAGCCTGTTCCAAATGGAACTTTGTGACCATCACGTGCCGCAACTTGCACTTCACCCATAGCCATTGTTGAAGTCGCCATATCATATACAACTGGAGAATTATTTTTTCTAGGCCATGCAAATGATATTGGATTTGTTCCGAATAATGGTTTTTTTGCGCCAGCAGGAGCTACGCTCGGCTTGTATGCAGTACAAGCTATTCCAATTAAATTATTTTCAGCTAAAGCTTCAGTTTCATGCCATAGTGCTGCAAAGTGGTGAGTGTTAGTTATAGTTAAAACTCCAACTCCATGTTTATTTGTAGTATTTATTAACTCAGGCAAACCTACTTTTATTGCTACAGGAGCAAATCCATAATCACCTTCAACGCGAATTGCATTTTGTGTAAGATAATTATTTGTTGGTCTTGAGACTCCATTAACTTTTTTACTTTTTAGAGAAGCTACATAACCAGGGATTCTAAATAATCCATGTGAAATACTTCCATCTCTTTCAGCATGTAAAACTGTATTAGCTACAGACTCAGCGTTGAAATGATCGCATCCATTAGTTGATAAAGCTTTATATGCTAAATCATAAATATTTTCTAATTCTAGTGGTGTGGTATTCATTTACTTTTTTTAAATATTAAATATTATAAATAAATGGATAGAGGATTATTAGACAATTTAAAAGAGCTTTTACAAGAAAGAATTTCATTTTCAGAAAGTGTAAGAAATAATCATGCAAAAGGTGAAGATGCATATGATCCTATTCTACCGAGAGCAGTTTTGTTTCCAAAAGATAACGAAGAACTTTCAAAAATACTAAAAATTTGTAATGAATTTAAAGTACCTGTAACCGCTTACGGTACTGGAACATCCTTAGAGGGACATGTTGTTGGAAATGATGATGGTTTTACAATTTCAATGGAAAATTTTAATAAAATTATCTCTATAAATGAAACAGACTTTGATTGTCGTGTACAAGCAAATGTATCTCGTGAACAACTCAATGAAAGTTTAAAAGATAAAGGTGTTTTTTTTCCTATTGATCCTGGCGCAAATGCTGCATTAGGTGGTATGGCAGCTTGCTCTGCTTCTGGAACCATGGCTGTTAGATATGGTACGATGAAAACTGTAGTGCTTGGCCTTACAGTTGTTCTTGCAAATGGTAATATAATTAAAACAGGAACGCGAGCAAAAAAAACTTCTGCAGGTTACAATCTTACTAACCTATTTGTTGGTTCGGAGGGTACACTTGGTATTATAACTGAAGTACACTTAAGACTTTATCCAATTCCTGAAAGTATAATGAGTGCAGTCTGTCAATTTCCAAATCTTGACTCAGCAGTTGTAACAGCTCAAGAAATAATTCAATACGGAGTTCCAATTGCAAGAGTTGAATTACTAAATAAAGATCAAATGGATATAAGTATTAAATATTCTAAACTAGAAAATTTGGAAAGTTTACCAACTCTTTTTTATGAATTTCATGGTAGTGAAATTTCAAATAAAGAATCGGTAGATGTTGTTGAAGAAATATCTAAAAATAACAATGGTAGTGAATTTAAATGGGCGTCTAGTACAGAAGAAAGAAATAAGATATGGAAAGCAAGACATAATGTTTATTATTCAGTTAAAGCACAAGGAGATGATGTTAGAGTTTACTCTACTGATGTTTGTGTTCCTATTTCAAACATTGTTGAGTGTATTAAGTTTGCAGAAAATGAGCTTCAGGATACTGGATTGAAAGCTCCTATGGTTGGTCATGTGGGAGATGGAAATTTTCATGTAACTATTGTTTATGATCCAAATAAAGAAAATGAATATAAATATATAAGAGAATTTAGTAATAAACTAATTGATAAAGCGCTAGAAATGGATGGTACCATCACTGGTGAACATGGTATTGGCCTTCAAAAAAAAGAGTATTTACTAAAACAGCATCCAGACAATGTCCCTCTGATGAAATTAATTAAAAAAAGTTTTGATCCAAATAATATTATGAATCCAGGGAAAGTTTTTGATATTTAAAAATCATACAATGAATATTTAATTTATATGAATAAAAAATATGATTTTATAATTATAGGTGGGGGTAGTTCTGGAGTTGTTACTGCATCTCAAATTATTTCTAAATTAAATGCTACAGTTTTAATTATAGAAGAAGGTCCATCAGATTGGCATCCATTAATAAAAATACCAGCAGGTGTTATAAATCTTTTAGAAAAAGAAAAATTTGTAAAACATTACAAAACAATCCCTCAAAACCAATTAAATGGAAGAAGTCACTATATAACCCAAGCGAGTATTCTTGGTGGTGGAAGTTCAATAAATGGTATGGTGTATATGAGAGGTAGACCAAGTGATTACGATGAGTGGAGTAATTTAACTAAAGAAAAAAATTGGTCGTATCAATCTATGCTACCTTATTTTAAATTAGTTGAAGATAATAATCGTTTGTTTGATGAAAATCATGGAACAGGAGGAGATCTTAAAGTCTCAGATTCTAGAGATACATGTGAACTTACTAAGATATATGTAGAAACTATGCAAGCAATGGGACATCCCTATAATCCAGACTTTAACTCAGGTAATCAAAGAGGTGTTGGATACATGCAATTTACCATTGATCAAGGAGTGAGATGCAATGTAACAAAAGCATTTTTATCAAATAATAAATTTAAAAAATTTTTAACAATTTCTACAAAATCAAAAGCAACAAAAATAATTTTTAAGAATGATAAAGCAATTGGTGTTGAGTTTTATAAAAATAGAATTAAAAATACAGTTTTTGCTAATAATGAAATAATTTTAACTGCAGGATCTTTTAATTCTCCTAAATTATTAATGTTGTCAGGTATTGGTAATGAAGAAGAGTTAAAAAAACATTCTATTGAAAAAGTTTTTATTTCTGAAGGAGTTGGTCAAAATTTACAAGATCATCATGAGGTTTCAGTAATTTCTAAAACAAAACCAGGTTATGGATATTTTGGGCAAGATAAAGGGGTAAAAATGCTTAAAAATATTTTTCAATATTTATTATTTAAAGAAGGACCTGCTGCTACTATAGGTTGTGATGGTTGTGCTTTTTTAAATCCTGATAAAACTATCAAAGATTATACTGAAGAACCCTCAATAAAATTATATTGTGTCCCAAAAGTCCAGCTGGATAAAAATGTAAAAGATATTGGTCAGTTTGATGGCATCACTTTAAATTCTGTTTTAATGAGACCTAAATCAAGAGGAGAAATAAAACTTAAATCTTCAGATCCTTATGATATGCCTTTGTTAAATCCTAATTATTTAAATCATGAAGATGATAAAAGGTTACAAATATCTGCTTTTAAATACTCAAGAGAAATATTAAATACTAAACCACTAAATGACATTGTAATAAATGAAGTTTTTCCTGGTGAAAAAGTTAAAACTGATGAAGATATTTTAAATCATTGTAAAAAATCTATTAAAACTAATTGGCATCCAGTGGGAACTTGCAAAATGGGAACTAATGAAGATATTAATGCTGTTTGTGATACAAACTTAAGAGTGAAAGGTGTTAAAGGTCTCAGAATATTTGATGCATCATCTTTTCCTAATCTTGTAGCTGGAAATACAAATGCACCTGTTATTGCTTTTGCTCTAAAGGCAGTTACTGAATTAATAAATGAATATTAGTTTGATTGAATTTAATTTATTTTGCTATAAAAAATAAAAATGACTCAAGATTATAAAGTATTGAGAACACCTGATAAATACTTTGAAAGTTTACCTTTATGGAATTACGAGCCTCATTACTTTACTAGCAAGTTATATAATTTAGAAGTTCGTATTGCGTATTACGAACTTGGTAATAAAGAAGCAAAAGAAACATTAGTTCTTACTCATGGTATGTCAGCGTGGTCATACCTTTATCGAAGAATGATACCACCACTAATAAATGCTGGTTATAGATTAATATTATTTGATCAAGTAGGTTGTGGGCGAAGTGATAAGCCAGCAAAAGAGAAAGACTATACATATGAACGACACGTAGGCTGGAACATTGATTTACTTATTAACTTCTTAAAAATAAAAGACGCAACAATAGTATTACAAGACTGGGGAGGATTAATAGGATTAAGAGTAGTAGCAGCGCACCCAAGTGTCTTTCGTCGAGTTATTATTGCAAATACTATGTTACCAACATGTGATGATAATTTTTTTAAAGTTTCACAAAGTTTTTATAGCTGGAAAACATTTGCTTTTCGAACTGGTCTCAAGGACGAACAATGGATTAAGGAGAGAGGAAGTCGTTGGCCAGGTCAAATCATGGCTCAAAAAGCAATTGGGCCTAGTAACCCAAAAATGAATAGTGATGAAATGGAAGCATATAACGCACCTTATCCAGATGACTCCTTTAAAGCTGGGGCAAGAATGTTTCCAGAACTTGTTCCTACTCCATCATCTGATCCAACTAAACGCCCTGCAACTAAAGAAGCAGAAAATAATGCAGCTGCGTGGGCAACATTTCAAAAATTTTCTAAGCCAGTTCTTCTTGCATTTAGCGATGAAGATACAGTTATGGCAGGTGGTGACACCATCTGGCTTAAGCATTGTCCTGGTACAAAACATCCTGGTGTTAAACATGTAACAATTAAGGGAGTTGGGCATTTTCTTCAAGATGGAGGGGCAGATCAACTTATTGATGCTATTAAGAATTTTATTAAAGCTACTCATCCTTCGCTAATTAAACCTTTGCGAGCATCTCCACTTGGAGGAAAAAAGGCTATATTAGCAAGAGAAAAAGCAGAATCTGAAGCTACAATCTTAGCAGTAAATCATGGTGATAAGGGAATTTCAACTCCTTCAGATGGAGGGGCAACATATATTGCAGAAACACCAATAGGTAGAAAGCCTTATCAGTGAGGAAAATTTTTATTAAATCGATAGTTCTTTGATTATTAAATACGATAATATTTTTCTGCATTTTTAAAAAATAACATCTCCTTCTCATCTATAGAAAAATCTTTAGTAATTTCAAAATAAGAATTCCATACTTTTTCATAAGAACTATATTTTTTATCAACTGGAAAGTTTGAAGAAAAAAAACATCTATTAACTCCAAAAATTTCAATACAGTCTAAAACTAATGGCTTTATACTATCTGTTGTCCATTGCTGATCAAACATACCTAAGCCAGATATTTTTATAACTGTATTTGGAGCTTGAGCTAAAGTTTTAAGGCCATTTCTCCAATTAGATAAATATTCTTCATCTCGTTTTCTAGGTGTACCTGCATGATTGATAATATTTAAAATATTTGGATGAGATTTAATTAATTCAAAAGCATAATTATACTGTGTCCACCAAAGATGCATATCAAATGATAAATTATATTTTTCTAATAATGAATAATTTTTTTTAAATTTACTATCAAGAAGAGCTTCTTTAGTGGCAAAGCAATTAATTGGATCATTTTTAATATAATTAAGTAAATATCTCATTCCTCTAGTGTTCTTGAATTGACAATGTTCTTCTATTTCTTTCTCAATATTTTCTCTCAAAAAATCAGAATATACAACTAAGGCATGAGGGAAGCCTTGTTTATCTGATAAAGATTGGAGCCATTTAGTTTCTTCCACAGGACTAATAATACCTCCTCGACACGTAATATGAATTGATTTTATTAATTCAAGATTTTTTGCATCTTCTAACAAGTCATCTATTAAATAATTATTTTTTAAATGTGAGATGTCACCTGTAGGATGAGGATTGTTCATCCAAGAATAGGGAAACACGGAGAGATCCCAAGTGTGATGATGAGCATCAATTATTTTCATTATTTAAAACAATAATATTTTTATAATAATAAAAACATTAGAAAATATCTACTGGAGATTCTTGTTCTATAATTGATTGTTTCTTGAGCTCTATCCATAATTCCTTAGGTATAGGTTTAGCTAAATTTTCAATGTTAACTCTAACCTGAGTTTCATTTATCATTCCTGGTATGACGGATATTACAGAAGGATGCAGAAGTGGAAATTGTAGAGCTACAGCACCAATATTTACCTCAAAATCTTTACAAATTTTTTCAATTATTTTAATTTTATTTATTATTTCCTTGCTGGGTTTTTTATAATTATATGTTGGAGATACGCCTGATAATCCTGCAGCTAAAATACCCGATTGATATGGGGAACCAATAATTACGCCTACTTTATATTTTTCACACATAGGTAGTTCTTCAGAAAGAATTTTTTGCTTAAGCAAAGTATATCTCATAGCTACTAAAAAATAATCAACATCAAACTTTGGTATAAAGTATGGGATTAATCCATCTCCATTTATTCCAACACCAATAGCTGATATTTCTCCAGAACTTCTAAGTTCTTCTAGCGCCTTCCATCCGTTTTGTTTATCTAACTGTTCAAGATAAAAATTAAAATTTTCTTTTCCATGATAAAAAAAATCAAGATCATGGATAACCAACATATCTATTTTACTAAAACCAATGCGCTGTACACTATCTTCATAAGAACGTAAAATTCCATCATAAGAATAATCAAATTTTACATAAAATTTTAAACTTCCATCAAAAGGTTTATTTTCATCTTGCCAAAAAGCGTATTCTTGAAGTGGTTTAATATCTGGCTTATTTGTTGATAAAATTCTTCCTACCTTTGTAGATAGAATAAATTTATTTCTATCAATTTCTCTTAATACATTTCCTATTCGGTGTTCACTTCTACCCAAACCATACCATGGGGCTGTATCAAAATAATTAATTCCTAAATTCAGTGAATAATTTAATAAATTTTCAGTTGAGGTATTGGTAATACTTTGATTTGAAACTTTTATCGGTGATGCTCCAAAGCCAAGAATAGGTAATTCTAAATTTGACTTTTCTAATTTTCTTTTATCCAAATGATTCATATTTAAATTCTTGACATTTTCTTATTTTAATAAATATTATTATATTAACAATTAATTCAAAGTAAATTGTGCAAAAAAAAAAATTTTTAGAAATATTTAAACTACTAATTAAATATGATACCCCTACTATATGTAATGCATTAGAACTTTTAGATCCCAAATGCCGCAATCAAGGATACACAAAAAAAGAATTTTTTTGTTTAAATAAAAATCTTTCACCCATAATTGGTTTTGTTAGAACAGCTAAGATATTTTCTAATGATAAAAACAAGAAGATGGGTCTAAAAGAAAAAAAAGCATATTATAAATATATGGGAAATGAAAAAATGCCTAAAATATGCATAGTTGAAGATTCTAATATCAATCCCGTTGGTTGTTTTTGGGGAGAAGTTCAAACCAATATTCATAAAAAATTAGGTTTTAAAGGTGTAATTACCAATGGCTCAATAAGGGATCTTGATGATGTTGCAAATAATTTTCAGATTTTATTCAGATCTGTACTACCTAGTCATGCATGCTTACAGCTAAAAAGTATAGGTAAAGCTATTAAAATATTTGGGGTACAATTTAAACATAATGATATAGTGCATGCTGATCAACATGGAGCTGTTAAGATTCCATTAAAATATCTAGAAAAATTACCAGAGTCAATTAAACAAGTTATAAAAAATGAAAAACCAATCTTAGATCTATGTAAAGATCAAAAATTTTCATTAAAAAAATTAGAAGATATAATAAGTTGAGTCACATTGATAAAAATTTTTAAATTGATTCAGTATTGAACAAAATAATATAATGAATTCAGGTAATGTTTAATTTATTAAAATTTATATATTTAAGATAAGAAAACTTTTTTTATAGCTTCCAAATAACCATATTTATTTTTTAAGTCTGGCTCTAGATAAGTTCCTTCAGTCCATTCATTCCATGCATTAATATTGATTATAGATAAATTTGAGTCATCAATAAATTTTTTTGCCTCTTCCAGTGCTATTTGAAAATTATCAGGAGTATTATTTACATAAATTGACGTAAACGGATAACCTAAATTATCAAAAACATCTGTTTGTATAGTTCGAGGACTCGAATCCCATCCCATTGTTACATTTGGAAAATATGGCACTGAATAAGCTTTGGAAGCATCATACCAATAATCTTGCATCTTTTTTAATACATCCATGTAATCCACAGTTGGGAATGATGTCATTGGTATATGATGAACCCAAACATACGAAGTAACACTATCAAATTTTAAATATTTTATAATATCATCAGGCTTGTTAAATCTGCTTGATATATTTAACCAATTGCCAACATCATGCAGAGTGGACTCGCCAGGTATTAAGGGTATGCCCCATACAACAGCATTTAAATGTAAATCAGAGAAGCCTGCCGCTATAGTTTTTTTTCTAAAAAGATCTAATGATTTAATTGTGTTTTCTAACCCTCTTAACCCTGAAATCAACTTGCCAATTTCATAAATAGAAAAATATGGAGCATTATTAATTTTCCAATAATCTGGATCAGAAAAATAGTTTTCAATTATATAATCTGTCATTTCTTCAAATGCTATTTCAGTGATTTCTCCATTATATAAAGTGTGAGGATTTTTAACTGTAGACCTAATAGCCGGGTGAATATCTACCCAATTATGATTGGCCCAATGGATAGCAAACTTAACTTTTGATTTATTAGTAGATTTTAAATATCCCTTTTCTAAGCATTTTTGTAAAAAAGGACCATCTTCATACCAATACCAATCCCATAAAAAACAATTAACTCCATGAGATGAAGCTGCCTCTATTTTTTTTTCAAACACTTTTGGATCAGACTCATCTTCATAGCCCCATAAAGGAACATTAGGTAATAAATGACCATCAAATCTTGGTACTGCTTTTTTTACTAATTCCCATTCATCCCAATCTTTTCCATGAACTAATAAATTTCGTTTATCCTTGTGATAATTTGGAAAGTAGTAAGCACATACATCGTAATTTTTCATGTTATCTCATTTTTAATTTTTAATTGATCCTGAAGGAATTTCATAAATTACTTATTTGACATTAGCTCTATCATTTCGTCAATTTCACTTTGAGATATTGGATCTGGTAACATAGTTGGACCGCAAACATGTGAGGTCTTTATAACACCAAGCTTAACCAAAAATTGTTTATGCAAATGATAACAAAGATCGTTTGTTTGTATTTCTAGACGACTCATAGGTACTATAAATTTATTAAATATATTAATAGCCTCTTCTTCATCTCCATTTTGAAATAAATTCCAAACTTCTACAAATTCTTTTGGTTGAGAACAAAAAGGCATAGTACCTTTTGCTCCTCTACGCATTTCTTCTATAAAATAACTCCCCCCTGCTCCTCCAAAAATAGTTAATTCATCTTTTGTTGCATCAACCATTTGAAATACTTTAGTGGCAATTGGTGAAGTTTCCACTTTAATATAAGAAATATTTTTACATTTTTTAGCTAATTCTAATGCTAAAGAAGGTGAAATTGGAGATTGAGGTATATCTTGTAAAAAAATAGGAATTGTAATTTCTGAGTCAATAGCTTCATAATAATCTGCAACTTGTTTTGTGCCTACTGGAAAAAAATGCGGAGGTATAATCATGAGACCATCGGCTCCTTGTTCTTGTGCTAATTTACTATACTGAATTGCCAGAGCAGTTCCATGCGCCCCAGTATTTATAATGACTGGCACCCTCCCTGCTACATGATCTACTACAATTTTTGTTACAAGTTTTCGTTCTGATTCATTAAGTTTAAAAATTTCAGATCCATTAGCTATTCCTATGCCGTGAACTCCTGAATTAATATTAAAATCGATCAAATTTTGTAAACTATCAACATCAATACGACCTTGTGAGTCAAAGGGTGTAATTAAAATTGGAACTACACCAGTTATTGTTGATGCGATCATTATCTAAATAGTCTTTCTGACAAAAGTTGTAGGATCAATTATATTATCGTTAATGTAATCCCACTCTATCTCGTATCCCATTCCAGGTTTTTGAGGAAGGTGCACATAACCTTCTGTATCAATTTTATCACAGTTGTTCTTTAAATATGGGTGCTGTTTGTCATAATCAACTCCTGGTGCAAGCAAGCCTTTTTCATAATATTCAGAAGTATCTTCAGATGTTGCACCCATGACTTGAAGATTTCCCCATCCAGCCATATGTAATTCGCAACGAATACCATACGCTTCCGCAACGATGGCTGTTTTACGTGCGCCTGTTATTCCTCCACGTATTACATCAATTCTAGTCATATCACTAGCACCACGCAACATCCAATCTGCTCTAGAAAATACTCCTCCTGCTATAATCTCTGGAGAAAGTATTGGAATAGTTAGTTCTCTGCAAAGACGAACATAACTTTCCACCCTATATTCAGGCATAGGATGTTCGTACCAATAATAGTTAAGTTTTTCTAACTCTCTTCCTACTTTAATCGTCTCCTCAACAGACATATATGTTCCCCATGGATCATACATAAGAACATACTCTGGTCCAACAGCTTCACGAACGAGATGAATAGTTTCAATATCAGCTTTAATATTCGAAGGACGACCAGGTGTTGGTTTACCAGTTTCAGGATTCCAAAAATAATGTGGATGAATCTTATAAGCGATATAACCCTCTTTTTTGCAAGCTAAAGCATGCTCTGCATATACCTTAGGTTTACCAATATTAGGATAGGTTGAGGCATAAGCTTTAACTTTATCACGTGCACCACCAATCAACTTATACACTGGAAGATTAGTCATACGCCCTGCAAGGTCCCAAAGTGCATTATCTATTACGCTTGCAACATTCTCAGGAAACCATGCAACCAATAACCATTGCCAAATCATTTCGCGATCAAGTGGATTTTGACCAATAAGCAAATCTCTTATGCGACCCAGAATTAAATTTTGGTCAACATTGTTAAGACCTTCTTGATCTCCATGTGTCCCACCTCCAATAAAATGTCCTGATACACCCTCGTCGGTCTCTATTGTGAGTACGGTCTGCATTAATTCAGTGTCTGGTTTGGGTAGTGCATGACCTTGATCCCAGCGATCTGCATAAGTTAAAAAAGATTTAACTTTAATATCTGTAATTTTCATTTTTTAATAGATCCAGATGTTATACCGTCCTCAATGTAACGTTGTAAAAATACATATAGAATCATAACAGGTAAACTTATAAGAACTAAACAAGCAAAAAATGGTCCATAGTCAGGCATATTTCCCGCACCCATAGTATTCATTAAAAAATAGTTTGGCAGATGAGTCACTGGAAGCATTTCCTTATCCCTTATAAAAGCTAAAGCAGTGAAATAATCATTCCATGTCATTAAAAATGTCCAAATTATAACTACAACTGATATAGACATTGATATTGGCATTATTATTTTTCTTAATATAATAAAAGAACCAGCGCCATCAATTTTTGCTGCCTCTAGAAGTTCATTGGGAACATTATCTAAAAAATTTTTAAAGATTAATACTGCAAATGGTATTACTCCAGCAGTTATTGGTAAAATCATTGCCAAATAACTTTTAAATAAACCTAATTTTAAAAAAAGTAAAAAAATTGGAACAACTAAAGCAACATTAGGAACCATTAATCCAACTAGTATTAGATTAAAAAAACTATTTTTAGCTATAGGATTTAATTTTGACAATGAATAAGCTGTAAGTAAAGATATAAAATATACTAGAACTACTGTAAAAATTGCAATTATAATACTATTAAAGAAAAACTGATATACATACTCTAATCTTATTACTTTTAGATAATTTTCAAAACCACTGCCTTGAAATGATATTTTAAACATTACGATTACAGGAAGAAGAAAAATAATAGCTAATATAGTAAGTAATATTTGAGAAATTATAGTTGTTTTCTTATCTTTTTGAATCAACATTTTATTTCCTATTATAACCTTTCACTTGAAGTATTGTTAGAATAAGAGCAATCACAACTATCATTAAAGCCATAGTAGAGGCATAACTAGCTTTAAATTCCATAATTCCTTTTTGAAAAATATAAGTTGATAAAAATTCCGTAGATCTAGCTGGCCCACCTTTAGTTGTTAAATAAATTATATCAAATGTTTTTAAAGTACCAATAACTCCTAAAATTAAAAGTGCAATATGTGTTGGTTTTAGTAAGGGAATAATAATATTTTTTACAATAGCAAAAAGATTTGCTCCATCTATTCTTGCACTTTCATATAATTCTTCATTTATTTGCGTCATTCCAGCATGATAAAGTAAAAAACTAAACCCAGTCCATTGCCAAATATTTGCAATCATTAAAGCATACAATGCTGTATTTGGATCGCCCAACCAAGGATGTGTTAAAAAATTTAATTTAATAGATTCTAATAACAGATTCAATTCACCAAAATTGTTATCATATATTTTATTGAATACATAAGCTACTACTGCAACTGCAATAACATTTGGAAAAAAGAATATTAATTTATAAATAATTTTAAATCTAGCTTGAGATCTAAGTAGAATTGCCATTCCTAAACCTAAAAACATTTGAGATAAAATAGTTATAACACCCCATAAAAATTGATTAATTAGTGATTTTAGTGCTATTTTATCAGTAAAAAAGTCTCTGTAATTTTCTAAACCAACATATGTTCTATTTTGACTTATTCCATTCCATTCATAAAAACTAATACCAAAAATGTATCCAATTGGATAAAAGAAAAAAATAGTTATAAAAATAAATGCTGGTAAAATATAAATTACATCTACAAAGTTTGATTTATTTTTAAACATAAGAAATTGAGCGGTAATAATTACCGCTCAATGATTATAAATTATCTTTTTACTGATTGCGAAGCTTCCTCAACCATTTCCATAGCTTCAAGTGCTGTCATGTTTCCAACAGCCACATTTTGCATTGCATCGCCTAAGGCAGTTTTGATTTCAGCATATATAAATTCTCTTTTACCATATGCGTTTTCAATCATGCCTAACTCATATTCAAGAGCTGCTTTTGCAAAATCACTTGTAGCATCACTCATATCGAATGGTACGCCATTCATAGAAGGAACCCATAAATCTCTTGCATAAGTAGGTTGTAAATCTTCAATAATGATTTTTAGGGCTTTCCATGCTTCATCTTTATTAGAAGAACTTGCACTCATTCCTATACTTACATCAGGACTAGCAAACAACCTTCCATGTTTACCGTCACCATTCATATCAGGTAAACCTGTAATTCCATATTTAAAGTCTTCACTAAAACCATAGCTCGCCTTAGAGCCTTTTAGTCCTTCATTTGTAAATGTAGAAAAATTATTCCATGTTCCCATAGTCATCATAGCAGCATTACCACTTGTAAATCCTTGATGAGTATCTGGATATTGAGAGTTACCTAATGCACCTTCTTGCATAATACCATTTGAAAACATTTCTCCCCACATACTCATAGCCTTTACTAAACTATCATGAGTCCATGATGCATTACCTGCTTCTGCTTCATAAATAACGCCAGGATCTAATTCATTAGCAATACCAATAAACATGTCATAGTTTACCCACGAGTCTTTAGCACCATGCATAAATCCTATCACACCATTATCTTTTAAAGTATTGGAAACACTAATCCATTCATCCCAATTTGTTGGAACAGATAAATTATATTGATCCAAAATAGTTTGATTATACCATAAAGCTCCAGCAGCTGACATTACTTGAGGTAAAGCAACAAGTTTTCCATCAACGGTAACTTGATCAATACCTACCGCTAAAAATTTATCTTTCCAATTTGCACCCCATTCTTTTTCACAATATGGAGTTAGGTCTTCAAGATACTCAGCATATTGATTTATCATTGCACCAACTTGAAATGCCATAAGATCATCAGATGTTCCTGAAATCATATTTAGTTGTAAAGCCTGTAAATAATCACCGTAAGGATAATTAGTAACAGCTATATCTGGTCCACCTTTTGCATTATAATCAACGCGGGCTCCTTCAAGATTACCTTCTCCATCTATGCCTAACATCATACAATTCCAACAAGAGTAAGTAACCTCTGACTTTGCGATATTAGTAAAAGATATTATTGTAAAACAAATTACAATCATTTTAAAGAAATTTCCCATATTACCTCCCTCAATATAGTATTTTCAATTTAAAATATTTAATCACAAAATGTAAACGTTATCAAGAATATTCGATTATTTTGAATTGATATAAATAATTTATTAATTAAAATGAGAGTTTATGAAGCATAAGTTTTCTCTAAATTATGATAGAAAAATTGTCCCAAAAAGAATGAATCCTGAATTATCTGAAAAAGATGATAAAGATTTAAAGTTTTTTTTAGAACATGGATATTTAGTTGTAGATGATGCTCTAAATTCTGATGAAGTTAATAAAATAAGGGAAGCCTTTAATGATACTTTTAAGAAATTAGATAATGTAAAACATATTGAAGTTGGTTTATTAGAATATGATAAAAGGTTTTTGAAATTGCTCGACAATGAAATAGTAATTAAAAAAATCAAATCAATTTTAGGTAACTGTATCCAACTCCACAGTGCAACAGCTAGGTTGTGTAAACCAGGTGAACAAAATCAAATATGGCACAGAGATGGGCCTTGGCCTGTTGATCCTGCAGGAACGCCCTTTGGAAGTATTCCTGGTCAAGTGAATTGTGGATATTATTTAGATGAATTAAATTCGGAAAATGGAGCCTTTGCACTTGTTCCAGGAAGCCATAAAATTAAACTTGATATTCCTAGAGAAGATATTGAATACCCTAACCAAAAATATTTATTTGCTAAACCAGGACAAGCTGTTCTTTTCAGTGGTTGGATGTACCATAGAGGTATGGGAAATAAATCTCAATCGGATAGGAGAGTATGTTTAATGTGTTACCAAAATGCGTGGATTAAATCTAGAGAAGATTTTGATGGACCTGTTGCGCGTGAATTAAAAAAAAATGGAAGTGATGAACAGAAATTATTATTAGGTAGTGCAGACAAGTGGTAATAAAAAAATTATTAAATAATTAAATGATACTTACAGGTGTATGAAATTATAGGCGACATAATTTTGGTTTAAAAAAAATTATTAATTTTATATTGTAAAATAATTAATTATATTTTTATTATTTTATTTCCTCAAGCATATCCTTATCTTTTAAAGTCATTCCAAATCCTGGTTGATCTGGAACTTGTACCTTTCCATTTACTGGAATTTGTTCTCCTTCAAAATAAGGAAACATTGGTACAACTGATTTTCCATCAGGACTTCCTGCAATATATTCGCAAAATGGTGAATGCGGTTGAGAAAATATAAAATGAGACGAATAAGGGCCACTACCATGAGGGACTACTGGTAAATCGTATGCTGCCGCCATAGCTGAAACTTTTAATAACTCTGTCATTCCACCGACCCACATAACATCAGGTTGTAGTATATCTATAGATTTTGTTTCAATTAATTGTCTGAATCCATAACGCGTATATTCATGTTCGCCAGTTGTCCATTTTTTATCAGGATGAGCTTGTTTAATTTGTTTGTACCCATCAATATCATCAGGATGAAGAACTTCTTCCCACCAATTAATATTCAAATCCTCGCACCTTTTTGCTAACTGAATTGCATATTGTACATTTAAAGACATGTAACAATCAACCATGAGAGGAAAATTTTCAGATACAGATTCTCTATGTTTTTTTAAATATTGATAATTTTTTTCTAAACCCTCATGACCATCAGATGGTCCGTATGGTAATGGAACTTTTGATCCCCAAAATCCCATTTTTTTTACAGCCACAGGATCTGGACCAGTGCAGTAAAAATGAATTTCATCTCTAACTTTTCCTCCAATCATTTCCATTACAGGTTCGTTTCTTAAAATTCCCAATGCATCCCAAATTGCAAGATCAACAACACTAATTGTGCATATAGTTAATCCTTTCCTTCCATAAAAATGACTAGCTCTAAACATATGTTCCCATATAAGATTTAAATTTTTTGGATTTTGGTTAATTAAAAATCTTTTAAAGTGATTTTGTATAAGCCAAGATGCAGTCTCACCACCTAAACCTGATGCTACTCCAACTATTCCATTAGAGAGTTCAACTTCAACTATAACAGAACCTAGCACCCCTATTCCCCAACTAGTTCTTGTTTGTTTATATTCTGGGTATGGTGACATTGGGTTAGCAATAATTGTATCCGAAATCCAATGACCTTTTTCCTGTAAATGATAATCGCCACCACTTTTCTTAGAAGTAATATATGTTCTTACATCTTTTATTGTAACTTTGTCTGACATAATTTTAAATACTTTCTAATTTAAGACTTTTCATTGATCTATAAGCTGCATCAAGAGTTTTTACCATTTTCAAGTTAATTGTAATATCACCATGGTTTTTGTATTCTTTACCTAAACAAATATCTACTAATGTATTTATTGGATATTGGGTGGTATATGAATGAGTTCCAGATCCAGGTTTTGCTTCCTCATTAATTTCTTTACCATCATTAGTTCTAACCAATAAACGTTCTCTATTAATTTCAAAATCCAAAAACAGTGCACCTTTATCGCCATGAACTCTTATATTGTATCCTCCTCCATAACCTTTAGGAACATAAGCACATCCAGAAAAAGCACCAGTTGCACCTTCCTCAAATTGCACAGAAATAGCATCTGTATAATCAACACCAGTTGGAGAGGGAACAGAAAGACAAAATACTTTTTGAGGATTTAACTTTGTAACTTTATAAACACCAGCAAACATATGAGATAATTGACCCCAACCATAACCGCCTGCTTTTGATGGATCAGACCATGTTGAAGCTTTGGGTTGAAAAGTGTGATCATCAGACTCACTAAGGGGAATACCTTGAAACAAATCTACTAGTGAAGAAGAAAAGGAAGTATCTACATGCATTATATTTCCAATTATACCACTTGCAATATGATCCTCTGCTTTGGACATAAGTGGATTCCAGTTAAATCCATAAGGAGTAAATAATTCTACTTTTTTTTCTTTTAATATCGCTTCTACTTCAAGGGCATCTTTAGTATTAGTCGTCATAGGTTTTTCAACTAAAACATGACAACCTTTTGCAAGTGCAGCTTTAATATTTTCAAAATGTGCAAAATGTGGACTTGCTATAACCACACCATCCAATTGCTCCATATCTAACATTTCTTTATAATCAGTTGAAGCATGTTTAAATCCAAACTTTTCTTTAACAAAGTTTAGTTCATCTTCCTCCAACTTACATACACTTGTTAGCTCTACATCATCTCTTTCTTTGAGATGTGGAATATGAAATTCAGTTGCCCACCAACCAGCACCTATTACACCAATTCTTGCTTTTTTCATTTGATCTCCTTCTCAAAAAATTAATCTAAATGCATCATTAATGGTAAAAGAAATGGGAAACCTATGTTTTCATCAACATCTATCTTCATTATTGGAGCCATGTATTCTCCCCATTTTGTATTAATTTCACTTTCAGTAATATGTTTAATTGATTTTTGTAAATCATCAGTTTCAAAGTATCCAAATAAAGTTAGGCCATGTCTAAAAATATTATAATTGCGAATACCTGCATCACTCAGCATATCTTTCATTTCTGGCCATAATTCATCATGACGCTTTTTGTATTCTTCTTCGTATCCCGGTCTTACTTCAAGTACCCATGCATAGTTAGACATATTATTCTCCTTTCCATTGATTGAATAAGTCTCTCATTTTAATTGTTTCAGATAAAACATCATCATAAACCGTCATCATGTAATTTTGATGTACATATTCAATAGATAAATATTTATCGTAACCAACCTCTTTTAATTTACCAAACATAGCTGGGAAATTTAATGTTCCTTCTTCTAATTTTGTCTGCAAATAACCACTTTTTGCTTGTCTCAAGTGAACATGACCGGCGTGTTCCGCTAATACATCTACTGCATCTTGAGTATAACCTAAACAAGCAAAATGAGCATAATCCAAGGCAAGTTTTATTCCTGGAACTTTAGATAAAAGCTCTAGTACTATATCAGGACTTT
Organism: uncultured Alphaproteobacteria bacterium; assembly: GCA_902524385.1. Classification (GTDB taxonomy): domain Bacteria; phylum Pseudomonadota; class Alphaproteobacteria; order HIMB59; genus CACPNW01. Next base: position 55,288 of record CABZCZ010000005.1, read on the forward strand.
CCAGATATGAATGAACATGAGGTTCAATCAATAATTGGATATTTTTTTTAGAAGTAATTTCGTTTAATGCATTTAAAGAATTAATTGAATTTATAAGAGCATCGTTTCTAGATTGACCAGGATTAGTAACACCAGGTAATATAAAAATACTTGGTATATTAGCTTCCGCGCAAAAATTAGTTACCGTAGATAAATCTTTTTTATTATCTTCTAAATTATTTATGTCAGCTAAATTTCTATCCTCTAATGAATTACCAAAAAGATGATATAAATTAGCATAAACAATATTGTATTTGTTGATTTCATTTATAATTTTTTTATAATCTTCAAGAAGAGTATTTTTATCTAATGCTGAACGATAGAAATATCCAACATCAATTGCATTTATTCCTAATAAATTAGATAATCCGGTTGACTCACTTAAGTTACATTGTGGAAAAGACCATGATGTTACAGATAATTTCATATTAAGCTCTCATTCTCCATTGGTCTAAGCCAACAGCTAAAATTAGTACAGTTCCTTTTGCAACCTCTTGCCACGAAGAAGAAACATTCATTAAAGTTAATCCATTATTAATTGTGCCAAGAATTAATACAGCAAATAATGTTCCCCATACGCTTCCAATTCCTCCGTATAAACTAGTGCCGCCTAAAATTATTGCAGCTATGATGGTTAAAAGATGGGAACCTGCTGCATTAGGTGCTGCTGCTCCCAACATTGCAGTCAATAAAACACCTGCAATTGCTCCACTTAACCCTGATAAAACATATAGGTAGAATTGTACTTTAACGACCGGTACGCCTAAGAGTAGACTTGCATCAGGATTATTACCAGAAGCATAAAGGAAACGTCCAAATTTAGTTTTTGACATTAATAACCATAATAAAAACATCGCAAGAATCATTATGATTAATGGTATTGGAACATTAAATATCCTACCCACACCAATATAATTAAATTCTGGAAGCATCATTGATTTTGTCAATCCACCGGTCAGAACTAAAGAAAAACCAGTAATTATCGACATGGTTCCTAATGTTGCAATTAATGGATTAAATTTTAATACTGTAGCTAAGAAACCATTAAAGGCACCAATAAAAGCTCCTACAAACAATGACAAAGCTACTGCTAACCAAATATTATCTATCCATCCAAAAAATATTGTAATCAATACACCAGTTAATCCAGCGACTGCAGCTACTGATAAATCTAGACCACCAGCAATAATTAATGGTGTACCTGCTGCAGCCATTAACCCTATATAAGACATATTTATTCCAATATTCATTGCATTATTAAAAGAAAAAAACCAAGGCGACATCAATGACAGTGCAATAACAATAACAATATAAAAAACAGATAGAACTGCAACACCTGACCATGACTGCTTCATTAATGAATTAAAATTTGATAAATTACTCATATTTTTCCTTTAATTTAAATTAGTATTTATATTTTCTCCTGCAGCTGCCATCAATTGTTCAACTTGAACTGATTGATCATATATTGATGTTATAGTTCCTCTATTAAGAACCATGAATCTATCTGCTAAACCATAAATTTCTTCAACATCTGAAGAAAAAATAATTACTGTTAATCCTTGATCACATAAATATCTTAATTTTTGGTAAATTTCTTTTCTAGCACCAAGATCAACACCTCTTGTTGGTTCCTCAATAATTAAAATAGAAACCTCATCAACTAACCATCTCGCTATACACGCTTTTTGTTGGTTACCACCAGATAAAAAACGAAACAATTGTTCACTACTTAAACATTTAATATCAAAGTCAGCAATCCATTTATTGGTAAATTCTTTTTCTTTCTTTGTATCAATAAATGTTCTTTGAATAAAATTATTCAAGAATGGTATAGTCATATTATTTCTAAGATTTAATTCTGATAAAATACCCTCTGTTTTTCTCTCCGCTGGAATGAAACCTATGCCATTCTTCTTTGCATCTTGCGGAGAAGTAGGTGTGTAATCTTTGCCAAAAAGAAAAATTTTTCCTTTTTCTGTTTTTCCAGAAATGCCGTATATTTTTCTTCCTAACTCTTCTAAACCTGATCCAAGTAAACCAAACACTCCTAGGATCTCGCCTTTATAAACTTCAAAATTAAGGTTATATAAATTTTTTGAAAAAGTTACGTTTTCAAATTTAAGAGCTAAATCTGAATTTTCTTTTTTACTCTTATTTGGATATAAATTTTCAACAGCATTTCCTAACATTGCTGATAAAACTTCATCATGGTTTGAAGAAGTTGTTTTAAACTCACCTGCATTTTTTCCATCTCTTAATACAACAATTCTTTGACAAACATCAAAAACTTCATCAAGATAATGAGAAATATAAATTATACCTACTCCAGCTTTTCTTGTTTTCTCCAGAGCCTCAAACAATGTTTTTGATTCTTTTCTAGTTAAAGCTGCTGTTGGCTCATCCATTATAAGTATTTTAGCTTTGCCAACCATAGCTCTTGCAATTTCTACAATTCTTTGTTCTGGTAATGTTAATTCTTTAATTTGTTTTTGTACGTTTATATCTAGACCTAAATCTAATAATTTTTCACGTGCTATTTTGATCATTAATTTTTGATCTGTAAATTCTATTCCTGCTATTTTTTTTGTTGGTAAATTACCTAACATTAAATTTTCAGCTACTGTCATTTCAGAATGAATTGATAGTTCTTGAGGCAACAAACCTACACCTGATTTAATTGAGTCTGATGAATTTTTTATAAATACTTCATTATTTGAAATAAAAATATTACCTTTATCTTTTAAATATATTCCAGATAAAATCTTAATTAAAGTAGATTTGCCAGCACCATTTGAACCTAATAAACCAAGACATTCCCCTTCATTTAAATTAAGTTCAACTTCATCTAAAACTGCAACACCTGAAAAGGTTTTTCTAATTCCTTTCATTGACAAAATTGTATTATTCATAAAGGTTTATGAGGCCTCATATTTTATATAAGGCCTCAATATGATTACTCTAATCAGATGGTATTAGATTAAGAACATCTGCCATTGCTGGATCTGCTCTAACCTCAGCTAAATGAGCTGAAAAAGCTTCTTGAGGAAAAGTCCATGAAGCAGCTACATCATCATCTCTACAAGTTCTATCAGGATAGTACTCACAAATATTAGATGGTGATACCATTACGTGATTCATTAGAACTACATCATCAACAGGCTTGTTAGCAAGATTTGACAGTGCCATTGGAATTAAATAGTTTCCGTATCTTTCTGGAAAGTATCCAACAGACGCAATGAACTCAGGTTCATTCATCATTGTATCCAATTCATCTGCACCCATTCCAACAACTATTGCATCATCACCTCTATTAGCGCCTTGCACAGCACGAAGTGCACCAGTAGATGTTTGATCATTAATAGCTGTAATTAAAATCGGCGCTCCTTCAGGAATTCTTCCTATGACATTGTTCATCTCTTGGAAACTTAACTCTAAAGTTTGTTTAGCATCATATACAATTACTCTGTCATCAGTAATATCAGGTAAAACTGCTCTAGCTCCTGCTTCTTGACCACCGGATCTCATTGCAACTACTGCACCAGATTGTGGAAGAGCTCCAATTACTAGGTAAGCATCTTTTCCTACGTCAGGACCCCACTTCGTAATAGCTGCAGTAGCAAGATGAACACCACCTATATAACCAGATTTAGGATTATTAGCTCCAAAAAAACCAGCGCCAGGCATTGGAATGTCAATTGCAGTTACTCCAATTCCATTCATGTTCATTTTGTTCATTATCATTTCACCAAATGCAGCATCTGTTTGAAACTCAATTACATAATCAACGTTTCTTGTAATATAACTTTCTGCATTTGCCATTGCAGTGGCTCCGTCTAACAAGTTGTCAGTAACTAGAATTTCAATACCTGCAGCTTCAGCATTTGCAAGGATACCTTCTTCAACAAGCGCACAGAAGGCAATATCTCTCTGAAGATTAGCAAAACCAAAAACATAGTTTTTGCCATTTTTTGGCGGATTAACTTTCATAGCCTCTTCCACCATTGCTTTTAATTCTACTTCACTTAACATACTTGCATCATGATTGTTTGCATCAAAATGCCCACCAGCTGAAGCAAAAGTTGCTGTTAAAGTAAAAACTAAAGCAATAATTGTATTTTTTAAAAATTTAATTAAATTCATCAAATACCCCCCTTAGTTGATAAAATTGGATTATGATATTATTAACAAGAAAATATTACAAGAGAATATAAGAAAATATTTTATAATTAATTATAACTAATATTTATTGATGAGTTGGCTTCCATTTATCAAGAGCTTCAAGAAACCTCTCCTTTTCACCTTTTCGCATAGATATATTTGTCTCAGAATAGGGAAAATTTCCAGCACCTACTTCATTTTTGAATTTGCTGAGAGCGGCAACTCTTTCACTATGTATCTGAGTGTGTAGACGACCTACATTTCCAAATGCATATGCATGTTTTGGAGGTTTTTTTTCTTCACTTGGTTCTCCACATATATCAGCAACGAAAGACATTATTACATCACCTGCCATTCCTGCACCCAATGAAAATGTAACAATAGAAGTTTTGTAATTTATGGCTTCAAGTACTTCTTCGGCAATACATTCAGCTTCAACTGCAAAAACTCCTACGTCTTCCATTCTTTTCAAAGTTTTAAAAATTTGCATTGCTTCATCTGCACTTCTACCCCAACCTCTTAGACCGCCACAGTAATGACTAAATGTAGGAATTAAACCAATATGACTATGAACAGGAATTCCTTCCTTTGATAATTTTTCCATCACATCATAAGATCTTAAAGTATAGTACATATCTGCACCATTTCTCATAGCATTGAAAGCATGACTCATAATTTCTTTATGTGAATCAAGTTGTGCCCATGGAGTTCCAACACCTGTAAAATGATTAGGAGCAATAGAGCGAAGTTCTTGAATGCTTCTGGGACCTATGACAAATAAATCGATACCTGCTTCAATGCATGCAAGAATTTCTTGCTTGTTTGCTGGATTAGACATCGTAAGTTTCGGTTTTGTTGTATTTGAATTTTTTAAAGCCTTTAAATCAGATACTGTGTAATTCCGATGTGCAGGTTTTCTACTAAAGTCATATATACGCTTCATAAATGGTCATTCAAATTATTTAATATTACCTTATCGGCAACTAAAATAATAACAAGAAATTTTTATTTATTTTCTAAATTTTTAGTACGTAGCTCTACCACCACTCAAATCAAAAATTGCAGAAGTTGTATAAGAATTTTCCTCTGAAACTAGCCAAGCAACCATTGATGCTAGTTCTTCAACTTTGAGAAATCTATTTCTAGGAATCTTAGATAACATATAATCTATATGCTCTTGACTAATTTGATCGAAGATTCTTGTTTTAGCGGCAGCAGGAGTAATGCAATTTACTGCTATATTTTTGTCTGCTAATTCTTTACCTAAAGATTTTGTTATTGCCATTACACCAGCTTTAGCCGCACTATATGGCATTGCATTTGGATTACCTTCTTTCCCAGCAATTGATGCAACATTTACTATTCTTCCATAATTATTTTTTATCATTTGAGGCACTACGAATTTACAACAATAAAAAACACCCGTTAAATCAATATCAATAACTTTTTGCCAGTCGTCATTTGGATATTCCCAAGTTTTATGATTGGGTCCTGCTATTCCAGCATTGTTAACTAAGATATCAATCCTTTCACGTTTTTTTATTGTTTCATTTACAGCAGCTTCAACACTTTCTGCATTACTAACGTCAGTTTGAATTTTGTGAACATTACTTATAGTTTGAAATTCATCTAATAACTTTTTATCATTCTCCCATATAACTACATTTGCACCAGAATTCAGAAATCTTTCAACTACAGCCAATCCAAAACCTTGAACTCCTCCAGTAACAATTGCAACTTTGTCTTTTAAATCTATTTGATTCATAAGTTATGGTTATTAATACTTTTTAGAATTAATTAATATAAATTAATTTAATTTATTCTCCAAAAGATCTACCCCTAACTTCTTTTTGATTTTCATAAATAGATCCTACTGATTGGGGTGGAGGATATGGCATCTTAATCGGATTGTTTTCTACTCTAGCTTGCAAGCATGGGTCACCTCTTACAATATTATTGGTGTATACTTGATATATATTTTTCACAAAATCACCTTCTGAAGTAGTTGGTTTCAAACCTAAATCTAAAATACCTTTTAACGGCCATGAGTCTGCAGCTGTGTAACCAACAAATAATACCCTTCTTGATTTATTTGAATTATTTTTTCTTGAACCGTGCAAACTTCTAACATGATGTAAACTTATAGACCCAGCTTTTGCAAGAAATGGTTCAGCAGTTTCTAAATTATAGTTCGATTTGGCAGGATCAACAGCACCTATAAATACACCATCATGGTGATGATCATCTAAAGGGCCCTTATGTGAACCAGGAACAGCCATTAAAGGTCCATTTTCTTCTCCACAGTCATCTAAAAATATTCCAACTTCAACAATATCATCATTTGTATGTGGGTAAAATGCCCAGTCTTGATGCCACTCAATTGCTTCACCACCCTTTGCACTTTTAAAATTAAGTTTTGTGTGATCTCTTCTGATATTTTTTCCTACTAATTTTTCTACAATATCTAAAATGCATGGATCTTTAGTTATGTTTTCGTATGTTTTATGGATTAGATGCGGATTTTTTAATCTTCTTAAATTTGGATTATCTGTTTTGTGATCTGGAGATAAGTCATAAATTTCATCATTTTCTTTTATATCTTTTGAATTGCTTACAAAATCATCAGTTACTTGTTGAAGTTCTTTTAATTTATCTGCTGGAATAGCACCCTCTACTACTAGGTATCCTTTTTGATTATATGAATTGATTTGATCTTCTGAAAGCATATAATAATTTTGTCATATTAATTATTTTTTGCAATAAAAAAGTTATTATTTTTGAGATTTAGAATAAATATAATTAGTTAGAATTATTGCTATAATTAACATAGCGCCAAGAATTGTTAGCTGAGATTCAATTTTTATTCTAGCAACATTTAATCCTGCTCTTAAAATAACTACTATCCAAAAGGCTATAAAAGTTCCAAAAATATTTCCTCTACCACCAAAGATATACGTTCCACCTAACATGACCATCAATACTATTTCTAGTTCTGCTCCTGTTGCCATATTAAATCTTGCAACAGCTAGTCTTGAAGTTGTCAAAACACCTGCAATACCACAAACTAATCCTGATAAAGTGAATAATAAAAGTTTTACACGATCAACTTTAATTCCAGAATATTTAGCAGTTTGAGGATTTGTACCAATTAAATAAAGTTGTTTACCATAGATTGTAGAGCTAAGAAAAAATCCTACTACAATTGCAAAAACAGTAAATATAATAACTGGAATCGGGACTATGCCTACATAACGATAATCAATACCAATAAACCACGATGGATAACCGCCTAAAGAAAAATCACTAGCTAATGATTGTGCAATTCCTCTATAAAGAGTTAAAGTTCCTATTGTTAATATTATTGATGGTATTTGTAATTTCGTAACTAGTATACCATTAAATAAACCGCACAAAGTTCCTGATAAAAGAGCTATTACTATAGACATTGGCATGCCAATTCCTGCATTATAAGCTGTACCAAATATTACAGCAGTTAAAGCTATCATTGAGGCAATAGATAAATCTATCTCACCAGAAATAATAATCAGAGTTAAAATTATAGCTATCAAGCCGTATTCAACATATGGTGTAGCTGAGTCCATAATAAATGCTAAATCAGCAAAAAAAGGTGATAGTTGAATTGAAGAAATAATAGAAATTATAAGTAAAATTACAGCAACCCATTCAGGTCTAACAATCCAATATCTTAATGTTGGATTCTCACTTAAGTAAATAGAAATTTGTTTAAGCATTTAAGCCGCCACTTAATTTTTTCATTCTATAAATTATCAATTGATCAAGAGCTAGGGCTATGACAATAATTAATCCATAAATAGCTTTTTGAAATTCTCCAGGTATATTCAAAACTGGTAGTGCGACATTAATAATTCCTAGAAGCAGTATACCAAGAAATGTTCCTAAAACACTACCCGAACCTCCTGTAATACTTGTACCCCCAATAATTACTCCTGCAATTACTATAAATTCAATTCCTACACCAGTAACACCTGGATTAACATATCCAAATCTTGATGCATAAAATAATCCTGCTACACCTGCTAACATTCCACAAATTCCAAAACAAAACAATGTAACTTTAGTTACATTAATTCCCTTGAGATGAGCTGCTACAGGATTACTACCAGTAGCATAAATCTCACGGCCTAAAACTGAATGACGCATAACCAGATGAGTAATTACTACAATTATTGCACTAAAAATTAAAATACCTGGTATTGAAAAAAGAAATGAAGTTTGGGAAAATGAAACTACATGTTCTGGAATGTCATTTCTATCAATTTGTCTTCCTCCACTAACAATAAAAACTAAACCTCTGTATAAACTTAATGTTCCAAGTGTTACTATAATTGAATGCACATTGAATCTAGTAACTATAAAACCATTAATTAATCCCATCACTAAACCAACAAATGCAGTGATTACTAATGACAACCAAAGTGATAAACCAGGAAATTGAATATATAATAAGCCAATTACAATTGCTGAAAATGCCAGTATTGATCCAATAGATATATCTACATGTCTACAAATAATAACCATCATTTGACCCATAGCCATAACTAAAATTAAAGGTATTGCTAGGAACACTGCTCTCCAACTATCCAATGTCATGAATCTTGGATCTATTATTGCAGCGACAATAACAAAAACAACAATTATAGAAAAAATTCCAAGCTCCCTTATTCTTAAAAATTTATCAAATAATGTCATTTTAATTTATTGCATATCTCATAATATTTTCTTGAGTAGCTTCCTTATTGTTAAGTATTTTTGTAATTTTACCTTCTCGCATAACAATTATGCGGTGTGACAAAGAGAGTATTTCAGGTAATTCTGATGAAATTAAAATAATTGCAGTACCTTCTTCAGCTAATTTATTTATAATTTCATACATTTCAGATTTAACTCCAACATCTACCCCTCTTGTAGGTTCATCTAAAATTAATACTTTAGGCTTTGAAAGTAGCCATTTGGAAATTATACACTTTTGTTGATTTCCACCTGATAATTCTTCAATTAATTGTCTTCCTGAAGTTAGGATAATATTAAATTTATTTATATAATCATTTGTCATTTTAGAAACAGTTTTAGAATTGATAAGACCTATACTGTTTGATATATTTTTAGGTATCGCTGACGTTACATTATCCTCTACAGCAACAGATCCAAAAATACCCATTTGTTTTCTATCTTCAGGTACATAGGCAAAACCGTTATTAATTGCTTCATTAGGTGAGTTATTAATAATACTTTCTCCATTATAAATAATTTCACCTTCATCAAATTTTTCTGCTCCAAAAATACTTTTTGCTACTTCTGTTCTCCCAGCTCCAACTAATCCTGCAAATCCAAGTATTTCTCCTTTTTTTAAGTTAAAAGAAATGTCATTAAATTTTTTTGACAAAGATAGATTTTTAACGTTTAAAATATATTCATCATTTTTAATAAATTGATTTTCTTTGACTTCTGTTTCTTCAATATTTCTACCAATCATAAATTTTATAATTTCTTCATTTGAAACCTCATTAATATTTTTTGTAGTAATCAAATCACCATCTCGGAATATCGTTACTCTGTCAGATATTTGTCTAATTTCTTCTAAGCGATGACTAATAAATATAATTGCCATTCCATTAGATTTAAGTTTGTTAACTATATCAAATAATTTCCCAACTTCATTTGGTGTTAAAGGTGATGTAGGCTCATCCATTATTAATACTTTAGAATTTTTAGATAGTGCACCAGCTATTTCTATCATTTGTTGATCAGCAATAGATAAGCCTTCCATAACTTTTTTTGGATCAATTTTTAATCCAATTGATTCTAAGATTTCGTTTGATTTATTGTTAATATCTTGCCACTTTACTCTAGAAAAGTTACTACCTTCCATGTGCCCCATGAATATATTTTCTGCAACAGATAAATGAGAAAAAGACTGAGGTTCTTGATGTATTAATGAAACTCCATTTTTTTGAGCTAATATCGGAGATGTAATATTCACTTTTTTATCGTCTAAAAAAATGCTTCCTTCAGTTGGTGTATAAACACCACTTAAGATTTTAACAAAAGTAGATTTGCCGGCTCCATTTTCACCAACTAATGCATGAACTTCTCCAGGTTTTAAATCAAAATCTACATTTCTTAAAACATTTACACCACTAAATGTTTTGCCAATATTATTAGTGTTAAGATCCATATTATGTTTATTTACTACTTCTATGTTAGTTTTTTAAAAATAATAAGTAAAATATTCATATTATTCTTGATAAAAATATGAATTTATTGAAGATGTTATCATTAATTCAATAGGAGGAATAATGAATAAACTATTCAAATTTATTTCTGTAAGTATTTTGGGTTTGTTTCTTACAACGGGAGTTTTTGCCAAAACTGAAGTTGTATACATTCCAAAAAATACTGGTAATCCTTATTTCGATTCAATTATTAAAGGTTTCGAAGTTGGTGCAGAAAAATATGGTTACAATTTTTCAACAGTAGCTCCGGCAACTGCTGATGCTACATCACAGTTACCTTTCATTAAGGCTGAAATTCAAAGAGGTGTTGACGTTATTGCGATTTCACCAAACTCAAATGATGCTCTTAATACTGTTTTTGATCAAGCTAGAAAAAAAGGTATTATTATCATGGTTGTAAATGGTGATATACCTGGTAGTGAAGCTCACAGAGACGTAGCTATCATGCCAGTTGATTTCTCTACAGTAGGTACAGCTCAAATGACATTAATGGGACAATTAATTGACCATAAAGGTCAATTTGCTATTTTAAGTGCAACTACCGATGCTCCAGATCAAAATACTTGGATTAAAGATATGGAAGAAAATATTATTGGTAAAGGTATGTTCTCTGATATGGAATATCTTGGTGTTGTATATGGTGATGACGATCCACAAAAAAGTACGACTGAAGCTGAAGCATTACTTGCTAAATATCCTGATTTAAGAGGAATTATTTCACCAACAACTGTTGGTGTAGCAGCTGCTGCACAAGTTGTGGAGTCTGCAGGTAAGTGTGATCAAGTTCAAGTAACTGGTCTTGGAACACCTAACCAAATGAGACCGTTCCTAAAAAGTGGATGTGTAAAAGCTTTCCAGCTATGGGATCCATCTGTTGAAGGCGAAATTGCAGGTTATCTATCTGTACAAATGGTTGAAAATGGAATGAAGTTATCAGAAGGTATGACAATCAGTGTTCCAGATCAAGGAGATGTTGTAATAAATGCTAATAACTTAATTTATGCAGCACCGATGCTTGATTTTGTTCCTGACAATATCGATAATTTTAACTTTTAATATATTTACTGAAGAGCAATAGAAATATTGCTCTTCACAAGCTTATAAAATGAATAATATACCTATAGTTGATGCACATCACCATTTATGGGATTTAGAAAATGAGAAAACTAAATACTCTTGGTTAATGGTTAAAGAGGGTGAGGCTTTTTTTGGTGATTATGGAGCTATCAGAAAAAGTTACAAATTAGATGACTACCTTAAAGATGCACAAAATCAAAACTTAATAAAATCAGTTCATGTACAAGCTGAGCATGATGATGATAGCCCTGTTAGTGAAACAGAGTGGCTACAAAAAATTGCTGATACTCATACTTCAAATTTACCAAATGCAATTGTTGCATTTGCAGATTTTGCTAATGATAATGTAGTAGATATTTTAGATCGACATCAAGAGTATAAAAATACAAGGGGAATTAGACAGATATTATCTTACAACGCCGATGAACCAAAGTATTCACATGCTCCTCAAGATTTTATGAAAAACACGAAGTGGTTAGAAAACTTTAAAAATATGAAGAATAGAAATCTATCATTTGATATACAAATATATCCTCATCAAATGGAAGATGCATTTAATCTTGCAAACAGAAACGATAATATTTTATTTATTTTGAATCATACTGGAGAACCTTGTTATCAAACTAAAGACTATATTCAATATTGGGAAGAAAATATGAAAAGAATTGCAAACTGTGAAAATATGGTTGCAAAAATTTCAGGTCTTGGAATGTTTAATCCAAATTGGACAATTGATAGTACCAAAATATTTGTAGAAAAAACTATAGAAATTTTTGGCATAGATAGATGTATGTTTGCTTCAAATTTTCCAGTAGATAAAATATTTAATACTTTTGATAATTACTGGAATTCTTTTAAAACAATCACAAAAAATTATTCTAATAACGAAAAAAAAATGTTGTTTTCTTCTAATGCTGAAAAGTATTACAGAATATAATTATGCAATCAAAAATTAAAGACGTAAGAGCAAAACTTTATACTTGGAAAGGACCTATACAAAAAATTCACAAAAACTTTTGTACTAGCGCAGCTGATTTATTAAACAAAGAAAATATTTCTGCTGACGGAATGTCAACTTTTAAATTTTTAAGTTGGTTAGTTGTTGAAGTTGAAACTGCAGATGGTCATGTTGGTTTAGGAAATGCCGCTCTTTCACCTAAACCCTGTAAGTCAGTTGTAGATAATTATCTAAAACCAGCGATAATTGGAGAAGATATTTGGGATTATGAACACATCTGGCAAAAAATGTACCGCCAAACTCTAGCTTGGGGACGAAAAGGTATTGGCATGACTGCTATTAGCGCAGTTGATATTGCAATCTGGGATGCTTTAGGCAAAGCAACTAAAAAACCTGTTTATAGCCTGCTAGGTGGAAAAACAAAAGATAAACTACCTTGTTATGCAAGTAAACTCTATAGTCAACCTCTTGACACCTTAGCTCAAGAAGCAAATGAATATTTAAACCAAGGTTTTAAAGCGATGAAGTTGCGTTTTGGTTGGGGTCCGAAAGATGGTGCAGACGGAATGAACAAAAATATTGAATTAATTAAAACAGTTAGATCAGTCGTGGGAGATAACATTGATTTAATGGCTGATGTTTATATGGGTTGGACCTTAGAGTATGCAAAAAGAATGATGCGATTGATAGATAATGAAAACTTAAGATGGTTGGAGGAACCAGTAATTGCAGATGATATTGATGGATATGCAGAATTACGAGCTTCATGTCGAACACCTATATCTGGAGGTGAACATGAGTATACACTTTATGGTTTTAGACAGTTATTAGAAAAAAGAGCTGTTGATGTTGTTCAATTTGATACAAATAGAGTTGGAGGAATAACACAAGCACATAAAATTTGTGCATTAGCTGAAGCTTTTCAAATACCTGTAATACCTCATGCAGGGCAAGTTCATAATTTTCATATCTCTATGAGTAGTATTAATGCTCCAATTGTTGAATATTTTCCTTTTTGGCCAGTAGAGATTGGTAATGAATTATTTTGGTATATTTTTGATGGAGAACCTCAAGCCAAAAATGGTTTTATAGAATTAGATGAAAACAAATTTGGATTGGGAATAGAGTTATCAAATAAATATTTAGATAACTTTGAAATTACAGAGTAGAATTATTTGCTAGCTCTTCGTTATATGCAAAAACTGCAGGACTACCACCAGTAAACATAAAAATTACATTTTCACCTTTTTTAATTATCCCCTTTCGAACATAATCTATAAGAGCTGCAAAGCCTTTAGATGTATAAACTGGATCCAAAATAATACCTTCTTTGTTTGCTAAGAGTTTTATGGCATTTATTCCTTCTTCTGTAGTAGCACCATATTTTTCACCTACATAATTATTGTCATGATTAATTAAATCATGTGTGAACTCTAAGTTTATATCAAGCATTTTTGCTCCATCATTACATATTCTTGCTATATCTTTCTTTATATCCATTTCCCAATATACTGGAGATATACCCTGTATTCTTGTTGGCCAATTTAAAATTTTGGCTCCTAATTCACACCCGGCTTGTGTCATATTTGCAGCTGTTACAAACAAGTGATCAGCCATAAAATTTTGTTCTTTCATTTGTAGGTCAATTTCAGCCATAGCATTAGCATAACTTATACCAGCAAGTGCTGTATCTTCTTCTCCAAAACCACCATATATTAGCAATGGTTTTCTTCCTTGCTTAATTAGTTGATTGTATTTTTTATCTAAATGTTTTGGTATTTGCTCTAAATCTTCTCCCTCAACTACATCTACGTTTGCACCTAAAATATTATATAATAAATAATTACCCTGCATTAATTTACCTTTAACCCCATGCATTAATACTAAGTAACTTTCTAAATTAAGTTTATTAGCTGCAGCAGTCGCTTGACGACAAAAGTTGGACTGTGATGAAGCTCCTGTTAAAATACAATCGTAATCTCCAGATAACGTCTTCGCCATTATAAATTCTAAATGTCTAGTTTTATTGCCTCCAAATGCTAATGCTGTGCAATCATCTCTTTTAATGTAAAGATTTATATTTAACTCTTTAGATATATTTGGTGCAAATTCTAAAACAGTTGGCAATAAAGCCAAACTCACTCTTGGAATTTTATTTATTTTAGCAATTAATTCCTCAGCTGATAATGGAGCGAAATTACTATTCATTTTTTTTTAAATTTAATGACTATGTCTTTTTACATCTGATCCACGTTTACCAATCAAAAAATCTAGATCTGCACCTGTATCTGCCTGTGTAACGTGATCAATATACATTTTTTGATAACCACTTTTGATATCTGGTAAAACTGGTTTGTAAGTTTCTAATCTTTCTTTAATAATATTATCGTCAACCAAAAGGTTCATTGATCCATTTTCTACATCCACTTCTATAAAATCATTAGTCTGAACAGCTGCTAGAGGACCTTTAATTGCAGCTTCAGGGGCAGTATGAAGAATAACAGTTCCATATGCAGTTCCACTCATTCTTGCATCTGATATACGAATCATATCTCTTATACCTTTTTTTAATAATTTTTGAGGTAGTCTCATATTTCCAACCTCAGCCATTCCTGGATAACCTTTAGGACCACAATTTTTTAAAACAAGAATTGAGTTTTCATCTACCTCAAGATCAGGGCTATCAATTTGATCATGAAATTCTTCAACACTCTCAAATACTACAGCTTTCCCCTTATGCCTCATAAGTTCTGGTGTTGCTGCTGATGGTTTAATGATAGCGCCATTAGGAGCAATATTTCCTCTTAGTATTTTTATTCCTCCATCAGCGACCAATGGATTATCAAATTCTTTTATAACTTCATTATTCCAACATTTTGCATTCTTATTGTTTTCAAATATTGTTTTACCATTCGCAGTAAGTGAGTCTTTTTCAAGAATATTTTTTTCGAGAAGTCTTCTAATTACAACTGGAACACCACCGGCATAATAAAAGTCTTCCATTAAATATTTACCAGATGGTTGTAAATTCACTAGCGTAGGAATATCTTTTCCACATTTTTCCCAATCACTTAATTTGAGATCTATTTCTAGTCTACCTGCAACAGCAGCTAAGTGGATAACTGCATTTGTTGATCCACCAATTGCTCCATTTACCTTAATAGCGTTTTCAAAAGATTTTTTGGTTACAATTTTTGACATTGTGAGATCTTCTTTAACCATTTCAACAATTCTTTTTCCAGACATATGAGCAAGAGCGTATCTTCTTGAGTCAACGGCTGGAATGGCAGCATTATTTGGAAGGGACATTCCTAATGCTTCTACCATACTGCCCATGGTAGAAGCAGTTCCCATTGTCATACAATTTCCTTTCGAACGACTCATCGATATTTCTGCTTCTATAAAGTCATCTTCTGTAATTTTTCCAGCACTTAAATCAGCATCAAGCTGCCAGACACCTGTTCCTGAACCTATTGTTTCTCCTCTGTGATGACCATTAAGCATCGGTCCGCCAGAAATACCGATTGTAGGTAAATCAACACTTGCTGCTCCCATTAACAAAGAAGGTGTAGTTTTATCACAACCCATTAGTAAAACTACTCCATCAATTGGATTTCCTCTAATAGCTTCCTCAACATCCATACTTGCTAGGTTTCTAAAAAGCATTGCAGTTGGTCTTAAATTTGATTCACTTGCTGAGAAAACTGGAAATTCCAAAGGGAAGCCTCCTGCTTCATATACTCCTTTTTTTACTGACTCAGCAATTTCCCGAAAATGTCCATTACATGGTGTAAGCTCTGACCACGTGTTACAAATACCAATAACTGGTCTACCATCAAATAAATGATTTGGATGACCTTGGTTTCTCATCCATCCTCTATGAACAAAAGTATCCCGCTTGTGTGTCTTCGAATTGTACCAAGCTGAAGATCTAAATTTATTTTTATTTGTCATTAAAAAAGTCCAAGTGAAATTGCAATTTTTTTTGATTTTTTAATTCCGTAATCCGTTGGTTTAAGAAACGGCTTGCGGTCGTATACATCCTTTACTCCCATTCTAAATGCACAAACTCTCTTACCGTAACATACCAAAGAGTCAATGGATTGCATTATAAATACTATATTTGGAAGAATATTTTTATATTCTCTCTCAGCATGTTCAAGTTTATTATGTTTAAAATAATTATAAATTTTTGTAAATTTATCTGCTCCGTCTAAACAAGGAACAATACCCTTACAGCCAATTTTAAAATTATCTACTATCTCTTGTCCTCCCCTACCGTTGAAAACAATTAAATCTTTTGGATAATTTATTATTTCTTGTTGCATATGAATAGAAGATGCTTCACCCTTTATAGCTCTAAAATTGTAAAATTTTTTATATAGTTTTAAAATATGATTAGATGATAATCCAACACCTATATACTCTTTTGCATTTTGAACTCCTGTTAAAGTTCCTTTTGTTAGAGGCATAATTTTTTCAAAAAAATTATAACAATCTTGATCTGTTGTATTTTTATTTATCATTGGTTGTAAAATTAACCAGTCTACATTATTGGATTTCGACACATCTATTAGTTTGCAATAATCTTTGTATTTTTTTGCTTGTATTGTAATTGCCTTTGGTAATGAATTAGGAGTTTTTTTTGTTATAATCTCAATTATTTTAATTTTTTCTTCTAAAGTTAGTTTATTTACCTCAGTAGCTAATCCAAGAGCAGCAATACCATTACTTTTTTTTTCAAATATTAATGATATTTGTTCTTCCATTAGCTTGTAATCAATAGAATTATTCTTATTGAAAAAAGTATAGAGAATTGGAAAAATTCCTTTTATTTTATTTGTGCTAATCACCAATCGACTACTGTTCCATCATTTAGATATGCATCAGTTGTTGGCATTATTTCTTGTTTGAAAGGGTATTTTTCTGCTTCTTTTTCATTCACCTCTATTCCAAGACCAGGTGTATTTGGGGTCAACCAACAGTCGTTAACTTTTTTAATAGGTGTTTGAGATATGACATCATCATACCAAGGTACTGATTTATCCATAACCTCTTGTATTATGTGATTAGTTGTTGAAGAAGCAAAATGAAGTGCTGCAGCACCAGCTATTGGACCATTTGGGTTATGTGGTGCAACTCCAATGTTTGCTACAGAAGCTGCGGCTGCAATATTTTTAGCTTCTAGTAATCCACCACAATGATTGAGGTCTGGTTGCACAATATCAACAATACGATTTGAAATAATATCTTCAAATTCTTGATGGCCTATCAATCTTTCACCAGTGGCAAGAGGGCAATTTATCGTGTTTTTAATTTGCAACAAGGTTTTATTATCTCCTGGCAATATTGGCTCCTCAACAAATAGAGGGTTATATCTTTCTAACTCTTTTATGTACTGTGTTGCAGAAATACCTGAAGCGCATCTACCGTGAAAATCTACCATAATGTCAATGTCATCCCCAACAGTATTTCTTAAAGAAGACATTAACTCATTAACTTTATTTAAATTTTGAGAGGTGTTGGTGAAATGAGTAAATGGAATAAATACAACCTTAAATGCTTTATAACCTTTTTCTACTAAAGCTAATGCATGGTCATTTAATTTATTTGTCTCCATTGTATCTCTGTAAACAGCATTCATATCACCCATGCCTAAGTGAGTATAAATTTTTATTTTTTCACGGACTTTACCTCCCAATAATTGCCATACTGGTATTTTTAAACTTTTTCCTAGGATATCCCAAAGAGCATGTTCTATTCCACTAACAGCAGACATGCCAATTACTCCTAATTTCCAAAAACCATGCTTTGTCATTATTTGAAAATTTTGTCTAATGTTTCTAGGATCTTTACCAACTAATAAAGGTTTTAAATCTTCTATAGCGCCTACGACTGCTCTAGTTTTCCATTCAACAGTTGCTTCACCCCATCCATAGATATCCTGATCAGTAATTACTTTTACAAATACCCAATTTCGCATTTCAGCGTTCACAATTTTGGTTTTGATGTCAATAATTTTCATCTTAAAATATTTTTTCTTTATTTATGAATATTTCTACATCAACATTATATTGTTCTAAAGCACTTTGATTGATTTTTATAGCGTGACCAATGCCTGTTGGAATATCAATACATCCATTTTCATCCATATCAATGTGATTTTCAGTAAGATCCCATGCTAATGATTTTAACTGTTGAGGAAATTCTGCAAATAAACTTTTAGAGGAATTTGCATAAGACTGTAATGAAGATGAAAGTTGTAAGTGTGATGTAAAAGTATGATTAACATATTGTACATTATTAGTCTCAGCAAAGTCACAAATTTCTTTACCAGCAAGTATTCCTCCAGCAATTCCTGCATCAATTTGAATAAACTTAACTTTACCAAATCTAATCATATTTTTTGCTGACTCTACTGAATGACAAGACTCTCCACCTGCTAAAGGTAGGTTTGTTTTATCATTTAATTGACCGTATTCATAAAAAGCATCAGAAAAAAAAGGTTCTTCTAACCAAGTAATGTTTGCGTTTTGAAAAATAGTTAATCTTTTTTGTGCCTCTTTAACATCAGTTCCCCAAATGGCTCCAACATCAACCATTAACTCCAAATCTTTGCCCATAGCTTCTCTTGCGGCAACTAAATGATCTTCATCAGTTTTGATATTGAGACCAAAATTTTGCCATCCAAATTTAATTGCCTTAAAATTTTGATTTTTTAAATGTTTAGCAACGTCAAAAGTATCTTGTGGTGTTTTGCCAAATAATACTGATGCATAAGCTATTTTGGGTTTTGAATTATTCATTCCCATTAGTGAATAAATTGGACAATTTTCTTTTTTTGCTAAAAGATCTAATAATGCTACCTCAATTCCAGAAAAAGTATGAGGTGTTTGAGCAATCATTAATGATCTATGTTTAACAGTCTCAATTATTTTTTTAACATCATTTAAATCATTTATGTTTTGGTTAATAACTGAATCTTTAATTGGATTAGCTGCAGAATGTGATTTGGGACAAATAAAATTTGCAATAGAAGTTAAAGGGGAAGCCTCACATTCACCCCATCCAACTAGCCCACCAGCCTCAACTTTAACAATTAATGCATCTTGACTTCCATCAGCTTCATCCAGAATTTCTGGCATTGATAAATAATAAAGTTCAATATTTTCAATTTTCACTTTTAACCAGCGCCGGTGTCTTCATTTTCATGCATTCTTAAAGTAATACCCCCATCGACAACTATATTTGCACCAATCATATAATTACATTCGTCAGAAGACATAAACATAATTGTATTTGCTATTTCATCTGTAGTGCCCATTCTTTTAATTGGTTGATGGTTTTCTGCTTCCTTTCTTGCAGCTATTGGATCTGGTTTTGTATTAAAAAATCTATCAATAATTGGTGTTTCTATATACCCTGGTGAAATAGAATTTATTTTAATTCCCTTAGCCGCATAATCAACAGCAAGAGCCTTTGTTAAACCAATAACACCATGCTTTGCAACTGGATAAGGGAAACAATTTGGAATTATTTGAATACCGTGAACTGAAGCAACATTAACTATACTACCTTTATTTTTTTTTAACATATGTGGAAGCACGGCTTTACATCCAAACCAGACACCATCTAAGTCTACTGAAAAAGCTCTTTTCCATTCACTATCAGGCATATTTAGTGGCTCACCAAAAACATTTATTCCCGCATTATTAATTAATACATCAGGTATTCCAAAAGTATCTAAAGTTTGTGAAACCATATTGTCTACTGAGATAAATTCAGCTACATTTGTTTCAACAAAAAGAGCTTCTCCATTATTTTTTTTTATTTGATCAGCAACAATACTCCCCATTTCTTTATTAATATCAGCAATAACAACTTTAGCTCCTTCATTGGCAAACTTTATTGCTGTCTTTTCACCAATCCCAGAGGCTGCACCAGTAACTATAACTATTTTGCTTTCAAATCTATTACTCATAATTAAGTAATTACTTTACTAATTAATTAGCAAATTTAAAGTCAGGTTTTCCTTGAACATCTGTTTCAAGTGCAAATATGCTACCAGCATGAGGTTTATTTTCTAATTGTTCACTAGTCATTCCCATTCTTGCAGTTGTGATAAAGAGTGTCTTTAAATCTTTACCCCCAAAAGAACAGCTAGTAACATTTGGCACTGGCAACTCTATTACCCTGTCGACTTTTCCGTTTGGATCAAAACGTACTACACAGGAACCTCCCCATCTACAATTCCATAAAAAACCCTCTGAGTCTAAAGTTGATCCATCAGGGTAGCCTCTATCAAAAGTAGCAAATTGCTTTTTGTTTGATATAACTTTGTTGTCCAAATCATAATCATAAACTGATATTACTCCAGTTAAAGTATCTGAAAAATAAAATTTATCATTTTGCTGACTCCAAGCAAAAGTATTTGAAATACCGATATCATTTTCATGAATAGTAATTTTTAGATTTTTATCAATAGAGTATAAAGAGCCACTGTTTTTTGTAATACTAATATCACTTCCATCTTCTGCAATGTTATTTTGCATGGTACCAAACCAAAAATTACCTGCAAAATCTGCAGCTCCATCATTACATCTATTAAATGGTTTGTCTTCTTCTATCCTTAAAATTTGATTAAATTTTTTTTCTTCTAAATTATAATTGTTAATTCCAAAATGAGATGCAATTAATAAATTTTCATTATCTCTTTCTGCCATAGCTGTAATCATTTCAGGCATTTCGAAAATTTGATGTTTTTTATCATTAAAGGAATACTTATGAAGTTTTGAAGGCATTGGTATATCTAGCCAAAAAAGAGTATTAGTATCTTGAGACCAAATGATCCCTTCACCCAAGTTGTCATTGCAGTCTAAAAATAGTTCAGCCTTAAACATACATTAATTTATTATTTATAACTTAAATATAAATAAAACACATTACATTATAAATTAAAAGGTATTTAAAAATCAAAATTTTTCTGAAAGCTTTAAAAATTTTTCAAATTCACTTTCATCAATTTTAACTGTAATTTTTGGATCGTTAAATTTATTATTTATTGTATCACTATGAAATTCCTTAAAAGCATTAACCCTTTCTGATTGAAGTTTTTCAAATTCCTTTTTGAAGTCTTTATAAATTCTAGCATGTCTAGGTATTTTTCCTTTCGTGTAACCAAGAACATCGTTTGCAAATAAATATTGTCCATCACAACCAGAACCACTTCCCATTGAAAGGGTCATAATATCAACTTTTTTTGTAATTACTTCTGCAACTTTTGGTGGAACAACTTCAAGCTCAACGCCGATAGCTCCTGCTTCTTGTAACTCCAAAGTATGTTCTAAAATACTGATAGCTTTATCAGCAGTTTTACCTTGTGCAACAAATCCACCAATCCAAGTAGCATTTCCTGGAACTAATCCTACATGACTGTTAATCGGAACATACTCATCTCTTAATGCTCTAATCCATTTGTAACTCCAATTACCACCATAGATTACATCCGCACCAATATCTAAATACTTATGTGAAAGTTTCATTGCTTCATACTCAGAAGCTACTCTTACTGCACCTCCAGATTGCATAAAGCAATTTGGTGCAGCTTCACGAATTCTCTTAAGTTCATCAAAAGAATTATAAATACCAAATTGTGGAGCATCATGAGAAGTACAAATCATGTCAATGCCTGCCTCTTCAGCTGCCGCAGCTTCGTCAGCATTATGTACAAATATAACACTTAGCTGTCTTTTACCTTTGCATTGCAAATAATCGTAAACTGTAAGTTTTTTTCTACTCATAAAATCTCCACAAAAATATTTAATCTATCTTAATGAAAATTTTATCATTATCAACTTTAACTGGGTATGTTTTTAAATCTACACACGCGGGCGGGCTTAAGGCTTTTCCAGATTTAATATTAAAAATCCCTTGATGCATTGGACATTCAATTTCATCATCCATAACCAAACCATCTTCAAGATGTACCTCCTCGTGTGTACAAATTCCATCAGTAGCATAAAAACCATCTGTTAACCTATAGACACAAAAAGTTTTATCTTGATGATCAAATCTGATGAGATCCTCTTCCTCAATACTATCTGTAGACCCTACTTCAATCCAATTTTCTTCAGACATAAATTGTATATAATATCTATTTTATTAAAATAAATACAAAAAAATTAAATTATAATTTTGGTATAAGTTTATTTAATTTTTGGTTTTGATCTGAGAGAATTTGTCTATCTACGATAGTATTTTTTTCAATTAATTTAGTTGTTATTCTAATGTCACGGCCTACTTTTCCTAAAATTCCTAAACCACATGCCCCTCTTATTTTTTTATTTTTTAGAAAAAAATAAATTACACCATTATTAATTTCACTTCCTCTTTCGATGATTTCTTCATAATCGTCACAAATACCAGTCAGTTGAAGATTTAGATTAAATTGATCAGACCACATCCAAGGAATTGATGTGTATTCTGTTTTTACTCCAGAAATATTTTTTCCAGCGCATATCCCATGATTTTGTGCATGTTGATAAGACTCAAGTCTCATATTTCTTTCATATAATGGATGATAAAAATTAGATACGTCACCTGCTGCATAAACATCTTTAATTGAAGTTTCACAAAATTGATTAGTTACTATACCATTATCAAGCTTTAAATTTGTATTTTCAAATAACTTTATAGACGGAGTTGAGCCTATACCTGCAATTACAAAATCTGTTTCTATTAAAGAATTATCATTTAATAAAATTTCATAGATATCATTTTTTTTAATTATTTTATCTATCTGTTTATTTAATATTATTTCATTTCCATGTTCAATATGAGTGTTTTGAACTAAATCAGCAATTTGTTTAGGTATAATTCTTCCCATAAGTTGATTCCCAATTTCGATAACAGTTACTTTCTTTTGAAGTTGAGATAATGATGAAGCAATTTCTAAACCAATGAAGCCGCCACCAATAATAGTTATTTGATTTTTATTTAAAACTATTTCTTTAATTATTTTGGCTTCTTCTAAATTTCTTAGATAGTAAAAATCATTGTTTAAATTATCATCTAAACAAAGTTTTTTATTTTCAGAACCTGTTGAAATTAGCAAAATATCATAAGAGTAAACATTATCATTTTTTGTAAAAAGTTTTTTATTTTCAAAATCAACTTTGTTTATTGATACATTATCAAAATCTATATTTTCATTTATTAGAACATCGCTGGAATGAAAAAAAAGATCTTCTTCATGTTTTTTATCTAACAAAAAATCTTTAGACAAAGGAGGTCTTTCATATGGTAATATACTTTCTTCTCCTAAAATTTTAATGTTTGATTCTGTATCATTTTTTCTAATCTCTATAGCAGCATAAATAGCAGCTTGACCACCGCCTAGAATTATAATGTTATTTTTCACTTAGTTTAGGCGTTACTGGGAACAGATAATGGAATTTGATAGTCTGGATTTTTTGCTTGTTTAATAAGTGCTGGAATTATCTCTTTATAAGCCCCAATAAGACCATTTCTGGCGGGTGGTAATTGATCTTTAATCATAGCATGTAATTTAGGTAAATTATGTGAGGGTACTTGAGGGAACATATGGTGTTCAATATGATATTCCATATGCCAATATAAAAAACTTAAAACTGGGTTTAGATACACTGTTCTGGTTGTATACCTATGATCTCTTTTATCTTCTCTAAGACCTGCGTGCTGAGTAAGACCCATAATCATAACAAGGGTCTTTCCATAAAAATTAGGTAATAAAACATACAGAACTGGAAGCCAACTTTGAAAGTATATTGAAGAGGCAATGCTTATAATCCATATAGAAAGATGACTCCACGCAGATAGTCTGCATTTCCATCTTTCGTTTTTAGGAATACAAACCTTCATTACATCTGTAGTCACACCAAATGCGTGTTTTACAGTTTCCCATTGAAGAGAATTTTTAAAAAAAACAAATCCAGAAAATGGAATATAGTGAGAGAAAAACACAATTAAGTCAGTTGGTTTTTTTACATGGATTTCAAAATCCACAGGATCATTAAATTGAGTGTAGGTATGATGATGATAGTGTGAATATCTCCACCTGATAGGCTCAAAATTATCCATAAAACTTGCAATATAATAAAAGAAATCATTCCAGAATTTTGATTTAAAAGCTGTTCTATGACCAGTTTCGTGCCAGATAGCATCACTACATCCCCAGATATTTCCGTATATTATAAAAAATAATAAAGACCACCAAGTGCCCCATGTGACATATGCAAGATATCCAAAAAGAACTAGAGAGGAAAAATAAATAATCATATGCTTAAAACCCTGCCAATCAGATTTTTTGCATAATTGTTTAAATGCTTTTTTATCTATATTTGCTCTATACCATTTGCCTAAATCTACTTCCATAATCGAAAATTAACACTTTTTTTTAACCATATAAATATAAAATTTGCTTTAATTTATCAAATAAGTGCGACTTTTTTAACTATCAGAGGTGGTTGGAATTTGAATTGTAATAAGATCTTTAATAATTTAAATTAATTGTAATATTGATTTATATACTTATAAATTGATTCATAAATTATTTGGAGGAATTATGAAAAAAATACTAGCTATCATAACTTTTTTCTTTGCTTTTGCATCTACTGCAGCAATAGCAAAAAATGATTATAGTTGTGATAAAAAATTTATATTTTTTCCAGGTGGTCCTGAAGGTGGTCCATTTGGAACAATAGTTTACAACGGTGCAGTTGCTGCCGCAGAACACACTGGTTGCGAAGTAGACTATTACTGGTCACAGTGGAATTCAGAAATTATGATTAAGCAGTTTAAAGAAGCAGTTGCTTTACAACCTGATGGAATTGCAATCTATGGTTTTCCAGGTGATGAAGCTATGAGACCTATAATTAAAGAAGCTAGAGAAATGGGAATTGTTATTACTACAATGAACACTCCTCTTCCTGATTTAGAAGCAGAATTCAAAACAACAGGTTTTGGATATGCAGGTGCTGATCTATTTACAGCTGGTTATAACTTAGGTAAAAAAGCAGTTGAGGTTTGTGGATTGCAAGCTGGGGATAAAGCATTTATTTGGGGTCTTGCAAGTATGCCTAATAGAGGTGAAAGAACTAAAGGTGCAATAGCAGGAGTTGAAGACATGGGTGTTGAAGTTGTTTATCAAGAAATACCTGATAATGTTAACTCAGATGCATCTCAGGGCACACCAATGTATGTATCAACGTACAGTGCAAACCCTGACATTAAAATGGCTATTACTGATCATGGTGGATTAACTGCAAGCTTACCAACATATATGAAGGCTGCAGGTCACGGTACTGAAGAAGTATGTGGTGCAGGATTTGATTTATCGGCTCCGATTGTTGATGGAATTAATTCTGGATACATTGATGTAGTAATTGATCAGCAACCATTTATTCAAGGATACATTCCTATCGTTCAGCTTTTCTTAAGCACAAAATATGGAATGGCAGGACTTGCTATGGATACTGGTGCTGCATTTGTAACAGCAGATAATGTTGAAGCAATTGCTCCACTAGCGGCAGTTCAAATAAGATAAACCAATTTACTCAAGCCTGCCCTTAGGCAGGCTTGCATAGTTTTATGTCTGAACAACTTTTAAAATTAGAAAATATTTATAAAGACTTTGGCAATGTAAAAGTCTTAAAGGATATAAATATTACTATAAATAAGGGAGAAGTTGTTGCATTAATTGGTGATAATGGAGCAGGAAAATCAACACTTATAAAAGTAATTACTGGAGTTCATAGACCAAACTCTGGAAGAATTTTTTTTAAAGAAAATGAAGTTCAAATAAAATCTGTTTCTCAATCTAGAAAAATGGGTATTGAAGCTGTGTATCAAGAGAGAGCATTGTGTGATCAACAAGAACTCTATAGAAATATTTTTGCCGGAAGGGAAATAACTAATTCATTTGGATTTTTAAAAATCAGAGAGCAAAGAAAAGAAGCGGAAAGAATTTTAAGAGATTATATTGGTTTTACATCAAAGGCCATAACTGTTGACTCTCAAGTAATGGGTTTATCAGGTGGTGAAAAACAAGGGGTTGCATTTGGTAGATCCCTATATTTTAATTCAGATTTAATTGTTTTAGATGAACCAACCATGGGTTTATCTATTCAAGAAACTGAAAAGGTTTTAAATTTTGTTAAAGGATTAAAAAATGAGAATAAATCAGCTATATTTATCGATCATAATATTATCCATGTTTATGGAGCAGCTGATAGATTTATAATTTTAGATAGAGGTGAAGTTGTTGGTGAGTTCTTAAAAGATCAAATTTCAAGAGAAGAGTTAGTTCAAAAAATGATACAATTACATGAATCAGGAAAAATTAAAGTTGATATATAATGAGTAGTATTCTTAATAGTTATTTTGTAAAAACACATCGATTAGAGATAAGCATAACTATAATAGCTATTGTACTTTTTCTAATATATTTTTTTGGTGCTACTCACGTCTTTACCAGATTTCCAATTTATAGGGCATTCATGCAATCAATGCCTTTCTTTGGCATTATTGCTATTTCTGCAACTTTTGTCGTAACCCTGGGTGAAATTGATTTATCATTTCCATCTATTGTTGGTATCACCTCTTTAACTTTTGGTATGCTTTTAACTTCCACAGATGGAAATTTTTTTATATCATTTGCTTTAGCAACTGCTCTTGGAATGTTTGCTGGATTAATAAATGGTCTATTAGTAACTAAAATTGGCATACCTTCTATTGTAGCTACTATCGGAACACTCTTTTTCTGGAGAGGTTTAGTAAATGTAATTTCTCAAGGAAGTGGTATAGCAATTGTTGATGAAGCCGACGGAACATGGCATCATATGATATTTGTAGATAAGTTATTTAATCTTATACCAGCCCAATTTATTTGGTTTGTTGTATTGACCGGATTAATGCAATGGGTTTATCGATATCACAAGTTTGGTAACCACATCCATTTTGTTGGAGATAATAAAGCTAGTGCTCAAATGATGGGCATTGATGTTGATCGAGTTAAAATTATAGCATTCGTACAACTTGGTTTCTTTTCAGCACTTGCTGGGATCTTCACAATGTATGAAATGCTTTATTTCTGGCCCACACAAGGTTCAGGATTAATGCTAACTACACTAGCTGCAGTTTTTGTTGGAGGTACTTCTGTTTTTGGAGGAAAAGGTACAGTTTATGGAACATTCATTGGAGTATTAATAATAGGCTCTCTTGAATCAGGAATAGTTGCTTTAGGTCTGTCAGGATTTTATGTACAATTTATTAATGGGTTGATGATTACCATTGCTGTAACAATTTATGCTTTAATTCAAAAAAGAAAAAATTAAAATGCATAAAGCCATTTGGCTAGATACAATTAATCAAGAAAAAATAATTCAATATAAAAAACTCAAAGGAGGAGTATCATCAGAGGTATATCATGTTAAAACAAATAAAAATAATTACTGTATTAAAAGATCACTAAAAAGACTCTTAGTTAAAAAAAAATGGATTGCTAATACTAATCGAATAAAGTTTGAATATTTATGGCTTAAACATTGTCAAAATATTTTAAAAAGAAATATTCCCAATACGTATGAATTTAATAATAAAAAAAAATATATTGTTATGGAGTATCTTGAAACTTCTCAATATAAAACACTTAAACAACTATATTTTAATAAAATAATAAATATAAATACTATAAGGTCAATTAGTAAACATCTTTATAAAATTCACTCTAACAGTAGTAATTATAAAACAAAGAAAACATTCGAAAGTAATTATAAAAATTTTTATGATTTGAGATTAGATCCATACTTCAATGAAGTAGGAAGAGTTTATCCTAAATATAAAGAGTACATTAAAAAAATAAATGAAAATTATATCAAACATTCAAATACATTGGTTCATGGAGATTTTAGTCCAAAAAATATATTAGTTGGTAAAAACAAAATTATATATTTAGATGCAGAATGTTGTAATTTTGGAGATCCAGTTTTTGACTTAGTTTTTTTTACAAATCACTTATTAATAAAAAGTATTTTCTTCAAAGATAAATCACAAGAATTTATCAAATTATATGTTTCCTTCTACAAAGAATATTTGAGTAATCTGAGCATAAAAAATTTTAATTCATATATTGATAGAATTATTAAAATGACACCTATAATGCTACTTTCAAGAGTAGATGGCAAATCCCCAGTTGAATATATTAATAAAGAAAAAATTAAAAATATTATTAGAAAAAAATCATTCTTATTATTAGATAGTAAAATTAATAGTTTAAATGATGTTATAAAAGTAATTAATGAAAGATAGTTCTATAATTGAAAAAGTTTTATGCAGAAGAGTATATGACTCTAGAGGGAATCCTACAATAGAAGTAGAAGTAATTACAAAAAGTGGCGCATCTGGTCGAGCAATTTGTCCATCAGGAGCTTCTACTGGGAATAATGAAGCTTTAGAAGTTAGAGACAATGATGATAGATACAACGGAAAAGATATTAAAAAAGGATTGGATTTAATTAAGAATAAGATTAGCAAATTAATAGTTGGTACGTCTTGTGAAGATCAATCTAAATTTGATAAAATACTTAAGGATTTTGATGGTTCAGATCAAAAAAAATTAATTGGAGGTAATGTTAGCACATCTCTATCAATTGCGAATTATCTATGCGCTTCAAATTTAAATAATGTTCCGGCTTTTGACTTTCATGCTAAATCAAAAAAACTAAAGATACCTAATCCTGAAATCCAAATTTTTGGAGGTGGGGCACATTCTGGAAATCAAAATAGTTTTCAGGATTTTCTAATCTATCCAATAGATAATTTTAATTATGAAGAGTTTTTGCATAATGTTTATCAAATATTAAACCATACAAAAGCTACTTTAATTAAAAATAACAATTTTTTTGGGTATTGTGATGAAGGAGGTTTTTTTCCGAATAATATAAATCAATTTGATATATGTGAAATTATTAATGAAAGTATTTTAAAAAATAAATTAACTCCTGGTAAAGATTTAGGTATTTCAATAGATGTAGCAGCTTCTAATTTATATAGTGAAGGTACTTATAATTTATATAATAAATTTATAAGTAAAAATGAATTAAGCAATATCTTTGGAAAATTAATAAAAGAATTTAATGTGAGTTTAATAGAAGATCCTTTTCATGATGAAGATTTTGAGTCATTTTCTTCATTAAAGGTTAAAAACTATGGATCAGTTCAAATAATTGGTGATGATTTAACTTGCTCTAGTTCAAAGCTTTTAAATAAAGCTATTAAAAGAAATTGCATTGATGGTATTATTATTAAGATTAATCAATGCGGTTCAGTTTCCGAAGCTTTAGAAACAATTGAATTGGCTAAAAAGCATAATATTAAAACGATTCTTTCAGCAAGATCAGGGGATACAGAAGATGTTTTTTTGAGTCACTTTGCTGTTGCTTGGGATGTTGATATGATTAAGGTTGGATCTTTCTCAAGAAGTGAGAGAACATCTAAATGGAACGAACTAGTTAGAATTGAAGAAAATTTAAAATAATTCTTATATTTTTTTTAAAAATTTTTATAAAAGAATTTTTTTATATGCTTTTACTTAAGCTTTATTTTAAAATTTAAATTTAAAGTATTAAATTTGATTTCTGAATTTATTTCATTAATTAAACTCTTTTTAGAACGTATTCTGCTGAGCTAACTTTGTATTCACCATCATTTTCAATAAATTTATTAGTAATTACATTGTTCTCAATTATCATAGCAAATCTTCGACATCTAAAACCCATAAAATTTTTAGTCTTATTAGATATCAAATCAAAGTGCTTTGTAATTTCAGCATTCCCATCAGCTATACCATTAATTATTTCACCATCTGTATAACTAATTAGCCAGGACTTCATTACATGTTCATCATTTACTGATAGACAATAAATGTCATCAATTTTTTTATTTATAAATGAATTATATAATTTTATATATCCTGGAAGATGCTTCTCAGAACAAGTTGGAGTAAATGCTCCAGGAACACCAAATAGAATTATTTTTTTATTAACAAATTCTTTTTTTAATGAAGACACTGTTGATATACCTTTTTTAATTATAGGTACTTTAAAATCATCAATAATCGTATTTTTCATTTAACTTTATTATAAGTTTCAAATATTTGTTTTTCAGTTAATATTTCATTCATTACTATACCTTCTGGAAATTTTGACGAGTAAAATGCATTAAAGGGTATACCGAATTTATTATATTTTTTTAAAAATTTAGTTATTTTTTCATTTGGTTGTGTCCAATCAGCTTTTATTAATATCACTTCTTGTTTATCAAAAAATTCTGAAACTCTTTCTGAATTTAAAACATTAATTTTATTAAACTTACAGGTAATGCACCAGTCAGCAGTTATATCTAAAAAAACAACTTCATTATTAAATATTATTTCAGGAATACTTTTTGCATTAAAATCTAACCAGTTATTATTTTTATAATTTTCTTCATTAATTTTTTGAAAAGAATTTAATAGTGGAGTTAAAAAGAAAATAATTGTTAAAGAAATGATTAATGGTAATTGATAAATTCTAAATTTTAAAATTGCTGATATTAAGATTAATAAACTAGTAAACGTAACTATAAAATAATAGTTAAAATAATTGTTAAGGATACTTAATAACCAAATTATTGTTATTAACAGTAAAATAGATAAAAAATATTTAAAGTAAATCATCCATTTTCCAGATCGGGGTAAGAAGGAAATTAGACTTGGAAAGAAAGCTATAACTAAATAAGGTAAACTCATTCCTATACCCATGAAAAAAAAGATTAAAAATAGATAAGTTGTTGATTGAGTAAATGCAGCTGTTACAGCCGTTCCCAAATAGGGTGCTGAACAAGGTGTCGCTAGTAGTGTAGCAAAAAAACCATTAAAAAAATTTTTTGTATAAAAATTATTTCCTGAATTTAAAAATTTTGTTGAATATAAAAAACTTGGTAAATTTATTTGAAAGAGACCAAGTGTATTTAAGAAGAACATAGATATAATAATCATAATGAACATCAAAAAGTAAGGTTCTTGAAATTGCATACCCCAAGATATTGAAATATTAATTTGTTTCAAAATAGCAAAAAAAGTACCTAGTATTAGAAAAGAAGTAATAATACCAAATACAGTTATAAAAAAACTACTTTTTATCTTTTTATCTTCAGTATTAATAACAGATAATAATTTTAGAGATAATACAGGAAATACGCATGGCATAAGATTTAAGATAAACCCACCTAATAGTGAAAGTAAGAGTAAGTATACAAGACTGGTGTTTATAGAAATATTTTTATCTACATTTTCAATTTCAACATTTTTTTCAACTTTAAAACTGTGGTTATTATCGTAAAAAAATATTTCTATTGGAAACTTTTTTTTATTAAATTGATCTGTGCTAAAATTAAAAGAGGTTTTCAATTTTTGAAAATCAAAGGAGTAGTTATTTATTGGTTCTACAACTGGCAATCCAAATGGTGTGTGAATAAAAATTTTTGGATCGTCAAAAAAAGAACTGGTTGATATCTCTATATCAAAAGTAACGTTATTATTATTTTCAACAGCCTTAAATGAGAAATTAGAAATAGGTGTAAAATCAATATTATTGTTTAAAGTTGTAGATAAAACTTTTTCAATTTCAAAATAATAATCTGTGTAAGCCGCATCTCCAGATGGTAAGTTTAAAAATATATCCGCATTACCTGGAATACAAACATCTCTACAAACTAAATAGTTAATATTTAAATTTAAATTTGTTTGTTTTTTATTGTCTTCAATATCTACAATCAAAGGAAAGGTAACTTTATCTTTGTATCCAATTGATTTTAAACCAAGTATTTCAAATTCTATTGGCTCCGGCCATAATATTTTAATATCTTTTACATTAGAGGAATTATTCCATATAATTTTTTGAGGAAAACCTCCCCCTCCTGGAGATTTCCAATATGTTTTCCATTCCTCTTCTAGTTCATATTCTAATGCTAAGATTAATTGGTTATTATTATTTGTTGCGGTCATTGGTGAAATTAATCTTACTTTAGATTTTTCACTAATTGCCCAATCTGAAGATAAAGAGTATCCAGCTGTGCTAAAAAGCCCAAGTGCAAATATTATTGCAGTTTTTAGTAGATTTTTAACTTTTATTACCTTGTCCATATAAAATAAATCAATACAATATTGAAAATTATAAATTAACGCGAATATATACTATATGAATTTAACTGGTCAGTTCTTAATTTCAATGCCTTCATTAGAAGATGACAGATTTGAAAAAACAGTTATATATATGTGCGCTCACTCCAAAGATGGGGCTATGGGTATAATAATTAACAAGAAAATTGATTATGACCTTTACCCTGATTTACTTGAACAATTGGGTATAGACAAGCCATTAGAAGATAAAAAGCTTTATATTCGTTATGGTGGTCCTGTTGAAAGTGGGAGAGGATTTGTTTTACACTCTGATGAGGTAATTCAAAAAGAAACTTTAACAATAGATAAAGGGGTTGCTTTAACTAGTACTTCAGAATTTTTTGAAGATCTTTATAGAGGTAATGGCCCAAAAAATAGTATATTGGCTCTCGGATACGCAGGATGGGGTCCAGGACAAATTGAAAAAGAATTAGCGTCAAATAGTTGGATGACATTGAAAGCAGATAGTGATTTTATTTTTGACGAAAAAGTCAATAATAAGTGGAAAGACGCATTTACATTATTAGGAATAGATGCAAGTAAACTTTCATTATTCTCTGGGAATTGTTAATTATAGAATAATTTCAAAAACCCTTTCCTTATCTTTCTCTAAAACTTTTCTTATTTTAAACTTAGCAGTTTTTGTAAGTTTCGTTCCTTTGTTTGTCACAAATGATTTCATTTTAATTACCTCCTTTTCAGGCA